>JBQCZU010000001.1:0-122009 GCA_052089385.1 Arachnia sp.
GGGAAATTCCCTCAATCTCGTCGGGCGGATCCACTTCCTCGGGGTCGGTCAAACCTTCGCACGTGAACCGTCCGAGTGTGCTGAAATCGTCCTGGGGCCCCGAGAAGAAGAACTGTGCCGGGTCATATGCATCGTCGCGAGTTGCATCGACCTCACAGCCAGTCTTGGTCAGGGTCTGTTCTCCGGTGCTGATGTCACCGCTGCTCCACACACTGCCGGGATCGACGCCGACCTGACCGATGGAGTCAAGTGTTGTCTCGCCCTTGGACAGGACCAACGCGTCGTTCCCGTTGTAGTTCGCCGCTGACGAGCCCTTGTCACCAAGAGACTTGAGCGCATCCGGGGCGTTTGAGTTGTAGATGACGTAGTGGCCGCCGGCGGCCAACTCCTCATCACTGAAGCGCTCGGTGTTGGTGCTGGTGGTACTGCCGTTGGAGAAAAGTTCCACGGTGTAGTCCCCAAGGTTCACCGCCGCATCCGTGGGGTTGTAAATCTCAAGGGCCTTGTTCTGGCCGCTGCCCTCGATGTAGACGCTGAACATCAGATCTGATGCTGGCGCTGCTTGAGCAGTGGTGTTGAGGGCCAGGGCCCCGAATCCTGAAAGGGCCAGTGCCGTGACGGACAAGACCGCCAATGGTCGTCTGCGAAGCAAGAAAATCTCACCTTCTGTGTGAACTACCTTCCACAGGCGCAGTCTTTGAGCCGGTGGGGACCCCGAGCTTAACCGCCATGGGACGCAATGTCACCACACAGGGACTACTGGCTTGCGCCAGGGTGTTGGAGGTTTCACGTGCAAAGCTCCGGTAGGGCGCTGGCGCCACGGACAGAACAATCGTCCGGTTTGTGGTGGTCGTTCATCATGGCGCGCGCCGCTGCGGCCGGCCAGCAACGAGAGAGGCCCGCAGCCTTGTGGCAGCGGGCCTCCATGGTGTCGATCCTGAGCGGTATCCCCGGTTGTTTCAGGAGGATGCAATCCCTGCCTCTGATGTTCTCTTCGGCGAAACCGGCCAGTCGTCCGGATAGCGATAAGCCATGTCCCTGACCTGCTCGTCAAGCTTCCGCCGGGATCGTGTGGAGAGGCGGTCGCCAAAGACAGTGCCGTTCAGATGATCCGTCTCGTGCTGGAAACAGCGAGCGAGGAAGCCAGTACCCTCCAGCTCAACAGGGTTGCCATCCGCGTCCTGGCCCGTGCAACGCGCCCAATTGGGCCGTGACAGGGACTGGTAGCCGCCAGGATGGGACAGACATCCTTCGTCGCCCGCTTCGAGTTGACGAGCCTTGCCGGTGGGCAGCTCCACCTCGGGATTGCACACAACACCGGTGTGAATACGATCCTCGTCATCGGGGCACTCGTAGATGAACACGGCAAGATCCACCCCCACCTGGGTTGCGGCCAATCCGACTCCCTGGGCCTCGCGCATTGTGGCAAACATGTCACGCACAAGCGTGTGCAACTCGTCGCCGAACTCCGTCACCCTCTTCGTCGGGGTGTGCATCACGGGGGTTCCCCAGCGGGTAATGGGGAGGATCGAGCCCCCGGAAGTCAGGTCTGTCGACATGTGGTTCTCCTGTTGTGGCCGCGAGTTTGTTCTCACATCCAGTATGCCGTCGGTGCACACTGTGTGCATGACACGGGTCGCCTGGGATGTGCTGCTGGAGGAGTATGAAGCCTATCTGCGCCTCGGTCGACGGTTGTCCACCAACACCGTGCGCGCCTACATCAGTGACTTGAGGCAGATGGTTCACGCGTTGGCGATGCCCGCTCAGCAGGTCACCCTCCAGGTTTTGCGAGGGTGGCTGGCCCAGTTGATGGAAGCAGGTGCCTCCTCCTCAACCATTCAGCGCAGGGTGGCGGCAGTCCGAGGGTTTTTCGCTTGGGCGAGCGAACAGTCGCTCATCGATGAGGATCCAGGCGTTCGGCTGCGCTCGCCCAAAAAGACGCGACGGCTGCCTCTCGTTCCGGCGCAGAAGGACGTGGCTGATGCCATGGCCTCCGTACAGGCCAGATCCGAGGAAGGTCCGCTCGCCATTCGCGATCTTGCGATTCTTGAAGTCCTCTATGCAGGAGGCATTCGGGTGGCGGAACTCTGTTCGCTGGACCTCTCTGATGTGGATGAGGAGCGCGGTCTACTGCGGGTGGTGGGCAAGGGCAACAAAGAGAGATCAGTCCCATTGGGTGCACCTGCGCGTCGTGCCGTGGCGGTGTGGAGGAAGGAGCGCTTCCAGGTGGCCGGGCCGAGGACCTCCAACGCACTTTTCGTGGGGGCACGAGGCGGCCGGATTGATCCGCGAGTGGTCAGACGCGTGGTACACGAAGCAACATCGGCGAGCGGTTCCGAGGTGGGGCCGCACGGACTCCGGCACGCGATGGCCACCCATCTACTGGAAGGTGGCGCCGATCTGCGCAGCGTGCAGGAGATTTTGGGGCATGCGTCTGTGTCCACGACGCAGATCTATACCCACGTCTCAGCTGAGCGGCTACGGGTCGCTTTCAAACAGGCTCATCCACGTGCCTGACCATGCCCCATCCATGAAGACACATCCATGGCTGGAGACAGCGCGGGAAGAGCACGGTGCGAGATAGTTTGTGGCCATGCACACCGCGGACACACTGACGGGTCATCTCTGGGCAGCGGTGACTGGTGAGCCGCAGCAATCCACAGGTCTGCGAGTGAAGGGGCAGTCTGGTCTGCTTCCTTCGGCGTTGGCTGTTGAAGAGGTGGCTCTGTCCTGCGTGTCCGTGGCGCTGATGGCTGCCGCAAGAACTCAGTCTGAGCGTCTCGGGACACCAATTGATGCAACGATCGAGCGCGCCCACGTGGCGGAGGCGATGAGCAGCGAGAAACGTTTTGTGCTGGCTGGCGAAGCTGCAGGAATGGGATTCGCGCCCTTGTCGGCCTTCTGGCGCGCTGCCGATGGGTGGGTCAGGACGCACGCCAACTATCCCTGGCACCGTGAAGCTCTGCTGCGCGCGCTGCGAGTAAGGGAAAACGCTGATCCTGAGGTGGTGCGAAAGGCAGTGCTCTCCTCTGTGCGGGACTCGTCTGTTGTGGACGTGGAACAGCGAGTATGTGATCAGGGAGGCGTCGCCGTTGCTGTCCGCAGCGTTGCTGAGTGGCGAAACACTGAGCAGGGACTGAGCGTTGGGCAGGAGGATCTCGTCGGAAACCGTGTCCTGCCCGGGGACCGAGGCCACTTACCGGTGAAGACGGGTTCACCCCTGCAGGGTGTGAGGGTGCTTGATCTGACACGCGTCATAGCCGGTCCTGTCTGCACCCGCTATCTGGGCGCTCTGGGGGCCGACGTGCTCCGTTTGGACCGCGCTGACCGGCTGGACATGGCTCCCGGCCTTCCTGCCGACACACTGCTCGGAAAGCGATCAGCTGCACTCGATTTCCGATTGCCCAGCGGATACGACACTCTCCACCTGTTGCTGGCCGCCGCGGATGTCCTGGTCTGCGGGTATCGACCCGGATCACTCGATACGTTCGGGCTGACCGATGAGGATCTGGCTGAGCGACACCCCGGTCTGGTGGTCGTGCGACTAGCCGCGTGGGGACACACCGGACCATGGGCCGGGCGTCGGGGGTTCGACAGCATCGTCCAGGCGGCGACGGGGATTGCTGAGGCCGAGGGCTCCCCGAGCAGGCCCGGTGTGTTGCCCTGTCAGGTTCTGGATCACGGCACCGGCTACCTCGCAGCCGCAGCCGCCCTCGACGGACTGCACCGAAGAGACACCGAAGGCGGCACACAGATCCGTATGCTCTCGCTTGCTCGTACTGCTGGGCTTTTGATTGATACTCCACCTCCAAAGGCCCCGGACGTCGCACCGCATTGCCGAGAGGAAATGCTGTCCCGCATGGGAAGCGCCCTCGGTGAGGTCGAAGCAGTGTCGCCACCCGGAGTCGTCGGCGGCCAACGATTGCGGTGGCCTTCCCGGGCCACGGGCTACCTCGACGATGCGACTGAGTGGTTGGGGGCTGACGTCTGAACAGGCGATCCGACGCCACCGGGGGAGGGTCAGCCCGTGAGGGTGAGTGGATCGATGAGTGATCCGCCTCGCCACACCATCCAATGCAGATGACAACCAGTCGACAATCCTGTGGATCCGACGCGGCCCAGTTGTTGACCCGGCATCACTGTGTCTCCCCGCGTCGCGCTGAAGCTCTCCATATGTGCATAGGCGCTACGAAGTCCGTCGTGCTCCACGACGATCCGGTATCCGTAGGCTGAGTGGAAGGACGCGCTCACGACCGTGCCTGCCCACACAGATTGAACAGGTGTTCCACAAGCAGCGGCGATGTCGGTTCCATCGTGGAGTTTCCAGACACCTGTGACGGGGTGCTTCCGCATGCCGAATCGCGAACTGATCCGGCCGGCCACAGGCAGTCCACCTGGCGACACAGCCGGCACCAGAGCTGTTCGTGGGGCAGGTGTGCTGCCCATGGGCAGCAGCCGGATTGCGGGTGTGGCGAGCTGTGCCAGCGGATCGAAATAGTCCACCCCGTCGGTCAGCCCCCAATGAAGGCATGCGGAACGACAGTGCTCATCAACTCCGACGGTCCCCAGTGGCTGCCCCTGGACAACTTTTTCTCCTTTCACGACGCTCGCCACCGCGGGCGTGTAGGTGGTGCGAATCCCACCGCCATGATCCACAGAGAGTGTGGGACGCCCGGCCACGATGCCATCAAAAAACACTGTCCCGGCTGCACTGGCGTACACCGGATCGCCAGGAGAGGCTGAGAGGTCCACCCCCCGATGCCCTGCCGAATATCTGGTGGCGGAGGAGTCGAACACAGTAATGGCGCGGCCAGGGACGGGCGCCTTCAATCGCAGGGGATTGGCATGCGCGGGTGAGATGAAGGCCTGCAGGATGCAGAGGGTGAGCACCAGTGGGAGGAGTCGCATGCTCATTACTGTGGTCGTCCCCGGATGCCCTTCGCCATTTCATCCGTGAAGGTGGGGAGAATCACGGATGCCCGTGAGTTGGTCGCTTTGGGGTACAGCGTCTAGGATCACGGGTGCAGCCGGTATCGACATGCCGGTTGACATCGCATGCGCTGCGCGGGAAACCGCCGGTGGTCGCGTGGTCCCAGCCTTCCATGGTTGGGTTGCTGCCGCCGGGTGCATCAGGAGGACCCCACCCGGGGTTCTGAACAACCACCGAGCAGGGCTCATTGAGCCCCGCCACGACACTTGGGCGCTTGATCGAGCGTCCGCGAAAGGATACGGCCATGGCCGTTGTCACCGCACGTCAACTCCTGGAATCCGGAGTTCACTTCGGACACCAGACCCGCCGCTGGAACCCGAAGATGAAGCGCTTTATCTTCGCTGAGCGCAACGGCATCTACATCATTGACCTCCAGCTTTCCCTGGGCTACATCGACAAGGCTTATGCCTTCGTCAAGTCCACCGTCGCCCGTGGCGGTCAGGTGCTCTTCGTCGGTACCAAGAAGCAGGCGCAGGAAGCCATTGCCGAACAGGCCACCCGCGTCGGCATGCCGTATGTCAACCAGCGTTGGCTCGGAGGCATGCTCACGAACTTCCAGACCATGTCCAAGCGCATCCAGCGTCTCAAGGAACTTGAGGTCATGGACTTCGAGGACGTCCCCGCCAGCGGCCTCACCAAGAAGGAACTGCTGCAGCTCGAGCGCGAGAAGATCAAGCTCGCTCGCACCCTCGGTGGTATCCGCGACATGGGCCGCACTCCGCAGGCTGTCTGGATTGTCGACACCAAGAAGGAGCACCTCGCCGTTGACGAGGCGCGCAAGCTGCACATCCCCATCGTCGGCATCCTGGACACCAACTGTGATCCTGACGAAGTCGACTTCGCCGTTCCCGGCAACGACGACGCCATTCGTTCCGTCGCCCTGCTGACGCGCGTGATCGCCGACGCGGTGGCTGCCGGTCTCATGGAACGCTCGAGCGGGCGCTCCGGCGAGGAGAAGGCCGCTGAGGAGCCCATGCCTGACTGGGAGCGCGAGCTGCTGGCCAAGGCTGACGACGCCAAGCCGGCTGAGGATGCAGCAGCAGTTGCTGCTGCTCCCGAGGCTGACAATCAGCCCGTCGCCGAAGCTGTCACAAGCGAAGCCGCGGCTGATGCCGATGTCGCCGTCGCCGAAGAGGCCGTCGAGACGACCCCCGCAGCCGAGCCAGACGAGGCCGCGGCAGCCGAGACCACCGAATCCAACTGAGAATCAAGGGGACGAAGAACAGATGGCGATTACTGCCGCAGATGTGAAGAAGCTCCGCGACCAAACCGGCGCGGGCATGATGGATGCCAAGCGGGCCCTCGTTGAGGCCGATGGCGATTTCACCAAGGCCACTGAAGGGCTGCGCATCTCCGGGCTTGCCAAGCAGGCCAAGAGGGCAGACCGCGAAGCCACCAACGGCATCGTGGCGGGCCGCGAAGGCGTCCTGATCCAGCTTGCCGCTGAGACCGACTTTGTGGCCAAGAACGCGGAGTTCGTGGGACTGGCCAACAAGATCGTCGACGCCATCGCCACCAGCGGTGCCGTCGACGTTGCGTCGGCCAATGCCGCGGTCCTTGACGGTGGAACGGTTGAGAGCAGCGTCATGGAACTCGGTGCCAAGCTGGGGGAGAACCTCTCCCTGGCTGCCGTCGCCAACTATGACGGTGCAGCTCACCTCTACCTGCACCGCCGTGCCGCCGACCTGCCTCCGCAGGTGGGTGTGCTCGTGGAGTACAACGGCGGGGATGACGACATCGCTCACCAGGTGAGCATGCAGATCGCGGCCATGAGCCCGACCTTCGTGTCTCGCGACCAGGTTCCGGCCGACGTCGTGGAGAACGAGCGTCGCATCGCCGAGGCCACGGCTCGCGAGGAGGGCAAACCCGAGGGTGCCATCTCTCGCATTGTCGAAGGTCGCCTGGGCGGGTACTTCAAGGACGTCGCGCTGCTGGATCAGCCAGCGGTGTGGGAGGACAAGAAGTCCGTGGGTGACATTCTCAAGGGCCAAGGCGTGGAAGTGAGCCGCTTCGTCCGGTTCGCCGTCGGGGTCTGAGCAACACCTCCAGCAACAAGGACGGCGTGTCGCTGCGGCAAGTTCGCGGCGGCACGCCGTCCTTGCATGTGGTTCCGGGGCCACGCGATAGGCTGACCACGAATCCTATTGAAAGGCGCCCATGAGCAAGCCATACAAACGCGTCCTGTTGAAGCTGTCCGGAGAGGTCTTCGGCGGAGGCAAGCTGGGTGTCGACCCGGTGGTCGTTGAAGGCATAGCTGCCGAAATCGCCGCCGTTGTCCGCGGGGGCACCCAAGTGGCCGTCGTCGTGGGCGGGGGAAACTATTTCCGGGGAGCAGAGCTGAGCCTCAGCGGGATGGCCAGGGACCGGGCAGATTACATGGGGATGCTCGGGACCATGATGAATTGCCTCGCCCTGCAGGACTTCTGCGAGAAGGCCGGCATCGAAACGCGGGTGCAGTCCGCCATCACCATGGGGCAGGTTGCAGAGGATTACATCCCGCGCCGCGCTGAAAGGCACCTTGAGAAGGGCCGGTTGGTGATTTTTGGAGCTGGGTCAGGAATGCCGTATTTCTCCACGGACACCGTCGCTGCGCAACGCGCACTGGAGATCAGCGCCGAGGTGTTGTTGATGGGCAAACAGGGCGTTGATGGTGTGTTCAATGCAGATCCAGCCACGGATCCGAATGCCGTCATGTATGAGTCGCTCTCCTACGATCAGTTCCTCAGCGAGGATTTGAAGGTGGCAGACGCCACCGCCATCGCTCTGGCTCGCGACAACGCGCTTTCGATCGTTTTCTTCAACCTCTCGGTGTCGGGCAACATTGCTCGCGTCGTCAACCGTGATCACATCGGGACACATTTGTCTCGCTGATTGCACCCCGTCATCCACAAGGAAGGAACAAGCGACACCATCATGATTGCCGAAACACAGAAGGACGCTCAGACCAGGATGCAACAGGCCGTGGAATTTGCCCGCGAAGACCTGGCATCCATCCGCACGGGCCGTGCCCATCCCGCGATGTTCAACCGCATCCAGGCCGAGTACTACGGTGCACCGACGCCCCTGCAGCAGCTCGCGACATTCACATCGACGGATCCGCGCTCTCTCCTGATCACGCCGTTCGATCGCAGCGCCATCACGGCCATTGAGAAGGCCATTCGCGATGCTGATCTGGGCGTCAATCCCGGCAACGACGGCAACTCCATTCGCATCGTGATGCCGCAGCTCACCGAGGATCGCCGCAAGGAGTACATCAAGCTGGCGAAGTCCAAGTCCGAGGACGCACGCGTGGTGATTCGCAACGCACGTCGTCAGGCCATGGACCAGCTGAAGAAGCTCCAAAAGGATGCCGAGATCAGTGAGGACGACCTCTCTCGTGCTGAGAAGGCCATGGACGCCTCCACAAAGAAGTTTGTCGAGAGCATTGACGAGCTCCTGAAGAACAAGGAAGCAGAGCTCAGCGAAATCTGATGACGACAGCCGACAGCGCGCCTGTGCCCAAGACCTCCACCGGGAGAAACCTTCCGGTGGCGCTTGCCGTCGGCATCGCGGCTTTCGCTGCGGTGGCAGGAGGACTGCTCTTCCTGCCGTGGCTGTTCATCGCTGTCATTGGGCTGGCCCTGTGTCTGGCCGTTGTGGAACTGGATCGCGCGCTCCAGCGCAAAGGAATGCACGCCAACGCGGTCCCCATCATCGTGGGAACAGGCATCAGCTTCGTCGGCGGCTACGCCGTGTCGTTGTTTGACTTTCCGCTGTCCCCGGTGGCCTTCGTGATGGTCTGCGTGGCAGGCACGATGCTTGTGGCCCTGTTGGCACGCCTGCGCAAGGGACCCGAAGGGTTCATGCGGGACGCGGCGGCCAGCGGGTTCATCATCGCCTACATCCCTTTGCTGGGTGGGTTCGTGCCGCTGCTGCTGGCACCGGAGGACGGATCGATGAGGCTCGTGAGCCTCATCTCCTGCGTTGTGGTGGCGGACATCGCGGCCTACGCCGTCGGATCCCAATTGGGGCGCCACAAGCTGGCTCCGCTCATCAGTCCCAGCAAAACGTGGGAGGGATTGATGGGATCAGTGGCCTTTGCGGGCCTTGCCGGCGTTGTGGCGGGGGTCTTCCTGCTGGGTGTTTCCTGGTGGGTTGGGCTGATCCTGGGTGTTGTGCTGGCTCTCGGAGGGACCTTGGGTGATCTGGTCGAATCGCTCATCAAACGCGATGCGGGCCTCAAGGACATGTCCAATTTTTTGCCCGGTCATGGGGGAGTGATGGATCGGCTCGACTCGATGCTCGTTGCCGTCCCTCTTGGCTGGCTTGTACTGCAACTTGCTCTGGGGGCCTGAATGGAACCGAAACTCTTACCTCTGATCTTCGAGGCGCCACGACGCGGCAAACCTCCACGCCACTGGTTGGACCTGGACCCGTCGGAGCGTCGTGAAGCCGCCCAGGCTCTGGGACTGCCCGCGTTCCGGGCGGACCAGATCTCCCGCCATGTGTTTGACAACCTTTCTGATGACGCAATGTCCTGGTCAGATGTCCCCGCCTCCATCCGGCCGGATCTCAACGATCAACTGTTTCCCAATCTTCTTCAACAGGTGACCCGTCTCACGGCGGACAGGGGCGCCACGGTCAAAACTCTGTGGAAGCTGCACGACGGTACCCTGCTGGAGTCCGTGCTGATGCGCTACCCGAACCGCTCAACGCTGTGCATTTCTTCCCAGGCAGGGTGCGGTATGGCCTGTCCCTTCTGCGCCACCGGTCAGGGCGGATTGAAACGCAACCTGAGTCAGGCGGAGATCACCATCCAAGCGATGGCGGCCAACCAAATGCTGGCCGCAGGCGAGATACCGGGCACCACTGGACGCCTCAACAACATCGTGTTCATGGGCATGGGTGAACCGTTGGCGAATTACAACGCCGTCATGGGATCCATTCGTACGCTCCTCGAGCCGTCGCCCAATGGATTCGGCATGAGTGCCCGCGGCATCACGGTGTCCACAGTGGGGCTCGTGAACAAGATCCAGGCGATGACAGAAGAAGGTCTTCCCCTGACCCTGGCCGTTTCACTGCACGCACCCGACGATGAACTTCGTGACGAGATCGTCCCCATCAACAACCGGTGGAAGGTGGATGAGGTGGTTGACGCTGCATGGGAGTACGCGCGCCGCACCAAACGTCGAGTTTCCATTGAATATGCACTGATGCGCGACATCAATGATTCGGTGGAGCGCGCGGAGCTGCTGTGTGACGTGTTGAAGCGACGCGGCGACTGGGGCTGGGTGCACGTCAATCTCATTCCACTCAATCCCACCCCCGGTTCCAAGTGGACCGCCTCCCGTCGACAGGATGAGCGGGCATTCAAGGCCACTCTGGAGCGCCGGGGGGTCCCTGTCACACTGCGTGATACTCGTGGCAGTGAAATCGATGGTGCATGCGGCCAATTGGCCGCCTCAAATGCCGTCTGATGACTCCCTGGTGGAGGTTGCCGCTTCTGAAGAGGCGACTCGTGAGTGTCCACCCAGAATCACGATGCTTCAGCCCACGGCTGGTATCGCTACGATCAGCTTGTTTGCCGTATGAAGTCGAGGAGCATCATGGAACAAACGTTGGAAAGCGTGTACGCATCCGTTGTGGCACGCAACCCCGGGGAGGCCGAGTTCCATCAGGCCGTCCGTGAAGTCTTCGAAAGCCTGGAGCCCGTCATCAAGCGGCATCCTGAGTACCTTGAGTCGAAGATGCTCGAGCGCATCTGCGAGCCCGAGCGCCAGATCATCTTCCGAGTCCCGTGGATGGATGATTCGGGTACTGTCCAGGTCAACCGTGGCTTCCGGGTGGAATTCAACTCTGCGCTCGGCCCGTACAAGGGTGGGCTTCGGTTTCACCCCAGCGTGTATCTGGGCATCGTCAAGTTTCTGGGGTTTGAACAGATCTTCAAGAACTCCCTGACGGGACTGCCCATCGGCGGTGGCAAGGGCGGCTCGGACTTCGATCCCCGCGGCAAGACAAACAACGAAGTCATGCGTTTCTGCCAGTCATTCATGACCGAGTTGTACCGTCACCTCGGTGAGTACACGGACGTTCCGGCCGGCGACATCGGCGTCGGGGGTCGTGAAATCGGCTTCATGTTTGGCCAGTACAAGCGCATCACCAATCGCTATGAGTCCGGTGTCCTCACCGGCAAGGGACTCGACTGGGGTGGCTCGCTCGTGCGCCCCGAGGCCACCGGCTATGGGACTGTCGTGTTTGCCAACGAGATGTTGAAGACCAGGGGTGAAAGCTTCGAAGGTAAGCGGGTCACGGTTTCAGGCTCCGGAAACGTGGCAATCTATGCCATTGCCAAAGTGCACCAGCTTGGCGGCAAAGTCGTCGGGTTCTCCGACTCCAGCGGATACGTCGTGGACGAGGATGGGGTTGACCTTGAGCTACTCAAGCAGGTCAAGGAAGTGGAACGGGGACGCGTGGCGGACTACGCCGAGCGTCGCAGCAATGCCCATGTGTCCGTCAACGGGTGCATCTGGGATGTTCCCGTGGACGTCGCTCTCCCGTGCGCGACGCAGAATGAGCTGGACGGAGAGCAAGCCGCAAGGTTGGTGAAGAACGGTGTCAAGGTTGTCGCCGAAGGCGCCAACATGCCCACCACGCCTGAAGGCACCGTGCTTTTCCAGAAGGCGGGCGTGCTCTTTGCGCCCGGCAAGGCGGCCAATGCGGGCGGCGTGGCGACCTCTGGCCTGGAAATGCAGCAGAACGCCATGCGGGACTCTTGGAGCTTCGAACACACCGAAAGCCGCCTCACTGAGATCATGATCAACATTCATGACATGTGCGCGGAAACAGCTGAAGAGTATGGGGCACCCGGGGACTATGTCGCCGGTGCCAACATCACTGGGTTCATCAAGGTTGCCAACGCCATGACGGCTTTCGGCCTGGTCTGAGTTCGGTTGTGAGAGGGGTCGGGCCGAGTGCTCGGCCCCTCTTGCATGTCCGGGTGCGCATTTTTGGTTCTGAACCTTGTCGGTTTGGGGCTTGAACGCCACGAAGAGGCAGGTTGGCGAACAAAAGTGCGGTCTCGCCCGGTCGAGCTCATCCCGGTTGTGCGGCGTGGGAGACTTGCCGTGTGCGTACAGTGATCTTGTTGGGGAGCACCGGCTCCATCGGAACCCAAACCCTGGAAGTCATCGGCTCTCGACGCGATGCCTTCGACGTCCTCGGATTGGCCGCCTCCGGCTCGCACACCCAACTCCTGGCCGAACAAATCGCAGAGTTCCGACCCAAAGTGGTGGCTCTCGCGAAGGCTTCCGCCGCCCGAGACCTCATGCAGGCGCTTTACGCAGAGGCTGACAGGCGGGGGTGGGCGCTGGGTGAGACAGAGCTCCCGAAGCTGCTGCTGGGCCCGGACGCAGCCACAGAACTCGCCGCGATGAAGGCTGACGTGGTTGTCAATGCAGTGACCGGCGCCGCAGGGCTTCGTCCCACAATGGCGTGCCTCGCCGCCGGCACCACTTTGGCGCTTGCCAACAAGGAATCTCTGGTCATCGGTGGACGCCTTGTGACGGATGCCGCAGCACCGGGGCAGCTGGTCGCTGTTGATTCCGAACACTCCGCTTTCGCCCAGGCACTTCGAGGCGGACGATCCGAGGAGGTGCGCCGCCTCATACTGACGGCCTCAGGTGGTCCGTTTCGAGGACGGAGCACGGCTGAGTTGGCAGGCGTCACACCCGAGGAGGCCATGGCTCACCCGACATGGAACATGGGCCGAGTCATCACCATCAACTCCGCGACGCTGGTGAACAAGGGACTGGAGCTGCTCGAGGCCGGGCTTTTGTACAACGTGGCGCTGGAGGACATCACCGTCGTCGTGCATCCGCAATCCATCGTTCACTCCATGGTTGAGTTCGTGGACGGATCCACGTTGGCGCAGGTGTCGCCCCCGGACATGCGTCTGCCCATCGGGCTTGCACTGACGTGGCCCGATCGTCTTCCGGAGGCCACAGCTCCCTGCGACTGGAGCCAGTCAGCCACCTGGACCTTCGAGCCCCTCGACGACGACACATTTCCGGCGGTGCGCCTGGCACGCCGGGCCGGCGTCGCTGCCGGAACCGCTCCGGCTGTGTTCAATGCAGCCAATGAAGCGTGCGTCGACGCCTTCAGTGAGGGTCTCCTGAGCTTCACCGGGATAGTCGACACCATCGAGGCATGCCTCAATGAGCACCTCGATGAAGACCATGTCAGCGACGACGAGATGGACATCGACGCCGTCCTCAGCGCTGACGCATGGGGACGACGACGCGCTGCCGAGCTCGTCCGAGCGCGCGCATGACGGTTGTCATCGGGGTGTTCTTCGCGCTTGTCTTCTTCGCGCTCATCATGGCTTCGATTGCGTTGCACGAAGTGGGGCACCTTGTTCCGGCCAAGATTTTCGGTGTCAAGGTCCCGAAGTACTTCATCGGATTCGGCAAAACCCTGTGGTCGCGCAGAGTCGGTGAGACTGAGTACGGCGTGAAGGCCGTCCCTCTGGGTGGATTCGTTCAACTGCTCGGCATGTATCCGCCTGCGCGTCAGGGCACAAAGAGCTGGATTGGACGGGTCGCCGACGACGCCCGCAGCGGCGAGTACGAGTCGATCACGGCGGCTGACGACGGACGGCTGTTCCACCAGAAGCCCATCTGGCAGCGCATCATCGTGATGCTCGGTGGCATCTCGATGAACATCTTTCTGGCCTTCGCCATCTTTCTCTCGATCAACGTGTTCCACGGCACCTACCAGAGCACGCTCGAGGTGGATCGCGTCAACGACTGCATCATCCCTGCTGACCGCGCAGTGCCCGAGTGTGAACCCTCCGATCCGCCCACGCCCGCGCTCAGCGCCGGGGTCCAGGTGGGAGATCTCCTGGTGTCTTTCAACGGGGTTCCCCTGACGAGCTGGGAACAGATGGGGGACCTGATTCGCGACAACCGCGACGGGCAGGCCCAGGTCGTCGTGGAAAGGGACGGGCAGCGGGTGGATCTCACCCCGACACGGACCGTCGTCACCGCCGTCGCGGATCGTCTCGATCCCACCAAGACTGTCGAGGCAGGCTTCTTCGGCGTGGGCCCCACCAGCGATCTTGTTCGAGGGGGAGTCGGCGAAACGCTCGTCCAGATGTGGGACATGACACGCATGTCGCTGATCGCCATCGCGGAGTTTCCCGTCAGAATTTACAATGTCGCAGCTGATCTGGTCACCGGCCAGCCACGCGACCTCAACAGCCCCATTTCGATCATTGGCGCGAGCCGTGTGGCGGGCGAGTTGAGTGTTGCTGAACACATCCCCACGGCGGATCGCGTGGCCACTTGGATGTCTCTACTGGGTAGCGTCAACCTCTTTGTGGGACTTTTGAACGTGGTCCCGCTGGTGCCGCTCGATGGCGGACACGTGGCCGGCGCCATGTACGAATGGATCCGTCGCAGCTTCAACAAGTTGCGAGGCCGTCCCGATCCCGGGGCCGTCGATACCGCAAGAATGTTCCCCGTCGTCTATCTTGTCGGGGGCTTCCTGCTCATCGGCGGGGCCATCCTTATTTTCGCTGACATCATCACACCCATCTCTCTGTTCTAGGATCAACAACATGACCGTGAGTCTCGGAATGCCCGCACCCCCCGTCCCCACCCTTGCTCCACGCCGAAAGACGCGGAAGATTCGGGTGGGTACCACCCACGTTGGTGGTGACGCTCCCATCAGCGTGCAATCGATGACCACCACCAAGACAACCGACATCAATGGCACACTGCAGCAGATCGCAGAGCTGACAGCCACAGGCTGCAACATCGTGCGCGTCGCCGTACCCAGCCAGGACGATGCAGATGTGCTGCACATCATCGCCAAGAAGTCGCAGATTCCGGTGATCGCCGACATCCACTTTCAACCGCGCTACGTCTTTGCCGCGATTGATGCCGGCTGCGCTGCCGTGCGCGTGAACCCCGGCAACATCATCCAGTTCGACAACAAGGTGGCCGAAATCGCCAAGGCTGCCGCCTCCTCCGGAATCTCACTCCGCATTGGTGTCAACGCGGGCTCTCTCGACAAGCGGATCATGGCCAAGTACGGCTCCGCGACGCCGGAAGCGCTCGTCGAATCGGCCCTCTGGGAGGCCTCGCTGTTCGAGGACGTGGGATTCCATGACTTCAAGATTTCCGTCAAGCACAACGATCCCGTTGTCATGGTGCGCGCCTACGAGCTGCTCAGCGAGAAGTGCGACTACCCATTGCACCTGGGTGTCACGGAGGCTGGTCCCGCCTTCCAGGGCACCATCAAGTCCTCAGTGGCATTCGGGGCCCTCCTGAGTCAGGGTATTGGCGACACCATTCGTGTGTCCCTCTCTGCCCCTCCTGTCGAAGAGGTCAAGGTGGGGCTCAAGATCCTTGAATCCCTGAACCTGCGTCCCCGCAAACTGGACATCGTTTCCTGCCCGTCCTGTGGGCGTGCTCAGGTGGATGTCTACAAGTTGGCGGAGGATGTTACCGCTGGGCTGGAAGGCATGGAAGCACCTCTGCGCGTCGCCGTCATGGGATGCGTCGTCAACGGGCCAGGAGAGGCACGTGAGGCGGATCTGGGGGTTGCCTCCGGCAACGGTAAGGGACAGATCTTTGTGCGCGGAGAGGTCATCAAGACCGTGCCCGAATCAGAGATTGTGGCCACCCTCCTCGAAGAGGCCCACCGTCTCGCGGCGGAAATGGGTGAGGTGGGCTCACCCGAGGTCTCGGTGTCCTGACATGAGCACCAGACTGAGACTGTTGGGGCCCCCCGACCGTCGTGAGGTGGAGGCACTCCTGGCAGAGCGCCCCGCTGAGAATCTTTTTCTGGCAGCCAAGGTGGGATTGTTCGGCGTGGATCGGCGACGTCTCGGCAAACTGCACGGCTTCGAGCGCGACGGGAGGCTGACGGCACTGTGTCTCAACGCAGGAACGATCTTCCCGGCAGGGATGGACCCGGACGCTATTCCGGCATTCGTCGAGGCAATCGGGGGTACCCGCAGGGCCTCTTCCATCCTGGGTGGCAGCATGGCCGCGCTGGGTCTGTTCGTCGGGCTCGCAGAGCGTTGGCCGGGGGCATGGGGCGCCTATGCGAACGTTCGTCGCAAACAGCCACTCATGGTCAGGACCGGTGCCCCGGATTTTGAGGCCGATCCGCGTGTGCGTCTCCTCACGATGAAGGACTTCGACTCCTACCTGGACGCGTCCGTGCACATGTACACCGAGGAGATCGGCTCCTCACCGTACAAGTACGGCCCCGGCTACGAGTCGTTCGTGGCTGACCGGATCAAGAATCGGGATGCCTGGGGCATCGTCGAGAACTCCAAGGTCATTTTCAAGGCTGATCTGGGTCCCAAACACCTGGACCAAGCGCAGTTGCAGGGGGTCTGGGTGCACCCCGATCACCGTGGAACCGGCCTCTCGACACCTGCTCTTGCTGGAATGCTGAGGGACGTGTGTGAGACCCACGACACTGTGTCGCTCTACGTCAACGACTTCAACATCCCCGCCATCCGGTCCTATGAGCGTCTGGGGTTCGAACACGTGGGCGCCTTGTCGACGGTGCACTACTGAGGCTGGCGCGACTCTCCCGGGTGTGTGTGATGGTCGCCGGTGTTTCGCCGCGGGTCAGCTCGACAGGCGGGCGGCAATGCGGTCGCCGACGTCACCCGTGCGGACTGGTTCGGTCCCTCGCTCTGTGATGTCGGTGGCGACGGCGTCGTCGATACGGCGGGCCTCCTCCGGCATGTCAAGGTGTGCCAGCAGGAGCGCCATGGATGAGATGGCCGCGGTGGGGTCAGCGATACCCTGCCCTGCGATGTCCGGCGCCGACCCATGGACGGGCTCGAACATGGACGGGAACTCGCCGGTGGGGTTGATATTGGCGCTGGCGGCCAAACCAATACCTCCAGTCACGGCGGCAGCGAGGTCGGTGATGATGTCGCCGAAAAGGTTGTCCGTCACGATGACGTCGAACTGGGAGGGATTGACCACCATGGCGATCATCGCCGCATCGATGTGGAGGTAGTTCGTCTCGACATCGGGGTATTCGGTGCCCACTTCCGTGAAAACGCGGTTCCACAGAGTGCCGGCGTTGACCAAGACATTGTGCTTGTGCAGCAGAGTGAGCTTGCCGCGCCGGGCACGTGCACGATCAAAGGCGTCACGGACCACGCGTTCCACGCCGTATGCGGTGTTCACCGACACCTCCGTCGCCAGTTCGTGTGGCGTTCCGACGCGTACGGCGCCGCCATTGCCGCAGTACAAGCCCTCGGTGCCCTCCCGTACGACGACAAAATCGATGTCCCCCTGGGCCACCACAGCCTCGGACAACGGGGTGGAGACCCCGGGGAAGAGACGTGACGGGCGGAGGTTGACGGCGTGGTCAAAGGCGAAGCGCAGCTTCAGCAGCAGTCCCCGCTCCAACAGGCCACTGGGAATGGCTTTCGAGCCCGGCGCAGCTCCCACGGCGCCCAGCACGATGGCGTCGACCAACTTCAGCTCATCCAGGACCGTGTCCGGCAGCACCTCACCGGTACGCTGCCAGCGCTCAGCGCCAAGGTCATAGTGCTGGTACGCGAAGGTGCCCTCACCGACGGTGGCTTCAAGGACCTTGAGTGCTTCGGCTGTCACTTCGGGGCCGATACCGTCGCCGCCGATGACTGCCAGGGTCTTGGCCGTGTGTGTCGTCATGGTTGAAAACCATAGGCCACGGGATGCGGTCGTCTCACCATGTGATGATCTGCGTCCCACCAAGCGAGACAGCCGGGGTAGCCTCGGGCGCGAACTCGAGCCGTTGGAGAAGAATCATGACGACCACTCCCACCTGTCCAGAAGAATTCCACATCTTCGACACCAGTCTGCGCGACGGTGCGCAGCAGGAAGGCCTGCGCCTGAGCGTGGCCGACAAGCTGAAGATCGCTCTGTATCTCGACGAACTGGGCGTCACCTTCATCGAAGGAGGCTGGCCGGGCGCCAGTCCGGGCGACACACAGTTCTTCGTGGAAGCGGCGAAGACACTAGAGCTGAAGACCTCCAAGCTGGTTGCCTTCGGTGCCACGCGCAAGCCGGGAGGCAGTGCGGCCACCGACACGCTGACCAAGGCACTGGTCGATGCAGGCACCGATTACGTCTGCATCGTGGCCAAAAGTCACGATGAACACGTCACGCGTGCCCTTCGCACGACGCTCGAAGAAAACCTTGAAATGGTCAGAGACACCGTGCAGTACCTGATCTCCGAGGGCAAGCACGTCTTCGTCGATTGCGAACACTTCTTCGACGGCTACAGGGCCAACCCGGCGTACGCGCTGTCAGTGGTGCGGACCGCGGCCGAGGCGGGTGCCGAGGTTGTGGTCCTGTGCGATACCAACGGCGGCATGCTGCCGAGCTGGATGGGTGACGTGGTGAGCGCTGCAGCCCAGACAGGCGCCAACCTTGGCGTGCACTGCCACAACGACACGGCATGTGCCGTTGCCAACACGCTGTCGGCGGTGGAGGCCGGCGTCATGCACGTCCAGGGGACCTTCAATGGCTACGGCGAGCGCACCGGCAACGCAGATCTGTCCGCTCTGATTCCGAACCTGCAGCTCAAGTACGGCTGGGACCTGCTGCCACCCGAGCGCCTCTGCGAGATCACCCGCGTGGCCCATGCGATCGCTCTGGTTGCGCACCAACCACTGGTGGGCCGCCAGCCCTACGTGGGTCAGTCGAGCTTTGCCCACAAGGCTGGCCTGCACGCCAGCGCCATCAAGGTGGATCCGAACCTCTACCAGCACATTGATCCGGCCCTCGTGGGCAACGACATGCGCATGCTCATCTCCGACATGGCGGGGCGCGCGAACATCCAGATCAAGGGTGAGCAACTGGGCGTCGACCTGAGCGATCGTGAACTCGCTGCGCGCATCACGGCCCGCGTGAAGGCAAAGGAAGCGCAGGGCTACAGCTACGAATCCAGCGACGCCAGCTTCGAGATGCTGCTGCGCGACGAGATGGGCATTCTGGAGAACCCCATCGAGGTGCACTCATGGCGGGTGTTGGCGGAGGAGAGCGCCGGCAACTCCATGAGCGAGGCCACGGTGAAGCTCACCGCCAAGGGCCAGAAGCAGATGGTGGTGGGGGAGGGCAACGGTCCCGTCAACGCCTTGGACATTGCTCTGCGCAAGGCGCTGGCACCCGCATATCCCGAGGTTCTTGAATTCGAGCTCACTGATTACCGCGTCCGGATCCTGGATGAGGGCCATGGCACGGATGCAACGGTCCGCACTCTGATTGACACGTCGTGGAAGGGCGAGACCTGGACGACGGTGGGGGTGGGCACCGATGTCGTGGAGGCGTCGTGGGAGGCACTGCTGGATGCTGTCGTCTATGGCATCCTCACCCACCTCCAAACGGTCTGAGGCAGTGGCGCAGCGACGGTAGGCTGGACTTCATGCGTATCGCTCGTTTCGCCGCCGCCGGCAAGGACCCGGCCTACGGCATCATCGAATTGGCCGTCGACGGGGGAGACAATCCCGACACGATTGCCGTCCTCAACAACGATCCCCTCTCCGGGACCACCATCAACTACACGGGGGAGCGTCACCATCTGGAGGAGGTCCGGTTGCTGGCGCCGGTCATCCCCCGTAGCAAGGTCGTGGCTGTGGGGCGCAACTTCGCGGACCACGCCGCGGAGATGGGCAATGAGGTGCCGGTGGGTGCTCCGTTGGTCTTCTTCAAGCCCAACACCAGCGTCGTCGGCCCGAACGAGGCGATCGTCGTCCCCGACGGCTGCGAACACGTCAGCTACGAAGGGGAATTGGCCATCGTCATCGGCCGCATCTGCAAAGAAGTGCCTGTGGAGCGGGTGTCCGAGGTGATCTTCGGCTACACGATCGCCAACGACGTCACGCAGCGCGACTGGCAACAAAGTGATGACCAGTGGAGCCGTGCCAAAGGCGCCGACACCTTCTGCCCTCTGGGACCGTGGATCAATACCCACTTTTCCATTGATGAAGCCTCCAATCTCGGAATCCAGACACGCGTCAACGGGGAAACCCGCCAGGACGGCAACAGCTCACAGATGGTGCGGGGGATCGCTGAGCTCGTCAGCTTCATCTCCGGCTTCACGACGCTACTGCCGGGGGATCTCATCCTGACCGGCACACCCGCGGGAGTGGGCAACATCGGCGACGGCGACATCGTGGAGATCGACATCGACGGCCTGGGAACCCTCAGCAACCCGGTCACCTCCGCGTGAGGTCGACGAGTCCTTCCAGATCAGCACCGCCCGGAGGGCTCACGTACCCGGTCTCTTTGCAGGGGCCGGGACAGGATCCGTTCCGGCTCCTCTTCGGTGCGGCACTGGCGGTGTCTGCTTTCGTCCTCCTGGTTCCCCTGGTCGCCCAGGCATTGCTGGCACTGGGCTGGGTGACGCTTGGGGGGGACCTCTCCTTTGAGGCCTACTCATCGGCCGCCAGAGCCTATGAGGTGGCTGAAGGGCTCGGTGCGACCCATCTGGCACTGGCCAGCCTGTTGCTGGTGGCCTGGCTGGTCTTCCGATTCCTGCATGGACGTGATGCACGATGGCTGGTGTCGGTGGAACCGGGATGGCGAGGACGCTACATGGTGGTGTGCCTCGGCGTCGCCGTCGTGGTGTTGAACGCCGCACTGTGGGCGTCGTTCGTGTTGGGAATGCCGGATTTCGGTCCTGCCCAGGCGGGGTGGCCCGGCTTCCTGGTCGTCCTTCTGGTCACCTCTCCTCTGCAAGCAATTGCCGAGGAGGTCTTCTTCCGCGGTTACCTCCTCCAGGCCATCGGATCCGCGACGGGCAGGGCCTGGATGGGCATCGTGGGCACAGCCCTGCTGTTCGCGTTGTTCCACGGCACCCAGAATCCCGCGCTGTTCGTGCACAGGTTCGCCTTCGGGTTGATCGCGGGTTGGTTGGTACTGCGGACCGGCGGGCTGGAAGCGGCCATCGCGGCGCACGTCGTGAACAACCTTTTCGCGTTCGGCTATGCGCTTTTCACGGGTGGTGTGGCAGCCACCAAGGCTGTTGCGGAGATCACATGGGCCAAGGCCGGTTTTGACGTGGCGGGGTTCGCGTTGTTCGCGCTCGTGGCAGTGTGGCTTGGCACGAAGTTCAACGTGGCGACCACAACGCCGCCACCCCCGCGGCGTTGAAACCGCAGCGCTCCGCGACCGTACTTTTCAATTTGTGCCGGGTCTCGCGCGTCGTGTAGAGTCCAATCTCGTGCCCGACCACATCGGACACATAGGGGTATAGGGTAATTGGCAGCCCGACTGATTCTGGTTCAGTTAGTCTAGGTTCGAGTCCTAGTACCCCTGCGAAACGAGACAGCAGCTGATGTTTTCAGAAGTTTGATCGTTTCCAATCGCCTGGCCCCGTTGTGTAGCGGCCTAGCACACCGCCCTCTCACGGCGGCAGCGCGGGTTCGAATCCCGTCGGGGCTACCAGGTAGGACACCCCGCGACCGTCAGGGTCGCGGGGTGTCTTTCACGTTTGTGGTGGGTGTGGGAGTGTTCCCGATGTCGTTCAGGCCGAATTTCCTGATCGGCGCAGAACCTCACTGAGCCTTTCAGCCGCAGCCATCACTGCCGGAGCGTGGAGCCTGCCCGGCTGGCGGGTCAGTCGCTCGATGGGCCCGGACACGGAGACAGCGGCAAGGATGCGGCCAGTGGGAGCAAGCACCGGAGCCGAGACAGATGCGACACCGGGCTCGCGTTCGCCCACGGACTGAGCCCACCCGCGACGACGAACCGTCTGGAGGCCAGCGGCGGTGAAGGACGCAGTTTCCAGGAGTTTCGGGAGCCGGTCGGGCTCCTCCCATGCCATGAGTACCTGAGCGGCGGAGCCGGCGGTCATCGGCAATTGGGCGCCCAGCGGAACCGTGTCGCGCAATCCTGACGGACGCTCCACTGCGGCCGAGCACACGCGCATGTCGCCCTGCCTGCGAAAGAGCTGGGCTGATTCGCCCGTGATGTCCCGCAGCCGCGTGAGGATGGGCGCCGCCGTCGCGATGAGGGGATCCTCGCTGGCGGAATCGGCCAGTTCAAGGAGTCGAGGTCCCAGAACAAAGCGCCCCTGGAGGTCCCGCCCAACAAAGCGATGATGCTCCAACGCGACGGCGAGCCGGTGGGCTGTCGGCCGGGCGAGGCCCGTCGCTGTCACGAGCCCTGCGAGGGTGAGGGGATGCTGTTCGAGGGCCGACAAGACAGCTGCTGCCTTGTCCAGTACGCCGACGCCACTTGTTTCGTCCATATGGCGAGATTATCATCTCGTATGCTGGACTGGCAATGGGTGTTCTTCGTCACGGGGATAGCGTCGTGGCTCACCGATATCGAGGAGTGAAGACACATGGGCAAGACCCTGGCGGAGAAGGTCTGGGACGCACACGTCGTGCGCTCCGCAACGGAAGAACCGGACCTGCTTTACATCGATCTGCATCTGGTGCATGAAGTCACCAGCCCGCAGGCATTCGAAGGTCTGCGGATGAACGGGCGCTCAGTGCGCCGCCCTGACCTGACGCTGGCCACGGAGGACCACAACACGCCCACGTTGAACATTGATCGGCCCATTGCGGATCCGGTGTCACGCATCCAGGTGGACACGCTGCGACAGAATGCAGCGGATTTCGGTGTGCGGATTCACTCTCTCGGAGACCGCGATCAGGGCATCGTCCACATCATTGGCCCCCAGTTGGGCGTGACCCAGCCGGGCATGACCATCGTGTGCGGCGATTCCCACACCGCCACACACGGCGCTTTCGGTGCCCTCGCTTTCGGTATCGGTACCAGCGAGGTTGAGCATGTGTTGGCGACGCAGACCCTGCCGCAGCACAGACCGAAGATGATGGCGGTCAATGTCAACGGCGAACTGCCTGAAGGTGTCAGCGCCAAGGACCTCGTCCTCACGCTGATCGCCAAGGTGGGAACAGGCGGCGGTCAGGGCTACATCGTGGAGTACCGCGGCAACACCATCGAAGCCCTCTCCATGGAGGGGCGGATGACCATCTGCAACATGTCCATCGAATGGGGTGCCAAGGCGGGCATGATGGCACCCGACGAGAAGACATTTGAGTATCTGAAGGGCCGTCCCCATGCGCCGCAGGCTCAGGAGTGGGACGACGCCCTCAATTACTGGAGCACGCTGCGCAGCGATGCTGATGCACGCTTCGACGTGGAGGTGGACCTTGATGCCAGTGTCATGACGCCGTTCGTCACCTGGGGCACCAACCCGGCTCAGGGGGTTCCGCTGGGAGGCACAGTGCCCGCTCCCGAGGACTTCGAGTCCGACGTGGAACGAGCCACTGCGGCTCGCTCACTGGAGTACATGGCGCTCACCCCGGGGACGAGAATGCGCGACATCCACGTCGACACGGTCTTCCTCGGTTCCTGCACGAACGGGCGCATTGAGGATTTGCGTCTGGCCGCGTCCGTGATTGAGGGCAAACAGATCTCCAAGACCCTACGCATGCTGGTGGTCCCCGGTTCGGCACGGGTCCGGCTGCAGGCAGAAATTGAGGGACTGGACAAGGTGTTCCTTGACGCTGGCGCCGAATGGCGCGCCGCTGGGTGTTCGATGTGTCTGGGGATGAACCCGGACCAATTGGCACCGGGGGAGCGTGCAGCATCCACCTCCAACCGCAACTTTGAGGGCAGGCAGGGCAAGGGTGGCCGGACCCACCTCGTTTCACCCGCCGTCGCTGCGGCGACGGCCCTGACCGGGCACTTGAGTGCACCCGCCGACCTGATGGGAGTCTGAGAGATGGAAGCCTTCACCACACACACCGGCATTGGCGTACCTGTTCGCCGCTCCAACGTCGACACGGACCAGATCATTCCGGCGGTCTACCTGAAACGCATCACGCGCACGGGGTTCGAGGATGGACTGTTCTCGGCATGGCGCAATGACCCGGAGTTCGTCCTGAATCGCGAGCCCTGGAAACATGGGAGCATCCTGATCCCGGGCCCTGATTTCGGAACCGGTTCCTCCCGTGAGCACGCCGTTTGGGCCCTGCAGAACTACGGCTTCAAGGTTGTCATCGGATCCAGATTCGGAGACATCTTCCGCTCCAATTCAGGCAAGGCCGGGCTCTTGGTGGCCATCGTTGAACCGGACGTGGTCGATGAGTTGTGGGACTCCGTGGAGAACAGACCGGAGGAGGAACTGACGGTCAGTCTTGAGGATCGCACCATCTCGGTGGGCGACAAGGTGTATCCCTTCACCATCGACGACCACACCCGTGGGCGCCTGCTCAATGGGCTGGACGACATCTCCTCGACTCTCCTGCACGCCGATGACATCGAGGACTACGAGGCCACGCGCCCCGGGTTCAAGCCAAAGACTCTGCCCGCACGCATCGCTGACTGAAACGATGACGCCCGCTCAGGAACGGCAATGGTTCCCTGTTCCTGGGGTGGATGATGGTCTGCGCCCTCGGTCTTGGCTGAGGGCGCCGCGTGCCTGACGGAAGGCATGCCCTTGGAGCTGCCGTGTGTTTCGTGCGGGACAGGTGCGGACATAGCTCGGATGTGTCGGAAGAACTCGTCACAGGACTGCCTGGAATATCGAGTTCGGGTGCCGAGGGGTCCCACTTCGGTTGAAGGTCCCGGGTGGGAGCCCCGTCTGTGTAACGAGTTGGTAAACACGGGCCCACAGTGTGGCGTCATACCCGGATCACATGTATAAACAGTGCTATTCCAGAGTGCCACGCACCGTGTGGCCGTTTAACTCAAGTAGGAGACTCATGCGAGCCCCACACAAATTCCTGGCATTGGCAGCGGGCGCAGCCCTGCTGGCTGTCAGCGCCTGCGGTAGCGACAGCGATCCGGCAGCGACCACGGATCCGAATGCAAGCGGTGACGCAGCTGCTGCCACCGGCGGTGAAATCAGCGTTCGTGGCTGCACCCCGGAGAACCCGCTCATCGGTTCCTCCACCCCCGAAGTGTGTGGTGGCAACATCATCGACGCTTTCACCGCGAAGCTGATCCGCTACAACGTGGACACGGCCGAGCCGGAAATGGACATCGCCGAGTCTATCGAGACCGAGGACAACCAGACCTTCACCGTCACCCTGAAGCAGGGCTACATGTTTCAGGACGGCACAGAGGTGATGGCAAAGAACTTCGTCGACGCCTGGAACTGGGCTGCCTACGCGCCCAATGGCCAGCAGAGCGCCTACTTCTTCGAGCCTGTCGAGGGCTACGCCGACCTGCAGTGCCCCGACGACGAGTGCGCTGAAATGCCCGCCTCCGAGTCGATGAGTGGCCTGGCCGTCGTCGATGATTACAGCTTCACCATCAAGACTGCCGCGCCAGTGTCCAACCTGCCCGTGCGCCTCGGCTACTCGGCCTTCGTGCCCCAGCCCGATGTGTTCTTCGAGGCCGAGGACAAGACCGCGTTCAGCGACATGCCGATTGGCGCTGGTCCCTTCCAGGTTGTGGAGAACTCGGCAACGGACATCGTCCTTGAGAAGTTCGACGACTACTCCGGTGAGAACACCCCTCAGATCGACAAGGTGACCTTCCGGATCTACAACGACCCGGCCGCCGCGTACAACGATGTGGTCGCCAACCAGCTCGATCTCACCGACCTGATTCCCGCCGACCAGCTCGTGGGCGATGCATGGACGACCGCTCTTGATGGCCGCAGCGATACCCGCGAGACCGGCATCATCCAGGTGCTGTCCTTCTCCAGCTCTGATCCCCAGCTCGAAGACCCCAACATGCGCAAAGCCATCTCGATGGCTGTCGACAAGGAACTGATCACCACCCAGATCTTCAACGGCGCTCGTGTGCCGGCCACCGGCTGGGTTTCCCCTGTCGTTGACGGCTACGAAGAGAACGTCTGCGGCGAGGCTTGTGAATTCAACCCTGAAGGGGCCAAGGAGATGTATGACGCGGCCGGCGGCTACGAGGGCATCTTCCAGCTCTCGATCAACGCTGACGGTGGACACAAGCTCTGGGCCGACGCGTTCTGCAACCAGCTCAAGAACAACCTTGAGATGGATTGTCAGGTCAACGCCACCCCCGACTTCGCCACCCTGCGTCAGCAGGTCGGCGCGCGTGAACTCCAGGGAGCCTTCCGCGGTGGATGGCAGATGGACTACCCGTCCATCGAGAACTTCCTCACACCCATCTACGCCACCAACGCATCCTCAAATGACACCGATTACGACAGCCCGGAGTTCATGACGCTGCTCACCGAGGCCGCTGCAGCCCCGGATGCCGAGGAGGCGAACGCGAAGTACCAGGAGGCCGAAGCGCAACTGGCCATGGACTTCCCGACCATGCCGCTGTGGTACCAGGAAACCCAGTACGGGTACTCCGACAGGGTGGACAACGTCAAGATGAATCCCTTCAGCCAGTGGGATCTCACCTCGATCACCGTCAAGTAATTCGCAACGTTTGATCGACCCTCTCGACCAGGGCGGTTCGCCGGTTTTCCGGCGGACCGCCTTGTCAGGCCAGTAGAAAAGGTGAGTTGCCTTGGGCAAGTACATAATTAGACGGTTGCTGCAGATGATCCCCGTGATCCTCGGCACCTCGTTCCTCATCTTCACGATGGTGTTCGTCCTGCCTGGCGACCCCACGGACGGGCGGTGCGGTGAACGACCCTGCCCGCCCGCCTACATCGCCAAATTTCGTGCTGAATACAATCTCGATGAGCCGCTGATCGTCCAGTACTTCCTGTATCTCGGCAAGCTTCTGCAAGGTGATCTGGGCACCAACTTCTACGGCAACCGTGTTGTCGACGAGTTGCTCTTGCGCTATCCCACCACGTTGAAGCTGACCTTCATCGCCATCCTCGTGGTCGTTCTCGTCGGGATCACCGCTGGGGTCCTCGCGGGTATCCGCAAGGGCAAGTTCATCGACAATCTGGTCACAGTCAGCACTTTGCTGCTCATCTCCATACCCGTCTTCGTGTTGGGCGCGGCAGCTCAGATGGTGTTTGGTCTTCGGCTGGCCATATTCCCGGTGACCGCCACGCAGGGCACATGGTTTCAACTCCTGATGCCGGGGTTTGTCCTGGGAGCTCTGTCCGTCGCCTATGTGGCTCGGCTCACGCGCACCAACCTCGTGGAGAATCTTCGTTCGGACTACGTTCGCACCGCCAAGGCCAAGGGCATGTCCCAGAGCCGAGCGGTGGGCGTGCACGCCCTGCGCAACTCACTCATCCCCGTGGTCACCTACATTGGAGCGAGCGTTGGCTCTCTCATGGGTGGTGCCATCATCACGGAGCGAATCTTCAACATCAACGGGGTGGGCTTCTTCATCTACCGCTCCATCACCCAGCGCGATGGCGTCTCAGTCGTTGGCGCTGTCATCGTCCTGGTGCTCGTCTACCTACTTGTGAACCTGCTCGTCGACCTGCTGTACGGCGTCCTTGACCCGAGGATCACCAATGACTGAACCGCACGAAAACACCCCGGACGAAAAAAATGTTGAGGGTGTCGCCGCCAAAGTCGCAGCACCGGACGAAGCGGGCGCTTCGTTGTGGAGCGACGCATGGCGGATCATGCGCTCGCGTCCGCTCTTCTGGATGTCTGCCGGACTCATTGCCCTGTTTGTCCTGATGGCTGCGGTCCCGCAACTCTTCACGAACGCGGACCCATCCTTTTGTGACCTGAGCCTTGCCCGGCTCCCACCGGACAGCACCGCGTGGTTCGGCTATGACCTGCAGGGCTGCGACGTCTACTCGCGCACCATCTATGGGGCACGCTCCTCGATCCTGGTGGGCGTCATGACGGTGATTGCCACGGTCACTCTGGGGGTCACCCTGGGCATTGTCGCCGGCTACGCAGGTGGCTGGGTGGATGCCCTGCTGTCCCGTATCGCCGATGTGTTCTTCGCGATCCCGCTGCTTCTCGGCGGCATCATCATCATGTACACGTTCCGTTCCCCGCCCGGCTCCTCCTACTGGCTCATCGTCGGCAAGGTGGTGTTCGCCATGGCGATCCTCTACTGGCCCAACATCTTCCGTCTGATGCGCTCCAGCGTCCTGCAGGTCAAGCCGAATGAGTACGTTCTGGCGGCCAAGGCGCTCGGGGCCAGCCCGGCGCGCATCATCCTTTCGCACATCATGCCCAATGCCATTGCTCCCGTGATTGTTGTGGCGACAATCGATTTGGGGGCATTCATCACGACGGAGGCAGCGCTGTCGTTCCTTGGCATCGGACTCCAACCCCCGGTCATCTCCTGGGGTATCGCGATCTCGGAGGCCTCCGGCCTCGGCTACATTGCTGCAGCACCCCACATGCTGTTGTTCCCGTCCCTGTTCCTGTCGCTCGCGGTCCTTGGCTTCATCATGCTCGGTGAAGTTGTCCGCGATGCCATGGACCCAAAGCTGCGGTGAGGACCACGACATGAGTACCACCACAACACCCAAGAACCACCGACAGGTGTCCAAACACGCCCGGACCTGGGAGCACGGCGAGGACGGTCTCCTGCTCGACGTCGATGACCTGCAAGTGGAGTTCCGCACGTCCCAGGGCGTGATGAAAGCCATCAACGGCGTGTCCTTCAAGCTGCACGAGGGTGAGACGTTGGCCATCCTCGGCGAATCCGGATCCGGCAAGTCCGTGACGGCGCAGGCGATCATGGGCATCATCGACTCCCCGCCGGGTTTCGTCACGGGAGGGTCAATCCGCTACTGCGGTGAGGATCTCCTGACATTGCCGGAGAAGGTTCGGCAGACCGTGCGCGGACCGGAGGTGTCCATCATCTTCCAGGACGCGCTCAGCTCGCTGAACCCGGTTTTCCCGGTGGGCTGGCAGATCGCCGAGATGATGAAGATCCACTGGGGAATGAACCGCTCCGACGCCAAGGCCCGCGCCATCAGCCTCATGGAGAGGGTCCACATCCCCGGGGCCAGGGAACGTGTGGATGCCTATCCCCACCAGTTCTCCGGAGGCATGCGTCAGCGCATCATGATTGCCATGGCGATTGCCCTGGACCCCACCGTGCTGATTGCTGATGAGCCCACCACGGCCCTGGACGTCACTGTCCAGGCACAGATCATGCAGCTTCTGCAGGAGTTGCAGGAAGAGTCGCAGATGGGGCTCATTCTCATCACACATGATCTCGGTGTCGTGGCTGACGTCGCGGACAAGGTGGCCATCATGTACACCGGCCGCATCGTGGAAACTGGCGAGATCAACGAGGTCTTCGCCACCCCCGCTCACGGCTACACCCGTGGTCTTCTGGATTCCATCCCGCGCATCGATCAGAAGGGCGAGAAACTTTCAGCAATCGGTGGTCTGCCGCCGAACCTGCTGAAGATCCCTTCCGGTTGTGCCTTCCACCCGCGCTGCCGCTTCGCCACCCCCCATTGCTCGGTGGGCGAACCGCCTGCTCTTGCCGAGTTGCCCACGGGCCGGCTGCATGCCTGCCTCAATGTTGAAGAGGTGATGAGCGATGCCCGGTGAAGTCATCCTTTCGGCGCATGACCTGAAGAAGCACTATCCGATCAAGGCCGGGGTCATCAAGCACACCGTTGGTCATGTGCGGGCGGTCGACGGTGTGTCCTTTGACCTGCACGCCGGTGAAACCCTGGGGGTTGTGGGGGAGTCCGGCTGCGGCAAGTCCACCCTCGGCCGTATGCTCATGCGGCTGGAGGAGCCGACTGCCGGACGCCTGGATTTCAACGGTCAGGACATGTACTCCCTCAAGGGCGCGGCGATGCGCAAGGTGCGCCGCGATATCCAGATTGTCTTTCAGGATCCCTACACGTCGCTGAACCCACGCAAGACGGTGGGCGACATCGTGGGGGAGCCCTTCGAGGTCCATCCGGATGCAGTCGGCAAGAAGGGACGCCGAGCGCGAGTGCAAGAGCTCCTTGACGTCGTGGGCCTCAATCCCGAGCACATCAATCGCTACCCCCACCAGTTCTCAGGCGGTCAGCGGCAACGCATCGGTATCGCTCGCGGGATAGCACTCAATCCGAAAGTTCTGATCTGCGACGAGCCGGTCTCCGCCCTGGATGTTTCGGTACAGGCGCAGGTGGTGAACCTTCTGGAGGATCTCCAGAAGGAATTGGGCCTTGCGTACCTCTTCATTGCCCACGACCTGTCGGTGGTTCGCCACATCTCCAACCGCGTGGCGGTCATGTACCTGGGCCGGATCGTCGAGATTGGCGATGAGAAACAGATCTATGAGAGCCCGACGCATCCCTACACCCAGGCGCTGCTCTCAGCGGTGCCTGTGCCGGATCCGTCGCAACGCGGCAAGAAGGAGCGCATCGTGCTTCACGGTGATGTGCCGAGCCCGGCCAATCCGCCATCGGGTTGCCGGTTTCACACCCGATGCTGGAAAGCACAGCCGAAGTGCTCCGTCGACGTGCCGGAGCTCACTGATCGCCCTGACGGCGTGAGCGGGCACCGCTCGGCCTGCCATTTCGCGGAGCCGATGCAGATCGTCTGACCCGTACCCTGACCGGACACGCCTGACTCAGGTGTCACGACGCGACTATGCTGCGTCGCTGATACTGAGTGCGGCGTGTTGGGTCGTTGGTGGCCTTGGTCAGATGTCGCGCCGTTGCATGTGCGCGGCGATCTGCACGCGATTGGCCACCTGCAGCTTCTCCAGAATGCGGCCGACGTGGGTCTTGACCGTTGTGATGCTGATGAACAATTCCGTTGCGATCTGGCCGTTGGTCAGCCCGCGTGCGATGGCACGGGCGACGTCGATTTCGCGCTCCGACAGCATGTCCAGTGGGTGGCTGCCCGCGGGATGGTTCTGCGAAGGCTGTTGCCGAACAACAGCTTCCACAAGATGGGTGAGCGCGGTCTGGGACAAGATGGTGTCACCAGCGGCAACACGGTGCACCGCATCAATCAATTCACGAGGCGGTGTGTCCTTCAGCAGGTAGCCGCGGGCGCCGAGGCGCAGGGCTCTGGGTACCAGGTCATCGACGTCGAAGGACGTCAGGACAATGATCTTCACGTGTGGGTTCTCGGCGAGAATCTGCTGGGTTGCCGCAAGTCCATCCATGTGGGGCATCCGGATGTCCATGAGAACGACCTCTGGCTGGGTCGAGGTGACCAGCGTGCATGCGGAAGCCCCGTTCGTGGCCTCCCCGACAACCTCGATGCTGGAGTCACCCTCCAGGATCATGCGCAGACCACTGCGCACCAGTGTCTCGTCATCTGCCAGCAACACCCGGGTCCTCGTCGTCAGGTTTTCCATGGGAACCAAGCTTCCAGTCGGAAGGTCGTGTCCGTGAGGTGGGTTCTGACTTCCCCGTCCGCGATGCGCGCGCGCTCCCGGAGGCCCATCAGCCCGAAGCCGGAGGGGGGCGCTCCTGTGGCGTCGTTCCTCTTCCCCAGTGGATTGGTGAGTTCGAGGGAGATTCGCTGTCCGGGTGCACCCTCGATGCGGACCTCGACGGGGCGTCCGGGCGCGTGTTTGCGCGCGTTCGTCAGGCCCTCCTGGATGACCCTGCTCACGTGCTGACGAACAGACACGGGCAATGTGTCGAGGTGAGCGGTGGTGGTGCCGTTCATGCTCAGCGTCGAGGGGTTGCCGGCCGCACACCCTTCCTGCAGCAGCAGGGTGATGGCATCAAAGACCGAGGGGTCGGGCCTCACCATTGTGGATTCATGGTCCGGATTTGTATCTCTCAGAACCCCCAGAACGTCGCGCAGATCACTGGAGGCCAGGCGTGCATTTTCCCGCACCACACCGGCGGTGACCCGGGCTTCCTCCGGAGAGAGGTCCGTGCGGTACTCGAGTACTCCGGCGTGCAGTGACAGCAGGGACAGACGATGCGCGAGAGCATCGTGCATGTCACGAGCGATGCGGTGTCGCTCGCTCAGCCGTGCCGCCTCCAAACGGGAATCCTGCTCCCGCAGAACCTGTTCCGCGCGTTCCTCCAACACCTGCCTCGACTGGCGGCGGGCGCCCACGTACATCCCGAGGAGGGTGGGAATCGCCATCACCAAGACTGCGCTGAGGAACAGCAGCCACCAGGGATCGGCAGTGTCGACGGGCTGGATCAATGAGTTCACGTAGAGACTGGACAGCAGAAGGATGGAGATGACGGCGATCTCCACGGCTTGGCGTCTGGTCGCCAGCGACACGATGGCCAGGATGGCTCCGGGTACCGCGGCGACGGAGAACGCTGAGAGTGCGATGATCACGCCCACGATGGGAAGTGGCCACCTGCGCCTGAGCGGATACAAGGCCATTGCCGTGAGGCCCAGCAGGAGGTCGAGGACGAGCAGTCCCGCATGACTGTCAAGCGAGTCACCTGATTGCTCGAGCTCCTCCCCTGTCACTCCCCAGAAAACACTGAATGCAATGAAACCCATGATGATGACGAAGCCCATGCGCCACGTTGGTCCCCACACACGTGCCGCGACGCCGGGACGTGGCAGTGTTCGAGACGAGGGCATGGTCGCAGCGTAGTAGCGCTCGCGCCCGAAAAGCATCCGCCACAAGGATGGTCCAATGTCATCCGTGTGGTCAGGGCGGTGGAGGCCTGGGGGTGATGTGCAGCCTGCTTGGCTCACGCAAAAGTGTCCAGCATGATCATCGACACCGACACACCATCGCAGCACATGACGCCCATCGACACCTCTTCGAGCAGTGAACGAGGCGTTGCCTACCACCGCCTTGTCGCCGCCCCTGCGAACCATCGGTGGTGGCGACCCCTGATCGTCGGTGTGGTCGCGCTCGCACTGTATGTCGTGTTGAGTGTGGCGCTGTTGGTGCTTCTCGGCGTGGGTAGCCTTTTCCTTCCCGGACTGAGGCGAGCGGGCGATGAGTTCTTGTCCGACTCCCAGCTCTTTGACATGGGCGATCCCTGGATCTTCGCCTTTCTGATGCTCACGTTGATCCTGATGATCCCGGCCCTCTTTGCGGCGACGAGGATCGTGGGTACGAAACCGATTGGAAGACTGTCGTCAGTGGAGTCACGGCTGCGCCTTCGGTGGCTGCGGCAGTGTGTGGTGGCGGCGGCCGCCATCTTCACAGTCGGGTTCTCCGTCGAAATGCTCGTGGCTGCGTCACGGGGTGTGGCCTTCTACGGGACCCCTGACCCGTCAAGGGCGGTAATCCTGATGCTGCTCATTGTTCTGCTGATGCCGCTGCAGTCGGCCGCGGAGGAATACATCTTTCGCGGCTACCTCATGCAAAGCATAGGAAGTTGGCTGCGACACCCTGCCTTCGCCATTGTGCTGCCTGTGCCGCTGTTTGTCCTGGGACATGGCTATGGACCCCTGGGGATGACCGACATCGCGGTATTCGCCCTCGTGGCGGGCTGGCTGACATGGCGTACGGGAGGGCTGGAAGCAGCCATTGCGATGCATGTCATCAACAATGTGGGCATCGGCATTCTGTCTGCAATGGGGTGGAAGGACATCAATGCAACGGAACAGAGCTGGCCAAGTCTGGTCATCTCTCTCATCATCATGGCCAGCTTTTCCATCGTGGTGGTGCGAATGGCGGATCGCCAGGGAATCCAGCGGATGACGCACGACGGCGACACCTGATTCCTTTTCCCACGGTGTTTCGTCACGCAGAGTAGCTTGCTAAGCAATCTAGTCTGCAATACTATGAATGTCATGACCTCCGATCAGTCCTGGCCCCCTCAATGGCTTCGCGGCCCGTTGCCGCTGTGCGTGTTGAAGACAGTGGAGCACGAGGCAATTCACGGCTATGCAATTGCGATCAGGCTCGAGCAGATGGGATTGGGAACCGTGGGGGGTGGAACCTTGTATCCGATTTTGAACAGACTTCAACGGGACGGGTTCCTGACCGCTGAATGGATGGCAGGGGAGGGGGGACCTGGGCGAAAGGTCTACGCCCTCACACAGGAGGGGTCTGCTGAGCTCGCCGCACAAGGTCACCGATGGCAAACCTTTGCCACCACCACCAGTTTGGCGCTCGCGCCCACCACCTTGAAAGGATCACCGGAATGAACGAGAACGCACGCCCGGAGCAACTCGCCCCCAGCATCGAGGCGTCGTGGCGAGAAGCCTTCGTCCTGGAACTTCGTCTGCAGGGTGCCAGCGGGTCCACCCTTGCCGACGCCCTCTCGGAAGTGGAAACCCACTGTGCCGACAGCGGCGAGTCAGCTCTGGAAGCCTTTGGCGACCCTGTGGAATATGCAGGAGCACTCGATCTGCCGGATGAGTCACGATGGACTGTGGCCCAACTCGTGCGGACGGGAGTGGGGCTCCTGCTCGTCGTCGGGGGATTCTCGCTGGCAGCCTGGGGTGTTTCCGCACTGTTCCTGGGAGGGGATGCGCACCTGACAGTGGGTCGACTGGTGAGCGGTGGTGTGACCCTGACACTGATGGCTCTCATGTTTGTCTTCACCAATGTGGTGGTGCGTTTCGTTGTGGAGCACATCGTGTGGGCCGTCGTGGCGTTCGTTGTGGCGTTGAGCGTGACTGTGCTTTCCGGACTGCCCTTCGACGACGTTGTCCTCGGCTCAGTGCCTGCGCTGGCGCCGCTTGTGATGGGGGTTGCCCTGATGTTTGCAGGAGCGTTGTGGTTTGTGTTCCTCAAGAAGACCGGCAGATCTTTGGATGATCCACTGCTGCCACCGCATGCCTCAGCGGGGAGCACGGAGACCCTTGGGCAACGTCAGTAGGATTTGATCCCAGGCGGTCCATCGGATGCGAGGGGAGCACACCTTTGTCACACAATGTGATTGGGGTGTCTCCCACTCGCCACCCGACCTCTGCCGTTCACCCTCGTCGGCAGGGTCGTCGGATTCTGATGGCCCTCGTCAGCATTGCTTTGCTGTGGGTGGCCGCATGGCTGGTGGGCTCGCAGGCACTGCTGGCCGGATGGGCCGCACTGACACCCCTGAGCATTCTGGCAGCGCTGTTGCTTGGCCTGTCCACAACGGCTGCCCAGTCCGTGCGCTGGTACATCTCGGCGCGACACCACGGCATCGACGTCGGTTTTCGGCGGGCCCTCGTCGATTGCTATGCATCGAGCTTCGGAAACATGGTGCTGCCCGGAGGGCTGGGCGGTGACGTCGCGCGCGTTGCGGTATACCGCGATGGCGGCAGTAAACGGTGGGCCTCGCCTCTGATCGCGCTGGGGGCCGAGAGACTCACCGCCACCACGATCCTCTTTGTCGTGGCTGCCCAGTCGCTGGTCGCGATGTCGGTGTCGCTGGCCAGCGTTGGCGCAGGGGTGGCGCTGATCGCGTTGATCGCTTCAGCATGGTGCATGCGTGGGCTGGGTCTGCGACGATCACTGCTTCTCTGGTGTAGCTCCGCCATGGGTGTGGCTTCGTTGATCGCCCTTTACCTCGTGGCGATGGCTTCCTTGGGCGGACCCATCCTGCCCGGGTTGGCCGTCGTCGGACTGGCGTCGATGAGTGTCCCGATTGGTGTGGGCGGCTGGGGTGTGCGCGAGCTGAGCGTTGTTGTTCTGGCACCGGTGCTGGCGGTGGGAGACGATTACGCCGCTGCCACCTCCATTGCCTACGGACTTCTGGCCACCATCTCCTGCCTACCCGGTCTGGGTGTACTGCTGTCGATGTGGTGGCGGCGAGGCAAAAAGCACCGCGTGTGAGGCCCTAGGCTGTCCGCATGCATGAGATGACCAGTTCTCCCAAGGCGAAGCCCTGGCGCCGTCCACTGCGCGCGGTCAACCACGAGCCCGCACCCTTTGTGTATCGCTGGCTCGTGCGAGCAGTCCGCGTGGTGGCGCCGTTGCTGACGAAGCGTCACTGGGCGCGCCAGGACGTCATCCCCCCAGAGGGTGGCGTGCTGCTGGTGTCGAATCACATCGGCAACTACGACGTGCTCGTCCTCGGGGAGTTTCTCATCTGGTCCGGCAGGTGGCCGCGCTTCCTCGGCAAGTCTGAGATCTTCAAGACGCCGGTGCTCGGATGGGTGGCCCGGCAGTGCGGTCAGATTCCCGTGCTGCGCAATACAGCGGATGCCAAGCAGTCGCTTGTGTTCGCTCGCAAGGCGCTCGCGGATGGCCAGATGGTCGCTGTGTACCCGGAGGGCACGATCACAAAGGACCCTGAGGGCTGGCCGATGACGGCCCGGCGCGGAGCTGCGCACCTCGCTCTCACGACGGGGGTCCCTGTGATCCCCGTTGGGCAGTGGGGCGCGGCAGATGTATTGGGGGGCCCCGTCATCCAGTGGGGCAAGTTGTTCAGCCTGCGCAGACGGCCCGTCCATGTTCTGGGCGGGGATCCCATTGATCTTGATCGGTTCCGGGCCAAGGGTGTGAACCCGACGTCCGAAACCCTTGATCTCGCCACCGCTGCCATCATGGACGCGATTGTTGAGCTTGTGGAGCAGCTGCGCAAGGAGAAGTCGCCGGAAGGTCGCTGGGACATGCGTGCACGCAAGCGGATTCAACCCCAACGCTGACGCCGGGCGCAGCGCAGTAGGCTGACGCCGAGTTCATTGCAAGTTGTGCACGAGGAGATTCAGTGAAGACGTCGACAACCGATCAGGCCCGGGCGACACAAGAACGGACAAGGGTTGCGCTCATCTTTGGGGGTCAGTCGCCGGAGCACGGAGTGTCCTGCCTGACGGCCGCCAGCGTGCTGCAGGCCATCGACTCCTCTCGCTTCGATGTTGTGGCCGTCGGTATCACCCGGCGCGGGCGTTGGACGCAGGTTCCGCTGAGTGTTGTGACCAGCTACGCAGTCGTGGACGGAATCGTGCCTGAGGTGGCCGATGGTGACCGCGACGCCGTATGGATGCTTGGTGCATCCGGCTGTGAGGTGGCCTCCCGGGAGGGTGAATCGCTGGTCGATGTCCACGGTGTGGATGTGGCGTTCGCGTTGCTTCACGGCCCCTACGGCGAGGACGGAACCATTCAGGGACTCTTCGAAATGATGGGGATCCGCTACGTGGGATCCGGTGTGGCAGCCAGCGCGATCGGTATGGACAAACACCACATGAAGGTGGCGTTCGAAGCGGCGGGATTGCCGGTGTGGCCCTACGTGGTGGCCACGGCAGCGCGGTGGGCCAATGAGCGGGCATCCGTGGTGGACGAGGTCTCCGCGCTACAACTCCCCGTGTTCGTCAAGCCCTGTCGTGGTGGCTCCTCCCTCGGTATCACGCGGGTGACGGATCTCTCAGAGCTCGGGAAGGCGATGGCGGCTGCGCAGGCCCACGATCCGAAGGTGATCATCGAACAGGGTTTCGTGGGTGCGCGGGAACTCGAATGTGCGGTACTGGCCAATCCCGGTGCCGCTGGTGGCTGCGATGCGTCGACCATTGGAGAGGTCCGGGTCCTGGTCAAGGACGGGTTCTATGACTTTGAGGCCAAATACATCGCCGATGACCAGGCTGCCCTGGACATTCCCGCCGTCATCGACGACGAACTGAGCACGCAGATCCAGAGCATCGCCAAGGAGGCGTTCAATGCGGTGGGAGCCGAAGGATTGGCCCGCGTCGATGTCTTCGCCACCGACGATGGTGGCGTGTGGGTCAATGAGATCAACACCATGCCAGGGTTCACCGAGATCTCGATGTTTCCCAAGCTGATGCGGCACGACGGCATGACGTATCCCGATCTCGTGGCCACGCTCATTGAGCTTGCCATGACGCGCCCGGTTGGTCTCCGGTGACGGCGTCGGGCGAGTTTGATCTGATTCGCGGCATCACGGCCGATCTTGAGCAGTCGGCCACCACCATCCTCGGTCCTGGGGACGATGCGGCTGTTTTGAGGATGCAGGGCGACATGGTGGTCACCACGGACATGCTGGTGGAAGGTGTCCACTTCAAGCGCAACTGGACACCGCCCCATCGTCTGGGCCGCAAGTCCGTAGCGGTCAACGTCTCCGACGTGGAAGCAATGGGGGCGGTACCGACGAGCATTGTGGTGGCCTTGGCCTTCCCGTCAACACTGGAGGAGGCCTGGATCACGGAGTTCACGGCTGGTGTGCGCCAGGAGTGCGCCGAAGCCGGCGTGAATCTTGTGGGCGGTGACCTCTCCAGCTCCGAGCACATCGTGGTCTGTGTCACAGCCATGGGAGAACTGCAGGGCAGGGCACCGGTGACCCGGGCAGGAGCCCGTCCACAGGATGTGGTGGCCGTCAACGGCCGGCTGGGCTGGTCCGCCGCTGGACTCACCGTGCTGCAGCGAGGGTTTGGATCCCCGAAAGAACTTGTGTTGGAACACCAGTGCCCGACGGTTCCCTATGGGCAGGGTCAGGTGGCCGCTGACAACGGTGCCACCGCCATGATGGACATCTCGGATGGTTTGTTGGCTGATTTGTCACATGTGGCGACGAGTTCAGGGGTGGCGATCGATGTGGAGACGGCCTCCTTCACGGTCACTGACGCCATCGCCCGGGTCTGCGCAGCGACCGGAAAGAAGGCACTGGGTTTCATTCTTGCCGGTGGTGAGGATCATGCCCTGATCGCCACATTCCCCCCGGACGTGACACTCCCGTCGGGATGGGTCGCCGTGGGCTCTGTGAGTGAGGGCAGGGGCGTGACCGTCGATGGACAACAGTGGGAGGGCACTGCGGGATGGGACCACTTCGCCCACTGAGTCCTCGGTGTCAGCGGTGTGGGCTCCGGCCGATCATCGCCGGTGTGAGTTAGTCTGCCTTGCATGGCGTCCCGCGGATCTTCCCCAACGCGGAACTCCAGCACCACGACGAGTTCGTCGCGGGCTGCTAGTTCCTCGACAGAAAAAAAAGCCCCGAGCAAGCAGGGGGCCACCAGCCGACCCCGGCCGGCAGCAACAAAGCCGGCCCCCAGAAAGCCTGCTCCCAAGAAGCCTGCTCCCAAGAAACCCGTCGCGAAGAAGCCCGCTGCACGCAAGAGCAGCGGCAGCACGCAGACCGCCAGGTCGCGGCAGACGGCTCCAGTCAAGCAACCTCCCGCGCAGCGTGAGGGTCCGGGCATCCTCGTCATCGTGGGGCGCGGTATTGCGGCGGTGTGGAATGGCATTGCCCAAGGCGTCGGCCACGTGGCTCGCGGATTTGGCGGAGTCCAGGATCTCCCAGAGGAGGGCCAACGACGCGACGGCGTCGGCCTCTTCATGCTGGTACTGGGCATCATCGTGTCCCTGCGGATGTGGTTTGCGCTCCAGGGTTCCTTCGGTGAAGCCATCGGCATCGCCACCACCACGGTCTTCGGGTCGTTGTCCGTTGCCGTGCCGGCAGTCCTTCTCTTCGGCGCCTGGCGCATCATGCGCCACCCGCACGAGGTGGAGGTGGCCCCGCGCACATCCATGGGATGGCTCCTCATCCTGTTCGGTGTCCTCGGGTTGATCAACATCTCCAAGGGATTGCCTCATGCCAATGACATGGATGCACTGCGTGACGCGGGAGGAATCCTTGGCATGTTGTCCTCCACTTTGCTGGTGGAACTTGGTGGAAACTGGGTTGCGATACCGGTCCTGGTGCTGCTCGCCGTCGCGGGGAGCCTCGTGGTGATTGGCCGTCCCCTGCCCGAGGTGCTGCGTGGAATTCGTCAAGCCCTCAGCATGCTGGTGGAGAAACCAGAGCCCAGCTCACAACCCGTGAAACTGGGTGTCGATGTTCCCTACGATTCTCCCCTTGTCGAGGATTCCGGTGACGTGGCCGATGAATGGGATCAGCACACGGAGCAACTGCGGCCCGAACCGGTGGTCGCGCCAGCGCGCAGGGCTCCTGCAGGACGACGTTTGGACGCCGAGGAGTCACCGGTACTGGAGCCTCCGGCACATACGCCGTCCCCAGAGCGGGGCGAACAAATGCAACTCACCGGCGACGTCATTTACCAGCTCCCTGCCGACACCATGCTTTCCGCCGGCACGAAGCCGAAGAGCCGTACCGAAGCCTCTGACCGTGTGGTGCAACAACTGGCCCACACGCTGCAGGAATTCGAAATCGATGCGCGGGTCACAGGCTATTCCCGTGGCCCCACCGTCACCCGCTATGAGGTGGAACTCGGCAGCGCGGTCAAGGTCAGCAAAGTCACCGGACTGGCCGACAACATCGCCTACTCGGTGGGAAGCAACGAGATCCGCATTCTCACGCCCATCCCGGGCAAGTCGGCCATCGGCATCGAGATCCCGAACCTTGACAAGGAAGTGGTGAGCCTGGGTGATGTCCTGCGTTCCAACAGGGCACGCAACGACTTCCATCCCCTGACCGTGGGTCTGGGCAAGGACGTCGAAGGTGGCTTCGTTGTGGCCAACATGGCCAAGATGCCCCACCTCCTGGTGGCGGGCGCCACTGGCTCCGGCAAGTCCAGCTTCATCAACTCCCTCATCACCTCGGTCATCGTCCGTGCAACACCGGATGAGGTGCGGATGTTGCTGGTCGATCCCAAACGTGTGGAGCTGAACCACTACGAGGGCATTCCCCACCTCGTGACACCCATCATCACCAACCCCAAGAAGGCTGCCGAGGCGCTGGCGTGGGTGGTGCGTGAGATGGACATGCGCTACGACGATCTCGCCGCGTTCGGCTTCCGGCATGTGGACGATTTCAACAAGGCGGTCCGCGCAGGCCAGGTCAAACTACCCGAGGGCTCCGAAAGGGTTCTGAGTCCCTATCCGTACCTGCTGGTTGTGGTGGACGAGCTCGCAGATCTCATGATGGTGGCCCCGCGCGACGTCGAGGAATCGATTGTCCGCATCACCCAGCTTGCCCGAGCGGCGGGAATCCACCTCGTGCTCGCCACCCAGCGCCCCTCCACCGACGTCGTCACGGGTCTGATCAAGGCCAACGTCCCCTCGCGCCTGTCCTTCGCCACCTCCTCCATGACCGACTCCCGCGTGATCCTCGATCAGCCGGGTGCCGAGAAGCTTGTGGGCAAGGGCGACGCGCTCTTCCTGCCCATCGGGACCGGCAAGGCCGTTCGCGTCCAGGGCGCATGGGTGAATGAGTCCGAGATCCGCGACATTGTGGAGCACGTGTCGCAGCAACTCCAGCCGACGTACCGCGAGGACGTCACCGCCCCGGCAGCGGAGAAGAAGGTGATGGATGACATCGGCGATGACCTGGAGCTTGTGCTCGATGCCGCCAGACTCATCGTGGAACTGCAATTGGGTTCCACCTCAATGCTGCAGCGCAAACTGCGTGTGGGGTTTGCGAAGGCGGGCCGCCTGATGGACATCCTGGAAACCCGGGGCGTGGTGGGACCCTCCGAGGGCTCCAAGGCGCGCGAAGTGCTCGTCAAACCCGACGGTCTGGATGAGCTGTTGAGCAATCTTGCCAGCGGATAGTCGATAATGGGTGACAACATGACTGTCACAGACTCTCCCCTTGCCACCAGCCCCATCAAGGTGCACATCTCCACGCTCGGATGTGCCCGCAACGACGTCGACTCCGAAGAGTTGGCTGCACGCCTCGAGCAGGGCGGCTTTGAGTTGGTCGACGAAGCTTCCGATGCGGAGACGGTGGTGGTCAACACCTGCGGGTTTGTGGAACAGGCCAAAAAGGACTCCATCGATACCCTGCTGGCTGCCGCAGACTTGAAGAATGACGGAGTGACCAAGGCAGTGGTGGCCGTGGGTTGCATGGCAGAGCGCTACGGCGTCCAGCTGGCAGAAGAACTTCCCGAAGCAGATGCCGTGCTGGGCTTTGATGACTACGAGGACATCGCGGACAAACTGCGGGGGATTCTGGGTGGGCAATCACCAGAGGCGCACATCCCACGGGATCGACGCAAGCTTTTGCCCCTCTCTCCATCCGCTCGGCCCGCGGCCGCTGCCAGCGTCGCGGTGCCGGGGCATTCCATGCCTGAAGGCGTGGCTCCCGCCAGTGGTCCCCGCGTGTTTCGTCGGCGCATGGGATCCGGACCCAGTTCGCCCCTCAAAATTGCCTCGGGCTGTGACCGTAGGTGCTCGTTCTGTGCAATCCCCATGTTTCGTGGCAGCTACCTTTCGCGCTCCATGGATGACGTCGTCGCCGAGGCGCGCTGGCTCGTGGAGGAGGGCGTCAAGGAGCTGTTCCTGGTGTCCGAGAACACCTCCAGCTATGGCAAGGATCTCGGTGGAGCGGCCAGCCTGGAAGCATTGCTTCCCCGGCTGGCACAGGTGGACGGACTGGAATGGATTCGTGTCTCCTACCTGCAACCCGCCGAAATCCGGCCCGCCATGCTGGATGCGATGCTGAGCACCCCCAAGGTGGTGCCGTACTTTGACCTGTCCTTCCAGCACGCAGCGCCGCGCGTCCTGCGGAGCATGCGGCGTTTCGGGGATCCGGCGTCCTTCCTTTCGCTGATAGGTCAGATCCGTGCCGCCGCACCGGAGGCGGGAATCCGGAGCAACGTCATCGCAGGCTTCCCCGGTGAAACCGAGGAGGATGTGGAGACGCTGCGCCAGTTCATCATTGATGCCAACCTCGACGTCCTGGGAGTGTTTGCCTATTCGGACGAGGACGGCACAGAGGGGGAGAACCTGCCCGGGCACGTGGACGCGGACGAGATCGAAGCCCGCCGAGCAATGCTGGCCGACGTCGCCATCGAAATGTGCGAATCTCGCGCCGCGGAGCGTGTGGGGGGCTCCGCTGTGGTACTTGTGGAGGATGTCTCCGACGACGGCGCAATGGCCCGGGGCCCGCACCAGGGACCCGAGACCGACGGGATCGTCACCATCGAGGACTGCTCCGTGAAAATCGGCGACCTCGTGCCCATCACCTATGTCGATGCACTCGGCATTGATCTGAAGGCGGAACTGCAATGACCACGACGAGCAAGCCGAGCAACCTGAACGTGCCGAATGCGCTCACGGTGTTGCGCATCGTCATGGTGCCGGTCTTCCTCGTCGTGCTTTTCTACAACCCCGACGACTTCGGGTGGCGACTGGCAGCGACGGCGGTTTTCGTCGTGGCGATCCTGACCGATCTGGCCGATGGGCACATCGCACGGAAGTACAATCTGGTCACCGACTTCGGGAAGCTGTGGGACCCGGTGGCTGACAAGGCACTCACGGGTGCGGCGTTCATCGCCCTGGGGATCCTGGACGAGTTGAGCTGGATCATCATCGGGTTGATTCTGGTGCGTGAGTGGGGCATCACCTGGTTGCGCGCAGCCATCGCCAAGCACGGCATCATGGCCGCCAACAAGGGTGGGAAACTCAAAACAGTGACCCAGTCCGTGGCACTCGGTCTGTACCTGCTGGGGCGCGAGAATCTCCCTGAATGGCTGTCAATGATTGCGCTTGTCATCATGCTGATCGCGTTGGCCCTCACGCTGGTGACGGGGATCACCTACATATTCTCGGCGCTGAAAATCCGTCGCGAGGCCATCGCATCCACAACACCCCGGACCTGAGACACCTCCTGCAGCTAGAGTCACACTCACTCACCAAGGCAACATGAGGGGTCTGCAGCCATGGCACTGGAATCCGCTGAAAAACTGATCAAGAAGATGACCGAGAGGTCTGTGACGCTCGCCACCTGCGAATCGCTGACGGGGGGCGGTCTCGGCGCGGCCATCACTGCCGTTCCCGGTGCCTCGGCTGTGTTTCGGGGTGCGTTGGTCACCTATGCACGCGACCTCAAGACGGCTCTTGCCGGGGTGGACGAAGAACTCGTGGACACAGAGGGGGTTGTCAACGAGCTCACGGCCCTGCAGATGGCCAACGGAGCCCAACGGCAGTGTGATGCGGACTGGGCCGTCGCTACCACAGGCGTGGCGGGGCCCACAGAGACTGATGGTCAAAAGGTGGGCACCGTGTGGTTTGCGGTCGTGGGTCCGAGCGTGGGCATGTCCCCGAGGCCCCAGTACACAGAACTGCGGCACTTCGAAGGTGATCGTGACTCCATTCGAGGCGCCGCCGTTGAGCATGCCCTGGAGATGCTGCTTCGGGTTCAGTGACAACTTCTCCATCGTTGACGGAATAGTCTGGACCTCTGGATCGTTGTAGTCAGTGGAGCGGGCGCCGGATCCGCAGACTGGCAGGTGTGTGGTGCATACAATTCTGATTCGCAAAGCGATGGGGGAGACCCTCCGCGCCCTGCGTCTCGATGCTGGGATGACGCTGCGCGAGGTGTCGGTCGCGAGCATGGTCAGCCTCGGCTATCTCAGCGAGATCGAGCGGGGCTGCAAAGAAGCCTCCAGCGAGGTGCTCTTCTCCATCACGCAGGCGCTCGGGGTGTCACTGTCCGAGGCACTCCACCTGGTGAGTAGACGAGTGGCCGACCTGGAGAACACCGCTCCCTCGCCTCGCCGCATAGCACTGGCGGCCTGAAGTCCTCAGTCGGAGGAGGCGTCGTGCCCGTCTTCGTCACTCAAGACGAGCGGGAGAATGTGTACGTCCACGCCAGCATCCCTGATGCGCGCGATCTCCGCTGCCGGAGCTGCGGAGTCTGTGATGAGGACATCAATCTCATTGAGCTCACCCATCTTTGACAGCGTCACGTGCCCCACCTTGCTTGAATCCACTACGACGATGACCCTTTGAGCCCGCTCGATCATCGTGTGGTTGGTGCGTGCCTCAATGTCGTCGTGGGTGGTGAGTCCTCCCACCGAACTGACGCCGTCGGCTCCAATGATGGCGGTCCCCACGTTCACCAACCTCAGCGTGGCTTCAGCAAGTGAACCAACCAGTTCCAACGAGTTCGGCCGAAGAACTCCGCCCACGATCAGGACGCGCGCTTGGCCCTGTTCGGCAGCCTCCATCCCGATGCTGAGCGAATTGGTGATGATCGTGAGGTCTTCGCGGTGTGCCAGAGCACGCAGAACTCCGGCCGCTGTGGTCCCGCCCGTCAACCCGATCGCGTGCTTACCCGGTGGAATCATGTGTGCCGCTGCTGCAGCGATCCGGGATTTCGCCTTCTGGTTTCGGTTTCCACGCAGACGCTCCGGTAGCTCATGCGTGCCCTTGGCCGGCTTGGCGCCGCCGTGTGTGCGATCCAGAAGACCCTGTGAGGCCAGAACGGCCACATCCCGTCGGATGGTGGCTTCCGAGGCGCCGAGTTGCTGCGCCAGGAACGACAGCGAGAGTTGTCCCTGTGCATTCAGCAGAGCCAGCAGCGCGACCATGCGGTCCGAGCGCTTGTGCGAGGGAGATGCGGCGTTCAAAAGGTGTCCTCCCGGGGGGATGTGATCGCGCAGACGGTGCGCCGTGACACGCTCAGTCTAGAGGCCCAGGCCTTGTTCGTGGGGCGTCGGGTCCACAGGAGCCAGCTACTCTGTCTCAGGTGCGCGAAGCAGAGTTGTGGTCCAGATTGGGTAGGGTCCTCCCCGAGGGGTACAGCCGTGTGTGGGCTGATCAGGTGGTTCTGGCCGAACTCTCCGGTATGACCGTCGCCGAAGCGCTGGGGGCCGGTACGCCCTGCAAGACCATCTGGCGGGCCGTGTGGCGCCATCTCGAATTGCCCCAAACCTTGCAGTGAAGCGTGTCGCTCTGCAATCGAACACCTGTTCGCGTAGGATTGCTTTCTCTGGGCGTTGAGTCGTATTTCTCCACACTGCAGCAATGCATGTGGGGAACTGTCGGTCCCAGTTCCTACAGTAGAAGACAACACCAAGCATTGGCCGCTCCAGAGCGGTCACACAGGAAGGGGCCACCATGGCCGTAGCTGATCGTTCGAAGGCACTGGAGGCAGCGCTCTCCCAAATTGAGAAGGTGCATGGCAAGGGCTCAGTGATGCGGTTGGGTGAGGACACGCGCCTGCCCATTGATGTCATTCCCACCGGTTCCGTGGCACTGGATGTCGCGCTGGGAATAGGGGGATTGCCCCGTGGCAGGGTGGTCGAGGTCTACGGCCCGGAATCCAGCGGCAAAACCACCGTGGCGCTGCATGCCATTGCGAACGCACAAGCCGGGGGTGGTATCTGCGCTTTCATCGACGCCGAGCATGCCCTGGACCCTGCCTACGCACAGCGTCTGGGTGTCAACACGGATGAGCTTCTGGTGTCACAGCCGGACAACGGTGAGCAGGCGTTGGAGATCGCCGACACGCTGGTTCGTTCGGGGGCCCTGACCCTGGTGGTCATTGACTCGGTGGCGGCCCTGACCCCGCGAGCCGAGATCGAGGGCGAAATGGGTGACTCGCACGTCGGCCTCCAGGCCCGCCTCATGAGCCAGGCTCTTCGAAAGATGACCGGAGCCCTGAAGAACTCGAATACGACGATGATTTTCATCAACCAGTTGCGCGAAAAGATCGGGGTGATGTTCGGCTCTCCCGAAACCACCACGGGTGGTCGTGCCCTCAAGTTCTACTCCTCCGTCCGGTTGGATGTCCGTCGTATTGAGACGCTGAAGGACGGGACAGCAATGGTCGGAAACCGTACTCGGGTCAAGGTGGTGAAGAACAAGGTTGCGCCTCCTTTCAAGCAGGCTGAGTTCGACATCATCTATGGCGAGGGCATTTCTCGTGAGGGCAGCCTCATCGACATGGGTGTGGAAGCGGGCATCGTGCGGAAAGCGGGTGCGTGGTTCACCTATGAAACGGATCAACTCGGTCAGGGCAAGGAGAACGCCCGCAACTATCTGAAGAAGAACCCCGACACGGCCAACGAGATCGAAAAGCGAATTCGTGTGCATCTTGGCGTGGACAAGGAAGACGTGCCTGCGGGTATCGATCCGGAGACCGGTGAGGTCGATTTCTGAGGTGGACGGTGCGGTGAGCCGGGATGAGCAGCTCGAGTTCGCCCGGCGTATCGCCCTCAACCTTCTCGAGACCAGGGCTCGCTCGGAAGCAGAACTTCGGCGGGCCATGGCACGCAAAGCCGTCACAGAGGACATCGCAGAGGATTTGCTGTCGCGATTGAGCGCGGTTGGCCTCGTCGACGATGCTGCCTTCGCCAGTGCCCTCGTGAACACCCGGACAAAGGTGGCGCGGCGTGGTGGTGCAAGAATCCGTCAGGAACTGCGGGAAAAGGGAGTTGCCGATGATGTGGCGGCTGAGGCTCTGGCCCAGGTCTCTCCGGAGGAGGAGTGGGAGGCTGCGGTGACTTTTGCTGAAAAGAAGGTGCGTTCCATGTCCTGCCTTGACGAAGCGGTGGCCAAACGTCGCCTGTATGGGGCGCTCGCTCGGCGAGGCTTCGGACCAGACGTGGTCTCTCGGGCAGTGGCGAAGGCTCTCGGTGCGCAGGACGCTCCGTGGAATGACTGACCTGAGGGGATGAACGGTCGCTGCCGCTTGTGTTTTCCACAGGGCGGTCCTAGTCTCGAAACAGGTTTTCGAACCGGTATGACACCACTTCCCACTGCTGTGGGGCTCATAGGACAACTCTCCCGACGTCCTTGACCACTCCAGGTCAAAGGCGTTGGATTACTGCCTGACAAGTGCATATGAGGCGACGGGTGACCGTCGTCCATGAGGCATGGCCGCTGCATGGTCTCGCCGCTCAAGTGGTGTCCCCGGACGTCGTCGACCCCGAACGCGTCGGAGGAGGTGCCATGGTTTTTCTGGGTTGGATCGCAGCAGCGGTGCTGAGTGTGGTGGTTGTTGTCATCGTGCTTCACTACCGGCGCGCCATGACGGCATTCTCTGATGAACGCTCCACCCTGGAGCGCCGGACCCGCCAGGATTTCGACACAGCGCGTCTTGAGGCCGAGGAAGCAGCGGCAAGAGTACGGGCTGACTCGGACAAAGAGGTGGCAAAGTCACGGGCGCGGATGCGGGAGTCCCTGACAGAAGTCGACCGGCGGCGTGACGAACTTGAGGCGTCGATGTCATCGCAGCGCGCCGAATTGCGCGAACTGCGCCATGCGCAGGAGCGAATGGAAGTTCGGCTGCATGAACGTGAGGACCGGATGGCGGTGGACGAGGAAACTCTTGCTGCCAGGGCAGAGCGTCAGGAAGCCATCAGAGCTCAACTGAAGGATCAGCGTCGAGAGCTTGACGCCCTGCGCGACGAGGTCGGGGCCGAGCGGGAACGCCTCGCTGGGCTGAGCCAGCAGGCGGCTCGTGCAGAGGTCATGGCAGAGGCGGAACGACAGGCCCGGCTCACGGCCACGGCTCTGAGCCGAGACATTGAGTCAGTGGCCCGGCGCGATGCTGAGAAGATCGCGCGTAAAATTGTCGTCACGGCCATCCAGCGGTGCGCCTCCGAACAGACCAGCGAATCGGTGGTCTCCACCATCGATTTGCCGAGCGATGACATGAAGGGCCGCATCATCGGCCGCGAAGGTCGAAACATCCGTGCCTTCGAACAGATCACTGGCGTCAATGTTTTGATCGACGACACCCCGGAATCAGTGTTGCTGTCCTGCTTCGATCCTGTCCGTCGCGAGACTGCGCGGCTGACATTGGTGGATCTGGTTGCGGACGGGCGTATTCATCCTGCTCGGATCGAGGAAGTGTACGAGCGCAGTCAACGCAGCATCGCGGAGCGCATCAGGCGTGAAGCCGAGGATGCCATGGCCGAGGTGGGAATCGTCGACCTGCATGAGGATCTCATTCCCATTCTTGGAGCCTTGGCGTATCGGACGTCGTACGGGCAAAACGTCCTGCGTCACCTTGTGGAATGTGCCCACTTGGCGGGGGTGATGGCAGCTGAGCTTGGTCTGGAAGTAGCGATCTGCAAGCGTGCCGCCTTCCTGCATGACATTGGCAAGGCGCTCACCCACGAAGTGGAGGGTCCTCACGCCATCGTGGGTGCGGAATTGCTGCGACGACACGGTGAGCATGAGGACGTCGTACACGCCGTCGAGGCCCATCACAACGAGGTGGAACCCCGCACGGTCGAAGCCATTCTCACTCAGGCTGCTGACGCGATCTCGGGGTCTCGGCCCGGTGCACGGCGTGAATCCCTCGAGGCGTACGTGGAGCGTATGGAACACCTGGAGGCGCTTGCCGCTGACCGCAGGGGGGTGGACCGCGTCTACGCAATGCAGGCTGGACGTGAGCTACGGGTCATGGTGACCCCTGACATGATCGATGACGGGGGTGCGCAGCTACTGGCTCGCGAAATTGCCAGGGACATTGAGAAGAACCTCAACTATCCGGGACAGATCAAAGTCACCGTGGTTCGAGAGAGCCGCGCCACAGAAACCGCCCACTGACGAGAGGCACCCCGCTTCGAATGAACCTGTTTCTACGCCTGATCTACTTCCGGTTTCTCTCCAGCCGTCGCCGCCGCATCGACATGTGGGACACGGTAGTGACGCCTTTTCGGGTGACGTTGAGCGATCTGGACCTGCTGGGGCACATCAACAACTCCAGGTATCTGGCAATCATGGACCTGGCCCGTCTCGACCTGATGCTTCGCTCCGGGTGGTGGGACAAGTTCACCCGGAAAGGGTGGTTTCCCGTCGTGGCGGGACAAACCATCACGTATCGCAAGTCCATGAATCTCGGGCAGCGCTTTGACGTGGAAACCCGCGTGCTCGGCATGGATGAGCGCTGGTTCTATCTGCAGCAGAGCTTTCGTAGCAAGGGGGAGATACACGCCCATGCGCTGGTTCGGGCACGGTTCCTCAAGAAGAGTGGCGGCAGCGTGGAACACCAGGAAATGGGCGAATTCCTCGGCGGATTCCCCGAGGGTCTGGTCCTTCCGGATTGGGTCGCTTCCTGGACCGCGGAGACCAAGAACGCTTTCTGAGTCTCAGCCTGCGCGGACGCCCCACGTCGCGACGTGGGAAGTTCCCGGGGTCAGGACGATGAGCCCGTCGTGGGTCGGTCCGTCGTTGAAGGCGTCAGGCCCACAGCTCATCGGTTCAATGGCGATGGCGTCCCGCTCGGGACGTGTGTAGACCTGCACCCAGGCGAGAGTGTGGTCAGCCCACACCTCGACGGTGTGCTGCGGGCCCACGACGCGTGCCGACCACTCCTGGTCGGTGGGGGTGGTGAATGCAGTGTCGAAGACCAATCCCCCCAGCCTGCGGGGTGTCTGGAAATCATTTGCTTCTGGGACCGGGATCAGGCCCTTTGGTAGGAGTCGGTCCTCGTCCACCTGAAGTTCCGAGGAAAAGGGCAACTCCAGCGTCACCTCATCGATGACCTCGAAAGCGAAGTACGGATGCACTCCGTAGCCGTAGGGCACAGCCGTGGTTCCGTCGTTGGTGACGTGCACCCGCACCTTGAGGCCATCGTCGCTGACGCTGTGGACGATGGTGGCGGTCAGAGTCCCCGGCCACCCAGTCTCGGGGTGGAAGGTGTGGCTTTGCACCACCTCGTCGTCGCTGTGGGAGACCAACTGCCATGCGAACCCAGTGTTGAGGCCGTGCAGTGCAGTAGAGCGGGAAACCTCATTGATGGGGAGTTGGTATTCGGTGCCGTCGAAGTTGTAGCGGCCGTCCCGGATCCGGTTCGGCCATGGCAACAATTGCTGGCCCTGACTGGCAGAAGCCGCTTCGTCCGGGCCGAAGGTCCACAGCCACTCTTTGCCGTCGACGCTGAGGCTGCGCAGCGTGGCCCCCACTTCCGTCACCACTGCGGTGTAGCTGCCGTGGGAGATGGAGTACTGCTCACCAGTGGGACGCATGTTCATGGAAGGCAACCCTAGTCCTGTGGCGAGTTTCGGTGGAAGCCGGTGGGCCGCTTACAGTGGGGTCCATCATGACCAGCGCGCGCACCTACAACGTCATCACTTACGGCTGCCAGATGAACGTCCACGATTCGGAGCGTATTTCAGGCCTCCTCGAAGGTGTGGGACTCACCAGGGTGGGACCCCAAACTGAAACCACGATGGGTGGTGGGGCCGACGTCGTCGTCTTCAACACGTGCGCGGTGCGCGAGAACGCCGACAACCGGTTGTACGGAAATCTTGGCCACATGGCGCGCATCAAGGAGAACCATCCGGGTATGCAGATTGCTGTGGGCGGGTGCATGGCGCAAAAGGATCGCGACGTCATTCTCAAGCGCGCCCCGTGGGTGGATGTCGTCTTCGGCACCCACAATGTGGGGAGCCTTCCCGTGCTGTTGGAGAGGGCTCGGGTCGAGAATGAGGCGCAGGTGGAGATCGCCGAGGCGCTGCAGAATTTCCCGAGCAATCTGCCCAGCCGCCGTGAATCGCCGTACTCCGCCTGGGTCTCCGTGAGCGTGGGATGCAACAACACCTGCACCTTCTGCATTGTGCCGGCTCTGCGCGGCAAGGAGACGGATCGCAGGCCGGGCGACATCCTCGCTGAGGTGGAAATGCTTGTCTCCGAAGGTGTGCAGGAGATCACTTTGCTCGGACAGAACGTGAACGCCTATGGCGTCGAGTTCGGGGATCGGCAGGCGTTTGCAAAGCTGTTGCGTGCATGCGGCAATATCTTAGGATTGGAGCGAGTGCGCTTCACCTCACCCCACCCCAAAGACTTCACCGATGACGTCATCGACGCGATGGCGAGCACCCACAACATCATGCCGCAACTCCACATGCCGCTGCAGTCAGGCTCTGACAAAGTGCTGAAGGCCATGCGACGTTCATATCGCAGCGAGCGGTTCCTCGGGATTCTGGAGCGGGTCCGCATCGCGATGCCGCAGGCCGCCATCAGTACTGACATCATCGTCGGGTTTCCAGGAGAGACCGAGGAGGATTTTCAGGCGACTCTGGACGTGGTGGAGCGCTCCCGCTTCTCCACGGCGTTCACCTTCCAGTATTCGAAACGGCCAGGAACACCGGCTGCTGAAATGCCGGACCAAATTCCCAAGGCCGTGGTGCAGGAGCGCTACGAACGCCTCGTGACGTTGGTCAACGACATTTCATGGGAAGAGAACAAGGCGCTTCTGGGGCGCGAGCTGGAGATCATGTTCGCCCTCGGTGAGGGGCGCAAGGATTTTGAGACCAACAGAATGAGTGGCAGGGCGAGGGACAACCGTCTGGTGCACGCCACCGTCAGTGACGATCCGGCCCTTCGGCCACGCCCGGGAGACGTTGCAACCGTGACGATCACCCATGCTGCGCCCCATCACCTGAATTCCGATGTGCCCATCACATCCTTGCGGCGAACGCGCGGTGGCGACGCATGGCAGGCGGCAACGGAATCACCCAAGCCGCGGGGGGTGGGGCTGGGGTTGCCCGGAGTGGGAGTGCCTGCGCCACTGGCCCCGGCGACAGAGGGCTGCGTCTGAGCAGTGCCGGCGATACGGTTCAGTGGGCGCCGTCCTGAAGGGTTTCCTCGGCTTCATCCGCGTAGCGGGAGTCGTTCGCGCCGTCGAACTTCGAATCTTTCTCCTGGTCGATGGCCTCACCCATGTCCGAGGAATCCATGCTCAAACGCTCCTCGGTCTGAATGCGCTGCTCTTCCTGGGACTGCTGCTGAGCCTGCGACCCCGCGGATTCCACGTCGCTGCCATGCTGGTTCTGCTGGGTGCTTTTTTGTTCCACGGTCATCTCCTGGGAATCGGGCATCTCGGGTGCCGATGCTGGATGCAACGGCATGAAGGAGGGGCTGGGACCGTGGTCCCAGCCCCTCCTCGATGATGGTAGCGCGCTCACTCAGGTCGGGCGATTGTCGGTGGGGCTGTCGTGGCCGTCACCGTATTCTTTGACCTTGTCGTGCAGGAAGTCCTGCCCTTTGTCGACGTGATCCGCGTACTTGCTATCAGTCTTCGAATCGACGAAATCGCCGGCCTTGTGGACGCCGTCGTCGATCTTGTCCTTGTGCTTGGTGATGTGCTCACCCAGGCCGTCAAGTAAACCCATGTATTGCCTCCCGAAGGGTGGGGATTCCGAACAACTCCAGTATGCATCTCCACGGCCGCTCAGGTGCAGGAGTCCACAGAATGCTCTGGTACGGGATTGGGCGGACCCCACAGGATCGCGCTGCAGGTGTCTGCGCTGGGATGATGGGGCACATGCCATTGCCCGTGATCGTTCTCATCGGTGCCACAGCCACCGGGAAGTCCCGTCTCGCGGTGGAGATCGCTCGTGATCTTCGCGAGGACGGTCGGGGGGCGGAGATCGTCAACGCGGATTCCATGCTTGTCTACAAGGGCATGGACATCGGTACGGCGAAGCCGAGCGAGGAGGAGCGCGACGGGGTCACCCATCACCTCATTGACATCCTGGAGGTGTGGCAGAAGGCGTCCGTGGCGGATTTTCAGCAGCTTGCTCGCTCAGCGATCGTGGATATTCGCGCCCGCCATGCAATTCCGATCCTTGTCGGCGGCTCGGCCCTCTACACCCGGGCCATCGTTGACCACTTTGAGTTCCCCGGCTCCGACGCCATCATCAGAGCACGGTGGGAGGCCGAACTGGAACGGCTGGGAGCCGAAGCGCTGCATACCCGTCTCGCAGAGGTGGCACCCGCCTCCGCTGCCAAGATCGAACCCGCCAACGGTCGTCGCACCGTGCGCGCGTTCGAGGTGTTGGAGCTCACGGGCGGACATGCGCCCGGCCTCCCGGAATGGAGCTACGCGCTGGAGAACGTGCACCAATTCGGACTGGATGAGGATCGGGCTGTGCTGGATGCCCGCATCAACGATCGCGTGGAGTTCATGTGGAGTCAGGGGTTGGTGGAAGAGGCAAAACGGTTGCTGGCGGAGGGGCTTCGGGACGGCGTCACAGCCATCCGTGCCATCGGTTACCGGCAGGCAGTGATGTTTCTCGACGGTGAATGCTCGCAGCAGGAGGCAAAGGAGGAAACGAAACGATTGACGCGACGCTTCTTCCGCAAGCAACTGGGCTGGTATCGCAGAGATCCAAGGATCACATGGTTGGACGCTGGCGCGCCGGACAATGTGCACCGGATCGCCTCGTCGATAGGGTGGGAACCCAGCAACTCAGGGGGACAGCAATGAGGCGGTACGCATTTGAGAAGGGGCACGGAACCCGCAACGACTTCGTCATCGTGGATGATCAGCATGGCATGCAGGAACTCTCGCCTGAAGTCGTCACGTCCATGTGTGACAGGAGGGCGGGCATTGGTGCCGATGGTGTTTTGCGGGTGGTCAAGGCGGCGCACATCCCGGAATGGGACGGCGACCCTGACCTGTGGTTCATGGACTACCGCAACGCGGATGGCTCCCTGGCGGAGATGTGTGGCAACGGCTTGAGGGTATTTGCGCTCCACCTTCTGGAGCAGGACTGGGTGGAGCCCGGGGACTTCACAGTGGCCACGAGAGCAGGGCTTCGGAGCGTCCACATGATCCCCCGTGGATTGATCTCGGTCAGTATGGGAAACGTCGTCGTCGGCCATTGGCCGAAGGACCCACCCGTGGAGATTCTTCATGGCGCTGGACGCTGGCCCGCCACCCCCGTTGATGTCGGGAACCCGCACGCCGTTGTTTTTCTCGACGACGCCGCACGACTCTCCCTGGATCTGAACACTGCGCCGCGGTGGGAACCGGACGGCGCATTCCCCGAGGGCGTGAACGTCGAGTTCGTCACCCAACGCGCCCCCGGCGAACTGGACATGCGCGTGTTCGAGCGAGGCAGTGGTGAAACCATGAGTTGTGGCACAGGCGTAGTGGCTGCTGCCGCTGCTCACCGTGCATTGACGGGCTTCGACGGGCCCGTAGAAGTGCGTGTCCCCGGCGGCGATCTGCGCGTCGATTTCACAGATGGTGAGGTCTGGCTCACTGGGCCTGCTGTCATCGCGGTCAGTGGGGAATTCTCATGCTGAGGACCGCTCGCCCGGCCGAGGCCTCCTTGTTTGCCAGTGCTGGGAGAATGGGACCACGATGAGTGAACGCACACATGCACCCGGCGAGCCCGATGACATCCTTGACTACGACGCCTCCGAATTCGATGGCGACCAGGAGGATTTGGCCGAGCGTCACTCCCGTCGCCGTGTCGACGGGATGCGCACCGAACTGCAGGACGTCACCGAGGTGGAGAACCGCCAGCTTCGCCTGGAGCGGGTCGTTCTGGTCAGCGTGTGGACGTCTGGCACGCAAGCCGATGCCGACAACGCAATGGCCGAATTGAAACTGCTGGCGGAAACAGCCGGATCGGAAGTGCTGGATTCACTCGTGCAGCGACGCAGCAATCCCGATCCCGCCACATATGTGGGCAGCGGCAAGGTGGAGGAGATCCGTGAGGTGGTGGAAGCCACAGGAGCGGACACGGTGATCTGCGACGGTGAACTGCAGGCTGCCCAGCTTCGCAATCTTGAGGACAGACTCAAGGTCAAAGTGGTGGATCGCACCGCCCTGATCCTCGACATCTTCGCGTCCCACGCCAAGAGCTACGAGGGCAAGGCTCAGGTGGAGATGGCGCAACTGCAGTATCTCAAGCAGAGACTCCGGGGCTGGGGCGACAGCCTGTCACGTCAGGCCGGCGGCCGGGTGGCGGGCGGCGCGGGCATTGGAGGTCGCGGTCCCGGAGAGACGAAGATCGAGACGGATCGCCGTCGCATCGGCAGAAGAATTGCCCAGTTGAGCCGCAAGCTGCGAGAGATGGATGCCACGCGTGAGCACAAACGCGCTGAGCGACGTCGCAATCAGATTCCATCCGTGGCGATCGTTGGGTACACCAACGCCGGGAAGTCTTCCCTGCTCAACCGCCTGACGGGGGCGGGGGTCCTGGTGGAGGACGCACTGTTCGCCACGCTCGATCCCACCACCCGACGTCTGGAGACCGTCAACGGGCGCCAATTCACGCTGACCGACACCGTGGGCTTCGTGCGCCACCTGCCGCATGATCTGGTGGAGGCCTTCCGCTCAACACTGGAGGAGTCCGCCCAGGCGGACCTGCTCATCCATGTGGTGGACGCTTCCGACGTCAATCCTGAGGGCCAGATTGGCGCCGTGCGCCAGGTGCTGGGCGACATCGGTGCTGCCGGTGTTCCGGAACTGCTGGTGCTGAACAAGATCGACGTTGCGGATGCCACCATGGTGATGGCTCTACGAGCCAACCATCCCGGCTGTCTCGCCGTCTCCGCTCGCACAGGTGCCGGTCTGGAGGAACTGGGCGTCGTCCTGGAGGAGCGCCTGCCGAATCCCGAGATCACGGTCAACGTGTCGTTGCCCTACGAGCGCGGTGACCTGATGGACCGTATCCATCGCACCGGGCGGATCGAGTCCCTGGAGCACACGGGGGAGGGAACTGCAGTGCAGGCCCAGGTGCGCCCGGCGCTGGCTGACGAATTGGCTGAGTTCACGCGTGACTGAGGGGACGCCGCTGGCCGTTCTGAAGGCAGCGATTGATGGCATCGACGGGGGAGAGCGCCCCGGTCAGAAGGCGATGGTGGGCGCCATTGCTGACAGCCTTGCCTCCGGCGTGCACCTGCTGGTGCAGGCAGGAACGGGAACTGGCAAGTCTTTGGGCTATCTCGCCCCCGTTCTGGCGCGGGTGGCTGACGATCCGTCAGAGCGCATCATCATCGCCACCGCCACGCTGGCGTTGCAGGCGCAACTGGGGAACAAGGACATTCCCGCAGCACTGGATGCCGTCGAGGCCGTCTCGGGGACGCGACCCAAAGCCGCAGTCCTCAAAGGGCGCACCAACTATGCCTGTCTCTACCGCTCACGCTCTGGCACAGATGCGGATCAGGGTGCGCTCGTGGGAGCAGAGGAGCTGGCATCGGCTGCTAGCGATCTCGATTCGGTCAGCAAACTCGGGATCGAGGTCATCGCCCTGCGTGACTGGGTGGAGGAGCAGGTTGCAAGCAAGTCGCTGGCCGATCGTGACGATGCGCCGACGCACACGGCAGCCGGGTGGGCACAGGTCTCCATCCCGAGCCGGGAATGTCTGGGTGTCAGTGCCTGCCCGTTCGGTCAGGAGTGTCTCGTGGAGTCATCCCGCGAGCGTGCCCGCGATGCCCAGGTGGTGGTCACCAACCATGCGCTGCTGGCGATCGACGCCATGCACGGTGGGACGGCGCTGCCCGAGCATTCCGCCGTCGTGATTGATGAGGCGCATGAGCTGACGTCCCGGATGACGACGGCCGCCACCAACGAATTGACGCCCGGCATCGTGGAGAGAGCGGCCAGACGGGCACTGACGTGGCTCGATGACGACCTGGGCGTCGGCTTCCTCGAATCCGCCGACACCTTCCGGGCGGCGCTGGAGGAATCCGAGCTGGTCCGCATCACAGCCGCATCCGCGCCGCTGGTCCATGCTGCAGCTCAGATCAGGGACCTTGCCCGCCGGGCAGTGACCGCTCTGGGTGGCCAGCACAATGACAATGAGCGCACGCAGGCCAGCGCCGCGGTGAAGGAGATCTTTGACGTGGCCGGCAGGATCGCGAGCCTTGCTGATGCCGACGTGGTGTGGGTCAGTGAATCGGAGATCAGGGGCCGTACCGCGTATGTGGCGCCCTTGGACGTTGCCGGACTGCTGCGCAGTGAGGTGTTTGGGGAGAAGACCACCATCTGCACGTCGGCAACCCTGAATCTGGGCGGAAACTTCGACGCTTTTGCCCGCAGCGTCGGGCTGAGAACTGCGGATCGTGTGGAGACCGGCGTCGATGCACCAGAGGGCGACGACCTGCACTGGAGTGCGCTCGACGTCGGCACACCGTTCGACTACCGCACACAGGGAATTCTCTACGCCACCAAGTCCTTGCCGGAGCCGCGTCGCGATGGGCTGCCCGAGGAGGTCCTGGCCGAGATCGCCCAACTGGTGTGGGCGAGTGAGGGGCGAACCCTGGGGTTGTTTGCCTCGCGTCGCAACGCGGAACAGGCGGCCGCCCACTGCCGCCGTGAGCTCCCGAAGATGACCATTTTGTGTCAGGGTGACGCGCAACTCTCCGAGCTGCAGCGCACGTTCATCGCTGAGCCCGGCACCAGCCTGTTCGGAACCATGTCATTGTGGCAGGGCGTCGACGTGCCGGGGGAGACGTGCCAACTCGTCATCATCGACAAGATTCCGTTCCCCCGCCCCGACGACCCCCTGATGCAGGCCAGGAAGAAGGCGGTGGATGACAACGGTGGCAACGGCTTCATGACGGTGGCGGCCACGCAAGCCGCGCTGCTGTTGGCCCAGGGCACAGGCCGTCTGATTCGCCGCAATGAGGACAGGGGTGTCGTTGCGATTCTGGATCCCCGGCTCGTGACGAAACGCTACGGGCGGTTCCTGTCGAAGTCGCTGCCCGACTTCTGGACCACCACAGATGTCGACATTGCAGTGCGGGCGCTTCGGAGGTTGCGCGGAGCCGAGTAGGAAATGAACCTCAGCTCTCGCCCTGCGGGATCGTGTGTGTCCGACGGCATCGGCTTTTGCCCGCAACGCCGGAGTTCGTGAAGCCCCCGCTGGGGGCGCACCCCGGCCAGGCCAGAAATAGCGTCTGGTTGGGACCAACTGGAAGAATGGTGTCTGTGACTGAGCTTCCCCAATCCACTGATCTCCTCATCGTCGGCGCAGGTCCGGCGGGATCCTCCGCGGCGGCCTGGGCCGCTCGCGCTGGCATGGACGTGCTGCTCGTCGATGCTGCGGTGTTTCCGCGCGACAAGTCCTGCGGTGACGGATTGACTCCACGCGCAGTCGCCGAGCTGCAACGACTGGGTCTGGGTGACTATCTCCGGGGACGGACCGTCAACAAGGGGCTTCGTGCCCACGGGTTTGGTCAGACGCTTGAGCTTCCCTGGCCCGGCGGACACCTCCCCGATTGGGGCAGCGCGGTGCCGCGGACTGAGCTGGATGATCGCATCCGGAACACGGCCATCCAAGATGGGGCCGTTGCCGTGGATGGCATGCGGGCCGTGGACGTTCGCCTCGAGAACGGTCGCGTTGCCGCAGTGTCCTTCAAGGACGCCGATGGAGTGGTCCGGGAGGTGACCTGCCGACGCCTCGTGGTGGCCGACGGTGTCCGCTCCCCATTGGGGCGGCTGTTGGGCCGTGAGTGGCACCGCGACACCGTCTATGGCGTTGCCGGGCGCGCCTACATCAACTCGGAGCGGGCCGATGATCCCTGGATCAGCTCCCACCTTGAACTCCGCGATGAGAAGGGCGGAATCCTTTCGGGCTACGGCTGGATCTTTCCGCTGGGTCTGGGCCACGCACCGGATGGCAGCGACGAGATCAACATCGGTGTCGGCACCCTGGCCACGGCAGCGCGACCGGCCAACATCGCACTGAAACCGTTGATGTCTTTTTACGCCGAAGAACGTCGGGAGGGATTCCAGCTCTCAGGCGAGTTGCGCAACCCCACTTCGGCCCTGCTCCCGATGGGAGGCGCCGTCTCAGGCGTCGCCGGCCCCAACTGGGCGTTGATCGGGGATGCTGCCGGCTGCGTGAACCCGCTGAATGGCGAGGGGATTGACTACGGCCTGGAGACCGGGCGGCTGCTCATCGAATTGCTGAGCGAGCGTGGGCCGGAGGCCGATCTGGAGCAGGCATGGCCGATGATCCTGAAGCATCACTACGGCGAAGCTTTCTCCATTGCCCGTCGTCTGGCCGGATTCGTGACGGTGCCGAAACTGCTGCCCACTCTGGGCCCGGTGGGGATGCGATCGGACTGGATGATGACATTGGCACTGCGGTGGATGGGGAACCTCATCACAGACGAGGATCGAGACCGCGCTGCCCGGATCTGGCGGTGGGCCGGGCGCCGATCCATTGCACTCGACAGCAGGCCGCCGTTCTCCTGACGCGGGGCGGCTCCCATCACATTCCGCTCCTGCATCATTTTCCACGGCAGCACAGTGCAGCCGCTCACGTCATTGCCTCACAGCTTGGGATACGCGAGAGTTTCAGCTGGAACCGTTGACGTGTCAGCATGTGAAACATGACCATTCGCAGGGTACGTCCCGAGGATCTGGATGCCATCGCGGCCATCTACGCCCGCGAGGTGAGCGACGGCTCATCAACATTTGACCTCGTTCCGCCACCACTTTCCTACTGGCGGCATCGATTGGCCAGCACCGAGATGGGCGACCACTTTCTCGTGGCCGAGGCAGACGAGTCAGCATGCGGCACCATCCTTGGCTATGCCTATTCGGCCTCGTATCGTCCACGTCCTGCTTACCAACACACACGGGAGACCTCGGTCTACGTCGATCCAATGGCCCAGGGCCAGGGACTTGGAAAGTCCCTCTACAACGCGTTGCTCGAGGTCTTGGGTGCCGACACAGACGTCCACACCGCCGTTGCTGTGGTTGCCCTCCCGAATGAGGCCAGCGTTGCCCTGCACCGCAGCTGTGGGTTTGAGGAGGTCGGCGTGTTCAAGGAGGTGGGGCGGAAGTTCGGTGTCTGGATCGATACGGCCTACCTGCAGCGCTCCTTCTGAGGCAGGCAGAGCGGGAGAACTCAGAGGCGACGCATCACCGCGACCACCTTGCCCATGATGCGGGCATTGTCGCCGTCAATGGGGGAGTACTGCTCGTTGTGGGGCATGAGCCAGACGTGGCCGTCCGTGCGACGGTAGGTCTTGACTGTTGCTTCCTCGTCCAGCAGCGCAGCCACGATGTCACCGTTGTTGGCATCCGGCTGCTGACGGACCACCACCCAGTCGCCATCGCAAATCGCGGCGTCCACCATGGAATCGCCTTGTACCTGCAGCATGAACAGTTGGCCGTCTCCCACGAGCTGATGGGGCAGCGCGAAAACGTCCTCCACCTGCTCCTCGGCAAGGATGGGCCCGCCAGCAGCAATTCTGCCCAGCAGAGGTGCAGTCACGCTCTGGGGTTGCGCGTCGTAGCTCTGCTCGGATGCAAGAGGTGCGGCTTCGGGAAGCGTCACGACCATTGCACGCGGCCTGTTGGGGTCACGCCGCAAGAACCCTTTCTCCTCCAGCACCTTGAGCTGGTAGCTGACGCTCGAGGTGGACGCCAGGCCAGCCTTCTGTGCCAGTTCACGGATGCTCGGCGGGTAGCCGATCGTTTCCACGGCGTCCTTGATGACATGCAGGACACGACGCTGCCGTGGGGTCAGCCCCCAATCGTCCTCCGGTCCGTCCGGGAGGGAGGAAATTCCTGCCATCTCGGCGTCCACGTCCGCCTTCGTGGGGCGCCCGCGGCGGCGCTTGACAACGGTGGGATCGAGTTCGTCAGCCATGGATCCATTCTAGACCGCATGCGAACAAATGTTCGACAAACTCGCGTGGCGTGTCGTTCGGCGGCCATTGGGTCCTGCATAGGTCTCGGAAAGTGTCAGAGGGTCTTGTTGGAATGGGAACAACGCCTCAGCCAAGAGTTGTTTCGAACAACTGTTCCAATCGAACTCGAGTTGGGGTACCGTCTCAATAGAACACACGTTCGGTCTCCGCGGATTGCGGGGCCACAACGATTGGAGGGTCATCATGACCGCAACCTTGGCAACCACCGCCCGCGCCGCAGAGCGCGCCACCGCCCGTCGGGGTGCCGACGTCCGCACGCGCTCCCGCACGGCTCCCGTCTCCCGTCCTGTCCTGGGTACTCCGGGTTCTTCGCCGGTTTCGCAGCGCATCACCGGTCGGACTGCGACGGCGTCGTCGTGTCGCGTCGCATCTCCGGTGGCTCCGCGTGAGGGTTTGATCCTCAAGCTCAAGGTGGTGGCCGTTGCTGCCATCGCGCTGGTCGCTGTAGGCGTCTCCGGGGCAGAGTTCTCCTCATGGTCACAGCCGGATCCCACCGTTGACTTCGTCGCTGGCGATCCCGCATGGGCGCACGTTTCTGCTCGCTGACGACAACGGTGGTGTCAAGTCGTCGGCGTGTTGTCGTGGGCCCGTGCGGGGCGGTGCCTGACTTTCGCCGACACGCCGGTGAAGGTTTGACGAAGGACGGTCAGGGTTCTAGTGTTTCCTCACATCTAGTAGTCGCAACCCGGCCGTCCCACCACCCGTAGTATTATGGACGGATGAGCCGCGATGCTGCTCAGCACCGAAAGGACCCGTCTCATGCATTGCCCATTCTGTCGCCACGAGGACACGAAGGTGTCGGACTCGCGGGTGATCGAAGACGGATCGGCCATCCGTCGGCGGCGGGCATGCCCACTCTGTGAACGTAAATTCACCACCGTCGAGCAGATTGTCCTCACGGTTGTGAAGCGATCCGGCGTCGCAGAGGCATTTGACCGGGACAAGGTGATCAAGGGCGTCAGCAAGGCATGCCAGGGACGCCCTGTCACAGACTTCCAGCTGGCTGCGCTGGGTCAACAGGTGGAAGAGGCGCTACGCGCCAGCGGCCTTGCGCAGATACCGGCGGGAGATGTTGGCCTGGCAATCCTTGGCCCACTCGCCGATCTGGATCCAGTCGCCTACCTCCGTTTTGCAAGCGTCTACGAGAAATTCGATTCGCTGGAAGATTTCAGCGACGAGATTGAACGCATGAAGCACCGACCTCCACCGGCGGAACCGGAGAATGGCCACGGTGAGGGCTCCGCCAAAAGGCCACGAAAGCGCACCAATCAGGAACCCCTGATCGGCTGACGCTCACGTCGGTCTCCCGTAGAACCCCAACAGCATCCCCACCATCAACGATGACTCTGATACAAACACCAGTAAAGGACACCCCCATGACGACGACCACCAACCCGTCCACGCGCCGTAGTGCCAAGACCAATGGTGACAAGGACAACCGTGGTCTCACCATCGGTCGTGTGTTCACCACCAAGGGGGTGCACCCCTATGACGAGGTGGAATGGGACAGCCGCGACGTTGTCCAGACCAACTGGAAGACCGGCGAAACAGTCTTTGAGCAGAAGGCTGTTGAATTCCCGACCTCCTGGAGTGTCAATGCCTCCACCATCGTGACGACGAAGTACTTCCGGGGTGCCGTGGGTACTCCTCAGCGTGAACAGAGCCTGAAGGGACTCATCGACCGCGTTGTGAAGACATATGCCAAGGCAGGCCAGGCGAACGGCTACTTCGCCACGCCTGAGGACGCCGAGGTGTTCGAGCACGAACTGACCTGGATGCTGTTGAACCAGTTGTTCTCCTTCAACTCTCCGGTGTGGTTCAACGTGGGCACCCAGTCACCGCAGCAGGTCAGCGCCTGCTTCATTCTCAGCGTTGATGACTCCATGGACTCCATCCTCAACTGGTACAAGGAAGAGGGCTTCATCTTCAAGGGCGGCTCCGGCGCCGGCCTGAACCTTTCGCGGATCCGCTCCTCGAAGGAACTGCTCAGCTCCGGGGGTACCGCCTCAGGCCCCGTCTCCTTCATGCGTGGTGCGGACGCTTCCGCCGGCACCATCAAATCCGGTGGCGCCACGCGCCGTGCCGCCAAGATGGTCGTGCTGGACATCGATCATCCAGACATCGTGGAGTTCGTCGAGACCAAGGCCAAGGAGGAGGACAAGATTCGCGCACTCCGCGACGCTGGCTTCGACATGGACCTCGGCGGTAAGGACATCGTCTCCGTCCAGTACCAGAACGCCAACAACTCGGTGCGCGTCAACGACGAGTTCATGGAGGCCGTGCAAGCCGGTGACACGTTTGGGCTGCGTGCCCGAGGTGATGGAAGCGTCATAGAAGAGGTGGATGCCCAGGGCCTGTTCACCAAGGTCGCCGAAGCTGCCTGGGCCTGCGCCGATCCGGGTATTCAGTACAACGACACCATCAACGACTGGCACACCACGCCGGTGTCCGGCCCGATCACGGCCTCCAACCCGTGTTCGGAATACATGAGCCTGGACAACAGCTCCTGCAACCTGGCGAGCCTCAACCTTCTGAAGTTCCTTCGTGAAGACAACTCCTTTGATGCCCAGCTCTTCGTCAAGGCTGTCGAGCTCATCATCACGGCCATGGACATCTCCATTTGTTTCGCAGACTTTCCCACCGAAGCCATCGGCAACACCACGCGCGATTTTCGTCAGCTGGGCATCGGCTACGCCAACCTCGGCGCACTACTCATGGCCATGGGCAAGGGCTATGACACCGACGGTGGTCGCTCCACTGCCGCAGCCATCACGTCGATCATGACGGGCACGTCGTATCGTCGCAGTGCGGAACTGGCAGGAGTCGTCGGACCGTACAACGGCTACGCCAAGAATGCCGATGCGCACCAGCGTGTGATGCGCAAGCACCATGCCGCCAACGATGACCTGCGCGTGCTGCCGGACGATCGCGCACTGCGCAGCGTCGCCGCCCGCGAGTGGGACGAAGTGGTCAAGATCGGAGCCAAGAACGGCTTCCGCAATGCCCAGGCGTCCGTTCTGGCACCCACCGGCACCATCGGCTTCATGATGGACTGCGACACCACTGGTGTGGAGCCGGACTTCTCGCTGGTGAAGTTCAAGAAGCTCGTCGGTGGCGGATCCATGCAGATCGTGAACCAGACCATTCCGCGTGCGCTCAGGAAGCTCGGGTACGCCGAGGAAGAAGTCGACGCAATCGTTGAGTTCATCGGCACCCATGGCCACGTCGTCGGCGCCCCCGGCCTGGCACACGAGCACTATGAGGTCTTCGACACCGCCATGGGTCAGCGCTCCATCAAGCCCATGGGTCACGTTCGCATGATGGCCGCTGTGCAGCCGTTCCTCTCAGGGGCCATCTCCAAGACGGTCAACCTGCCCGAGACCGCCACTGTTGAGGAGATTGAGGACGTCTACCTGCAGGGTTGGAAGTACGGACTGAAGGCTCTCGCCGTCTACCGGGACAACTGCAAGGTGGGCCAGCCCCTCTCTGACGGCGGCAAGAAGGCCGACGCCAAGGAAGCGGGCAACGCCGAGCCGGAGGTGCGCATCGAGTACCGCCCGAAGCGCGCCCGTCTGCCCAAGTCGCGCAACGGCCGTACCACCAGCTTCTCGGTCAGTGGCGCTGAGGGATACATGACCTCAGGTGCCTACGATCACGGTGGCCTGGGTGAGGTGTTCCTCAAGCTCGGCAAGCAGGGCTCCACCCTGTCCGGCGTGATGGATGCCTTCTCCATCGCTGTGTCCATCGGCCTGCAGTACGGCGTGCCGCTGGAGAGCTTCGTGCAGAAATTCACGAACCTGAAGTTCGAGCCGGCCGGCATGACGGATGATCCCGACATCCGGATTGCACAGTCCTTCATGGACTACATCTTCCGCCGGTTGGCACTGGACTACCTCAGCTTCGACGACCGTGCCGACCTCGGCATCTACACCGCCACCGAGCGGGCCCGGTTCGTGGAGACCGGCAGTTACCAGTCGGATGAGGAAGAAGGTGAGATGTCGGAGGCTGACAGTCTACGAAACACCGATTTCGACAACTTCAACGTCGACGGTGCCCGTCAGCCCTCCCTCCTGGAGGCCCACACCACCGCGGAACTGATGGAATCCCTCACCGGGCACGACATCGACGCTCCGCTGTGCATGACCTGCGGCACCAAGATGCGCCCCTCGGGTTCCTGCTACGTCTGCGAGGGCTGCGGCTCCACCAGCGGTTGCAGCTGATCTGACGCGTGACGCAACAGCGCGGGGCCGGTCATCCTTCGGGATGGCCGGCCCCGTCGTGCACGATTGTCAGTCGCGACGGTTTCGCCACGCACGCCACGCCCCGGTCGACCAGAGTGCCCAGATGATGAGCACCGGCTGGAAGGGCAGGCGGATCCAGCGCTTCAGGTCTGTGTCCAGACCGAACGAGTCGTTCTGGGTGACAAGTTGGGAGATGTTGCCCGGGAAGACCGCGACGAAGAAGCCCGCAACGATCCACCCGACTGCCACGCGCCACTTCCAGGCAAGGATGAGGGCCGTTCCCAACGTCAACTCCACGACGCCTGAGGCGAGGACGACGAAGTCCTTCTCCAGTGGAATCCAGTCGGGGACCTGACCCTGAAAGGACTCGCGCGCGAACGTCATGTGGCCGGCGCCTGCAAAGGCGAGGACTGCGCCAAGCGCGATGCGGCCGAGGTGTCGGAGCAGTCGAGTACTGCGGGGGAGCGGTTGAGTTGCTTCGCTCGAGAGCCAAGAGGTGTGCGACATGGTCCCAGCATGGTCAATGCGTTCGTCCGGTGCCAGTTGAGTCGTACATGCCACACGGAATCCATTACCCCAGTAATCGCGCGCCGCTCTTCCAGTCCAAGCATGTCTGTTCGGGTCGTCATGCCTTCGCCCGCCTGCAAACTCGGTGCGCTGGATCGATATCTTCGCATCCGAATCGGAGGCCTACACGCTGTGGCGCAAGGCTTTGCATCGCAACCACCCCGCCACCTGAGGCAAAGTATTCAAGTGGGGCAACAGTGTTATCTTTCGCTATTTGCCACCGCTGAAAGGAGGGTGACAACCACGAACGAATCTCCCGGGGTGGTCTCCCATTAGGTCAAACGGGTTTGGGAGGGGATCATATGGAGGGTGAAAACCCTTCCACTGCGCGTCTGCCTACACAACGACTACGAGGTTGTTGTGCGAGGGCTGCAGTCCATGCTTGAACCCTATGGCGATCGCATCAGGGTGATGGAGCTGGACAGCCGGATGCCGGTTTCGCGCGATGTGGAGGTCACCCTCTACGACACCTTCGGGAAAGCTCAGGTGGACGGCGAGGACATCGACGTCATGCTGAGCAACAGCCATGCCGGGAAGGTCGTCATCTACACCTGGAACATGCACCCGGTCCTGATAGACCAGGCGCTTTCGAAGGGATGCCGCGGATACCTCGACAAGGGCGTTTCCGGTGAAGATCTTGTTTATGCACTGGAGCGCATCAATGCCGGCGACGTGGTGGTGTCCCCTGTCCGATCCAGCAACGTCGAGGCAACTCTGGATTCTGAGGTGGGCCAGGACAGGAAGAGCTCGCATGACGCATATGTTTTTGCGACGGACGAGGAAGCAAATGGAGACAAGGAAGCCGCATTCGGCGGCGGTGAATGGCCTGGGAGGGCGGCAAAGCTCAGCGCCCGAGAGGCTGAGGTACTTGCGCTCATCACCCAGGGCTACACCAACAACGACATCGCGATGCGCAGCTATCTGAGCATCAATTCAGTGAAGTCCTATATTCGCTCGGCATATCGAAAGATCCAGGTGGAACGGCGCTCACAGGCTGTGCGATGGGGCATGGAGAACGGCATGCTGCCAGACACCAGCCGCACGATCATCCACTGATCAGTACCACTGTGCCGGCACAGTGAGCGGCTCGAGTGATCAACACCTTGAACCGTAGTGACGGCGAGATTCGGCAGTGAGAGACTGACGTCTTCTGCCGATCCACGAGAGCTCCCGCAAAGGAATAGTCCATGGCATCCACCGGTCGCGTCACACTTCCCATCGAAGAGGGAATGGATGACCAGCTTCCGGGTATTCTCTCCCGAATCGGCGCGGATGCGGTGCGCAACTCCGATGGAACATGGCTTCCGGACATCACCTCCGAGCTTGGTGTGAAGGTCTATGAGACCTACTTTCCGGCAAGAGGAAACCAGGAGTTCGCACTGGCTCACCTCGATGCCAGGCCGCGTTTCTACCTGATGTCCCCGCGGATCGCCGCACCGTCGAAGGGCTCTTTGGAGCTTGACATCATGCGGGGCTACCTCGCGCTGCAGGTGACCCCCGATTTCACTGACCACAGGCGGTGGTGGGAGGTCATCGATCGCACGACAGGTGAAGTGGTCGATGTGAAGGGCTGGAGTGTCTCGGGCGAGGGACGCGACACCGTCGTCACCATCGCTGCGCCGGTGCCCTTCCACATGTACACCGTCAGCTTCCTCGCCTGGCAGGTCTGGGACTCCACCCAGATGTACAACTACACCACCAACAATTGGCAGGATGATCCCACCCGCGTACGGGAAATCGGCTACGACGTCCGAGACCCGCAGGCCTGGGACTTCATGCAGGAATCCCTCCGCGCCTGGTGCTCTGAACACCCTGAGGTCGACGTGGTGCGCTTCACCACGTTCTTCTACCACTTCACTCTGGTCTTCAATGATCAACAGAAGGAGAAGTTCGTCGACTGGTTCGGCTACAGCGCATCCGTCTCGCCACTCGCCATGGAAGCCTTCGAAGCCGACTACGGCTATGCGCTTCGGGCGGAGAACTTCATCGACGAGGGCTATTACAACTCACCGTTTCGTCCGCCGAGCCCGACGTACAGGGACTGGATCGCATTCCAGTCGCAGTTTGTGGCGAGCCGGGTCAAGGCGCTCGTCGACATCGTTCACGATGCTGGCAAGGAGGCCATGATGTTCTTCGGGGACAACTGGATGGGCGTCGAGCCATACGGTGAGTATTTCGCGGGAATCGGCATGGATGCCGTCGTGGGCTCCGTGGGATCCGGTGCGACCTGTCGCATGATTTCCGATATTGAGGGAGTCAGGTACACCGAGGGTCGCTTCCTTCCGTACTTCTTTCCGGACGTGTTCACCGAGGGGGGAGACCCACTGGGCGAAGCGAACGAATCCTGGCTGTGTGCGCGGCGCGCCATCGCCCGCACACCTCTGGATCGCATCGGCTACGGCGGCTATCTCAGTCTCGCGGTCACATTCCCGGACTTCATTGCGCGGGTGGAGGAAATCACGAACGAGTTCCGCGCCATCCACGAACTGGGGGAGGGTCGGCGCCCAGAGAGTGCTCCCATCCGCGTGGCCGTCATCAACGCGTGGGGCAGCCTGCGCACCTGGCAGACCCACATGGTGGCGCACGCACTGTGGTATAAGCAGATCTATTCCTACCTGGGTGTCATCGAGGCGCTGAGCGGTTTGCCGTTCGAGGTGGAATGGATGAGCTTCGACGACGTGCGCGCCGGCTCTCTGGAAGGTGTCGATGTGGCGCTCAACATGGGGGCCGCCAACACGGCGTTCTCCGGGGGCGACGAATGGCTCGATGCAGATCTGGTGGGTGCACTGCGCAGGCACGTGATGCTGGGTGGTGGGTTCATCGGCGTGGGCGAACCCACAGCCGTGGCTGCACACGGCGCGTATTTCCAGCTCTCGGATGTACTGGGAGTGGACAAGGAACTTGGCTGGTCCCAGTCCACCAACCGCTACCCGGTGGCCCACGGTCAACACTTCATCACTGCGGACCTGAACGCGCCGCTCGACGTCGGTGAAGGAGCGGGCGACATCTTTGGGCTGGAGAGTGTCGACGTTCTGCAACTCGACGGCACCTCAGTTGACCTGGCGGCCAACACGGCGGGTTCTGGCCGTGCCGTCTACATCGCCGGTCTGCCCTACAGCGCAGACAACGCGCGGCTTCTGCACCGCGCCATCTACTGGGCAGCGAGCAGGGAGCAAGATTTCGACACGCACTGGACCAGCGTCAACCCGCACGTGGAAGTGGCAGTGTTCCCGTCATCGAGCAAGGCATTGGTGATGAACAACTCGGTGCAGCCTGAGAGCACCGTTGTAACGGGTCGCTCTTCAGGCATGGTCGGTGACGGAGCAGTCGCCTCCCACCTGCTGGAGCTTGATGCCATGGAATCCCGCTGGCTCGACATCTGAGCGGGCCTGCTCGCGTGGTCTTCACAACGGTCCTCGATGCGAGATGGGCAGGCGTTGACAAGGACACGGGCGAGTAGAATCAACCACTGGCCCGAGCAATCCACCAGGAAAGAGATTTTTCATGCCGCACCTTCGTTCCCGCACCACCACCCACGGCCGCAATATGGCTGGTGCACGCTCGCTGTGGCGGGCGACAGGCATGGGGGACTCTGACTTCGGCAAGCCCATCGTGGCGGTGGCCAACTCCTTCACACAGTTCGTGCCCGGTCACGTGCACCTGCGTGACATGGGCAAACTCGTCAGCGGCGCCATCGCGGAGGCCGGCGGTGTCGGGCGGGAGTTCAACACCATCGCCGTCGACGACGGGATCGCCATGGGGCATGGCGGCATGCTGTATTCGCTGCCCAGCCGCGAACTGATCGCTGATTCGGTGGAGTTCATGGTGAATGCCCACTGCGCGGACGCGCTGGTGTGCATCTCCAACTGCGACAAGATCACACCCGGCATGTTCCTGGCTGCCCTGCGGTTGAACGTGCCCACCGTTTTCGTCTCCGGCGGTCCCATGGAGGCGGGCAAGGCAATCATCCGCGAGGGCGGCACGGTTGTCACCTCGCTTGATCTCGTGGATGCGATGACTGCGGCCGTCGACGAGAGCGTCTCTGACGATGAGCTCGCCCGGATCGAGGCCAATGCCTGCCCGACCTGTGGATCCTGCTCAGGCATGTTCACGGCCAATTCCATGAACTGCCTGCTGGAAGCCATCGGCTTGGCGCTTCCGGGTAACGGGTCGACCCTGGCGACGGCGTCGGCGCGCAAACAGCTCTTCCTCAACGCCGGGAAGACGGTGGTGGAACTCTGCCGTCGCTACTACGACGAGGACGATGAATCGGTTCTGCCGCTGTCGATCGCCACCAAATCCGCATTCGCCAACGCCATGCGACTTGACGTTGCCATGGGCGGTTCCACCAACACGATCCTGCATTTGCTCGCCGCAGCAGAGGAAGCGGGCGTGGACTTCGATCAGGATGACATCGACGCCATCAGCCGGGTGACTCCCTGTCTGGCCAAGGTTGCACCGAACTCGGACCGTTTCTACATGGAGGACGTCCATCGCGCAGGCGGCGTCCCCGCCATTCTGGGTGAACTCCACAGAGGTGGCCTTCTGGATGACACCGTCCACTCGGTGCATTCGCCGACCCTGCGCGGTTGGCTGGACGACTGGGACATCCGCAGCGGCCGCACAACGGAGGTGGCGCGGGAACTGTTCCACGCCGGGCCGGGTGGTGTGCGCACCACTGAGGCGTTCTCCTCCACCAACCGGTGGGAGACCCTGGACAGGGATGCGGCTGATGGCTGCATCCGCTCCCTGGAGCACGCCTACACCACCGAGGGCGGCCTGGCGGTCCTGAGGGGCAATCTCGCGCCGGACGGCGCCATAGTGAAGACCGCCGGAGTTCCCGAGCATCAGTGGGACTTCACGGGCAAGGCTGTCGTGACGGAGTCCCAGGACGAAGCCGTGGAGATGATTCTGGGAAAGAAGATTTACCCCGGGGACATCGTGGTGGTGCGCTATGAAGGACCCAAAGGTGGCCCCGGTATGCAGGAAATGCTGTATCCCACCGCCTATCTCAAGGCGCTGGGACTCGGGCCCCAGTGTGCGCTGATCACAGATGGCCGCTTCTCCGGCGGCTCATCCGGGCTCTCCATCGGGCACGTGTCCCCGGAAGCAGCCTCGGGCGGCACGATCGGATTGGTGGAGACCGGCGATCAGATCACCATCTCCATCCCCAACAGGAGCATGACACTCAACGTGGACGAGACGACGCTTGCGGCTCGTCGGAGCGCTGCTGAGGCACGGGGCTGGAAGCCAATTGACCGGCAGCGGAGCGTGTCGACAGCGCTGAAGATCTACGGCTCACTGGCTCAATCCGCTGACAAGGGTGCTGCTCGGCGATTCGACGGCTGAGGGACCCTTCGGGCGCCACTTTGGTGACTCAGGCCGCCTCTTCCTCTTTCTTCTCAACGCGAAGCATCGTCTGGAGTGAAGGTGTGTTGTGCTTCCGGGTCAGGACCACGCCCAGGACCACCACGAGCAGGGTTGCGAGCCCAATGGTGAGTCCTGGGCTGGTGGTCCACAAGTTTCTGACGGCAATGAATCCGACAATCCCGACGGTCCCGTACAGGAATGCCCAGGCCACGCACCCCACCACCACTGAAGGCAGGTAACGACGAAGGGGCATCCGTGCCGCACCGGCGGCAAGGTTCACCATGGTCTGAACGCCGATGGTGAGGAAGCTCAGCGCAACTGCGGTGGCGCCCCAACGGTTGAGCCAGGAGGCGCCCACGGCGTAGGGACGGCTCGTCAGGACGCCGGCGAATCGGCTGCGATCGGTGCGGGCGACAATGGCTCGTCCCAACCAGTACGTCGCATTGGCGCGCAGCATGACGATGACGAACAGAGCAGCCACGACAACGAGAAATGGAGCCTGCCAGGTGGTGGGATCCATACGTTCTCCTTGACTGATCGACTGCGTCCCCATCCTAGGTTGCAGTCCAAAGTGGCACCCAATTCGAGTTTTGCTAAGTTGGCCTGAACAGGAGGTGGGCTGTGGCAGATATCGACGACTTCGATCTCGACGAAACGATGGAGATGGCGTGGGACGATTTTTGTGTCCGCCTGGCCGAAGTGCTCTCCGTGATGGACAACACCAGTGATCTGAGTATTTCCGTGGCGGCCAATACCGTGCCCGGGACGACCCCTCCGGTGATCAGATTTTCCTTCGAGGAGCCTTCCACAGTGGCCGCAATCCTGGGCGGTGTCGACTCCGAGGTGTTGACGAAGCTGGGGTGGCATCGAGATGCCGAGGGCGCCAGCTACCTCCGGCGGGACCAGGACAACACCTCCGAGTTGGCCCTGCTGGTGGCCCGCACCATGCGCGATGCGCTGGGGGCCATTCACCCGGTCTTCCTGGAGCCTGATCAGCTCGCGGACATTCTCAAACCCGGCGCCATCATGTCGCGGGGCAAGGGGGTCCTCCCTGGGCTGTTCGGCATAGTGATGCCCACCAGCAGGGAAGAGCTGGATGCCATCGTCGGTGCCGAACTGGAAGAGGCGTTCGGCCATCCCCCGATGCGGGACAGCCAAGGCGACGCCGCCATCCGTATCGGATCCACCATGCTCTTTCTTCGCTCCACTCCAGACTTCGAAGAATTGGTGCTTTTTGCCGTACTGGTGCACGACGTGGAGGGCCGCTCCCGCGCCTGCGAAGTGCTCAACGACCTGAACCGGGAATCGCGGTACTGCCGTTTCTCGCTACACCTCGACAGGGTTTTTGTCCAGGTGTCGGTGCCTGCCCGACCGTTCGTCCCCATGCATCTGAGGAAAGCGCTGTCCACCATCTCGCAGATGGCTGATGGCATCGATGATGAACTGGCCACCCGTCTGCGTGGCCGCACCACATTTGGCTAGAGTTGGCGGCATGACGATGAACCCTGGTGACGATTCCTATTTTGATGCACTGGAGGGATCTGAATGTCGCAAACTCCTGGCGAGCGGTAGCGTGGGAAGGGTGGCGTGGCAGTCGGACGCAGGGATCAATGTCTTTCCCGTCAACTACCGCCTGACGGGTGACCATGTGGTCTTCCACACATCGGCATCCGGAATGCTGTCCACCCTGCTGGAGCCGACACAGGTGGGCTTTCAGGTGGATGAGATCGACGTAGAAGCCGCCGTGGGATGGACGTTGTTGGTGCGCGGAACCACGGGGGCCGCTGTGGGCCTAGACTCCATCTCATGGGTGCCGGACGGGCGCCACGTGGGTGTGGCCATCGCCCTGGAGTGGCTCGGTGGTCGTGTGGTCTCGGGAACACCGGCGCGTGACTTAGGGAGGTCGTGATGGAGCAATCTGAAGGTCAGGACATCACCGGGGGTGTGCCGGTCAAGACCCCGCTCGTGGTGGTGGGTGTGGACGGCAGTGATGACGGCTTGCGTGCCGTGCGTTTCGGCGCCAACACCGCCCGCACTTTTGGTGGGGAATTGATGCTGGTGCACGCCGTCGATGACGCGATGCTGGCAGGTGCGTGGGGTGTCGTCTACGACCCTGAGGTTCTGCAGAATGCCGGCGTGAGCGCCAATGCACAGGCAAAAGAGCTCGCACTTGAGCTCGGACTACCTGAGGACAGGATTCGGACGGAAGTGGTTCTCGGGTCCCCGGGCGGTGTTCTGGGGCGTCTCAGTGAAGTCGCTGATCTTCTGGTGCTTGGTCGTCGTTCGGTCTCCGGTCTGGAGCGCATGTTCGTGGGCTCCACGAGTGTGTCCGTCGTGTCCAACGCGTCCTGCCCTGTGCTCGTCATCTCAGCGGCCGCGCACCCCATTGACGTGGGCAGCAAGAAGATCATTGGCGTGGGCATGGACACCAGTCCCGGCAATCACTCCACGTTGGAGACTGCCTTCAAGCAGGCGGTGCGTTTCCAGTCATCGCTGGAAATTGTGCACGCCCTGCAACCGCCCATCGGCATCTTCTCGAAGAAACTGAGCCCGGATGATCTGGAGGAGCAACTCCGCTACATCCGCGGCGGCATCAAGGCTCTCGCCAAGTCCATAGCTGTGCGATACCCGGATGTGGAGTACAAAGTGATCGCCGTGGCTGACAGCCCCATCAATGAGTTGGTGGGTCGCTCCGGTGGGTGGGACGCTTTGGTGCTCGGCGTCAGCAATGGTGGCTTTGGTCTGGGTGGACTCGTGCGCGGGCTGATGGCGCATGCCGAATGCCCTCTGCTGATCACGCACTGACCCTGTGACGCAGACACCCCAGCCGCGCATCCATTTCGACGAGGCGCTGCCGATCGCGGCAGAGGCCACGCGCATAGCCGAGCTGATTCGGGAGAATCAGGTGGTTGTCGTCGCCGGGGAAACGGGTTCTGGGAAGACCACTCAGCTGCCCAAAATCTGCCTGCTCGCAGGCAGGGAACGGATCGCACACACCCAGCCCCGCCGGATCGCGGCGCGCACAGTTGCCCAGCGCATCGCCGATGAGTGCCAGGTGGAGCTGGGAGATTTCGTCGGATACCAGGTCAGGTTCACGCGCAAGACCAGCCGGGCCACCCGCATCAAGCTGATGACTGACGGCGTTCTTCTGAGCGAACTGACGCGCGACAAGGACCTGACCCGCTACGACACCATCATCATTGATGAGGCGCACGAGCGCAGTCTCAACATTGACTTCCTGCTTGGCTATCTCAAGCAGCTGCTGCCACGCCGGCCAGAACTCCGCGTCATCGTGACGTCGGCCACCATCGACACCGGTAGGTTCTCGCAGCACTTCAGCGACGCCCCCATCGTGGAGGTTTCGGGTCGTACTTTCCCGGTGGAGACCCGCTATCAGCCGCTGGGGGAGGACGACGACGAAGTGGACGCCATCGCGGCGGCCATGAAGAGCGTCGCCGCCGAGCCGGGCACCGGCGATGTTCTCATCTTCCTCTCCGGGGAGCGCGAGATCAGGGATGCGGCCGAGGCCATCAACGGTTTGCATCTACGGGGCTGGGAGACGACGCCGCTGTATGCGCGCCTGTCTGCTGCCGAACAACAGCGGGTGTTTCAAACCCACCCCGGCCGTCGCGTCGTGCTGGCCACGAACGTGGCGGAAACCTCCATCACAGTGCCTGGGATTCGCTACGTCATCGACGTGGGAACAGCACGCATCTCGCGCTACTCGACGCGGACGAAGGTGCAGCGGCTTCCCATCGAGCCCGTGTCCCAGGCGAGTGCCAATCAACGTGCCGGCCGCTGTGGCAGGTTGGGGCCCGGCATCGCCATTCGCCTCTACAGCGAAGAGGACTACGAGTCACGTCCGCGCTTCACGGAACCGGAAATCCTGCGGACAAATCTGGCCACCGTGATTTTGCAGATGGCTGAGGCCGGTCTCGGCGACATCGAGGCCTTCCCGTTCGTTGAGGCACCCATCGCCGCACAGATCAGCGATGGTCTCCGCGTACTGGCCGAATTGGGCGCGATCCTCCCCCGCAAGCGCAACGAGCATCTGAGGCTGACCAGCACCGGGCGCACGCTCGCAGGCCTTCCCATTGATCCCCGTCTGGGCAGGATGCTGCTGGAGGGCTCGCGTCGCGGGTGCCTACGACAGATGCAGGTGCTCGTGGCAGGGCTGACCATCCCTGACGTGCGCGAGCGTCCCGCCGACCACCAGGGCGCGGCCGATCTGCTGCATCGTCGATTCTGGGTTCCGGAATCCTCGGCCCCGACGGAGGCGCCGCAGGCAACCGCAGAGCCCCTTCGTCATACGGTCCACACCGGTACGCGCAAGGAGAAGCCACCCACTTCTTTGGAGGGCGGCGACTTCGAGGCCTTGCTGAACGTCTGGGAGTACCTGCAGCGTCGGCGCAAGGATCTCTCCGGCAACGCCTTCCGTCGCATGTGCCGCGAGGAGTACCTGCACTTTGTCCGGTTCCGTGAGTGGCAGGATCTCGTCACGCAGCTCCGGGAGGTCTGCCGTGAGCTCGACATGGATGCCAAGGGCACCGGCAGCATGGCTGATGTGGTGACATGTCTGCTGTCCGGGCTGTTGTCCAACGTGGGCCTGGCCGAGCCCGAACGCGTCACCAAGAAACCCACCAAGCGCAAGCCGCTGAAAGAGTACCTCGGGGCAAGAGGCGCACACTTCGCCATTCAACCAGGCTCGTCACTGGCCAAATCGACGCCCCCGTTGGTGATGGCCTACGAACTGGTGGAGACATCCCGTCTGTGGGCGCGGACGGTGACCTCGGTGGAACCAGAATGGGTGGAAGCGGTGGGGGAGCACGTGTTGACGCGCACTCTCTCAGAGCCCCACTTCGCTGCCAAAAGCGCCAGCGTTGTCGCAAATGAGAGACTGACGCTGTTTGGTGTTCCCATCGTGGCGAACCGTCGAACATCCTATGCCGCCAAGCACCCGGAAGAGGCCCGGGAGATCTTCATTCGCACCGGCATTGTGGAGGGGGAGTGGGAAACCCGGCATCCCATCGTGGCCGGCAACCGGTTTGCTTTCGACGAGGCAGCCACCCTGACTGATCGGATGCGTCGACCGGACCTGCTGATCTCCGACGATGAGCTCTTCACCTTCTACGACACTCGGCTCGGCGCCGAGGTGGTGTCCGGCTCCACCTTTGAATCCTGGGTCCGGTCCCAGACGGACGACACCTTCCTCGAGCTGACGCCAGCGGATTGTGTATCGGACCCCGGCGAGCTCCGCGTTGCCGACTTCCCCGACAGGTGGGAGGTGGCAGGGCATGAACTACCGGTGGCCTACGTTTTTGAGCCGGGCGCCGGCCGCGATGGCGTGACCATCAGCGTCCCACTGGAGCTGTTGAACCAGCTTGAACAATCGCCGTTCACCTGGCAGGTGCCCGGACTGCGCAAGGAACTGGCCACCGCTCTTCTGCGGTCCCTGCCCAAGTCGATCCGCACGTCGTTCGTCCCGGCCCCGGACTGGGCAGGTCGTGCGCACGTATGGCTCCGCACACACGGCGTTGAGGAGGGCGAATCGCACCAGCAAGCGTTGGCCAGAGCCCTTCTTGCCCTGACGGGGCAGCAGATCCCGGCTGATGCCTGGCGTCCAGACATGGTGGAGGGACACCTCAGGCCCACCTTTGTGGTGGTGGACGCAACCAAGGAAGTGGGCAGGGGAACTGATCTGGACGCGTTGCGCGTCTCTCTGGCTCCCAAAGTCAGTGCAAAGCTGACGCGCTCTGCAAAGAAGATTTCGGCCACAGGACAGACATCCTGGACCTTCGGTGCCATCGCCACCAGCGTCGACTTCTCCGGAGGTGTGGTGGGCTTTCCCGCGCTGGTGGACGAGACCCGCTCCGTTGGTCTCCTCGTCGCGGATTCAGCCACTCGTGCGACACATGAGCATGTGCGGGGCCTGCGACGTCTGCTCACGCTCGTCAACCCCTCTCCTGTGCGCTGGGTGGTGTCCCACATGGGCAACCAGGAAAAGCTCTCTCTCGGTGCAAGCGCCTATCCGGGTGTGCCGGACCTCCTGGCCGACGCCTGGCTCAAGGCCAGTGAGCAGTTGCTGCGGAAGCTGAAGGATCCGGATGACATCCGGGACGCTGCGACATTTTCTGCCGTGGCCGAATCGGTCCGCTCTGACTGCCCGCTCCGGACCCAGGCGGTCGTGAGGGTCGCGGCCAAGTCTCTGGCGGCCCAGGCAGAGGTGGAGCGTGCCCTGCAGGCTTTTGCCCCGGATGATCCCCTCCGGGTGGACGTCATGGAACAGTTGGCAGGACTGATGTTCAACCGGTTCATTTCGGCCACCCCGGATCCGTGGTTCGAGCGACTGCCCGTTTATGTGTCAGCCATCTCGCTTCGTCTGAAAAGTGCACAGAAGAGCAGGTCGCGCGAAGACCGTGCACGTCTCGAAGTGGAAAGTGTCGAGGGTGAGTACGCGGCGTTGTGCGACGCCCAGCCCCCGGGTCCACTGCCACCCGCTGTGGAGGAGATCGCCTTCCTGATCGAGGAGCTGAGGCTCAGCCTGTTTGCTCAGGGTGTTCGCACAGCGATCCCCGTCTCCGTCAAACGCGTCCGGCAATCGATGGCCGTTCTGCGCTGAGCCATCAACACCGCGGCGTCGATGGCATCATGGCACGGTGCCAGAAACCGTTGATGAACTGATCAGCCAGTTTGACCTCACACAGACCGGGGACCTCACCTTCCGGGGACCGCAACCGCGGACGCTACTCCAGAGGCTCTTCGGAGGCCAGGTACTGGCTACCAGCTTGATGGCAGCCATGCATACCGTGTCCGGAGACCGTGTGGTGCATTCACTCAACGCATACTTTCTTCTTCCCGGTGATCCCATGACCCCACTGACGCTGGAGGTGGAGGTTCTGCGCGACGGCCGTTCTTTCAGCGCTCGGCGCGTCGTGGCGAAACAGGCAGAGCATGTCATCTTTCAGCTGAGCTGCTCGTTCCACGTCCCGGAGCCGGGCCTGTCGCACTCTGCACGGCAACCAACAGATGTGACGCCTCCAGAGCAGGCACCTCTTCTTCGTCAGGTACTGGAGGAAAGATTCGGACGCCAGGTGAGACGCCTTTCGGAGTGGGATGCGTTGGAAGTGCGCCTCGCGAGCCCTCCGCAACCGACGCCCGAGGGGGGCATGATGCGCGCTTGGGTCAGGACTCAGGGACCCCTGCCGGATGACCCCGCATTGCACGCGGCGGTCCTGGCCTATCTCTCCGACATCACCCTGCTGAGCGTGTCCACGGTCCAGCACGAAGTGGAGTTCATGTCACCGAAGATGCGAGCGGCCTCCGTTGACCACGCCATGTGGTTCCATCGTCCATTCCGGGCGGACGAGTGGCTGCTCTACGACATGATCTCACCATCGGCCTCGGGTGCCCGTGGCTTCTGCACCGGACGGCTCTACCAGGATGGGATGGCTGTGGCCTCCTGTGCCCAGGAAGGACTGATCCGGATACTGGATTAATCTCCAGCACCCGGATCAGATGTTCACACAGCGCGGTCTGGAGTTCAGGCCGCAGCAGCCTCAGATACTGCCTCAGCCTCACGCATCTTGGTGAGGGCCAGTCGCTCAATCTGACGGACACGCTCAGCGGTGATACCCCAGTGCAGCCCAATGTCGGCCAACTTCGCCTGGCGACCGTCGAGCAGGCCATAGCGACGACGCACAACATCCGCAGAGCGGTCATCGAGGCTGGACAACATACCGTCGAGGCGGGATCGTTCTTCGGCGTCCAGCACCATCTCATCCGGGCCGGGTGAGGTTTCGCGGGCAATGAGATCGCCCAGCGAGGTGTCGCCGTCGGCCTCGACGGGAGCGTCAAGAGAAACGTGCTCGCGGGAATAGCGCAGCAGGTCGATGATGCGGCCCTCAGGCAGTTCAAGTTCGGCCGCAATCTCCTGGAGTTCCGGCTCGCGACCCAATTGTCGCTCCAGGTTGCGGCGGACCGCAGACACCTGGTTGACCTGCTCGGCGACATGAACCGGCAGGCGTACGATGCGCCCTTGCTGGGCAATTCCCCGGGAGATCGCCTGTCGGACCCACCACGTTGCGTAGGTGGAAAACTTGAAGCCCTTGGCATAGTCGAACTTTTCCACGGCGCGAATCAGGCCTGTGTTGCCCTCCTGCACCAGATCGAGCATCGGCATCTGGGCTCGACCGTACTTGCGCGCCACGGAAACCACGAGGCGAAGGTTCGCCTTTGTGAAGCGCTGCATGGCGGCCTCACCCTGTGCCACCACGCCCTCGAGCTCTTCAACGGAGGCCCCGCTCTTGGATTTGATCTCACCGGATAGAATCTTGGAAGCGAACAAACCCGCTTCGATGGTGCGAGCCAATTCCACCTCTTCGAGCGCCGTCAGGAGAGCTGTTTTTGCGATGGCGTCGAGGTAGAGACCAACAGCATCCTTGCCATCGATGCCGTCACTGGTGCGGGTGCGTGCGGTGGTAGTCATTTTGAAGCCTTTCTCACGTCGTCATCTGGTCAAACGCGTCACCCGGGCGAATCGTTCCCATTTTTCCAAGATCGAACGAAAAAGTTTTTTGGTCTTTTGTTTGAGTCTTGTGACCTTGCGTGGGACTATGGGAGACGCAGGCCTCTTGACTGATACGGGACGCCGCGCGCGCAAAATCAAATGCGTATACATGTCACCCCCCAGGAGAGGACCGTTGTGACTTCTGGTTCAAGCAACGAGCAGAGCCCAGCCACCACGAAGGCAACCATGACCACAGCCGCCCGCAAGACTGCCGCCGCCAAGGCGCCACGCACTGCAGCGCCGCGTACCCGAGCGGCCAGCGCCAAGTCCGCAGCCGCCAAGAAGGCCGCGGCCGCCCCCACGATCGCAGATGCTGCGGCGGGGCAGATCGACGTCGAGGTCAAGAGGGTGGGCAACGACGTCGTCCTCACCGTCGGGGGCAAGAAGCGCACCCTCGATGAGGTGGATGATTCGCAGTTCGTTGAAGCCAAGGAAGCGCCGCTGGTCAAGGAACTTGTTGAAGACGGTGGCTACACGGTCAGTGACAGCGATGAGGCCGATGAACCTGAGCAGCAGGTCATGTCTGCCGGCGCCACGGCGGACCCGGTCAAGGATTACTTGAAGCAGATCGGCAAGGTCGCACTTCTCAACGCAGTCCAGGAAGTTGAGCTGGCCAAGCGCATCGAAGCGGGTCTGTTTGCTGAGGAACGGCTCACCGAGAAGAAGGTGAAGGCAAAGGACCGCGAGGACTTTGACTGGATCATCGCTGACGGTCGTCGCGCCAAGAACCACCTGCTGGAAGCGAACCTGCGACTGGTGGTCTCATTGGCCAAGCGCTACACCGGCCGCGGCATGCTGTTCCTGGATCTGATCCAGGAAGGCAACCTGGGCCTGATCCGGGCAGTCGAGAAGTTCGACTACACCAAGGGCTACAAGTTCTCCACCTACGCCACCTGGTGGATCAAGCAGGCCATCACGCGTGCAATGGCTGACCAGGCCCGCACCATCCGCATCCCCGTCCACATGGTGGAGGTGATCAACAAGCTCGCGCGCGTCCAGCGCCAGATGCTGCAGGATCTGGGCCGCGAGCCCACGCCCGAGGAACTTGCCAAGGAACTGGACATGACGCCGGAGAAGGTGGTGGAGGTCCAGAAGTATGGACGCGAGCCCATCTCCCTGCACACGCCTCTTGGTGAGGACGGCGACTCCGAGTTCGGTGACCTGATCGAGGACTCCGAAGCCGTTGTTCCGGCTGATGCGGTGAACTTCACCCTGCTGCAGGAACAACTCAATGATGTGCTGGACACGCTCAGTGAGCGTGAGGCTGGAGTTGTCTCCATGCGCTTTGGTCTGACCGATGGCCAGCCCAAGACCCTCGATGAGATCGGGAAGGTCTACGGGGTGACCCGCGAGCGCATCCGCCAGATCGAATCCAAGACGATGAGCAAACTGCGTCATCCGTCGCGATCGCAGGTGCTGCGGGACTACCTCGACTGAGGTTCACGGACTTCAGCGCGCGTAGTGCTCCGCGAAGCGCCGCAGGATCGTGTGCACTGCAGGAGTCACGTGGGCTTCCCGGGCCTGCGCGCTGAGGTCCTCCAACGTCTCGGGAGCAAAGTAGCCGGCGTGTCGATAAATTTTCATGCGTTCGATGAAATGCTCCGCATCCAGTTCCGGGTGGAACTGGGTGACGTAGCAGTTTTTCTGGACGCGGAACATCTGAACGGGGCAGGACTCGCCCTCCACCAGCAGTACCGCTCCCTCAGGAAGCTCCCGGACTGCTTCCTTGTGCCCCACAAAAGTCTTGAAGGTCTCCGGTACCTCTGCCAGGAGGGGGTCACGCTGACCAGCGTCGGTCCGTCGCACCGTGATGGGCCCAGCCGGCTCGGAATAGGTCTTGTCCACGATCCCACCCATGTGGGCCGTCACGGTGCCGATGCCGTAGCACAGACCGAGGAAGGGAAGATCTTCTTCGAAGACGTCTTCGAGGACGCGACGAATGTCTGCCTCCACCCGTAGCTGGACATCAGATTTGACCGCGTCGCTTGAGTTGTAGGGGCCACCACCGAGCATGACACCCGAGTACTGATCGAGATCGATGATGGGCAGGGGAGCCACCTCCACGCGGATCTGATGCAGTTGGTCGCCCCGAAGCCCGGAGAAGTGCAGCACGGAAAGACGTTCCCCCTCCGCGGCCTCGTCCTCTGGTCTGCAGCTGAGCAACAGAAACGGTTTCACGTGGGCATCCTTGGTGTGTGATCGGTGAAGTGTGGACGGCCGCCCATCGTTTCGGAGATGTTTGCCCGAATCACTGCTGAAAGATCGCCGTCATTGGCCTTGGCCACCCTGCGCTGACGCACGTAGCTGGGACCACGATGCACGAGTTCCACGCAATTCGCCAGTTGGCTTCCACAACCGAGGTCATCGGCAATGGGCTCGAGTCTGTTGAGCCAGGTCAAAAGTCCCTCGCGCAATTGCAGCGTGTGTTCGTGAGGCCGGGGTGTGACGACCTCCGCGCCCAGACCGTAGCGGGCAGCACGCCACTTGTTCTCACGCATGAACCAAAAGGGAAGCCGTTCAATCTCGCGGCCCTCGTCCAGTTCTCGAGACATCCATTCCACCAGACATTGGGTCAGCGCTGCGAGAGCACCGATCTCGTAGACGGTGGGGACGCAGTCCATGGAACGATTTTCTACCGTGCCGAAGGAAGAAGGGCGGATGTCCCACCTGATTTCCGATGGGCTCTGAATCATTCCCACGCCTTCCAGCTCAGTGGCGTAGCGCTCGAACTCCTTCCACGTGGCCATGTGGTACGGCAGGCCATTGGTCGGCAACTGCTGGAACATCATGGTGCGCTGCGAGGCAAAGAGAGTGTCTGTGCCTGTCCAGAACGGTGAAGAAGCGCTCAGCGCGATGAAGTAGGGGATGAAGCGGGCCAGTCCGTACGTGATCGGCAGCGCCTTGACACGCTCATCGATACCGGCATGGATGTGGACGCCATTGACGGCCATCTGGGAGCCCCACCATCCGTTGCGCTCCCTGACGCGGCGGTACTGCGCTTTTTTCACAGGCGCTTGCTTGCCCGGATCGGTGAACGGGTGGGCCCCCATGGCCATGACGGCCAGACCGTGCGGCTCCAGAGTCTCCACGACGTGACGCATGAGTCCGTGCATTTCGTCGACCACGCCGTCGACCGTCTCGTGCACCCCGCTGACGAGCTCAATCATGCTCTGAAGATATTCGGTGCGAATGGACCCATTGACGGGGTCCTCAACGTGATCCAGAACGCGATGTGCCTCGGGAACCACCTCCAAGGAGGCGAGATCCACCACCGTCAGCTCCCATTCGACGCCCAAGGTGGCCCGTCGGGACGGCTTGAACTCGATCTTCATGGACAACCTGCTCTGTTCGTCGTCGAAACCTATGTGTCGACGATAGTCCCAAGATCGGTTGACTGTGCAGTCAACGCACTGCACAGAGGTAGGCTGAGGACGGAAAACTGCATCCCCGTGAGAGGCAAGGAATCCCATGTCGTTGTTGCACACCATTGCCCAGGCCCCAGCCGATCCAATTCTTGGTCTGAACGAATCGTTCGCCCGGGACTCTCGGAAGGACAAGGTCAATCTGGGAGTTGGTGTCTACCTCGATGAGGCTGGCGTTCTGCCCCTTCTGGAGTGTGTTCGCATCGCCGAGGAGCGGTTGCTGAAGCAGAACAAACCCCACGGGTATCTGGGTATTGACGGACTTCCCGCCTACATCAAGGCCACCCGTGAACTGGTGTTCGGCGATGACGCGTCCGTGCTTGGCCGGGTGGCCAGTGTTCAGGCCCTGGGTGGCACTGGTGCTCTCAAGGTGGGCGCCGATTTCCTCGAACATCTCACCCCGGACGCGAAAATTCTCATCTCCACCCCCAGTTGGGAGAACCACCGCGCCCTTTTCACTCGGGCCGGGTTTGAGGTGGAGCAGTACCGCTACTACTCACCCGAGGCCAGGGCACTCGATGTCGACGGCATGATCGAGGATCTGGAAAGTGCGCCGGAAGGCACCATCGTGTTGCTCCACGCCTGCTGCCACAACCCCACCGGCTACGATCTCTCCCACGATGACTGGACCCGCGTCATCGATGTGGTGCGCTCACGGAATCTGGTTGCCTTCCTGGACATGGCCTATCAGGGGTTCGGGTTCGGTCTGGAGAAGGACAAAGCCGTTATCGGCAGGTTCGTGGATGCGGGTCTTGAGTTTCTCGTGGCCACCTCATTCTCCAAAACCTTCAGTCTGTACGGCGAACGCATCGGTGCACTTCACGTGGTCGCACACTCCGAAGAAGCTGCACGCAAAGTGTTGAGCCAGCTGAAGATCTGCATCCGTACCAATTATTCCAATCCCGCCAAGCACGGGGCCGCACTGGTGGCGGAAGTGTTGAACGATCCTGAGTTGCGTCGGATGTGGGAGGAGGAACTGACCACCATGCGCCTCCGCATCACCAGGCTCCGGGCAGACCTGGTCAAGGAACTGCGAGCTGCAGGAATCACGGACATGGACTTCATCGCCCAGCAGCTGGGAATGTTCAGCTACTCCGGCCTGACGAAGACGCAGATGGAGGCGCTTCGACGCGAACACGGCGTGTACGGGACGGACGCAGGCCGCATGTGCGTGGCGGCCCTGAACTCCCACAACATCGGACACGTCGCCAGGGCCATCGCCGCAGTTCGTTGACCTGATCAGGCAGAGGACCGGCCAAGACCGCTGGCGCGACGGGCCGGCGTCCTGACAGCCTCCTGCAAAGCCTCGACGTCGCCGTAGATGCGCACGCTCTCCCGCGCCCGAGTCACGGCCGTGTACAGCAGTTGGCGCGTCAACAGGGGGGAGCCCAGCGGGGGCAGCACCACGCTGACCACGTCGAACTGGCTGCCCTGTGACTTGTGGATGGTCATGGCGTGCAGGTCCGCGGCGTCATCGAGCAGGACGGGATCCACCAACAGGGTTCCCTGGGCCCGGTCGATGGAGGCCATGAGTCGCCCATCCACCCGGACCACCACGGCGGTGTCGCCGTTGGCGGCGGTATCGCTGTTGCGGGTGATCAGGAGTGGCTGGCCCAGCCAGGCGCCGGTGCCCCGGGAGTAATCGTCGAACTGCTCGGAGAGCCACAGCCGTGCCTCGCGGGACCAGCGGCCCACCCCGAACGGTCCCTCCCTGTGGGCACAGAGCACCCGGTGACTGGCGAGCGCTTCATTGGCGGCATCGCCATCGCCCTCCGCGGCGGCTCGACGAACGGCCGCAGCGGTGGCCTTGAGGTCGGCCATGAGCACGGGATGATCGGTCAGGGCACCCGTGCCGTCGTGGGCCTCCAGCGTGACATTCATGCCGGAGGTCACCAGGTGCAGTACGGTCTCCGCATCACCGGCCTCGATGGCACTGGCCAGCGCCCCGATCTCGGCGTTGCTCCGCCGGTTCCGCTCCAGCCTGATCACGGCCGGGGCCCGCTTGGTGGACAGCAGATCGTGTGACCTGGCGATGTCGTCCAGCACAGCCCCGGCCTCCACGGAGGCCAGTTGCTGGGGATCTCCAATGAGAATGAGCCGGGTGCCGTCAGAGAGAGCCTCCAGGAGCCACGACATCATCGTCAGGGACACCATGGATGTTTCGTCGACGATGACGACGTCGTGGGGCAGCGGGTTTCCCCGTTGGTGGGTGCGGCGCGGGCGTCCCGGCACCACGCCCAGGAGCCGGTGCAGGGTGAGTCCACGCAGTCTCAATCCACGCTGGCTCTCCAGCGTGTCCTTGACCGCCCCCATCAGTCGTGTTGCCGCCTTGCCCGTGGGGGCAGCCAGAGCCACTAGAGGCGGATCGCTTTCGTCCGCCATGCACGCCAGAATGCGCGCCACCATGGTTGTCTTTCCCGTTCCCGGACCACCCGTGATCACCGTTGTGAGATTGGTGAGGGCGGCGATCACGGCCGCTGATTGTTGTGCGTCCTCCTCCATACCTGCCGGTAGCCGACGGGCACGCTCGTGTGCCGTGTCGTCGGGAGGCAGGGCAGGGAGCGACGAGCGGTGACGCAGTCGAGTTTCCACGCTGCGTTCTTCACACCAGTACCGGTCGAGGTAGAGAAGCGATCCCGACAGCCTGAAAACACTCCCGTCCTGATCGGGGCCCGCCACCGCCGGTGATGCCCTCAGTGCCTCCAGCCACGACTCGGGATCGGGCCATGGCAGGGCATCGCCCGCGCCTTCGGTGAGACCGTCCTCGATCCCCGATTCGGGTGCCAGCGCCGGGGCCAACGAAATGTCGAGGCAGACCGAGCCGAGGCGGAGCTCCCTCGTCGCCAGGGCAAAAGCAAGCTCCACCCGCTCGTCGCGTTCCTCGGACAGCGCGGCCATGCGCCGTGCGAGATGGAAATCCACCGGGGCGATCATTGTGGCCTCCGCGAAGGCGCGCAACAGTCCGGTTGCCGCCACCGGAACCTCATGTCCACTCACGGCGCCCCCTTCAGGAGTTCGGAGGCCGCCACGACGAGGGCGCTGGGAGGATGCCACGTGAAGACACCGCAGGGCATGCCCGGGGATTCGGGCGCCTCAGATCCCCCCATACCACGCACAAACAGGTAGCCAGCACCCCCGAGGTGTGTTTCGGGGGCATACCCGGGAAGCCTCCAAGAGAGAAACCGGTGCAGCGCCACTGCGTAGAGCAACGCCTGAAGGGGGTAGTGGGCGTGCATCATGGCTTCGGCCATCGCAGGACCCTGATAGTGCCCGACGCTCAGTTCCTCGTCGGGACCGGTCGGGAGCCTGTTGGTCTTGTAATCCACCACCACGTAGCGACCCGAAGGCGTGCGGAGCACAGCATCAATGGAGCCGGTCAGGAACCCTCGCAGTACGCCCGTCGCGGCGGGTGAAGCCGCGAGGTGCGGTGGATAGGCAGCGAGTGGGTCAGCGGGGTCCAGGTGCTGTGCCATGAGGGTGGCCAGGTCCCCCACAGTGGCGGCAGCGCCCAACTCGGACATGGGCATGTCGAAGTCCAGCTCCGGGAGCCGCTCATCCAGTGAGATGTCGCCCAGCGTCACGCCGTCAGCGAGCGCACCCAACGGCGTGGAACACACACGCACCAGGGAATCGGCGAGCACGTCTGCGTCTTCCGCGGACATTCCGAAGCGAGGGGCCAAATGGGCCACCACGTCCACAGCACTGTCCAGGAGGTGGCCGGGCCGCCAGTCCAACGCCTCCAGCGCCTCGTGGACCAGGGTGCCGAAGGCTGCTCCGCCCGGGAGCCCCGCCATCGGAGAGGGCATGGCCATCCCGTGGCTGGGCGCCGACTGGTAGACGTCCACCTCGGCCGGCTCGTCACCGTGGATGAGCGTCTGGCCGAGCTCGTGCAGGCCGGCGGTCAGTCCGGAGTATGAAGTGCGGCGCCACGTTGAATCGATGGCACGGCTCAAGGTGGCCACGTGCAGCGAAGCAGTGGAGGAGGGGCGCAGAGGAATGGGCGCGGGACTCGTATCGTTCAGGGCGCTCAGATGCACCAGGTCCGGATCCAGTCCCAAGCGTTCCGGGACGCGGGCGTAGCGATCCTTGAGCACCGTGGTGCTCCGGTCCCGGGCCAGCAGCGCTGTCAGGGACCCCGTCTGTGACCGCTTGCCCGTGACGTGCCACGCGATGCTCATGTACTGGGCGCGCGTCAGCGCCACATACAGAAGTCGCAACTCCTCCTCGCGTTGCTGGCGTTCAAACTCCTGCCGGGTGGGGTCCTGGTAGGACAGGGGTGGACCCACGTACAGGTGGCGGACGCCGTCGATGATGACGGGGAAGGGTTTGCGGGACTGGGATACGAGATCGCTGACCTCGGGCAGAAGAACCACGCCGTACTGCATCCCTTTTGCGGAGTGCATCGTGGTGACCCTGATGGCGGGAGACTCCGACGCCAGCCGGGTGTCTGCTCCCTCGACGGCTGAGCCGTCCCGGGCGTCCTGTAGCCAACCAGCCGTGTCATGCAGATCGCGGGTGCCCGAGGATGACAGGAGTTCAGCCACGTGGTGCAGGTCCGTGAGAGCCCTGTTGCCCCCCGGCCGGGACAGGACCCGGGCGCCGAGATTGGTCTCCGTCACCAGAATCGTCATCACCTCCGGGACCCCGCCGCTGGCGTGGGCTCGAGCAAGACGGTGCACGAGCACGGAGGCAGCCACTGAGTCCTCACCCCCGTTCACCATGCCGGCGAACGTGAAGCCCAGGAGATCGGTTGCGGCGGCCAGGACAATGTTGGAGCGAGTGGGAGCGATCATGGCAGCGAACAGCATTGCCCAGTCGTGGGCAGCCGCGCTGCCCAGCACATCCTCCTGACCGTGGAACACCGCGGGAATACCGGCCTCGATGAGGGAGCTCACCAACTCGGCACCCCGGGTGCGGTTGCGCACAAGGACCGCGACGTCGTCGGGCGTGAGGTTGCGGGAGGTGTCATCATCTTCGACGATGCGTCCCACCTCCAACAGACGGGAGGCGAGCCCCACCATGTCGTTGGCGATGGACTCATGGGGGGAATGCTGGAGCCCTTCACTGACGCCCCGACGAATCAGGAGTCGGGCGGGGCTGCCCGGCATGACGAGCCGCGAGCCGTGGCGCGTGTCCACATCGACCACGGTGATGGACACATCACCGAGCGTGGCGTTCCCGAACAACTCCTGCACACCGCGGACGACGGCGGTATCGGAGCGGTGGTTGCGTGGCAGGGATCGCGTGGTGATCTGCTTGGCCGCATCCAGGTAGCTCATCAGATCTGCGTTGCGGAAGCCATAGATGGACTGTTTGGGATCCCCAATCAGTACGGTGACCCGATCACTTCGAACGAACGCTCGCTCGATGATGCGCCACTGGTGGGGATCGGTGTCCTGGAACTCATCCACCAGGACCACGGAGAATCGGCTGCGGAGTGCCTCCATTGCCCATGGACCAGTATCGGGTGCCATCAGGACGTCATGGAGACGCAACGTCAGATCATCGAAGGTGACCAGGCCCATTGTCCGCTTGCGATCTGCGAAGCGCCGCCGGACCTCGGCACAGAACTCCAGGTCATCGACATGGCTCGATTGCAGTGGCAGGGGTGAGAGGCAGGCCTCCCTGGCAATCATGAGAGCGCGTCGCGGATCCAGCGTTGGCTTGTCCACATCCTTGTATCGAGCCACGTAGACGTCGGTGGCGCACTGGTTGATGAGGTGCAGCGGGTCGGAAAGGATGCTCTCCCCGACGTCCCAGTCACCCAGCACGCCGAGCTCGCGGAGCATGCTCTGGCAGAAGACATGGGTGGTGCAAATGAGGGCGCTGTCAAAGGAGTCCAGGGCGGCACGAAGTCGCTGTCGACGGCCCGGCACATCTTCTCGGCAGAGCATGGCCGAGATCGTGTCGTCAGAGGGGATCCGCCCGTCCTCGAGGAATACGGCGAGTGCGGCCTCGGTCCGCTGCAGCGTCGTGAACACGCTGCTTCGTAGTTCTTGGGAGGCCTTGTTGCTGAAGGTGACGAGCAGGAACTCGTCGATCGTGATGCCCTTCTCCGCGATGAAGCGGGCCGTGAGTGCCGCTATGGTCCAGGTCTTCCCCGTGCCTGCACTGGCCTGCAGGAGGAGCGGTTGCGTGGGTAGGGCAGCAGTGATGTCGAACATGCAGGAATCACATCCCCGCTCTCAGCATGGGCACGTACAGGGCCTGGGCCCAGGCCGCGAAGGCGCTGTCCTGGTCCGAGGGGGGTTCCCTGTCGGAGCGCGGAGTGGCCACCAATTCACTGGGGGCATCATCTCCGTAGAACAGTTGCCACTGCGGCGTCAGGAACCGCCACGGCGCCTCCCAGTCCCTCGTGGGGCGCTCCCATGCCGTCAGATCCGGTCGACCACCGATCAGCTGACCGGCCATCACCAGCCCCGGCTCGAGGGGGAGTGGCAGCAGCCGGTTGTGTCCCTGGCGAAAGGCATTCGCCACCACCAACAGGAGTTCATGTGCCGTGTCTTGGGGAGGCGCCGCAATCTCGCGGCGAACGCAGACGTCGAAGTAACTCTCACGGTCCATGCGGTGGACCACGGCGCGGGCCGGAATCCCCATGGACGCCAGCGTGAGAACTTGGAGCCACGGCAGGAGTTCATGCTTGATGCCCTTGCCAGCCACGGCATGCACAACCTGGCCGCCGTGCAGAACGACGGTGTCCTGTACCAATACCCCGTGCAAGTCCAGTTCCACCCGATGCTCGGTCCTGGGGGCCTCCAAATCCTTGCGCGCCGCGTCCCACAATGTCATGGCGTTCTCCATGGGTTTGCGCAGCATTGAGCGTCCGATCAGTCCCGGAGGCAGCGATTCCTGCTGGAACTCTCGCTCGGCAGCCTGCAGCGGGAGCAGTCCCGATCGCAGTGATTCCAGCAATCGGTCCTGCACACCCCAGGTCTCCAGCCCGTCCAGTTGCAGAGGCAACTCATCACGCAGATCGCGCCGGGAGAAGATGCGCACGCCTGCCGTGGACTGCAGAAAGCTCTGGGCTGGGTCCTTGAGGACCCTGTGCAGATCTTCCAGGGTTGCCTCAGGTGGCCAGGCTGAGCCGGAGAGATTCAGGGCGGTCCGGCGCCGGAGGTCTCGCGTACTGACGGAATCCGCTGACACAGTGCGCAGTGCCGAGGCCGCCCGGAGCCCGTGCTGGTCGAAGCTCAGCCGCTTCCCAGTGAAGTTTTCCTCCGCGTGGGCGTTCAATGGGTGCGGAGCGCTGCGACTGACTGGGCAGTCCAGGTCACGGACGAGGCTCGTCACCGCTGTGGGCTCGGCGAGCCGCTCGTTGGTGCGGGCATCCCTGTCCTGCACGATAATCATGACTTCCTCGGTGGCGCGGGCGTGGGCAATCAGATGTTCGTGTCGCTGTCTCCTGGCATCCGGCAGGTCCTCGCCGAGGTTCACAAGATCTGCATCCCCCACAGTGGCCGGGTCTCCCACGCCAAGGAGGCAAACGATCCGGAAGGGAGCATGGATGAGTTCGCCGATCCTGACGACGTGCAGGGAACCGTTGCCCACAGCACTGCGCGGCGTCATGTCGCTCGCTGCGGTCTCAAAGAGACGGGAAAATTCCACTCGGGTCAGGTCCGTATGGGAATGGCGGAGCTGATCCGCCATGTCGGTGAGAAGGGCGTGTGCTTCGATCGCCATCCATGCGTCATCATGCGATGGTCCCACGAGATCTGCAAGGAGATCGCGGACACGATCCACCCAGACCTCACCCGTCGCCGGGCCCGACATCCCATGGACAAACTTGCGCAGGCGGGAGATGAGCTCGGACAGGGTGCCCACCAGTTCGAGATCTGATGTGCCCACGGTGCTGACACCGGTGATGGGCAGGGCATCAGCTTCCGGGGCAAGCGTCAATCCGGCCAGAAGACGGTCGAGGCCCCGCAGCCATGTGTTCTGGTTCACGCCGGGGAGCCCGAACGTGCTGCGGTGCTTCTCATCAAGGCCCCACCTGATTCCTGCGGCGGCCACGAGGTCGCTCACCTGGTCGCGGCGCGTGGACAGGCGCCAACGATGGGCCACGGGCGGGAGCAGAAACAGCTCCATGACGTCGGAGGCCGTCGCTCGCGCATCCGCGAGGCGCAGGACCTCACGTATGAGACGCAGAACCGAGTTGGGCTCGGGGTCCGAGGCCAGCTGTACCCGCAGGGACCTTCCGGGATGCGCCTGCGGATCGTCGGGAGCCGGGGAAAAGACGGTGCGCAGGTGTGGCCACCACTGTTGCGGATCAGGGCACACCACCAAGACATCCCGAGGCTCCAGTGTGAGGTCTGCCTCGAAGCGCCGGCAGAGCTCATCGCGCAGTACCTCGGCCTGGCGCTGTGCGGAGTGGGAGCCATGCACCGTGACAAGGTGAGGACCTGCAGGGCTCTGGGGAAGAGAGGTTCGTACCGCAGGTAGACGTGCCGTCCAGTCAGCAAGGTGGGGGGTGTCAATCCTCCACAGGAAGTCGTCGTGGACGCTCGAATGCTGTGCCAGGAGCCGCGCATGGCTCGTGGGAACCTCGGTCAGGGCGAAGAAGGCCGTTTTACGGGAAGAGTCCTCCGAGGCGAGGGCCTCGGCGAGATTTTCCCACGTTTCCACTGGGTCCACCTCGAGGGCTTCCACCACCCGCCGCAACAGTTCCGGTTGCCAGGTGAGGTGCATGGGCAGTGCATGCCCGGCGGCATCCGTGGCAGGGTCCTCCTCATCGGTTTCGAGCCAGGCCGACACCATGTCCGGCGCCCAGTCAACGTAGCGGCGCAGCAGCCGTGCGAGGCGGCCTGCCAGTTGCAGCCTTCTGGCGGGGGAGCCATGCGCGCCAAGGTGTGCTGTAAGCACTGGGGAGGTGTCGGAGTCCACCATGGTGGCCAACGCCTCGGCCACGGCCAGTTGCAACCGCATGGAACGCCACGCGGACAGGTCGTCGGACGACGAGTGCCGCCGCGCAGCGGACTGAATCCACTGGGGGAGAGTCACGAACTCCATCCCGGCACAGATGCTGGAGGGCAGCGAAGCGGCAAGCGACTGCCGCAACAGGCGGGCCACGGATCGCGACGACACCACGACAGTGACGGTGTCAAAGACTCCCGGTCGCTCTTCAACGAGCCACGCGGACAGGGAGGACACGAGGTCCTGCCATCTGGTGCCCGTCGATACGCTCAGTGTCACGGAATCACCCTAGCGAAGGCCACGCAGAAAACGGCGGCCCCACCGCCCCAGTTTGTTCATTCGTCCTGGGTAGCAAGCACAATGGCCGGTGTGACTGACCTGACTGCTGCCCTGGACCCCGAACAACTACAGGTGGCGACCTCGCTGGACGCCCCACTCGTGGTGCTCGCTGGCGCAGGGACGGGCAAAACCCGGGCGATCACGCACAGGGTTGCTCACGCTGTGCAGGAGGGCCGCTACGATCCCTCCGCCACGCTGGCCGTGACGTTCACCACGCGGGCGGCCGGGGAGATGCGCAGCCGCCTCGCGTCGCTCGGGGTCAGAACGGCCCAGGCGCGCACCATTCACTCGGCAGCCCTGCGGCAATGCCAGTATTTCTGGCCGAACGCCTTCGGTTCCGAGTTTCCGCCGATTCTGGCCAACACTTTCCCCGTGGTTGCCCGCTCGGCAGCCTCTGTTCTGCACTCCTCCGACACCGCGCTGGTCAGGGATCTTGACAGCGAGATCTCGTGGGCCAAGTCCAGCAACGTGACACCGCAAAAGTATGCACTGCTGGCCAGCGCGTCGGGGCGTGAGGTCACCGGTGCCACCCCTGCACAGGTCGCCGCCGTGATGGCTGCCTATGAGAAGGGCAAGGCTGCGTCCGGGCAAGTGGATTTCAGTGACATTCTGCTCTGCGCAGCCTCTCTGATGGCCGAGCACCCAGACGTGGCGGAGCGCATCCGTGCCACCTATCGGCACTTCGTGGTCGACGAATACCAGGACGTCTCGGCCGTGCAGCACAGACTCATTTCCTTGTGGGTCGATGGACGGCCCGATGTGTGTGTGGTGGGGGACCCGAACCAGGCCATTCACTCCTTTGCAGGTGCACGCGCAGATTTTCTTCTGGGCTTTGCCTCCGAGCATGAATCCGCCCACGTGGTGCGTCTCGTGCGCAACTACAGATCCACCCCGGAAGTTCTTGCCGCCAGTTCGCATGTGCTGGGTGGCCGTGATGCGCGTGCCGAATTGCGCTCCACCCGAGCATCGGGGCCGCATCCAGAATTCCAGCCGGCCACAAGCGAGGCGGATGAGGCCTCCGCGGTTGCCAAGTGGCTGAAGGAGCGTCATGCGGAGGGCACATCGTGGTCTGAACTTGCCGTGCTGTACCGCATCAATGCGCAGGCGCCCTCGTTTGAGGCAGCACTCAACGACGCGGCGGTGCCCTACAGCGTTCGCGGAACAGAAAAGTTCTATGACCGGGCAGAGGTGCGCCAGGCCATCACCGTTTTGGGGCGGGCAGCTCAGTCCGAACCTGAGGGATCGGTACCGGAACTGATGGATTCCTTCCTCGCCTCCACTGGGTGGTCACCGGAGGCGCCCACCTCCATGGGTCGCCAGCGGGAGCGATGGGAATCCCTCAACGCCCTGCGCACCATGGTGGTGGAGGAGAACGGCAAGCGTGAGGGATGGAAGGCCGAGCATCTCGTCGGATGGCTGGTGGAGCGTGCTGCCTGGCAGACAGCACCCATTGCGGATGCCGTCACCTTGTCCACCATGCACGCAGCCAAGGGCCTGGAGTGGGACGGTGTCGCTGTCGTTGGTGTCCGTGAAGGGTTGATGCCGTTCGTTCTGTCTCAGGAGGAGCCAGCGCTGTCCGAGGAACGTCGCCTGCTCCATGTCGCGTTCACCAGGGCGCGGAACCGGCTGCGTGTCAGCTGGGCCACCGCCAACGGGAACCGCGCGGCGAATCGTTCCCGGTTCCTTTCGGGACTGACACGGGAAGGTGGGCACCCCTCAGCCTCCCCCTCGAAGCGAAAAGAGCGTGGAAGTCTGCGCTCTCGTTCCTGCTCTGTGTGCGGCCAACAGTTGCACTCGGCGGCAGAGCGCAAGATGAGCCGTCATGAGGACTGCGAGGCGACCCATGACGAAGCACTGATGCAGGCGCTGCGGCGCTGGCGCAAGGAGACCGCGGATACGGCGTCGGTTCCCGCGTTCGTGGTCTTCACGGACGCCACCCTCCAGGCAGTTGCGGAAGCCGAACCCACCACGAGAGCACAGCTGCTGAAGATCGCCGGCATTGGCACGGTCAAGGTTGACCGTTATGGGCAGGAGTGCCTCAACGTGGTGGCGCAACACATCGCAGCCCGGCCCTGAAACTGATGACAACAAAAAACGGGGACGATGCCCTGGTGGGCGTCGTCCCCGTTTCGGGTACTGCTGCTGTGGCTCAGGCCTTGCCGAGAATACGGTTCAGGTTTGTTCCACACACGGGGCACTTGCCCTTGGCCATCTTGGTGCCCTTGTCATTGACATGGACTTCGCCCTTGGCGTCGCGCTTTTCCTTGCACTTCACGCAGTAGAACGAGCCTTCATAGGTCTCTCCGGTTGGTCCAGCCATTCTTTCCTCCTGAATAAAAAGATCGTGGATCTGCCTCTTGGTGAAGAAGCAGGTTCCTCGTCAATGTAGCGGTCCGACCGCACACAATGCGGTCACAACCCCATAAACGGTAGCGGAGTCCCGGTCGGCTTGCTCGCCTTCCCCAGCGCGCAAGACCGATCAGGACTCCTTGAGGTCAAGTCAACCGCTCCGATCCAGCATCCGTCAACCGGACTCGGGAACAGCTCAGCTGCCGTCTCCGAGGATCTTGCGCAGCTCCGCATCAAGGTCGTCGTGGTTGGGTGCGTCTGTGAGGTGGTTGCCGAACGCCAGTGGATCCTTCAGGTCCGCGGCGGTGGGCAACAGGTCCGGGTGCTGCCAGAGAGCATCTCGTTCATCTCCTCGTTGATGCTCGATGGAGGCCCACAAATTCTCGGCGTCGCGCACCAGCCTCGGACGTAGATCGAGCCCCAATAGTTGATTCAAGACGCTCTGGGAGGGTCCTGCGGAGGCACGGCGCCTGCGAAGAACTTCGCTCAGCTGAGAGGCGTTGGGCATCCATTGGGAGGTCGCCTTGGCGGTCACGTGATCCACCCAGCCCTCGATGAGGGCCAGCAGCAGTTCCAGCCTGCCGAGAATCTCCATCTGGGTGGGGGTGCTGGCCGGCTTGAAGAAGGACCCTCGCACTTTTTCTCCGACTTCCATCATGTCCTCCAGCGAGAACTGCTCCATCTGTGAGGGATCGAAGCCCGCACTGATGGCCTCGAAATCTATGCTGATCTCGCGGGCGAAGTGCGCCAGAAGGGCATTGAGTTGGGGGGAGAGCCAGCCCACGCTGTGGAAGAGGCGCTGCCGCGCGGCCTCCCTCACGAGCAGGTAGAGCAGAACATCAGACTCCGGAAGCTCCAGATCCTCAGTGAACTGCGCCACATTGCTGGGGAGGATGACCACCGGCGTGTTCTCCATCAGATTGATACCCACCTCGGTGCCGGTCAAGGTCCCACCAGCGACTTCCGCGAGAACCTTCTTGAGGCGATCCCTGTAGATCAACGATGCTGAGGAGCGCATCATGGGCCCCAGCATGGCTGAGAGTGCCCCCAGTTCTGCCATGGATTCTGCCGAGGCGCCCCGTTGAAGAGCGTCAGCCAGTCCGTCGATGATGGGCTCGACCAGGGTGCGCCACCCCTTGCTGGTGAGTTGCAACCATTCCTCACGACGGATTCCCGCCGGGGTGATCCCTGTCTCAGGAAAAGTTGTGTGAGACGACAGCCAGGATTGAGCCAACCGTTCGCTGTCCACAAGAAGGGCGCGCTCGGACGCTTCCAACTGTGGGTCCGGGCCCTTTTCCTGGGTCAGTTGTTGCGCAGCGGTGATCGTGGTGCGCCAGGCGGCGTCGGGATCATTGTCCGCATTTGTCATCGCGAAGCCGGGGCTGCCGCTCGCTTGCATCTTCGTCACCTGTTCAAGCAACTGGTTGAAATCCATGTCGCCGGTGCCCAGACCCATCTGTTCGAGGAGCTTACGAATCTCCTCGAAATCGAATCCGCCGGGAGGCCCAGAAGTGTCATCGCTGGCCATGATGTGTGTCCCTTCCACTTTCGTTTCAGCACGCTGTCCCCATTGTCCCAGTTGGTCGCAAGTCCCCGCGAATGGCGTCCTGTTCCACGGTTGGTACTCTTGGCCGTCCAAGGACAAGAGCCGGTGAAGTACGCAAAGGGGAGTGTGGGTGTCGCGCAACGTTGTCGCCATTGTCTCCTCCATCCTGTTCGTCGTGCTGGCGTCTCTGCTCGTCGTCCTTCCCGTCCCCTTCGTGACATGGAAGCCGGGAAACACGGTGAACGTGCTCGCAAGCGTGGACAGCGGACCCCTGCTTGATGTCAAGGGCATTCAGAACTATTCGACTGATCCCAGTCAACTCCTGATGACCACGGTTTCGACGACGCGAGTGGACGCCCATGTGAGCCTTCCCGAGGCCCTGCTGGCGCATGTGCGTTCGCGGGCCGACGCACTACCGCGCGAGGTCCTCTACCCGGCGGGCCTGTCCAGCGAGGAAGTCCGTGAGGAGGCCGTGGCTGCGATGGACACCTCACGAGCCCATGCCACCGTTGCGGCCCTTCGCGCCGCAGGGCAGACGGTGACAGAAATGCCCATCGTGTCCTCCGTCACACTCTCCGGGCCTGCAAATGATCGTTTGCAGCCCGGCGACCTGATTGAGTCCGTGGATGGGACGCCGGTGGAATCTGTGGACGAGGTGGGGGAGATCGTCGCCGCGCGCGGCGTGGATGAACCAGTCGTGTTCAGAGTTCTTCGCGACGGAGCCACCGAGAACGTCAGTGTCCAGACCGGAGCGGACGCCGAAGGCCGACCCAGCGTTGGAATCAAGGTGGCGTCCGGGTACAAATACGCCCCGGAAGTCGTGTACCGGATCGACTCCAGCGTCGTGGGTCCCAGTGCAGGACTCGTGTTCTCCCTGGCGATCTACGACAAAATCACCGAAGGCAATCTGCTGGGTGACGAAGTCGTGGCGGGTACCGGCACCATGAACCCTGAGGGCAATGTGGGGAGCATCGGCGGAGTGCGGCAGAAGCTCGCTGGCGCTGAACGTGACGGCGCCACCGTGTTCCTCCTGCCATTGAGCAATTGCTCGGATGTTGGCAATCTGGCCACGGACATGCGGCTCGTGCCGGTGTCCACATTGAAGGATGCGATCTCTGCGCTGCAGTTGATCGACGAAGGCAAATCGTATGCGGAGGTTCCCACCTGTGGCTGACAACGACCCCAGCAGGCTCATCGCCTGTCTTGCGGACATCGAGAGGCATGTCTTTGACAATGGTTGGGATCAACCTGCCCGGCTCTTCGCTCTCGTTGCCACCAGCGCGCTCCTGGAAGTTGAGCCCCAGCTGAAGGGCCGCGTTCCGGAGTCTGCTGAAGATGCATTGACCGCAGTGGAGCAGGACGATTTTGCCGGAGGTGTGGATGTTCTGGAACGCCTGCAACAGATCTTCTTCCCCGAGAGCGTCGATGGCGTGGCCGTCGCGATGGAGCGCACATTCCTCCCCCCCCAATTTGAGAACGAGATCCCGGATGACGCTGAGGCCGCCGTGGACTTTGTCATGCAGCATCCTGAGAAAATCGATGTTCGCGTGGTGGTGGGCGTGCTGCGGGACGGCAACCAGCACGGTCTCGCCCGCCTCGTCTCCAACCCTGACGAGCTGCTCGGCGCAACTGATCTTGTACCCGGGCTCACTGAAGCCCTGAACCGCACCCTGGAAGGCGCAACACAATGAGTGAGTCCACAATGAGCGCCGAAGCGGCTCCGCGCCGCGGGGCGTTGCTACCCACCATCGTCATTGTCGGCGTCGCGCTGGCTCTGTTGGTGATTTTTGCCCGGACCTGGACTGATTATCTGTGGTTTGACAACCTCAACATCCGGCAGGTCTTCACAACCCAGCTTGCAGCCCAGCTGGGGCTCTTTGCCGTCTTCGGCATTGCGCTCGCTGCGGCACTGTACGCAAGCATGGCGCTCGCCTATCGGTTGCGCCCGAAAATTCGACGGGCCAATCTGGACTCAGAACTTCTGGTGCAGTTGCGCGACGTCCTGGACCAGCGGTCCAAAATCATGATGCTGATTCCGTCCGCCGTCATTGGTTTCATCGGTGGCTCCGTCGGCGCGGGGATGTACCAAACATTTCTCGCGTGGACACAGTCCACCCCATTCGGTGAGACGGATGCACAGTTCAACATGGACGCCTCGTTCTACGTCTTCCAACTCCCGTGGTGGAACTTCGTCCTCGGGTATGTGACCTTCACAGTCATCGCCTCCACGATCGCTGCGATCCTGGTGCACTTCCTCACCGGTTCGATGACGACCAAGGCTCTGCGAGGTCTGGGCAACGTTGACGTCAGGGCGACGGGGAACGCCGCGCAACGACAGCTCTCCATCATGCTGGGCGTGGTGTTGCTGTTGTTCGCCACTTCTGCCGTACTGGATCGCTTCAGCTACCTCACCACCACCAACGCATTGTTCACGGGTGTGACATTCACGGATGCCAATGCGCGCATTCCGGCCCATTTGATCATCGCCGCCATCGCTGTCATTTCCGCACTGCTGTGTTTCTACAATGCCTACAAGGTGAGGTGGAGCATTCCAGCCGTGTCCGTGGCATTGCTCGTGGTGTCCTCGATGATTCTCTCCGTCGGCTACCCGTGGTTCATGCAACAGTTCCAGGTCACACCTGATGAGCCGGATCTGGAAAGCTCCTACATCGCTGCAAACATCGATGCCACCCGTCAGGGCTTCAACATTGACGGGGTGGAGATCACCAACTACGAAGCAGAGACCACGGCTGAGGCCGGGCAGTTGCGGGAAGATGCGGAAGCTCTGCCCGCAATCCGACTGATGGATCCAGCGCAGATCCCACGGACATTCGAGCAGCTGCAGCAGGTGCGTGGGTACTACTCATTCCCCGAAACCCTCGACATCGATCGCTACGAGATCGACGGCCGTGAAACCGATGCCGTCGTGGCCGTGCGTGAACTTGATCTGGACTCGGTGGAATCCGGCGAGAGCTGGAACAACATGCGCACCGTCTACACCCACGGCTACGGCATGGTCGCCGCCTACGGCAACCAGAAGCAGACAAATGGTGAGCCCGTGTTCTTTTCCGGAGGCATCCCCACCGTCGGTCTTCTTCCGGAGCATCAGCCGCGTATCTACTTCGGCGAGGAGTCGGACCACTGGGTGGTTGCTGGCGCCCCTGAGGACCGCGCGCCCGTTGAACTCGACACCCCTGGCGGTGGCGAAGAGGGTGGCGAAACGAAGAACACCTATGACGGTGAGGGTGGCGTCGCCATTGGCAATTTCCTCACAAAGGGTCTTTTTGCCATCAGGTTCGGCGATGTCAACCTGATGCTTTCGGACCGGGTGAACGAGGATTCCAACATCCTCTTCAACCGGCTTCCCGTGCAGCGCGTTCAGGAAGCGGCTCCGTGGTTGACCGTCGATTCTGACCCCTACCCGAGCGTCGTCGACGGCAAGATCGTCTGGATCATCGACGCCTACACCACGAGCGACAACTACCCGAACTCGACAAAGATCGACTGGGCCAGCGCCATTTCCGACGCCCGTACGTCGGCCGACAGGCTTCTGATGGGGCGTCAGGTCAACTACGTGCGGAACTCGGTCAAAGCCACCGTGGACGCCTACGACGGCACAGTCACCCTTTACGAGTGGGACGAAGAGGATCCCATCCTGCAGACGTGGATGAAGGTCTTCCCGGGCGTCGTCACCGACAAATCGGAAATTTCGCCCGAACTCAAGGCCCACCTGCGCTACCCGGCTGACCTGTTCAAAGTGCAGCGCGAAACGCTGGGCCGCTACCACACTGAAAACACCAACACGTGGTTCCAGCAGTCAGACATCTGGGCGGTTCCGAATGATCCGGTACAGAGCACCGCGGACGGCACCGCAAAGGAGCCCCCGTACTTCCTGACCATCCGCTGGCCGGGAGAAGAACAGCCGCAGTACTCCAACACCACGGTCTTCGTGCCGAGGGAGAGGGAGAACCTGTCGGTCTTCATGGCCGCCAATGCGGATGCCGAGAGCGAGGACTACGGCAAAATCAGGGTCCTGAAGCTCTCTGACACTGAGCAGATCGCAGGCCCCGGCCAGACGTTCAACGCCATCAGCACAGACGAGCAGGTGGCCAGCGCTCTACTTCCCTTCAACAGGGATGGCAGTAACGCCTCCGCCATCTATGGCAACCTCCTGACACTGCCCGTCGGCGGCGGACTCCTCTACGTCCAGCCCATCTACACCCAGACCACGGCAACCACGGGTGGCTATCCCGCACTGCGGTTCGTCGTCGTACGCTTCGGCGAACAGGTGGGCATCGGGGCGACGCTGCAATCAGCTCTGGACAAGGTCTTCGAGGGCGATGCCGGGGCGGACACAGGTGAAACCCTCGTGCCCGATCCAGAACTCCCCGGCCTGGTGGATCCGGATCAGGGCATCGAAGAACCACTGGATCAACAGGCCACTGACCTCCTCACAACTGCCATGGGGCTCTTCGTTGAAGCCGACGAAGCGCTCAGGGCAGGGGATCTGGCGCTGTACCAGTCCAAGACTGAGGAAGCCTCTGTGGCGACCGAGAGGGCGCTGGAAATCCTCAACGGTTGAGTGTGGTGGGACCCGGTCAGCTGACGATGACCGGGTCCAGCCCCGCCGCATGAAGGGCGGGGACGAGAGTCCTGGCCGGGCCACTGATGGCCACGCTCATGGCGTTTCTGTGAATATGGGTGCGAAAGGCACGGGTCACATCCCCCGCTGATGGCCTTTCGAGGGCTGCGAAATGCTCGTTGACGAATGACGATGGCTCGCCGACGGCGGCCAGGGCGGCCGCCTGTCGCACGATGTCAGAAGCGGTTTCATTCGCCAGCGGCGCGATGCCCACGAGGAAACGCTTGGCATCCGAGATCTCCGCGTCTGTGAACTCGTGGTCCAGTTCAAGGCCCTGCATCAGTCGGCTGAGAGCATCAGCAGCCACTTCCACTCGGAAACTGCCTCCGAGAGAGAATTGTCCATCATCCTTGCGTGCTGTGAAACCGCCGCCAACGCCATAGGTGTAGCCCTGTCGTTCACGCAGTTCAAGGTTGAGGCGGCTGGCGAAGGCGCCGCACATGGCGTGTCCTGCCAGCTTGAGAGCGGCCCAATCAGGGTGCCGACGTCCCACCGTCAGGCAACCGGCGTGGATGGTTGCCTGGACAGCGTCGGGCATGTCCACCAGAACCACCTGTGATGATCGTGCCCGGGACGTTTCGTGCGAAACGGGGTCGCTTCCGCCCGTCCAACGGGAAAGGGGCGCCAGCGTGGCCTCGAGGTCAAGGCCTGCGAGGTCGCCCGCGAGCACCAACGTCGCGTTGGAGCCGCCCCACTTCGCTGCATGCCAGGCAAGTACGTCGTCCCTCCCGATGGCATTGAGTGTTTCCGGGGTTCCTGCGGAGGGCCGTCCCTGCCTGCTCTCGGTGCCGAAGAGGACCTGACGCAGCGCCTGCTTCGCCACCCACCCGGGCGATGCGATGCGACTGTCGAATGACGCCACTTGCATTTCCACATGGTGCGCAATTTCGGGGGCCGCGAACTCGGGCTCGGTGAGAACCTCAGCCAACAACTCCATGACCGCCGGGAGGCGATGTGCTGGGGCGTCTCCACCCAAACGAGTGCTGTTCTGGGCAGCGCTGCCGTGCAGTGCCGCGCCCTGGAGTTCCAGAAGCTCGGTGATGCGCCCGTTCGGATGGGCTCGGGTGCCCTCGTCGAGGGCGTGCAGAGCAACGGTGGCCACCCCCTCAATGGAGCGGGGCTCATCCACGAGCGAGGTGGGCATCATCACGTCGAATGCAGCAATGTGTTGTCCGGGCAGATCAAACGCCCACACCGTCATCCCGGTGTTCAGCTCCATGATCTGGGGTTCCGGGAATGCCCAGGTGGCTCCGAGAGTGACCGGGGGACGATTCATGATGAAACCTTCGTGGGGAGGTAGTGCAGCTGGCTGGGTTCGACCAAGAGGTGGGTTCGTACGACGTCGCGGATCGCCGATACGGTCAGCGCCGCCAACTCCAGCCCGTGTCGATTGATGTGGCCGGGGTCGCCATAGGTCAGCCAGCCGTCGTTGATCAGATCAGCGCGTCCTTCGACGGTGGCCAGTCCGAGCAGCCAATCGCGCTCATACTGCGCGACAGCCCGTGCTAGTTCCTCTGCTGTGGGACCCTCTTCGCCAAACCGGTCCAACTCTTCCAGCAGTGCGGTGGCCGTGTCATCGGCGGGCACGCCCTCGGTGGGACGTGCCATGAGGGTGGTGATGGAGGTGGAGCGGAGATGGGGGAGGGAGGCAGCGTGCACCTCCTGCGCCATTCGTCGGGAGCGCACGATGGACTTGTGGAGCCGGGAGGTGTTTCCTTCAGCGAGGATCGACAAAGCGATGTCGAGTGCCAAGTGGTCCTTCTCCGCCGCCGGGGGAGTGGGCCACGAGAGGTAGACCAATGGGTGGGGGACTGACCCGTGCGCCACGGTGTGGCGGGGCGGTAGGTCCGGGGGAGCGGAGACGGCGTGAACCGGTTGTTCCAGGGCTGGGATGGCGCCGAAATGTGCGGACGCCAGCTCGAACGCCTCGTCGGGTTCAATGGGTCCACACAGGACAAGACGTGCGTTGCTGGGGCGGTACCAGTCGTCGAAGAACTGGCGGACATCATCCAGCGACGCATCGTCCAGGTGGGCCATCGAGCCGATGGGCAGGTGTCCGTACGGGTGGTCGGACGGAAAGTGCTGCGCCACCAGCAGCTCCAGGAGGTTGCCGTAGGGCTGGTTGTCGTAGCGCTGGCGTTTCTCCTCCTTGACGACTTCTCGCTGTGCGGCGAAGTTCTCGTCAGTGATGGCGAGTGAGGACATCCTGTCGGCCTCCAGCCACAGGGCGAGATCCAGAGCCCCGCGAGGGACAGTTTCGAAGTAGTTGGTTCGGTCCGTTGACGTGGTCGCGTTCACGGAGCCGCCATTGGCTTCCACGAGAGCCATGTGTTCACCACTGCCGAGGTTGCGTGATCCCTGGAACATGAGGTGTTCGAACAGGTGGGCGAAGCCGGTACGTTGTGGGTCCTCATCGTAGGAGCCCACTTCGTACCAGAGGTTCACCGCGACGGCGGGTGCCAGCGGATCGGGCTGCACGCAGACCTGCAATCCGTTGTCCAGGGTGGTTGCGTCCAGTTCGTAGTCGAGCCGTCGAGCATCAGCCATGCGTGGAACTCCTTGTCTGCAGCGGTGCCACAATCGCAGCTGACCGTCTGCCGCGTGAGTCTAGCGCTCGTGCTGAAGCCAGTTTGATGGTCAGGGATCCGCGCCATTGCATGGGCGTTCCACAGGTGATCGACGGCGCGTTCCGCGGTGTTTGTGCCGGACTGGGGTGGGGTGGCTGAATACGAGTGCTGGATCGTTCGTGAGAGTGGGTCGTGGGTTACGCGCTCTGGTGGGTGCGGGATTGCCGGTGGGACAGCTCTGACTGTGGAGGAGTCCCAATGGACCAAAACTAGCGGGAGACCTTGCCGAAGAGGGCACCCAGCGGACGCAGGATGCTGGGCTGCATGAGCAGGGTCGCCGCGCCGGCCAGAGCGAGCACCCCGACGGCGAAGAACAATCCGATGAGCGAATCATCGCTGCGGGCGGCGAACATGTGATTCAGATTGCGGAGGACACCAGTGCTGACAACGAGCAGGACGTGCACCACAATGAAGGCCACGAAGACCAGCATCACCGGGCGGTGCACTGCACGGGCGATGAGCGCTGGGAAGGCGCGAACCAAAGGGCCACTGGTGGGCCACAACGCTGACATCCGCAGACCTGTGATCGCCGCGAGCGGGGCAACGATGAACACGATCGCGCCATAGCTGAGCATCTGCAGTGCGTTGTAGGCAACCCATCCGTCCTCGGCAGGAATACCCAGCGACAGATACTGCAAACCCACCGACACGGCGTTGGGAAACACATCCCAACTTGTGGGGATCAGTCGCACCCAGCGCCCGGAGCTGAACAACATCACGACATAGACGGCTCCGATGCTCAACCAGATCACATCGAGGCTGACGTGCCACCACTGTTCAAGGGCAATGGTTGCGGGCTTGCGCCCCTTCGCCAGCAGGGGCTTCCCCCGCCGGGTCCATCGCCCAGCGGGGCGACGACCACTCCCAGCCGCAATTCCTGATCGGATCACCTGGATCATCAGGAAGAGGTTGGCGGCATGCAAAGCACCGACCCATGCAGGCGTGCCCACCAGTTCAGCCCCGGAAGCGATGCCCGGGTACTGTGCCACGAAATTTTGTGCGGCTTCGGTGCCCCGGATCAGGCGAGCAACGATCACCGCTGTGGCCATGAGAGCAACGCCTGCCACTGCAACCACCCACAACAGAGGCTTCCTACTGCCCCCGGTGGTGCCCCGCGAAACGCTCCGGCCGCTCGGTGTGTTCAATTTGGTACTCACATCACTCCTTGGTCGAGGTTCCGCGGGGTCCACATGGGGGGCCTCCGGCTCAGCGGATTTTTGAGGCGCCGCTGTAGGGGAACTTGGATTGCAACAGATTGCCGTCCTCGAATCGGGACAACAGAAAGGTGTCTGCAGGCACGTCGGCCTGCGAGCTGACACCATCCACGACGAGGTCGGCCATCAGACGGCCCACAGCCGGGGCAATCTTGAATCCATGCCCAGAGAAGCCAGCAGCGACGAACAGGCCGTCAATGCTGGTGGCCGAGATGATGGGATTCCAGTCCGGTGTGACGTCAATCATGCCGGTGGACGTGGTCCGCACCGTCGGATTCTCCAATCCGGGGAATCGGTGCATTGCCTTCTCGGCACACCGCTCCACAACAGAATCATCAGCATGTCCCGGGTACTGATCCGGGTCGGCGATGGGTTGTTCGAAGCCACCGGAGTCACCGAAGAGCAACTCATGGCCGCGCTGGTGAACGTACTGCTTGGAGACCATGTCCGAGAACACTGGGCTGGCGCCGAGGTCCTGGCCGGGATCGATCACCACTTCCTGAACCAGGTAGGGGGTGATGGGCAATTCGATACCCAGAGGATGGAGCAACGGGACCGACCAGGCACTTCCTGCGACGATCACCGTCGGGGTGGAGACGAAATCTCCGTTTGCGAGGTGAACTCCCTTCACCGCACCGGCCGACACCTCGATGGATGTGATCGCAGTGCCCTGGGTGATCTGAACCCCCATCCTGCGTGCGGCGCCGGCGAAGGCGTTGGCCGTGCCGTAACCATCGGCGTAGCCGCCGCGAGGCTCGAAGGTGAAGGCGGCGAAATCGTCGAGGTGGGCGGTTGGCCACATCTCGGCAACCTTGTCGTGGCCGATTTCTCCGGTATCGATGCCCATTGCCTGTTGGGCTGCGACGGAGGCACGGAAGGGCTGAAGATTGTCCTCTCCGATGCCCACGATGTAGCCGACCTGCTCGAAGCCCAATGAGGCGCCGAGCAACTCTTCGGCGTTCTCGAAGACGTCGAGGCTGGCGCGTGCCATCGCAGCGACCTCCGGGATGCCGTAGTGGCAGCGCACGATGCCTGCGGAGCGGCCTGTGCCTCCGGATGCAATGGAATCTCGTTCATACACAGTGACGTTGCTGGTTCCGGAAGTGGCGAGGCTGTAGGCAATGCTGCAGCCCTCGACTCCGGCTCCGACGATGACGATGTCAGGGTTTTTTGGCATGTCTGTATTTCCTTCTCTGGGTTGTCCTGCTCAAAACATTTCCGGGGTGTCCCACAGCAACAGATTGGTGCCGATGTCCTTGGCAACCGCGTTGCGGTACACGTAGGTGGCCCAGGCGACGTCCTCGATGGGCATGCCACCGACGCCGAACACGCGGACCTGATCGGGGGAGGGCTGTGAGGTGGCGCGTCCCAGAACCAGATCAGTGGCGTCAACGACGGAGGATTCTGCAATCTTCCCGGCGCGAACGAGGTCCCACACCTGGACTCCGGAAAGCCCAATCACCTCAAAAGTGGGGGAGGGGTATTCCTCGGCCCATGCCTTGTAGAGGCCGGTGTAGTCCAGTGCGTTGTAAGCCTCGTTGATGAGGAATTCCTCATCGAACTTGACGATTCCCACGCAGGAGACGAAGGCGCCGGGCTTGAGCCATGACCCCTGCACATAGGGGTAGTTCGCGGAGCCGGCAGGGCCGGAGGTGCCGACGTGGACGACGTCTGCTCCTGCCACGGCTTCTTCGATGCTGCTGCAGGCAACAACGTCGAGTTGGGGGTATGTCTTGTTGCACCAGTCGAGGAATGCGTCGATGCCGGACTGGCTGCGACCAGCGACCCGGACCGTGGAGAGGTGGGGGCAGGCCACCAGGAAGGCTTCAAGTCCGGTCTTGCCCATGGGCCCGGGGCCGATGATTGCGGCTACTTCGGACTCGGGCTTGGCCAGGTAGCGTGCCCCAACACCAGGAACGGCACCTGTGCGATAGGCAGAGAGAAGGTTGGCCGACATGATCATCAGCGGCGCGCCGGTGTCATGGTCGTTGAGCGTGAACATGAGGATGGAGCGAGGCTGATTCTTGTCGCGGTTGTTGATGTTGGATCCGTACCACTTCACACCGGCCTTGGCGAAGGGCCCGCCCAGATATGCCGGCATGGCCATGAACCGGCGGTCAGGGCCGTCAACAGGCATGTTCGGGAAGGGCGACTCCTCGGGGAAGGTCACCATGGCGCCGTGGGAGTTGCCCTCGGGCCCAGCCATCCGGTAGTCACCCACGCCCAGGCATTGGAACATTTCTTCCATGGCATCGACACAGCCGGCCATGTCTGTGACGCCGGCCTCGATTGCCTCTGGCTCGCTGAGGTAACGCAGGGTGATCTTGCTGTCGCTCATGTGAATTTCTCTCTTTCGCAGTTCCGGGCCCAGGGACGCCCGGTGGAGGTCAGGTGTGGAGATGTTGGGGGAATCAGTTCGCGGGTCTGTTGAGGCGGTGCGGCCGACGAGGTTCAGGCGTCCTTCCGAAGGAGTGCCGCAGTGCCTCTCAGCACCGTGGTCAGGTCCCCGACGATGCCGAGGTCGCAGCTGCGGAAGATGGGCGCATCCGGGTCGGTATTGATGGCCACCACGGATTTTGAGGTGATCATTCCGCCCAGGTGCTGAATGGCACCCGAGATGCCGGCTGCAATGTAGACGTCGGGGGAGACCGTGACGCCGGTCTGGCCAACTTGGCGGTCAGGCTCAGCCCAACCGAGGTCGACCGCGACACGTGATGATCCGACGGCTCCACCGACGACGCTTGCCAGCTCTTCGACAGGTCCGAAGTCGCCGTCGACGCCGCGGCCGCCAGAGACGACAACTGATGCGGCAGTCAGACTGGGTCCACCGCTGGCAGCCTTGGGTGCAAGACAGAGCACCTCTGGCTCGGGCAGCGCGGTTGTGGAATCCAACTTCAGGGCCTCGACTGTTGGCAACACCCCCGAGGTAGGCGCAGGTCCGTCGGCTGCTGCGGTGGCTGTGACCACTGGTGCTCCAGACAGTTCGACAACCATGTTCCACGTTCCGGAGAACGCCGTGAGGGTGGAAGTCAGCCCGTCACCGGAGCGGAGGATGGAATCAGCAGCCACACTCAGCTCCCGCTTCACCTGCAACGCAAGGCGTGCTGCAACCTGATTGCCAGTGCGAGTGGCTGGGATGAGGACCGGATCGCTGGATCCCGCTGCTGCAGCAAGTGCTGAGACCGTGGCCGATGTTCGGCCATCAGTGGGTAGTGGGGTCCAGACGAGGCGTGTGGCGCCGGCAGCCCCCAATGACTCAATGCGGCTGGTGTCGGGTTCTGCGCCAAGGACGCAGGTGACCTCACCCAGGGTGGCGCCGGCCCGGACCAGGGAAAGTGCCTGGTCCGGCTCAACGTCGAACAAATCCGTCAGTACAACGATGCTCATCACAGGACCGCCTTCACGCCACGTTCGAGGAGGAATTCCGCTAGTGCGGCCGCCCCGGACCCGCTGGTGTCCGTGACGATTGTGGCCGGTGGCCGTGGGGGTGTCGGCGATGCCGATACCGTCCGCATGGTTGTCGAGATGGGGCTGGTGAGGCCCAGGTCAGTCAGTGTCATCTCGCGGATCTTGCGGCGCTTGGCGGCAAGGATCCCCTTGAACGACGGGTACTCGGGCTCGCCCGATTGGTCGGTCACCGAGACCACTGCCGGCAGGGTGGCGGCCAGTGTGCGAACGCCGTCTGGATCATCGCGCTCCACGATGACCCGGACGCCGTCCAGCTGGATTGCCCTCGCATGTGATGCGCAGGCCTGGCCGAGGATGTCCCCGATCAGCACCGGAACAGTTCCGGTGGCGCCATCGGTTGAGGACATCCCACACACCACGAGATCGACGTCGCCAATTTTCGCGACAGCACTCGCAAGAACCTGTGCGGTGGTCAGCGCATCGGCGCCGGCGAGGGACTCGTCGGTGACGAGAACCCCCTCGTCGGCGCCCATCTGCAGGGCACGTGTCACGGCTGAGCGAGCCGGGGTCGGTCCCATACTGAGCGCGATCACCGAATCCTTTTTACCCCCGAGGCGCACAGCCTGATCCACGGCGTATTCATCAAGAGTGGAGAGCATGCCTGCCATGGCATGGCGGTCGATTCGCAGGTCGGCGGAGAGTTCAACCGGGTCCAGGGGATCTGGTACATGTTTGACACAGACGACTATGCGCATTGCCGAATCACACTGCCAACGAATCGATGATGCCGGCGTAGGAACTGGGCGACTTGCGCTTGATCACCAGCGCCTGGATGTATCCACCGACGATGGCCAGCGCTACCGGCATCAGGACGAGGATCGCGAACCCCCAGCCTGAATCCAGGAGGAAGGGGAAGTAGGCGGCCACGGTGATGACAACTCCGATGAGTCCGATCGTTGCCAGAATTGGAGCGACCTGGCTCTTCCACTTGCTGCGTTCCTCGTTGGGGAACTTGCGGAAGTAGAGGACGACCGCGATCGAGGTCATGGCCATCATCACGACGATGGCGATGGTTGCGAGGCCGGAGTACCAGGTGAATGCCTGAATGACCGGGTCGAGTCCTGCTACCACGGTCAACATGACGAAGATGGCTGCGGTGACGCTCTGGACCAACGAGGAGAAGTGGGGGGAACGGTGTGATCCGTGGACGGAGCCCAAACGGCTCGGGAGGACGTTGACCTTGCCCATGACGTGCTGGTAGCGGGTCAGGATGTTGTGGAAGGACAGGACGCAGGCGAACAGCGAGGTCACCAGCAGTGTCTGGATTGCGACGCCGCCCACGGTGCCGAGGTATTCGGTGGCCGTGGTCAGGATCATGGCGCCGGGATCCACTGCAGCTACGTCCATGACGTTGTCGGGGCCCCAAGCCATGACGAGCGCCCAGCCTGCGAAGGTGTAGAAGACGCCGATGATGATCACCGAAAGGTAGGTGGCCCGGGGGATGGTCTTCTGGGGGTCCTTGGCTTCGTCGCGGAAGATCGCGGTGGCTTCAAAACCGATGAAGCCTGCGAAGGCGAGCATGAGGCCGACGCCGGGGACACCTGACACGATTTCAGCGGGTACGAAGCTCTGCAGGGAAAGGCCGTCGGCGCCGCCGCGTGCAACAACTGCGAAGGACATCAACAAGGTGATGCCGATTTCGCCGATGAGGGCGATGCCCAACACCTTGGAACTGAGCTCAATGTTGAGGTAGCCGAGGTAGCCGACCAGAGCCACACCAGCCAGGGAGTAGATCCACCAGGGGATGGAGGGCGCGCCCAGGAGTGTGGTCAGGTAGAGGTTGAGGCTGAAGCCCAGGTAGCAGTAGACAGCCAGCTGCACGGCTGTGTAGGTGACCAGTGCGAGCCATGCAGTGCCCAGCCCGAGTGGACGGCCAAGTCCGTATCCGACGTAGGTGAAGAACGCGCCGGGCCGTGGAACCGACCGGGCCATGGCGGCCAGACCGACTGAGAACAGTAGGAGCACGACGCCGGATATGGCGTACATGCTGGGGAAGCCAACGCCGTTGCCGAGCAGGATGCCCAGCGGGGCAGCACCGCCGATCACGGTGAGGGGGGCGGCCGCGGCGACGACCATGAACACAATGGAGCCAACTCCGAGCTTTCCGCTCAATGAGTGGCCCTGCTCGTCAATTGACGAGGACGAGGACGGGGCGATTCCCCCTGTGGGGTCCTTCTCTGAGGTAATGGTCATACCAAGGAATTCTCCGCTCGGAGAGTTTCTCGGACGTTACGTCCACGTTTCTACGTTGGGAGAAACGTAACAATCGTTCGTCACGGACTTCTGGGGTGGCTGTGTTCCGGAACACGGCTGGGAAGAAGTGCAGTTACCGAACGTTGTCGCCCACGGCGCGCTGGACTTTTTGCACGGACGTCGGGGCAAGTGAGCCGAGTATCCGGTCCAGCACCGCGTTCTGGCGCGCGGGCGTCGTGGCTTCGGGAGTCAGCCAGCACAAGGACTGGAGTCCCATCATCATCCACAGCAATTCGTCGGCGATCGCATGCAACGCCACAACATCAGGCGAGGCCACCTCGCCCATCGTCCAGGCCTCCAGGAGATGGCTGACGATCCCTTCGACGAATTCCTGCATCGTTGTCCTGGCCAACACCGAGATGGTCGGGTCCGTAACTGCTGCCTCCCAGAAAGCGATGACGACCCTTGCCTCCACTCGCCGGACCTCGTCCAGGGGCATGATCTCCCGGCAGAGCCTTCGTACGGCCTCGATCCCGCCAAGTTCCCCCACCGAAATTTTGGCGCGAGCGTTGGTGCGGTCAAAGGCAAGTTGGTACGAGGCTTCCATGAGTTCGGATTTGGTGGAGAAATACGGCTTGAGGGCCCCGTTGGCAAAGCCCGCGGTTGCTGCGACCTTTCGCAGGGTAACAGCGCCCAACCCCTCGGCAACGATGAGCTCCCATGTCGCGCCCACCAGGAACTCACGTCGTTCGGGTCGCGCAACAATCTTCGGCACGCGGCGGTCCTCCTTGACCGTTGGACGGAGGATCGTTTCAGACTTGGCTCCGACGCCTGTCCACCAACATTTTTCATCACCCTACCGCGCACGCAGGTCGTTGGAAAAGGTCCATCACCCGGCATCCCGTGGACAAGAAGGTGACAGAAAACGCGGCGGCCCCGTGGGCCGCCGCGTTTCAATGGTGCGTGGTGGGTCTAGCTCTCATCCTCGGCGTGGTTCTCCTCTTCGGCATGGTCCAGATCCTCGACGTGTTCATGGTCGTGCTCGTGACCCGATGCTGCTGATTCACCCGTAATAATGGTGAGTTCGTTGGGTGTCTCCGGAAGATCAAAGCTGCGCAGGACGGTGCCTGCCTCAACGTCGACGACATGCAACTCATTGCTGGACGGATCTGTCACGTAGGCGTATCCGTCAGAGCCCACTTTGAGTGTTGGGGCGGGGGACTGCCACTCTTTTGGCTCCTCCCACGGCGAGACGACCGGAACCTCATGAATGGTTTCGCCGGTTTCAGCGTCAATGATGTTCAGTTCGCCATCGTTGGTCAGGATGAGTGCCTCTCCATTCGAGCCCCTGGCGAGTGAGCGAAACCAGTATGCCGATCCCAGGTCGACCGTCGTCATGGACGCCGTCAACGTGTCGATCAGACCAATGCGGGTGGGTCGTTCCTGCTCAGCGTCAGGGTCCGTCTTGTAGTCGGCGAGAACGACGGGAGACTCATGGCTGCCGAACTGATTGCCCGAGCGTTGGTAGGCCTCGTCAACCTCCACCTTGTGGAACTCACCATCACGGTAGACCACGGGGCCGTTCTCGCAACCGAGGGAGACGACATCACCCATTGAGGTCGGCATGGCAGATGCTTCGCCATGCACCCCCGGGCAGTCAGTGGTCTCGGCCAGAGAGTCACCGTCGGGCGAGATCACTTGTACGGTGTCGCGGGAATCCGTGGTTCCCTGGGTCATCAGGACATCACCGGAGGTCAGTGGGACGGCGACTCCATGGTGCGGATCGTTGGTGGCCCACTCCTCGACCTCGTCCGCGCCCACGTTGCCATCTTCGAAGGCGTCGACGTCCATGATGGTGATCGCTCCGCTGCCATCGGCGAAGAGAGCGGTTTTGCCCTCGTGTACGACGACATGCCCAGCGCCGGGCGCTTCCACGGTGGAGCCCGTCAGCGCTGGCGCCTGTTCAAAGTAGTGGTTGTGGTCCCCATGGCCCTCGACAACGAGGCCACTGTCGAACACCCGGAATTCCTCCCCGGCGCTCACCAGGACATGCCTCCCGTCGCCGGCATTGTTCAGACGCAGGAATCCATCTGACTCCGTGTCAGTCAGAACCTCACCAGTCTCGGTGTCGATGGTTATCAACCCACCGTCATACGTGAACACCGCACGAGGGGCCAACGCGCCAACTTCCACCCGCTCGGGGGACGCGTCGGTCGGACTCGAGGTGGCGGAGGGGGTGGTCGGGGACGCGGTTTCGGTGTCTGCCGAACTGCCGGTCGAACAGGATGACAGGACCACAGCGGCAAGAAGAACGGTTGACAGGGGAAGAATTCTTGGGGGCATCGACATGCCCTGAACCTTAAACGCAAATGACTCTCATTATCAAGTGGGAGGGAGGGTGGGCTTCTTCTTCGCCGCCTCTCGCAGGGGGAGTGCACCACAAGAGCCTCTTGGAAGAGCGCTCACATGGGTGTCCACAGGCCTGTCAATGACCAGGAACAGGAGGTCCAGTTTCCAGTTGGGGTCCCTGGCTCTGCGGGTCAGATGTCCAGTTGATATCTGTTGCCAGGAGTGATCTGTGACACAGTGAACTCACAGCGAACCCATCCCGCGCCCGCGACGACAGAGGAGAAGGTCATGGAAACTGGGGTCTGGATCAGTCTGACCGCGTACTTCCTGCTGATGCTTGCCATCGGCTTCTACGCTTATCGAAAGTCCACAGGAACTGCCGAGCAGTATGTCCTTGGCGGACGGAATCTGCCGCCTGCGGTGGCGGCCCTGTCCGCTGGCGCCTCCGACATGAGCGGCTGGCTGCTCCTGGGATTGCCGGGTGCCCTGTATGCCGCGGGCCTGGTGGAAGCCTGGATCGGGATCGGCCTGTTCGTCGGTGCCCTCCTGAACTGGATCATCGTCGCGCCGCGGCTGCGTGAGCAGACTGAGCGCTACGACAACTCGTTGACCGTGCCGGCCTTTTTGGCCGCGCGCTTTCCAAGCACAGCCCTTCCGCTGCGGATGATCTCCGGGGTGATCATCGTGATCTTCTTCTCGGTCTACACCGCCTCGGGGTTGGTGGGGGGCGGCAAGCTCTTCAGTACGGCGTTCAGTGGACTGATAGACCTTGACTGGGCCAGCGACTACACGATCGGTGTGTGGCTGACCCTGGGCATGGTGATGGCCTATGCCGTCATCGGTGGCTTCCTGGCGGTCAGCCTGACCGACTTCGTACAGGGGTGCATCATGATGATCGCTTTGGTTCTCATGCCGGTGCTGGTACTTACGACCGGTCAGGGCAACGGCGTCGGTCAGGCAGCCGATCGGGTCCGCGAAATCGACCCCAACTTTTTGTCCCTGACCGAGGGCCTGACCATCATCGGATTCCTTTCGGCCGTCTCGTGGGGCCTTGGGTACTTCGGGCAGCCGCACATCATCGTGCGCTTCATGGCGGTGCGCAGTGTGAAGGCAGTGTCGGCTGCTCGCAACATCGGGATGACATGGATGGGAATTTCGCTGCTCGGCGCCGTCAGTCTCGGGATCTTCGGGCGTGCCTATGCCGAGCGCAACAACCTCGACGTACAGGACCCGGAGACCATCTTCATTGTCCTGGCTGAACTGCTCTTCCATCCGGTCATCACCGGTTTCCTCTTTGCCGCGTTGCTCGCGGCGATCATGAGCACCGTCTCCAGTCAGTTGCTGGTGGCGTCCTCGTCGCTGACCGAGGACTTCTACCGCCTGTTCCTGCGCCGAGAGGCCGGTGACAAGGAGACGGTGCTGGTCAGTCGGGTGAGCGTCCTTCTTGTGGGATTGGTCGCTGCCTTCCTCGCGCGGGATCCTGAGTCTCAGGTGCTTGGCCTCGTGTCGAATGCTTGGGCCGGTTTCGGGGCGGCCTTCGGCCCGCTGATCCTGCTTGCACTGATCTGGCCGCGGATGACCGGGACCGGTGCGGTGGCAGGTGTGGTGGCCGGAGCTGGCGTTGTCATTGCCTGGATTGGTCTGGGGTGGAACGAGAGCTTCCTCGGCGGCGAGGGGGTCTATGAGATCATCCCCGGTTTCTTGGTCTCGACCATCGCCATCCTGGCCGTCAGTCTGCTCACCAAGCCCAGCGGTGAGTTCCGCGCGATGGCCCCGTCCGAGGGGGACACCGAACCGGTCGGACGCAGCTGAGGTCCGAACCGGACCCCTGACCCGGCCCGAGGAGGCTCGAACTCCAGGTGCAACCTCCCGGGCCGTGTGTCGGTTATCAATAACATTGGCAAGCAGTAAGGAAGCGCTTCATGGAGTCTGCAACATCTGGCCTCCCTCTTGCCACCACGGCCATCAACACCGTTCTGCTTCTCCTGGCCGCGGTGGCAGCGGTTGGCTCAGCCTTACCGCTGTGGCCGCCCCTGTCGCTGAAGTACATGGGTCGCCCGTCACCCATCGAAAATTTCATCCTGATGGTCTTTGACTACCCAACGGGTGCGGCTTGGATGTGGTCGAACGACTTGTCACTCGGTGTGTGGGTGCTCGTGATGGCGCCGGTAGTTGTGCAGACGCTGCTCATCATTGCCTTGGCACTGTTGTTGGTGCGGCTGTTGTCTGAAATTTCTTGTGGCAGGGGATTCCAGATGAGGGCGCGACGCACTCTGACGGCTTTCAGTGTTGTGGGGATCGGTGGCGGGCTGGTGCAGCTCACGGTTGGAATCGTGGCCTGGCAGGTGGGACGCGGTCTGTGGGATCCGAATCCAGGACTATTTGACGGCGGCTATCAGGCGGCTCTGATCAACGCGTTTCCGTTTCCGCAGTGGCCTCTGACCCTGATCCTGATCGGCATCGTTGCCATTGTGCTTGGCGTCGCCTTCCGTGACGGCGCGAAATTCGAGCAGGAGTTCAACGGTGTCTTCTGAGGTCGACGTGGCGCCACACCGCATCGTGTGCCACCTGGAAGATGTTCTCGCGGAACGTGGGATCACCTTCACCGAGCTGTCTCGCCGCACGGGCCTCACGATGGCAAACCTGTCGACCTGAAGACCAACAAGGCGCGCGCCATGCGCTTCACCACTCTGACCGCCATCTGCGACTTGCTGGACGTAACACCAGCCCAGACTTTCAGGCTGGCCGCGGCAGGCGAGGAAAACCACACTCCGAACTGACGGGTGGGTGACACCGTGCCGGCTCGCGCTTCGCAGCAGGACAACTCTGCGGCAGCACGAGGGCCCGACGGTGGCTCCGGCCACACCCCAATCCACACGTCCTGACCATTCCTCCGGGCTTCGTTGCAGTCCTTGGTGACAGACAGGTGGCCCTGACGATGGTTGATCAGATGTGACGAGCAGTGACCGCGAAGACAATGACACCTGCCACAAGTTCGCCTGCCATCAGCAGGACGAGGACCAGGGGCACTCCGGATCTGTCGAAGTTGAAGCCTCGATGCTCATGCCCCGGTGGACAACAGAAGATCCCGCCCTGACGAATCAGGACGGGATCTCCATACAGTAGCGGGGACAGGATTTGAACCTGTGACCTCTGGGTTATGAGCCCAGCGAGCTACCGAGCTGCTCCACCCCGCGTCGCTTTGATCAACTATAGGGTGCCATTCCCGAGAGCACAAATCGAGGGAGCGGGACGCTCCGGTACCAGCATTGAGCCCGTATCCTTGGGCCGCGTGAGACATGAATGGCAGAGGATTTGGCATGGGTTGACGCTGGCTGTCGTAGTGGCGACGCTGGTCCTGCAGCTGACGTTGACTGTCCTTGGGCCGACGTTTGGGGAAACGCTGGCCGTGCGATTGCTTCACCAGGTCAGCTACTTCACTATCCAGAGCAACATTCTCGTGGCCATCAGCGTTGCGCCGTTGGTGAGGGACCCGCAACGGCAGGGCGCTTTCTGGTCCGCCCTTCGGGCCGCCGGGCTGTTGGGGATCACCGTAACGGCTCTCATTCACTACTTCGTGCTTCGCCCCATCATTGACGTCGACGGCTGGTTCGCAGTCTCTGGCGACTCACTGCACGTGGTGGTTCCCATCATGACGCTCCTGGGATGGTTGGTCTTTGGCCCGCGGCCACGACTGCCCTGGCGAGCCCTGTTCAGTTCTCTGGTCTGGCCGATCGCGTGGCTGGGATACACGCTGATCATGGGGGCCGTCACGGGGTGGTACCCCTACCCGTTCGTCAATGCCGCAGAGCTCGGCTATGCCTCGGTACTGATCACTAGTGTCGTCATCACCGCAATCTTTCTGGGATTGGCTGCACTGCTGCGACTCGTGGACGCAAAGCTGCCCGCTCCGCAATCAATACGGGTACTGAGTGCGACGGATGTGGAGGACCACGCCTGAACGTCGAGGAGTGGAGCTCTGTGCGATGACCAGGGCGGGAAAGTCATCATTGCGTTCACGGCGGCACGAACAGCTCGCATTCCCCGCTCCCGGAATGGCATTCTTGTGGTAGGTCTTAGTCGTGTGATGTGTTCACTGCCACACCGCTCGTCTGCACCCTTGAACACACGGAAGGTCGCGCAAGATGTCACTGCCCCTTGATCCCCACCACACCGTTGATCCCGCAGAGCGCGAGTCCCGCATCTCCCGTGCGCTGGCCGTCGCCCCCACACAACTGTTCATCGGAGGGCAGTGGTGCGACTCCGCCAGTGGCGACGTCTTTGACGTCCACAACCCGGCGACCGGCGAGGTGCTCACCCGCGTCGCCGATGCTGCGCCCGAAGATGGAATCGCAGCACTGGATGCGGCGGCAGGCGCGCAGCTGGAATGGGCAGCGACGCCGTCCCGCGTGCGATCCGAATTGCTGCGAGCCGCCTTCGATCGTGTGACGGAGATGCGCGACGAATTCGCTGCTCTGATGACACTGGAGATGGGGAAGCCCCTGGCCGAGGGCCAGAGTGAGGTCACGTACGGGGCAGAGTTCCTGCGCTGGTTTGCGGAAGAAGCCGTACGCATCAACGGTCGCTACACGAGTTCACCGGAGGGCAACCTCAGGATCCTCACCCTCAAACGTCCGGTGGGGCCCGCCCTGTTCATCACGCCGTGGAATTTTCCACTGGCCATGGCAACGCGCAAGATTGCGCCCGCACTCGCGGCCGGCTGCACGACCATCCTCAAGCCCGCGACGCTGACGCCCCTGACGTCACTGGCGTTGGTGAAGGTGTTTGAAGAGGTGGGGGTCCCGGCGGGTGTGGTCAACATCATCCCCACGTCGAAGGCCCGCCCCGTGACGGGGCCAATGGTCCAGGACCCGCGCCTGAGAAAAGTGTCTTTCACGGGTTCCACGCCCGTCGGGATGGCTCTCATGGAGGAGGCCGCCCACAACGTCGTGCGGACGTCGATGGAACTTGGCGGCTGTGCCCCCTTCATCGTGTTCGAGGACGCAGATCTGGACGGGGCAGTGGCTGCGGCCCACAGGACCAAGCTGCGCAACATGGGGGAGGCGTGCAACGCCGCGAACCGTTTCTATGTCCATGCCGATCTTGTTGAGGATTTCTCCCGGGCACTGGCGGATTCCTTCGCGGCACTCGTCGTCGGTGACGGTCTGGAGAAGTCAACCGACGTCGGTCCCATCGTCTCCCATGAACAGCGCTGTTCCATCGACGAGATGGTGAGCGTCGCCCGGCAGGAGGGGGCGGATGTCCTCACAGGCGGTGAAGTGGTGGATGGACCCGGCTTCTTCTACCGGCCCACCGTCGTGGCGAACCTGTCCCCTGATGCGCCCCTGGTCAACGATGAGATTTTCGGTCCTGTGGCGCCCATCGTGTCGTTCACCACTGAGGAAGAAGTCCTGGGCTATGCCAACAATTCCATGATGGGCCTCTCAGGCTATGTCCACACGGGCAGCATGGCGCGTGCCCTGAGGATGGCGGAGCGCCTTGAAGTGGGCATGCTTGGCATCAACTCGGGAACCATTTCCAATGCAGCAGCACCGTTTGGCGGTGTGAAGCACTCCGGGACGGGCCGCGAAGGCGGCAGCGAGGGCATCGAGGAGTATCTGGAGACGGTCTACGTCGGCTTCGACGATCCCTTCGCCGACGCCTGATCCCCACTGGGAGCAATAAGGAAACTCAGTGCAGGTCGGGAATGCTGTCCCGGGCATCGGTGTATTCAACACCGCAGAGTTCCATGAGATCCACCAGCATGGACCGCACCTGGGCCAGGATCACCGCGCTGGAAAGATGTTCGCCCAGGGAAATCGTGGCGCTTCGTTTCGCCAGTGCGACGATGTCTGCCACCTTGGCATCCGGGCGACGGCCCGCATACAACTCAGCAGCGCACTCATCGGTCACCTGCGCCAACGAATCCAGAAGTTCCAGATGACTTGCAGTGAGCCCTTCTCCCAAATAGACGGAAACGGCTCCGCGCCTGGCCAGCACCCGCAGGTTGCGTGTGAACCGGTCCAGGGGGATGGTGAGGTCGGCGATCTGCAGGACTCCTTCTCGGTGGCGACGCAGGAACGGTGAGATCCGCACCACGGCGGCCCCCTCATTGGCGGCTGTTGTGAGTGCAGCCAGTGCATGCTCGGTGGATCGCGCCGAAGCCAGCGCCTTTTCGGCTGCCTCGATGTCGCAGGCGTTGATGGCGGTGATCATCTCCCGGATGGTCACGGCTGTTTCGTGCAGCACCTTGGCTGCCTGCATCCGTGGTCGGTTCACGGGCCCCGTCGGCGCCACGGTGGCGAAAAGCAACGCCACCGTGCATCCGACGAGGGCATCCATCCAGCGCTCCACTCCAGCATCGACCCCTGGGAGGACGGTGAGCACAACCGCAGCCTGAACGGCGGATTGCGTGACCATCAGCGTGCGGGCCCCGAGCCAGGTGGTGATCGACATGGCGATGGCGATCACGAGCATGATCTGCCACACGCCCGTTCCGAAGTAGTACAGGAAAATGTCGCCGATCAGAACACCGACGGTGACTCCGACGGCAATCTCCAGAGCACGCCACAGCCGCTGACCGAAGCTGAAACCAAGGCACACAATGGTGGCCACGACGGCCAGGAACGGCTCCTGATGTGAAAACAGCGTCACAGCCAGCCACCAGGACATGCCGGCGGCCAAGGAGATCTGCACGATCATGAACAGGCGGGACTGCCAGCGGTTCACGCGGCGCTTCTGGGAGCGCCACCCACGCCTGGCCGTGCGCTCGCTGACATCGAAGGCACGCAATGAGGCAGTCTGGATCACATCTCTGGTGCCACGCAGGGAGAAGCGGCGCTGCGATTGCGGCATCGAAGACCTCCCGGATTGGGCACCGGCACATGAAAGTGCGCGGGCGGCGTGCAGCGGATTTTAGCCCACTGCGCGGCGAGATCGTGGCCATCGGCGCCGGACGGATAGGATTGACGCGTTCTGCATTCAACCATGGGGGAGTTCCGCCCGATGAAAGCACGTCGTCCACTGCGCTCCATCGCGGCCTGGGTCTGCTTGACGGGGGCATTCGCTGTTGCGTTGACAGCCTGCTCGCAACCTGAGCCCTCCGCCACCGCCGACCCCGTCGTCCTGAACGTGGGGGCCACCTTGGAGCCCGAGGGGCTTGACCCCGCCACCGTCAACGGAGCGGGGACGCCGTTCGTTCTTCTCTACAACGTCTACGAGACGCTTGTGAGGATCGACGGGGAGGGTGAAATTCGTCCCCTTCTGGCCCGCGACTATGAGTTGTCGGCTGACCGTCTCGTCTACACCTTCGCGATTGACCCCGCCGCCGAGTTCGCCGGAGGCGGGAAAGTCACTGCTGAAGCCGCCAAGGAATCCTTGGAGCGATCACGCAGCGGTGAAGGGGTCACCGACCAGATCTCCAGCAAGCTCGCCACGGTGGAATCCATCGAAGCGGTGAATGAGGAAACCCTGCAGGTGACACTGACAGAACCCAGCAATGAGTGGCTGTTCAACATGGCAGGTCCGTCCGGGATCATTTACGACCCGGCCGGACTCGACACCATCGCCGATGCGCCCGCAGGTTCCGGTCCCTTCGCCTTCGACGAGCGCTCCACCGGCCAGTTCGTCAAACTCGTGGACAATGCGAACTACTGGGGAACCAACACGCGCGTCGACGAGGTCTACTTCCGCTACTACGCGGACCCCAACGCCATGAATACGGCCATGCTCTCAGGCCAACTTGATGTCATCTCCAACCTGACCGTGCCGCAATCCATCGACCAGTTCTCCGACACGGAGCGATTCATCGTCGGCGAAGGGACCACCGATGGGGAAGTGGTGCTCGGCTTCAACCATGACAACGAGGCTCTCGCCTCGCTGGAGGTTCGCCAGGCCATCAACCACGCCATCGACCGCGAGGCACTCGTCGATGCCGTCTGGGGTGGCCAGGGGACGCTGATTGGCTCCATGGTGGTGCCCACGGACCCCTGGTACGAGGATCTCTCGGACACCTACCCCTTCGATCAGGACAGGGCGAAGGAGCTTCTTGCAGAAGCCGGGTACGACTCGGGCCTGAATCTGCGAATGCGTGTCACCACCGATGTGCCGTATGCGCAGCCAGCCGCGCGCTTCATCGCAGCACAACTCGCAGAGGTGGGGATTGAACTCGAGGTGGATGAGATTGATTTTGCGCAGTGGCTCAATGAGGTCTACGGACAGGGCGACTACGACATGACCATCATTGCCCACGTGGAGCCCCGCGACATCGTCAACTTTGCCGATCCGCAGTACTACTGGCACTACGAGAATCCCGAGTTCGCCGAATTGATCGCAGCGGCAGACGTGGCTCCGGCGACTGACCAGGTGGCCATGATGCAAGAGGCAGCGCGGATGCTTGCCGACGATGCAGCCGCCGACTGGCTCTTCCTGCTGCCCAACCTTGTGATCACCACCACCGAGGTCTCGGGTATCCCGGTCAACGGCACAGGCCTCTCCTTCGACCTGACATCAGTCGCAACCAACCGTTGACGTGACCCCACGCGCCGTCGGGTTGCGGTTGGGTGGGCTGCTCATCAGCCTGCTCGTGGCATCCCTGCTCATTTTTCTCGCCACCAATGCCCTGCCGGGTGACGTGGCCCAGATCGTGCTGGGCACCAACGCCGCGCCCGGTGAGGTGGATGCCCTGCGGGAGCGTCTGGGGCTGGATCGTGGCCTGCTGACGCGCTATGCCGAGTGGCTGGGCGGGGTGGTGCGGGGAGATTTTGGGGTGTCAATGATCCCACCCGGAGAGGACGTCGTCTCCCAGATTGTTCCTCGCCTCGAGGTGTCGCTGTGGCTGGTGGGGTTGGGGATGGTGCTCGCGGTGGTGATCGCACTTCCTCTGGGTGCATTCGCCGCCATCAGGCGTCGCCACCTCAGCGGTTTCGTCGCCTCCGCCGTCGCGCAGATCGGCCTCTCCATCCCGGCATTCTGGGCCGGCATCTGGCTCGTGGTGTTCTTCGCCGTCAATCTGCGGTGGCTGCCTGCCACCGGCTACGTCAGTCCCTCCGACGGAGTGGGGCAGTGGCTCCTCCACCTGGTCCTGCCCGTCACATCACTTGCCATCGTGCAGGCCAGCATCCTGTCGAGGTATGTCCGCAGCGCTGTGGTGGAGGTATTGGGCGAGGACTGGTTCCGCACTGCACGGTCAGTGGGGTGGTCCACGTGGGGTGCACTGCGTCGGCACGGTAGCCGCAACATCGCCATCTCATTGTTGACCGTCATTGGCCTGCAACTCTCCACGCTGCTGGTGGGTGCCATCATCATCGAGCAGGTCTTTGCACTGCCCGGGCTCGGCTCCCGCCTCATCCAGGCGGTGGGACAGAGGGACCTCGTGGTGGTCCAGGCCATCGTCCTGCTCCTGGTGTGGGCCGTCCTGATCATGAACTTCATCGTGGACCTGGCCTACCAACTCGT
>JBQCZU010000001.1:122109-171318 GCA_052089385.1 Arachnia sp.
TGGTGTGGGCCGTCCTGATCATGAACTTCATCGTGGACCTGGCCTACCAACTCGTCGATCCGCGTCTGCGTGCGAGGGGCCACAAGCGATGAGGCGCGCGAATTTGGTGGTGGGTGGGGTACTGATTGCCATAGTCGTGGCACTCGCGCTCGTGGGACTGGTCTGGACACCGTTTGATCCGACGGCCATTTCCGGGCCACGTCTGGCCCCTCCGGGGTGGCCGCACCTGCTCGGGACTGACGGGCAGGGCAGCGACACACTCTCTCGCATCATCAGCGGTGCAAAACTGGCATTGCTGGTGGGGGTGTTCTCTGTCACCGCTGCGGCCCTGATCGGGGTCCCGGTGGGCATCCTCGCAGGCATGTCACAGGGGTGGTTGGGTGGCGTTCTGGCGCGCGGAGCCGACATCCTCTACGGCTTCCCGGCACTGCTGCTGGCCATCCTGTTTGCCGCGGCCGTGGGTGGATCGACCTGGACGGCCGTGGCCGCCATCGGGATTGCAGGTATCCCCATCTTCGTCCGCATCGCACGCGCAGCAACGCTGCAGGTCATGAGTCAGAGTTTCATTGAGGCTGCACAGCTGTCGGCCACGCCGTCGATTCAGGTGGCGTGGAGACATGTTCTGCCCAATATTGCTCCCGTCCTTGGGGTGCAGGCCTCCGTCAGCTTCGGGCTCGCAATCCTTGCTGAGGCGGGCCTGTCCTACCTGGGGTTGGGCTCCGGCAGCGATCTGCCCACCTGGGGCCGCATGTTGCAGGAAGCACAGAAAGAGCTGTTCAACGAGCCATTGCTGGCGTTCTGGCCCGGATTGGCGATCGCCATGGCCACCATGGGTTTCAACCTGCTGGGCGATGGACTGAGGGATCTCTTGGATCCCAAACTGAGGGAGCTCGCATGAATCGCCTCGAAGTCTCCGAGCTGACCGTTGCGTTCGGTCGTCGTCGCGTCGTTGCGGTGGACAGATTGAGCTTCACACTGGGCGAGAATGCGCGGTTGGGGATCATCGGCCAGTCCGGATCAGGCAAGTCCGTCACAGCCCTGGCCATGATCGGCCTCCTGCCCGAGAATGCGCATGTCACCGGCTCAGTGAAGCTGAATGGGCAGGAACTGATCGGACGCTCAGAAAGGGACCTCCGTCGCCTGCGGGGCGACGAGGTCTCCATGATATTCCAGGAACCCATGACGGCATTGGACCCGACGATGCGTGTGGGGCGACAGATTGGCGAGGTGATCGCCCTGCACCGCACGGGTGAGCGTGAGCCGATCCGCGACGTCGTGGAGTTGTGGCTGGCCCGGGTTGGCATGGCGGACCCTGCGCGCGTGGCCCAGTCGTACCCGGATGAACTCTCTGGTGGCCAGAGACAACGTGCGCTCGTGGCCATGGCACTGGCGAATCAACCCGGACTTGTGATCTGCGATGAGCCCACCACTGCGCTGGACGTCATCGTGCAGCGTCAAATCCTCGATCTGCTGGATGAGCAATTGGCGGGACGTGCCGCTTTGTTCGTCAGTCATGACCTGGCCGTCGTGCGGCAGGTGTGCCATGAGGCACTGGTGATGTTGAAGGGCCGCGTGGTGGAATCCGGGAGTATTCGAAGCATCATTGACCACCCTCAGCACCCCTACACCCGTGCTCTGGTGGCTGCGGCGCGTATCGGTGACTACGCCGCGGGGAGCCGCCTGCCCACGCTGGGTGACTTCGAGGAGGGCCGGACGACGTGACTGTTCCTCTGCTCGCAGTTGATGGTGCCGAGGTGACCTATCGCCGCTCGGGGCGACCCTTCGTGGCGCTTCAGGACGTGACACTGTCCGTCATGGCAGGTGAGCGGGTGGGCATCGTCGGCGGATCGGGCTCGGGCAAAACCACGCTGGCTCGCCTGCTGCTCGGCCTGATCCAACCGAGCCACGGCACCGTGTCGTTCCGCGGGCAACGCACCGACGGCGCCCATGCGCGCGATCTCGTGGACCTGCGTGGTGGAGCATCCATGGTGTTCCAGGATCCGAACTCGTCGTTGAACCCGCGCATGCGCGTCGGAGACATCATTGGGGAGCCGTTGCGCTCTCCGCTCCTGCGGAAACGGGGACACCTACCCGCTGGGGGGCCTGCCCCGGTGGAGGAGGCATTGAAGGCCGTGGGGCTGGAGCTTTCGACCGCGTCGCGGTTCCCACACCAACTCTCCGGAGGGCAGCGCCAGCGGGTGGCCATCGCGCGGGCACTGGTGAGTGGCCCGGAAGTGCTGGTGGCAGATGAGCCGGTGTCGGCGCTCGACGTGGCCGTGCGTGCCCAGATCCTGAACCTTCTCAGTGATGCGGTGAACGAACGAGGACTTGCTCTGGTGTTCATCTCCCATGACCTGGCTGTGGTGCGTCATCTCTGCGACGCAGTGGTGGTCCTCTCTGAAGGCAGAATCGTCGAGCACGGACCGGTGGCCAAAGTATTCGCTGATCCCCAGCACCCCTACACCGCGCAATTGGTGGCAGCGTCACTGAGCCTGTAATGGATTGCCCCAACCCGGGATCGCTAAGGTGGGGTCCGTGAAGGCTCTTCTGCTCGAAAACATCCACTCCGACGCCACCGCAATCCTGAGGAAGCGGGGCTACGACGTCGATATCAGGGCGGGCGCCCTGACTGACGGCGACCTCGTTGCTGCCCTGGAGGGCGTCAGCTACCTCGGAATCCGCTCGCGTACCCAGATCACCCGTGAAGTGCTGGCCGCCGCCCCTGACCTCAAGGCTGTGGGTGCCTTCTGCATCGGCACCAACCAGATTGATCTTGAGGCGGCCACCGAAGCCGGCGTCGCCGTGTTCAACGCCCCGTACTCCAACACCCGCTCCGTCGTGGAACTGGCAATCGCTGAGATCATCTCGCTGGCCAGGCATCTGACGGACCGGAACAAAGATGTCCACGAGGGCCGGTGGGACAAGTCGGCCATTGGCTCCCATGAGGTACGCGGACGCACCCTGGGCATCGTGGGCTACGGCAACATCGGATCGCAGCTGTCAGTGGTGGCGGAGTCGATGGGAATGCGGGTCCACTACTACGACATCGCGGATCGCCTCCCACTCGGCAACGCGAAGGCCGTCGCTTCGATGCGGGAGTTGTTCGAGTCCGCAGAGACAATCTCCTTGCACGTGGATGGCCGCGCAGGCAATGCAAACCTCATCGGTGCGGCAGAGTTTGCCGAAATGCGTCCACGCACGCTCTTTTTGAATTTGTGTCGGGGCAATGTCGTGGACCACGACGCCCTCCACGACGCTCTCGTGTCCGGACATCTCGCCGGGGCAGCGATCGACGTCTACCCACAGGAACCGAAGGCCAAGGGGGAGCCCATGGTGTCGAGGCTTCAGGGGCTCGAGAACGTGATCCTGACTCCGCACATCGGTGGGTCCACGGAGGAGGCTCAGGTGGACATTGGTCGCTACGTTGCCGGCAAGCTGGCGGACTATGAGGAAAACGGTGCCACTTCCATGTGCGTCAACCTTCCCGAGGTGCCTGCAGCAACAGTGCGCGACCACCGCATCGTGCACCTGCACCGCAACGTGCCCGGTGTCATGGCTCGCCTGAACAATCTGCTTGCCACGCACAACATGAACATCCGGTCGCAAACCCTGTCCACGCGTGGACAACTGGGCTACGCCGTCACCGACGTCTCCGGCCAGGCTCCCGCGGACTTGTTGACCGAACTGGAAGCGCTGGAGGAGACCGTCCGGGTTCGGGTGCTGTAAACCCATCCGGTCCAAACGGGGCCGGTCCGGTTGGGCCGGCCCCACCGGGCCGGCTCAGCTGTTGTTCAGGGTCTCCAGGACCACGTCGTGCAGCAGAGCGTTGGTGGCAAGGGCCCCCGGCCCGTCGACACCGGGATTGCCGTCGATATTGGTGAAGCGTCCTCCGGCCTCACGCACGATGATGTCGAGGGCAGCCATGTCATAGAGTTCCAGATCCGGCTCGCAGGCAATGTCGACAGCACCTTCGGCCAACAACATGTAGCTCCAGAAATCGCCATAGGCGCGGGTCCGCCAGCACTGGCGCATGAGATCAATGAAACCCTGACCGCGTGAGGTGGAAACCCAACCAGCGATATCTGAGTAGGACAGCGAGGCCTGTTCGAGCTCCTGGGTGCGGCTGACGCGAATTTCCGAGGCATTCATCAATGTTTTCCCCGTGTGGGCACCCCCTCCAGCGCTGGCCCACCATCGGCGATTGAGAGCGGGTGCGCTCACGACTGAGGCGAGAACTTCACCCTCCACCTGGAGCGCTATCAGCGTTGCCCAGACCGGAACGCCACGCAAGTAGTTGGCAGTGCCATCGATGGGATCAATGATCCAGCGTCGCGGACTTTCCCCGGTGTCCTTCATCTCCTCGCCATGCACGGCGTCGCGCGGGCGTGCCTTGGCGAGCGTACGACGAATGGACTCTTCGACGGCGGTGTCAGCCTCCGTGACGGGGGTGTTGTCCGGCTTGCTCTGAAAACGGAGATCGAGAGCCTTGAAGCGGTTCATCGACAGCGAGTCCGCATCATCGGCGAGCATGTGCATGAGACGGACATCATCGGTCAGGTTCTTGGACTGGGCCATGGGAACCAACCTAGCGAAGTAGACCCCCGCTCAGGTAAAGGCGCGCTCCATACGTCTAAATGATGCCAGGCGGGACTCGTCCAGACGTCCATCGGCGACAGCTGTGTCCAGAGCGCAGTCCAGCGCATCGGTCTCGTGATGGCAACCGCGTGAGCACTGGGCTGCATACTCCGTCAGATCCGCGAACGCGGCCACGATGGAGGAGGTCTTGACGTGGCTGATGCCGAATGAGCGCACCCCGGGGGTATCCACGATCCAGCCACCCTGCGGCAGGGGGATGGCCAGTGCTGAGGTGGAGGTGTGTCGCCCCTTGCCGGTCAGGTCACTGACCTCGGCGACGGCACGGTTGATGCCCGGAACCAGCGCATTCACCAACGTCGACTTGCCCACGCCGGAGTGGCCCACCAGCACAGTGGTGTGATCGGTGAGGATGTCATGGACCTGTGCCAGGTCCGAGTCGGGTCGGGTGGTGATGATGGGGACGCCCAGCGGGCCATACGCTGCGATGAGCTCTTCAGGGCTGGCCAGGTCTGCCTTGGTCAGGCACAGGATGGGCGTCACCCTGGCATCGAAGGCCGCCACCAGAATGCGGTCAATCATTCCCATGCGTGGCTCGGGGTCCGCGAGCGCGGTCACGATCATCAGCTGATCGGCGTTGGCCACAATGGGGCGCTCGAAAGTGTCGGAATCATCTGCGCTGCGCCGCAGTATGGTCCGGCGCTCCGCCACCTCCACGATGCGGGCCAGAGTTCCTTCGTGACCGGAGGTGTCGCCGTCGAGTGTGACGATGTCGCCCACGATCACGCCCTTGCGGCCGATGACGCGGGCCTTGGTGGCGCTCACCAGAACGCCGCTGTCCAGAAGACAGCGAAAACGGCCACGATCCACGGTGACGATGCGCGCTGTGGGTGCGCCGTCGTAGGTGGGTCGCTCCTTGGTCCGGGGACGGCTGCGCTTGCGCGGCCTGTCGAAGCCTCCCTGATCATCGGCCCCAAGGGCGCCCCGACGGGCCATCAGACGCCCACCGCGCTACGCCAGTCGGCTTCGAAGTCGGGCATCGTTTTGGCGACGCAGGCCAGGTCGGTCACAGCGAGATCCGGGATCCTCAGGGCCAACAGGGCGGCGGCATGGACCATGCGGTGGTCCGCATACGTCTCGAAAGTCGTGGCGCAGAGCTTCTCGGGTGCTGCGACGCCATCGATGACGAGTCCGTCATCCGTCTCAGTGGCTGAGATTCCCAGGCGGGTGAATTCGGTGGCCAGAGCCGCAAGTCGGTCGGTTTCGTGTCCACGGATGTGGGCGACGCCACGAATCCGTGTTGTGCCCTCGGCAAGGGCACCAAGGGCGGCGACCACGGGAGTCAGCTCCGAGGCATCGTGCAGGTCCACGTCGATGCCTCTGAGGGATTCGGGGCCGGACAGGGTCACTCCGCGGGGTGATACTTCCACCGTCGCCCCGAATCGACGGGCGACGTCGAGGAACAATTCGCCAGCTTGCTGACTCCTCTTCGGCCAGTCCACAACGGTGACCTCACCCCGGGTCAGCGCAGCGGCCGCGAGGAACACGGAGGCATTGGTCAGGTCCGGTTCGATTGTCATGTCATGCGCGGCGATGGGGCCCGGATGAACCTGCCATGTGTTCTCGTCCACCTCGTCCACCCGAACACCGTGTGACCGCAACATGTGCACGGTCATGCCAATGTGGGGGCGCGACGGCACGGTCGCGCCCACCTGATGGATTCGTATCCCTTCAGGTAGTCGGGCGCCGATCAGCAACAGCCCGGAGATGTACTGGCTGGTTGCGGAGGAATCGACTTCCACGACGCCGCCGCGGATCGAGCCGGGGGTGAGGGTGAAGGGGAGCGCATCAGAGTCGAGATCAGCGCCCAGTTGGCGAAGCGCCTCCAGAAGACCCGCCATGGGGCGGTTTGTGGCGTGCGCATCACCGAAGAAGAGAGTGGGTCCCTCCGCGAGCAGCGCGATGGGGGGTACGAAACGCATGACGGTCCCCGCCAGGCCACAGTCGATGCCCTGGGGCACCGAGGTGAAGTCCTGGGGTGGGGTGATATGCCAACCCCGTGTTGCACCTCCAGCAATTGAGACACCGAACTTCGACAATGCCTCCACCATGAGTGCGCTGTCGCGGCTGACGAGTGCGCCGTCGATCTTGCACGGGCCGTCGGCAAGCGCTGCCAGGACAAGCGCGCGATTTGTCTCGGATTTGGAACCGGGGACCCTCACCAAAGCGGTGATGGGCCCCCGGGCACTGGGAAGTGAATGTGACATCAAGAAGTCACGGACTCCAATTTTTTGCTCAGCTTCTTGGCCTTCTTGGTGGCCTTCTTGCTGAGTTCGTCCTTCTTCTTGTCGGCGGCCTTGAATGCCTTCTTGGTGCTGCGCGAGATGTCATCTCCCGTGCTGGAGAGCTTCTTCTCCGCCGCCTTCGCGGTGTTCTCGGCGCGCCACCCGAGACTGGGCTGACCCTGGGTGTCACGCGCCGCCAGAATGGAGGCGCCGAGCAGCGCGAGGCTGGTGAAAACGACGGGGCGCGCTGCAGCCTTGTCATCCTTCGAGGCATCCTTGGCCGGAAGCGCGATCGCAAGGTTGAGGATGCTGGACTTGGCCAGCAGAAGGGCTCCCAGGCGTCGTCCCAGACCGGTGGCGAACATCACGCCGCCGGCGATCTGGGCGGCTCCGCTCGCGCGGACCCATGTCTCAGTGGACTCCGGTATGGAGGAGGAATAGGGGGCGGGCACAACCCGCTGCAGCAGCGGAGTGACTTTGTCCGTGAAGGCCTCGGCCTCAGCGGAGAATTCGGATGGCTTGGTCACCTTCTTGACGCCGTCAATGACGAAAGCGCTGGCGAACAGGCTGCGGGCAGTGAAACGCAACAGACTCATGGGTCCCAACATACCCAATCGTGCGTCCACTTGGCGTGCGGCGGTTCTAGATTGGTCCCATGTGTGGAAGATACGCGGCCAGTGCCGATCCCGAGGAACTCGTTGAGGAGTACCGGTTGGATGAGGTGACGGATGAGGGGGTCCGAGCCTGCATGCCGCGGTACAACATCGCCCCCACCGACACAGTGCCCGCGATCGTCGAGCGTGTGGCCGATCTCGGGAGAGTGCGGACTCTGTTGGGACTGCGTTGGGGGCTGGTGCCTTCGTGGTCGCGGGATCTCTCCTCCGGGCCACGCATGATCAATGCCCGCTTTGAGACGGTCACGGAAAAACCTTCCTTTCGCCGCGCCATGTCCGCACGACGGTGTCTGCTCCCGGCGCTGGGCTATTACGAATGGCGCAAGGAGACCGATGGCGGCAAGCAGGTGAAACAACCGTATTTCCTGCAGCCCGGCGACGGATCGCCGTTTCACATGGCTGGTCTGTACGAGTTCTGGAAAGCCGCGGACTCCTGGGTGATGTCGACGACGATCATCACCACCAGCGCAAGCGATGAGTTGGGATGGGTCCATGATCGGATGCCGATGACGGTCAGGGACAAGGATGCGTGGCTGGATCCCACGCTCTGCGACGGGGAGGCGGCCAAGGCGTTGCTGGGCACCGATGCGGGCCTTGTCCCCGCCAAGGTTTCCAGAGCGGTCAACAGTGTCGTCAATGATGGAAAATCGCTGTTGCAGCCAATCCCGTAGATGTTCCCACCAGGGGAATAGACCGGCGGCGTTGATCGTTGAAGAGGGCATGGCACTCACGGCTCATCTCGGCGTCAGGCAAGAAAGCATCGCTGCGCAGTTCCCGGCGCTATCCTTGTACCTGATGAATGTCGATGCCGCTGAACCTGCCACTGAGGACCTGTCCGGTCAGGGAGTTGACGACGCCTTCGAGACCGAGGCGCTCAGCCATTTGGACAAGCTGTACGCTGCGGCGCTGCGCATGACACGCAATCCGGCGGACGCTGAGGATGTCGTGCAGGAGGCCTACGCGAAAGCGTTCGCTGCCCAGTCGACGTATCGGGCCGGTACCAACCTGAAGGCATGGTTGTATCGCATCCTCACCAATACCTACATCAACAGCTACCGCAAGGCTGCCCGTTCTCCGAAGACGAGTCCCGGAGCCGATGTGGAGGACTGGCACCTGGCCCGTGCGGCGTCGCATGACTCGTCCGGTCTGCGTTCGGCGGAGATGGAGGCGCTGGACCAAACCCCCGATTCCACTGTTTCGGATGCAATGGCAGGGCTGCCCGAGAACTTCAGGATGGCCGTCTACCTCTGTGATGTCGAAGGGTTCTCGTACAAGGAAGTCGCCGAGATCATGGGAACGCCGATTGGCACCGTGATGAGTCGGTTGAACCGGGGTCGTTCTCTGTTGCGTCAGTCGCTTGCAGGATACGCAGCGGAGCGGGGCATCGCCCGCGCGGCGCAGGACGACATCGATGTCTGATGCCGGCGTGTGGAGCCATGACCATGATGAACTTGATGAATGTGTCCGGGCGCTTGAGGCCGTGCATGCATTCCTGCACCACGAATTGGCAGAATCCGACGCGGACCAGATCCGCATCCATCTGCATGCATGCGAGCAATGCATGGAGCATTTCGACATTGAGTCCACAATTACCGAAATGATCCGACGCAGTCAGCCCGCTCCGGCGGTGCCTCCGACGCTGTTGACACGCATCACGACCACGCGACGGCGCCACTGAATCGCGACTTCGCCCCTGAAACACAATGAGATGGTGGCGGATTTTTCCCGCACATGATGAAAGACCCCCGCTGCCTGATCAGGCGCGGGGGTCTTTCCTTGTGTCAGACGGTCAGGCGTTGGGACGCTTGCCGTGGTTGGCCTTGTTCTTGCGGCGTGAACGACGCTTGCGTCCGGTTTTGCCCATGATGACTCCTCGAGGTTGCTGATGGTCGTGATCACACAATACTGCAAGAACCGAAGACGATGCCTCCGGTGGGGGCCCGTGGGTCAAGTGGTGGCAAGGTAGGACCATGGTGCTTTCACATCTCGACGATCTGACCAACGAGGAATGGCTGACTGCGTTCACCTCCCAGTGGCACCTGTTGGCGGACCTCAGCTTCTCAGACCTCCTGCTGTGGCTCCCTGATGAGTTGGGAGAGCGTTTCGAGTGCGTCGGCCAGATCCGGCCCGTCACAGGGCCGACCGCCCTGGAGGACGATGTCATCGGAGAGACCATCACCGATGAACCTGATCACGCCGTGACAGTGGCGTTCATGACCGAGCAGATCGCCGAGACCAGCGACAACGAATTGAGTGCCGGCATTCCGGTCGACGTCTGGGCGGTGCCCATCATGCGCGGTGGCAGATGCATTGCAATCCTGGAGCGCCACACCAACCTGATGGGTCTGCGCGCGCTCGGGGCGCTGGAGGAGAACTACATGGAGGCGGCCGGGGTGCTCACCTCGATGTTGCTGGAGGGCCAGTTTCCCCTGACCTCGACCCTGGACAAGGCGTTGGCGCCCAAGGTGGGCGACGGTGTCGTCAGGGTGCAGCCCGATGGCCTCATCAGCTATGCCTCGCCGAACGCCATCACCGCGTACCGGCGTCTGGGAGCCCAGGGTGACATCGAGGGAGAGAACTTCGGGGACCTGACCCGAGGACTCCGCCATGGTCTGGAAAGCATGGGGCAGACCATGCTCTCGGACGTCCGCCAGCAGCGGGCAACCGTGTTCGACGTCGAACAGTCGCGGGCATCGATGCGCTTCGTCCTGCTGCCTCTCCTGGTGGCCGAGATCTCGGTGGGCATGTTGGTGTTGTGTCGGGACACCACGGATTTGCGCCGCAGGGACCGCATGCTGGTCACCAAGGATGCAACCATCCGGGAAATCCATCATCGCATCAAGAACAACCTTCAGACGGTGGCTGCGCTGCTGAGGATGCAGTCCCGACGCATGAAGTCCGAGGAGGGACGGGACGCCCTGCGTGACGCCATGCGCCGCGTCTCCTCGATCGCTGTGGTCCATGACACCCTGAGCCACACCCTCGAGGAGGACGTCGAATTCGATGCCGTGTGCGACAGGATCCTGCGGATGGTGGGGGACCTTGCCGCGAGTTCAGGAGTCGTGCGTGCAAAGCGCGTCGGGAGCTTCGGCGTGGTGCCCTCCGCCACTGCCACCTCGCTGGCCATGATGATCACGGAACTGTGCCAGAACGCCATCGAGCACGGTTTGAAGAGTTCATCCGGATCGCTGGAGGTGCGACCCCTGCTGACCCCCAAGCGACTGGTGGTGGATGTCCTCGACGATGGAGTGGGTCTGCCTGAAGGCTTCGACATCGAAGCCCAGGACAGCTTGGGCCTGGCGATCATCTCCAGCCTGGTCAAAGACCTGGGAGGCTCTGTGGAACTGAAGCCTCGCACCGACACCCAGGGCACCCGGGCTCGGCTGATATTTCCCCAATCACAGTAGGGCCCCCACGGCCCCACCTCACGGTAAAGTCGCGTGACATCGTAGTCAACAGCACATTCCTCATCGCAAGTACGTCCATCACTGCCCACACCCTGAACGCGACCCCCGTGGTTCGGGGGCTGGTCGGGGCCGGTCACCGTGTCCTGTGGTATTCCGGTCAACGGTTTGCGGCACACGTCGCCCGCATGGGCGCCACACCGCTGGCATTCAATCGAGCAGATGACTTCTCTGTGTCAGGGCTGGATCGATTTGTCGCGACGGGGGCAATGGATTCCCTCTCCAAGGTCCGAGACCTGTATCAGAGAGTTCTGGTTCGACAGGCCGAGGCACAAAGACGAGATATCGAGGAGATCCTGGCGGGGGAGCAGGTGGACGCCATCGTCTCCGACTCGCTGATGTTGGGGGCAGGCATCGCTGCCGCGAGATCGGGGGTCCCCTGGGCCACCATCGGTGACGGACCACTGCTGTGGAGTGATGCCAGCACGCCGCCCTTCGGCGCTGGGCTCCCTCCCATGGATGGCGTCGCAGGCCGACATCGCAATGCGACGGTCAGGCGTATCGTCCACGGTTGGCTTTTTGCCGAGGCACTGGACGAACTCAATGCACTGCGTCGCACCCTGGGGTTGCCCCCGGTGAGTTGCCTGCAGTCGGCCGGACTGTCATCCCAATTGCATCTGCAGGGGTGCACCCCAGCATTTGAGTATCCTCGAACCAGCCTGCCGCAGAGCATTCATTTCGTCGGTGCACTGGGGCCGGGATCCGGTTTCGCCCCGCCGGTACCAACGCACCTCCAACGGGAGAACCGCACGCGAAGGTTGGCGTTCATCACCCAGGGAACACTGCGCCGGAATCTGGACGAACTGGCGGTTCCTGCGGTGCGCGCATTGGACGCGGATCGATGGGACATTCTGGTCGCGGCGGGCGGCGGGACACCGGATCGTCTCCACCACCTCAGGAATCTGGGCAGTCATGTCAGTGTCGTTGACAGCGTCGATTACCACGCTGCTCTGCGAGAGTCGGATCTCTTCGTGACCAACGGGGGATACACCGGGGTCACGCTCGCACTTGCCGCGGGAGTTCCTGTGCTGCAGGCGGGCGCCACGGAGGAGAAGGCAGACATCGGCGCCCGCCTGAAGTGGGCTGGCGTGGGCGCTTCTGTGCGGCGCACACGACCATCGGTGGCCCAACTCCGCCACGCCGCTCGCAAACTCATGGAATCCTCTGCTCGCCGAAGGGCATCTCGAGACCTGGCCCTCGAAATGTCCACCTACGACGCCGCCGAACTGGGAGCCGGCCTGGTGGGGCAACTCGTCGGCGTTCAGCAGCGATGACCGGGGGCGACGTCGTTCTCAGCCTGAACAACGTGACCAAACGCTTCACCGCAGGGTCGGCGGTTGTCACCGCACTCGATGGCGTCACTGCCTCGGTGCGCAGCCGCGAGGCTGTGGCACTGTTGGGATCCAATGGAGCGGGCAAGACGACCTGCATGGACCTGGTGTGCGGCGTGACACAACCCACACAGGGAGAGGTCATTGCGCTGGGGGGTGCTCCCCGCCGGGCCGTTCATGAGGGGCGAATGACTGCAGTCCTGCAGACGGGGGGACTCCTGCGTGATCTCACCGTCCTGGAGACCGTGCAGGTCATGGCCGGGCTGCATCGCCGTCCTGAACGGGTATGGACCGTTCTGGCTGAAGCCGGGCTGACGTCAGTGGCGAAGAGGCTGGTGGGGCGTTGCTCCGGGGGAGAACAACAACGGCTCAAGTATGCGTTGGCGCTGATACCTGACCCGGAGATTCTCGTCCTGGACGAGCCTGCAGCCGGTCTGGACATGGAAGCAAGGGCAGGACTGTGGGAACACGTCCGGCAACGCCTCGACAGCGGAACAACCATCATCTATTCCACCCACCATCTTGCGGAAGTGGAGGGGATGGCCGAGCGCGTCCTGCTTCTGCGGGACGGAAAACTCGTGGCTGACCGCCAGATGGGGGAGTTGGTGGGGAGCTCAGCCCCACGACGGATTTCAGCCGAACTTGCTGACGCCGCAGCGGTCGTGGAGGCCCTACGAGCTCTGACAAAGGACTCTGTGGTGCAGGATGATGGATCTGTCGACGGGAGGATCATACTGAGAGCCGCTCCGGATGTCTCCGACGCCGTGGCCGCCCGCCTTCTGGGTGAATTCCGGGGCACGCGACTCACGGTTGTCCCGCAGACGGTTCACGCAGCGTTGGAGGACTTCATGGCAGGGGGAAGCTGACGTGCTGGGGCCCTTCATCATCGTGGAGCTGAAACGACTGGTACGAGATCCCGTCACCGTGTTCTTCGTCGCTCTCCTTCCCGTGTTTCTCTTCCTGGCCTACGCGTGGGGAGTGAGCCTGCCCACGGGCGCGCTGGGAATCGACGACGTGGACGCATACGTCATGGTCGGCATGGCTGGCTACGGCGCCGCCACCGCGGCTGCCAACGTCAGCGGTCACGCGGCTGTTGAGCGCTTGCAGGGCTGGGGCAGACAACTCAGCCTGACGCCCCTCACCGATGGCGGGTTCGTCGCGATCAAGGCAATTGTGGCCATGGTGGTGTCCTTGGTTCCGATCCTTGGCACCTTCCTCGTCGGCTGGCTCTCCGGGATCAGTCTGGCGCCTTCCGCATGGCTTGTGTCGGGGGCGGTCCTGTTGGGTGGCTCCTCCATGTGGGCGGCCTACGGACTGTTGCCGGGCCTGGCGTTTCGCAGTGAGGGAGCCGTGGCCGCGGCCACCGGCGGGCTCGTGGTGCTGGCATTCCTCGGCAATGTCTTCGTGCCCCTGGGCGGTGCCGCCCTGGCTTTTGCCCGCTGGACCCCCCTGTATGGATATGTGGCGCTGGCACGGCACCCCATCACGTCCGGTCAGTCGATGATCACCGGGGATGCGGCACACGAGTCGTGGTGGATCCCTGCCGCCAGCGTCGCAGCGTGGAGTCTGGTCTTTGCAGCGTCGGCCTGGCGGTTGGTGGCCCGCTCCCGTTCACGCGCCTGAAAGACGTTCCAACTCATCGACGGCGGCGCCGCAGCCGTCCTCGGCCCCCAGCGCCGTGGACACCCGAGAGGCTGCTTCGGCAAACCGCTGCGCCGAAGCGCCGACGATCAACGTCCGAAGCTGTCGAGTGAGCACAGATGTAGTCAACCGCCAGCGCGGCACACCACGTGGCCCCGCGCCCAGCGCCTGGACGCGGCGGGCGTAGTAGCCCTGATCCCCCAGGTGGGGAACCACCATCGAGGGCACCCCGGCGGCCATCGCGGCGTGGGTCGTTCCGGCGCCACCGTGGTGGACCACTGCCTGTAGGTGACGCATGAGGAGGCCATGCGGCACACCCGGAGCGTTGTGGACCCAATCATTGACGGGGCCACCGGGAAGAGCGTCGGATTGCAGGACGACACGTCTGCCCACTGATCGGGCTGCTGTGAGGAACATTTCGACGTCTCGGGTGGGGGAGACAACCGGGCAGGTACCGAAAGTCATGAGGATGGGCGGTTGGCGCCCACGGAGAAAGTCCATCAGGTCATCGCCCAGCGGCTCCGACGCTGTTGCAGCATCTGGGTTGATCCACCCGGTCTGGCGAATCCACCCGGGCCACAGGGGTGAACGGGGAGTCAGCGTCGGGCTTGTGGCCATCAGCACCGGGTCCCCCGCGAAGACGCGGACCGGGCGGGCGGCCAGCCGCTTCGCCATGTCGCGGGTGTGGGCCGTGGCGAGTTGTTGACTGAGTTGCCACATGAAGCTCGATCCCAGGAGAGCCAGGGCAGCTCCCCCCAGAGCCGGCGCCAAGGCACTGCTGGCCGTTGATGTGCTGGGTAGCAGGGGGGCGAACAGCACCGGAATCGTGCGCGATCCCAGCTCTCGCCCCAGAAGACGCGCGGCGCCCGCCGTGACGAGACCCGTGACGACAACATCCCCGGGCCGGATGATTCGAATCAACACCTTGTTGACCACCGGTGCAGATTTCGCGAATCGCGCCAGCATTGTGGTGAACATGATGCCCGGCTGGGCGAGGGCCAGACTCCGACGAAGCGGGTCGGTCGGCCACAGAGCTGTGGTGTCGGCGGGCACCGATATGTAGTCGATGCCCAGCGATACCGCCAGATCAGCGTAGGGAGCCAAACCAACCACCACGGCGCGCTGGCCTCTGGATGACAGTTCGGCCGCCAAGGACAGTTGCGGCATGACGTCGCCCAGAGAACCCACGCCAATCAGAACGAATCTCATGGGGAGGGCATCCGGCGCACAGGAGGCCGGAACAGGGTGGTCGTCAGCTGTTGCGGAGCCTGGAGCGGGCCGCGCGGCGCTTGATGGCTCTGCGTTCATCCTCGCTCATGCCACCCCACACGCCGTGGTCCTGGCCTGCTTCGAGCGCCCATGCAAGGCACTGTTCGCGCACGTCGCAGCGCTGGCATATTTTCTTTGCGTCCTCTATCTGTTGAAGGGCTGGGCCTGTATTCCCCACTGGGAAGAACAGCTCAGGATCCTCCGTGAGGCAGGCAGCCTTGTGGCGCCAATCCATGCGTGTGACACACTCCTTCAATCGGAAGTGACCCGGTTGGGGCGTCTTTCCGTGGGGGATGGTTGAGAACTAGAGAAATCTACTCCGACGCCCAACAATAGACAACCTGCCGCTGCCTGGGAAGAGATTGAGCGATATCGCTGTCAAACTTGTCCAAGAGCCAATCGGAGGGCAGGCTTCCCAGACATGGGCCTCTTTGCACGCGTCTTCCAACCACCGTCTCTGGGGGTGGCCATCACTGGTGCCGCCATATCTGGGTTCGGCATCATGGGGGTTGGCATCGCCTCGGTGGCTGCAACGAACGCAGTGTTCAGTTGGGGTATTGGGGCCGTACTCCTTGCCTATGGCACATTGGTGTTGTTCGGGGCCTATCTTGGCCTGCGCCGAAGCTCCTGGGCGCGCGGAATGATCGTGGCACCGGGGCTGCTACACATCGCCACGGCCGTCAGTTTCATGCAGTCCGAGGACACTCCCCAGGTCATTGGGTCATCCGTGGCGCTCGTCTTGTTGGTGGCAACAGTCGTCGCCGCAGTGCTGCCCAGCACGCGCCGAGCGCTGGGGGGAGAGGAGAGCCGCCAGCACTGATCAGTCCAGGCGGCCGGCGCCCCTGGCCGGTGTGGCTGTGAACCACTCGGGCGCCTGATGACCGGCCCGAGCGAAGGCAGCCGCAATTTCCTGCGCGATCCGTTCACCCTCGGTGGCCCGGCACAAGGCAATGATGCATCCACCAAAGCCACCGCCGGTCATGCGAGCCCCCAGGGCGCCAGCGGCGCGAGCCGTCTCCACTGCAAGATCCACGGTCTCGACGGTGATTTCGTAGTCGTCGCGCATCGAGGCGTGTGAGGCATCAAGGAGCGGTGCCAGATCCACCAGGCGGCCTTCGCGCGCCACTTCGTAGGCCTCCAGCGTGCGCAAGTTCTCGCTCACGACGTGGCGCACTCGCTTGCGCATCACCTCATCATCCAGTCGTGACAGGGCATCGTCGAGGTCCGTGACGTCCCGCAGGGCGGGGATGCCCAAAATGGCGGCGGCATCCTCACATGACTTGCGGCGGGCGCCGTACTCGCCGTCGACGTGGCTGTGAGGGGTACGTGTATCCAGCACCAACATCTCGAAGCCCTGTTCCGCCATCGGCAACGGAACATGAACACCCTCAAGTGATCGACAGTCGAGGAAAAGGCCATAGTCCTCCTCGCACAGCGTGCTGGCGGCCTGATCCAACAGGCCCGTGGGTGCACCCACATAGCTGTTCTCCGCCAACCGCGCAATCTTTGCCCGGTCCATGGGGGTGATCTCGAGTGCATAGAGATCACACATCGCTGCCACGACCGCGCATTCGATTGCCGCAGAACTGGACAGGCCAGCCCCCAGAGGGACGTCTGAGGACATGACGAGGCTGGTGGCACCGACGATGTGACCTGAGTTCTGCAGGGCCCACACAACGCCGGCAAGGTAGCCCGCCCACCCGCCCGTTCCGGGCGTGAGCCCCGAGAGAGGAATCTCCACCTGCTCGTTCAATTCCAGCGAGTACATCACCACCAGATCGTCCGTCCGGCGTCCGGCGGCGACGACGGCCTTCTTCTCCAGGGCGAAGGGCAACACGAATCCGTCGTTGTAGTCGGTGTGTTCACCGATTAGATTGACCCGACCCGGTCCGAACCAAAGTCCTTCGGGTTCACCCCCCGAGATTGCGGAAAATTTGGCGCGCAGGATGTCCCGAACAGGCATTGCAGTCCTCCTCGTGGTGAGAAACGAACCAGCGGTGGGGCTGGCCGGTGGATGGGGGTGCCGATTGATCTCAGTTGCCGAAGGCCGCTTCGAGCAACTCAGACGCCTGGGCAACGTGCACCTTGTGGGAACCGACCGATGGTGCCGACGCCCAGGGACGCGCCACCCGCTTCATGTTGAGCGTGATGTCGGAGTGATGCGCCACGGAGTTCGGGAGATGCACCGAGATGAAGGGCCACGGTCCCTGGTTGGCGGGCTCGTCCTGCACGAACCGGATGTCGGTGACCTGCGGGTAGCGTCCCAGGATGCTGGCCACGGCTTCTCCGGGCAGCGGGTAGAGCCGCTCCAGGGAGATGATGGCCACCTGGCCATCCAGATCGCGCTTGGCACGTTCTGTGACGAGTTCCCAGCGGACCTTGCCGGAGCACAGGAGGATTCTCGTGACCTTCGACGGGTCCTCAATTGTGGGATCGTCGATGGCCGGGCGCCAGCGTCCGGAGGTGAACTCCTCTGGCGGCGATGCTGCCTGCTTGCTGCGAAGCATGGACTTGGGTGTGGCGATGACCACTGGACGGTGGAAGTTCACGTAGGCATGCTGGCGCAGCAGGTGGAAGTAGCTGGCGGCAGTGGAGGGCTGGCACACCGCGAGTGCGTTCTCGGCGCACAGCTGCAGCCACCTCTCGATCCGACATGAGCTGTGGTCCGGGCCCTGGCCCTCGAAACCGTGGGGCAGCAGGAGGACGACGCCTGATTTCTGCGTCCACTTGGCTTGACCCGAGGCCACGAACTCGTCGGCGATGATCTGGGCACCGTTGACGAAGTCGCCGAACTGCGCCTCCCACAGCACCAGAGCGTCGGGACGGGCGACGGAGTAGCCGTACTCGAACCCGAGAGCCGCGTACTCGCTGAGCAGCGAGTCCCACACCTCAAAGGTGGCCTGGTCCTTGGACAGGTGCTTCAGCGGCACCCATGCCTCACCGGTGATCCGGTCGACGATGGCCGCGAAGCGCTGCGAGAACGTGCCTCGACGCGAGTCCTGGCCAGCGAGACGGACCGGGCGGTCCTCCAACACGAGCGAACCGAATGCCAGGATCTCAGCAGTGGCCCAGTCGATGGGGCCATTCAGAATGGCATCGGCGCGACGCTGCAACTGCGGTAGCACTTTCGGGTGCGCCGTGAAGCCTTCCGGGAGCTCCGTATGGACTCTGGAAATCAGTTCCATTGCCTCGGGGGTGATTTCCGTCAGGCGCTGTTCGGGCTTGGTGGGGTAGTACGGCACGCGGCTGTACTCATCGCCGTTCTGGTCGGCGTCCTTGGCATCGCGCACCTCACGGAAGACGTGCTCGAGCCGGTTGCGGAATCGATTCATCACCTCTTCCGCATCGGCGACGGAGATGTCACCTCGGCCAATGAGGGATTCCGTGTAGAGACGGCGCACGGAACGCTTCTGCTCGATGAGGTCGTACATGCGCGGCTGCGTGAAGCTCGGATCATCACCCTCGTTGTGGCCCCGACGGCGGTAGCAGATGAGGTCGATGACGACGTCGCGGCCGTACTCCTGCCGGTAGGCGAATGCGAGGCGGGCAGCCCGGATGCAGGAATCGGGATCATCGCCGTTGACGTGCAGCACGGGGGCGGCGATGGACTTGGCCACGTCGGTGCAGTACTGCGACGAGCGGCTCTCGGCGGGAGCGGTGGTGAATCCCACCTGGTTGTTGACGACGATGTGGATGGTGCCACCGGTCCGGTACCCCCGGATCTGGCTCATCTGCAGCGTCTCGAAGACAACGCCCTGCCCTGCGAACGAGGCGTCGCCGTGCAGCAGCAGTGGCAGGACGGGGAAGTCGCTGCCGCCCAGTACATCCTGCTTGGCGCGGGCGATGCCTTCCACGACGGGGTTCACAGCTTCGAGGTGGGAGGGATTGGCGGCGACAGAGGTCTTGATCGTGGAGCCATTCGAGGCCACGAAGGACCCCTCGGAACCCAGGTGGTACTTGACGTCTCCGGTGCCGCTGCTGATGTCCAGGGAGCCGTCGAACTCCCTGAAGATCTGGCCATACTTCTTGCCCACGATGTTGGCCAACACATTGAGGCGACCGCGGTGGGGCATGCCGATGCAGACCTCGTCGAGCGAGTCATTTGCAGCCATCTGGCAGATCTCGTCCAGCAGCACGATCAGCGACTCGCCACCCTCGAGTGAGAAGCGCTTCTGGCCCACGAACTTTGTCTGGAGAAAGGTCTCGAATACCTCGGCCTCGTTGAGCTTGTCCAACGCGTGCATGTGCTCGTCGTGGGTCAGTGGCTGACGAGGTACCTCCATCCGCTCCTGGAACCATTCCCGCTGGCGGGGATCGGTGATGTGGGTGTACTCGATGCCGACGGTGCGGCAGTACGAGTCCTGCAGGATCGACAAAATCTCCCGCAGTGACAGGAATGCCCGTTCCTTCGCGAAGAAGGTTCCGACGGCGAACTCGCGGTCCAGGTCCCAGATGCTCAAACCGTGGGTTTCGAGCCTCAGGTCCTCGTGCGCACGCTGCCTGTACTCCAGCGGATCGATGTCGGCCACGAGGTGACCGAGTGATCGATAAGCGTTGATCAACTCCAGTACACGCCCGGTCTTGCTGACCTGGTTGACACGGTGAGCCGAAACGTCCGAAGACCAGCGCAGGGGCTCGTAGGGGATGCGCAGGGCTTCGAAGACCTTGTCGTAGAACCCCTTCTTGCCGAGAAGCAGTTCGTGGATCTCCTTCAGGAACTCACCCGATTCGGCCCCCTGGATGACCCGGTGGTCATAGGTGGAGGTCAACGTGGTGGTCTTGGAAATACCAAGTTCCGTCATCCGGGAGAGGGATGTGCCCTGGAACTCGGCGGGGTAATCAATGGCTCCGACACCGAGGATCATGCCTTGGCCAGTCATGAGGCGGGGAACAGAGTGGTTGGTGCCGATCCCGCCGGGGTTCGTGAGCGACGCTGTGGTGCCCGCGAAGTCGTCGACTGTGAGACCGCCGTCGCGAGCACGCTTGATGAGCGCTTCGTATGCCGCCCAGAACTGGGCGAAGTTGAGGGATTCGCAGCCCTTCACACAGGGCACCATGAGTTGACGCGAGCCATCGCTCTTCTTCAGGTCGATGGCGACGCCGAGGTTGATCGACGGGTTCTCCATCAGCGTGGGCTTGCCGTCCACCACGTCGTAGTTGTGATTCATGCTGGGCACGGCCTTGATCGCCTGCACCATTGCGTAGGCGATGAGGTGGGTGAAGGAGACCTTCCCACCCTTGGAGGTGCGCAGGAAGTTGTTGATGACGGTGCGCTGGTCGATGACGAGCTTCATGGGAATGGAACGCACGGAGGTGGCGGTGGGAACCGTCAGCGACTCCTCCATGTTCTTCGCGGTGCGCATCGGTGCGCCCCGCAGCCGTACCGCTTTTGCAGACTTGCTGCTCGGTTCCGGTCGCAGGGTGGGGTTGGGTGCGTTGGCGGACAGGCCACTGCCGCTCTCGACGGTCGCGGACGGCTCAGTGGTGGGTTTGACTGCACTCTCGGAGGTCCTCTTCGCGTCGACAGCGGTGGTCTTCTTCACTTCGACGGCGGAAGCCTGCTTGGCGGGTGCGGCCGCAGGAGCTGAAACGGTCTTGGGTGCAGCTTTTACGGCGGGGGGTGCGCTCTTGGTGGGAGCCGCGGCGGCTTCCGGCTTTTCATCGGTGAAGAACTTCTGCCACGTGGCGTCGACGGAGTTCGGATCGCCCTCGTATGCCTCCCTCATCTCGTCAATCAGCCAGGAGTTGGCGCCAAAGGATTCCTGCGATTCAGGTGATGACATGTGTGACAGTGGCTGAGCCACGATCCCCTCTGTGAGTCGTTGACGGGTGGGCAACAATGCCCTGGTTGAAAGCCTATCAAGGGTGGGAGTCTGTCGAACCAATGCCACGCGGTGCGAGATCCTTCTTCGCAGGAGGTGTTGCCCCGTAGTGGTTGACACCACCTTCGCCGCGCGTCTGGCACTGCACGGAGGTGCTTCTCCACGCCAGGACTATGACGTGAACCGTGACGCCCACCAGGAGAACGTTGCGCAGGATCAGCATGGAGGTTTCCAGCGGAGAGCCTCCCGGCATGCCCATGATCCCATAGGTGGCCCATGGGTACGTGTACTGGGTGAGTCCGGCCACGATGATCAACAGGGTGCTCGTCTGGCGGAGCGGCACTTTCAGCCATTCACTGGTGCGTGTCATGACCAGCACAGCCAGGGGTCCCGCAATCCACACGATGTATTGCGGGGAGAGAGTCTTGTTCGCGACGATGGTCGCCAGGATGCTGGCGAGCACCACTAGCAGCAGTGCTTCGTGGAGGGTGGGCGATGGTCTCGGGAAGCCGCGGAGCAGACGCCACGACAAGACAATGGTCACCACTACCCAACCCACCATCAAGACGGTGGAGATCTGGAGCAGAAGTCCAACGCCGGGGCCCTCGACTTCCAGAGCGTTGAACTCCGAGAGGAAGATGGGCCAGGCGTCGCTCTCGGTGAACGTCCGCAGGAACATCAGTGGCGTGGCAGGCACGGACTCCATTTGCAGCCCTCTTCGGGATTGCCACACCATGGGCGAAATGGATCGCGCCCAGCCGCCGACGATCAGCGAGGACATGCCCAGGGCAAAGCCGACCACCAGGAAGCCCATCAATCTGTCGCGCCCGGCACCACGTCGAAGCGGGTTCGGCGCCATCAAGGGGAGCGCGAGCATGGCGGGCCACAGCTTGACCGCGGCCCCAGCAGCGATCAGGGCACCAGCGAGTCGCGGACGGAGAACCAGCAGCATGCAGGCCCAGGCCACGAGCGCTGCCGGAATCAGGTCGAACCGGAAGTACATGATGGGGCCACAAGCCCCCGTGAAGAGAATCCAGATGAGCGCGCCCTTGGCGTTGTGGCGGCGGAAGAAACTCGTGGCGACCGTTGCGTCCAACAGCAACATCAGGCCGGCGAACCATTGGAAGTACTGCTCGAATCCTTCTGCGAGCCAGTAGATCGCCTGCAACAGCCACTGGGCAGGGAGCGGATACTCCGCCATGATGCCGAGCCCGGCAGCAGCGTCGACGCACTCCGGGCTGCCCTCGGCAAGACCCGAGGCCAGACACCACGTGTAATAGCTGTAATAGGAGATGTCATTCGCCACGAAATTGGCGGCTGGTTGCAACCAGAACCAGATGTTCAGTGCGCGAAGGGCGATGAACAAAAGAATGAGCAACAGAGCTGTGTTGAGTGGAGTGCGCCAAGGCGCTCGGGGTACGTCCATGCGAGCCTCACTCCTGGCATTGACGGGCATGTAGTCATGGATGGACGTGTGTTTTTGAGCCATGGCGCCCCCGGCAGGATTCGAACCTGCGCTCCCGCCTCCGGAGGGCGGTGCTCTATCCCCTGAGCTACGGGGGCCTGATTCTTACTCGCTTCAGGCCGCGCGACGAGGGACAGGTTAGCAAACATTTGACCGTCGCCTTGTCACCGCCTCGGGAATCACGACGTCGTCGGCTAGCTTTGTCTCCGTGCGTTGGATCATCAGTCTCCCGGTGTCGGTGCTGCTGTTGTGTTTTCTTGTGGGCTGCGTCAGCCGTCCGGCCCCAGACCCTGCCGTGTTCTCCACCCGGCCCCCACCCTGGACGGCGCCCCGCGACGCCATCTCCCACATCAGAGCGGCCGGACTTCCTGAGTTGTCGCTCGACTCCGAATCGGACCCGTTCATCCTCGAGATCATCGTGAGCGTCGATGGTGAACCGGCACCACTGGACGCATTCATCGGCATCGACAGGCTGCGGGCAGTGCAGGCTCCGGTGCACACCCATGACGACACGGGCGATGTCTGGTTGGAGGGAGACGGGAACCGGGAAATCACCCTCGGCGACTTCTTCACCCTGTGGGGCGTCCGCTTCGACGATGGCTGCCTGGGAGCGGCGTGTGCCGAGGTTGTCGTCACCGCCGACGGTGAAGTGATCGAGGACCACGGGTCACTGATTCTTCGGGGCAATGACGTGGTTGAGGTTTCTGCCAGATCCTGAAGCGGGCGGACAGTGTTCGGCGAGGGCTTGAGCATCTGGCAGGCTTGTCCATCATGACTCAGACCCACATTGCTGGTTCCATCCACGCAGATGCGTCCAATGCTGGTCCCCAGTGGCTGGAACTGCCCGAGGACCTCAATGCGCTGGAACCAGCCCTGTGGCCCGTGGGTGCGCACAGGGACGACTCCGGCGCCATCGTTGTGGCGGGTTCGTCCCTGACCGACGTCGTCGCCGAGTACGGCACGCCAGCCTACATTCTGGACGAAGATGATTTCCGGGCCCGCGCGGTCGCTTTCCGTGACGGTTTCCCGGGATGGAACATCTACTACGCAGGCAAGGCACTGCTAACCAAGACCGTGGCCCGCTGGGTTGCCGAAGAGGGCCTGAACCTCGACGTGACGACGATGGGTGAGATGCGCATCGCTCTGGCGGGGGGCATGCCTGCGGCCAGGCTCGGTTTGCATGGGAACAACAAATCGGACGCCGAGATCCGGTTCGCCCTGGAGCAGGGAGTCGGGAGGATCATCATCGACTCCTTCTACGAGATTGAACGGCTCGAAGTTGCGTGTGCCGAGTTGGGTGTGAAGGCACAGGCGCTGGTGCGTGTAACCACCGGCGTGGAGGCGCACACTCACGAATACATCGCCACCGCCCATGAAGACCAAAAGTTTGGGCTCTCCATTGCAGGCGGTCATGCACTCGCGGCCCTGGTGCGCTGCCACAGCTCGGCTCACATCGATCTGCAGGGAATCCACAGCCACATCGGATCGCAGATCTTCGAGACGCACGGCTTCGAGGTGGCCATTCGGCGCACCATGCGCCTGGCCCACCAATTCAGGACGGCCACCGGTACGGAGCTGCCTGAGCTGGATCTTGGAGGTGGCTTCGGAATCGCCTACACCAGCGCGGACACGCCGATGACGACCACCGAATTAGCCACTGCTTTTGAGGAAATGATTGAGCATGAGTGCCGAGGCTTCGGACTGAAGCGTCCGCAGCTTTCCATCGAACCGGGGCGTGCCATCTGCGGTCCGGCCGGGGTTGCCGTCTATGAGGTGGGCACCGTGAAGGTGGTCGACATAGATGGCGGACGGGCTCGCGTCTATGTCTCGGTGGACGGGGGCATGAGCGACAACATCCGGCCGGCTCTGTACGCCGCTGAGTACTCCTGCGTTCTGGCCAACCGTGTGTCGTCCGCAGAGCCAGTCCTGTGCCGTGTTGTGGGCAAGCACTGTGAGGGTGGCGACATTCTCATTCGCTTCGTGTTCCTGCCCGGGGACATCGGCCCCGGTGACCTGATTGCGGTGCCTGGATCGGGTGCCTACGCACGGTCGATGGCGAGTAACTACAATCAGGTGCCGAGACCCCCACTGCTGTCTGTGCGTGGGGGCGAAACATCGGTGCTGTTGCGCCGGGAAACGTTGGACGATCTGATGCGTCTGGATGTGGGGGAGTAAACAATGGTGGACAACGAGCCGTTAAAGGTGGTGCTGCTCGGCGCAGGTGTCGTCGGGTCGCAGGTTGCCAGGATTCTCATCAGTGAGTCCGAGACCCTTGCGGCCAGGATCGGGCGTCCACTGGAACTGGTGGGCGTCGGTGTCCGACGAATGGACGTGGAGAGGCCCGGCATCGATCCGGCGCTGTTCACCACGGACTCCGAAGCGCTGGTGCGCCGCGGTGACATCGATCTCGTCATTGAGGTGATCGGCGGCCTGGAACCTGCGCGCAGCCTGCTGCTTGCGGCAATGCAGCATGGTGCATCCGTGATCACCGCGAACAAGGCACTGCTGGGCTCCGACATGGCTGCGCTCTCCGAATGCGCCAATCACAACGGCGTGGACCTGTACTACGAGGCCGCCGTGGCGGGGGCCATCCCCATCGTGCGACCGCTGCGCGAATCGCTCGTCGGTGATGAGATTCGTGGCGTCATGGGCATCGTGAATGGCACGACCAACTACATCCTCGACAAGATGACCACCTCGGGGCTGTCCTTCGACGTGGCGCTGCGGGAGGCACAGGAACTCGGTTTCGCGGAAGCAGATCCCACCGCTGATGTGGAGGGCCATGATGCCGCGGCCAAGGCCGCCATCCTTGCCGGGCTGGCATTCCACACCGAGGTCACACGGGAGGAAGTGTTCTGCGAGGGAATTTCCAGGATCACGGAAACCGACATCGAGGCTGCGGAGCAAATGGGCTGCGTCGTCAAGCTTCTTGCCATCGCGCGACTCACCGACGAGCCTGAGCCCCGCGTCATCGTCAAGGTGCATCCCACCATGGTTCCGAAGACTCACCCACTGGCTTCGGTGTCAGGCGCCTACAACGCCATCTTTGTGGAATCACGAGATGCCGGCGATCTGATGTTCATGGGGCAGGGTGCCGGTGGCGCACCCACGGCGAGCGCTGTGATGGGTGACGTGGTCACAGTGGCCCGCAATCGCCTCCGGGGCTCCAGCAACGACATGCAGACCGGATACACCGCACGGGGCATCGCGCCCATCGGTGATGCGACGGCCCGCCACTACATCCGCTTCGATGTGGCGGACCGGCCGGGGGTGCTCGCTGCGTGCGCAACGATATTTGGTGAATCCGGGGTGTCACTGCAAATCGTCCAGCAATCACATCTGCAGGGGGCAGAACGGCAGGCAGGCTTTGAGGCTCGGTTGAACGTGATGACACATGAGGCCAGCGAGACCGATATCGCCTCGGTGTTGGAGAAGCTGCACGAGGCGCCGTTCGTGGGTGAGGTCATCGACGTCATGCGCGTCGAGGGCCACTGAGTCGCGTGATGACGACACTGAAAGTTCGGGTGCCCGGCACCACCGCGAACCTTGGCTCAGGCTTCGACTGCGTGGGCATGGCCCTCTCCTTTGACGATGAGCTCGAGCTCGAGCTCGTGGAGGACCCCCGCATTCTCAGCATCGAGGTCCGGGGTGAGGGTGCCGGCAACGTTCCTGTCGATGATTCCCACCTGGTGGTGTCGTCGTTGCTGGCGGGTTTGGCGGCGTGGGGTGGCGAGCGCCCCGGCATGAAATTGCGGTGTCACAATCGGATTCCGCACTCCCGCGGCCTGGGGTCCTCGGCTTCGGCCATCGTGGCGGGTCTCGCTTTCGCATGGGGTGTGAGTCATCCCGGTGACCCATTGGATCGTGCGGAACTGACCCGGATCTCCAGCGCTCTGGAGGGCCATCCCGACAATGCCGGGGCTGCAGTCTGGGGCGGAGGCACCCTCGCGTGGTTCGAGAACGACACTGTGCGGCTTGTACAACTGGATGTGCCGGCCGTGATCAGCACCCGCGTCTGGGTACCCCAGTTCGAAGTGGGTACCGCGAGTGCTCGATCAGTGCTTCCGGAATTGGTGCCACGCAGTGAAGCTGTTGCCCAGGCGATTGCATCCGCGGCTTTGCCGCTGGCACTGGAGCGCCGCCACGATTTGCTGCTGGCCTCGACGGCCGACAGGCTGCACCAGTCCTATCGAGCTGGGCTGATGCAGTCGTCCTACGACCTGATGACCACACTGCGATCAAGGGGGGTTCCTGCCGCCATCTCGGGTGCCGGTCCCACGGTGATCGCCGTGGGGACCGCCGAACAGCTGTCGCGCAGTGACGGCGTTGGCGCCGACGGCTTTGAGCGCCACGACCTGGCGCTCGGCTCGGGTGTGGAGCTGAATCAGGGTTGATCGACTTCACGCACAATCCCTGAGCATCAAGAGCTGAGGGGCGGAGCGTGATCGTGGTGGGTCGCCCATCCGCATTTGCACTGTGCCACCCAGATCGATGGCTCCGGAGGGGGTTGTTCTCACTCCTTGGTCGGCAGACCAACCAAGAGAGATCTCCGTCCATGGCTTGCGCGGTTGTGGTCGCACTTTGCGTCAGAGCGGCCTGGAGTAGCCCCACAATGGGTTGATGCTCCTGCAAGAACTGGTGAACGCATGGTCCGCGATGAAGGACACACGCTCTCGACTGGCCAAACGGAAGGCCCTGGGCGATGTCTGGCGGACGGTGCCCGTCGAGGAGGCAGCCATAGCTGCCTCATTTCTGGCCGGTGCGCTGAGGCAGCGACGCACAGGCCTGGGCGCACGCTCGCTGTCCATCCTGCCGGAACCAGCGGTGGCGGCTGCGCTCACGCTGACGGATGTGGATGAGGCCTTCGCCTCAATGGCGAGCCTTTCTGGACCGGGCTCGCAAGGGCAGCGCACCGTCGCGCTGGATGTCCTGATGTCGCGGGCAACAGCGCAGGAGCAGCAGTACCTGGCGGGTCTCATCACCGGCGAGCTGCGTCAGGGGGCACTGGATGCGCTCGTCGTGGATTCGCTCGCAGAAGCCGTCGGTGCGCCGCTCGCGGACCTTCGTCGGGCCGTGATGCTTGCCGGGTCCACACCCGAGGTGGCACAGGCCGTCATACGCGAAGGGGTGGCGGCCCTGTCGCGGTTCAGGCTCACACTGGGTAGGCCGGTTCTCCCCATGCTCGCGTCCAGTGCCGCGACGGTGGGCGAGGCGATCGCCACCCTGGGCGGTGAGGCCATTCTGGATGCCAAACTCGATGGCATCCGTGTCCAGGTCCACAAGGACGGCGCACACGTGGGTGTCTTCACCCGTACGCTCGAGGACATCACAGATCGGGTCCCGAATCTCGTGGCGAGGATTGCGGCGCTGCCCATGCAGCGAACGATTCTGGATGGAGAAGTACTGCTGATGGGGAGCAGCGGCCGTCCGCGCCCATTCCAGGAAACGTCTGCACGGATCGCGAGCGGGACCGACACCTCGGAGCTTTCCGTGTACTTCTTCGATGTGTTGACCGTGGACGGGCGCGACCTCATCGATCAACCGGCCACCCTCCGGTTCGCCGAGCTTGTCCGGTTGATTCCGGACGAGATGCTCGTGGAGCGACTGGTGGTATCCGATGAGGCCCAAGCCCGCAGGTTCTTCGAGCATGTTCTGGCAGCAGGTCACGAAGGCGTGGTGGCAAAAAGTCCTGAAGCTTCCTACGAGGCGGGACGACGTGGGGCGGGATGGATCAAGGTGAAACCCGTCCACACACTGGATCTCGTGGTCCTCGCGGTCGAATGGGGCAGCGGTCGACGAAGCGGGAAGCTGTCCAACATCCATCTGGGGGCGCGGAGCGGTGACGACTTCGTCATGCTGGGCAAGACATTCAAGGGGATGACGGATGAGATGCTGACGTGGCAGACGGAACACTTTTTGGAGCTCCAAACCGGCCGGGCGGGACATGTTCTCCACCTGAGGCCCGAACAAGTGGTGGAAATCGCATTCGACGGCCTGCAGCGTTCAACCCGCTACCCGGGGGGTGTCGCACTCAGATTCGCCAGAGTGGTGCGGTACCGACATGACAAAACGGCTGCTGAGGCCAGCACTTTGTCAGAGGTGCTGGAGTTTGTGTCCCATCCGTGAGGCATGATCCCGGCTCTCGCCGGGTCAACGACTGTTGAGCTCTTTGAAGGAGTCGCACGGAAGAGGTGACGCGATTGGTGTGTGAGCATTGAGATGCTAGTGTAAATAGTGGTCACCAAAGTTGGCGCCAGTGGATGCTTTTCAGCCCACTGATCACGGACTCCTTTTTTAGTTCGGGCGTCTGCCGTGACCTAATCATCTTGTTTGGCCGGTGGTGACGAGTCTATGCACTCCGTTCCGGCGCACCTGGAAGGAAATCTGTGACCGAATCCGGTTCCAACAATCTGGCTGGCATGAAGCTGGTCGAGCTCAAGTCCCTCGCAGCAGGCATGGGACTCAAGGGCGTCTCGGCGATGCGGAAGTCAGACCTGGTGTCTGCCATCTCATCGGGACAGGGCAGTGCGGCCCCCTCCTCGACGCCACGAAAGCAACGGCCACCGCGCGATGCTCAGACTGAGCGCCCAGTGGAAGAGCCCCATCCCAGTACTGACGCTCCGAGCGAATCCCGCAAGCAAGCTGCCTCGGAGTCTCGCCGCACCTCGCAGGATCGCCAGCAGGAAAAGACCGCCTCCGCTCCAGCGTCCGATCAGGCAGCAGCAGCGCAGCAGGCTGACTCCTCCCGCGGTGATTCGGTCCAGAGCAATGAGCCCCGCGGCGAGGGGACAGGCGGCAGGAACCAGAACCGTCGACGCCGCGATCGCAATGGTCGCGACCGCGCATCGCAGGATGCTGTCAACGAAGAGGTGGGCGAGCGGCTCGCCGCAGCCATGGGCTCCACGGGTGGGAAACAACCGAGCAACAAGGGCCAGAACGCCCCCGCTTCGGCCCCCTCCAGTGGCGACTCGGGCCCCAGCCAGAACAACAACAACAACAGCGGGGGTGGCCAGGGCAGTGGTGGCAACAACCGCTGGGATGACGAGAACGCAGGTGGCTCACAGCGCGGCCGCCGCCGCCGCAGCAGGGACCGGCAGACCCGTCGTCCCGCAGGCCGCAACTCTTCAGGCATGGATCGCTTCGAGAATGATCCCCAGGTCAGCGATGACGACGTCCTGGCGTCAATCTCGGGAATCGTTGACATCCTCGACAACTACGCCTTCGTTCGCACCACGGGCTACCTGCCGGGTTCCAACGACGCCTATCTCCCCATCTCGACGGTGCGCAAGTTCGGTCTGCGACGCGGTGATGTGGTCTCCGGCGCCATCCGCACTCAGAAGGAGGGCGAGCGCAAGGAGAAGTACAACCCGCTCGTCCGGCTTGACACGGTCAACGGTGACGATCCCGAGAAGGCACGCAACCGCCCGGAGTTCGCCAAGCTGACCCCGCTGTACCCACAGTCGCGGCTCAAGCTTGAAACGCCCGGATCACTCACGGGCCGTCTCATTGATCTGGTTTCGCCCATCGGCAAGGGCCAGCGAGGCCTCATCGTTTCGCCCCCCAAGGCCGGCAAGACGATGATCATGCAGGCCATTGCCAACGCGATCGCCGCCAACAATCCGGAGGTCCACCTCATGGTGGTGCTCGTGGATGAGCGTCCCGAGGAAGTCACTGACTTCCAGCGCACCACTTCCGGCGAGGTCATCGCCTCGACCTTTGACCGTCCGGCCGAGGACCACACCATGGTGGCGGAACTCGCCATCGAGCGCGCCAAGCGCCTGGTCGAACTCGGACACGACGTTGTGGTGCTCCTGGACGGCATCACACGCCTGGGACGTGCCTACAACTTGGCGGCCCCCGCCTCGGGTCGCATCCTCTCCGGCGGCGTGGACTCGGCCGCCCTCTACCCGCCGAAGAAGTTCTTCGGCGCGGCCCGCAACATCGAAGACGGTGGCTCGCTCACCATTCTGGCCACTGCGCTCATCGAGACCGGCTCCAAGATGGATGAGGTCATCTTCGAGGAGTTCAAGGGCACCGGCAATATGGAGCTCCGACTGACGAGGCAACTCGCGGACAAGCGGATCTACCCGGCCATTGACGTCGACGCCTCCGGTACCCGGCGCGAAGAACTGCTCCTGGGCAAGGATGAGCTGAACATCATCTGGAAGCTTCGTCGGGCACTGTCCGGTCTGGGTGATCAGGCAGCACTTGAAACCCTGATGTCGCGCATGCGCAAGACGAAGGACAACCACGAGTTCCTCCTCAGCGTTATGAAAACGACTCCACAGCAGGAGAACTGACCCGGCAGTGCATCCGAGCCACTGCGGGCGAAGGGCTGGCTTGGTGCTGGCCGCTCGCAGTGGCATAATTGCTCCTTGTGCCGGTTCACGCACTGCATGGAGCCTTTCTTGGGCCCCGGGCGACCCGGATAAATCACACATCACGCAAGGAGCACCACATGAAGCAGGGCATTCACCCGCAGTACCAGGACACCGATGTGACCTGCACGTGCGGAAACAAGTTCACGACTCGCAGCACCTCCACGAAGGGCTCGCTGAGCGCCGACGTGTGCGCGGCGTGCCACCCGTTCTACACCGGCAAGCAGAAGATCCTTGACACCGGTGGCCGCGTGGCCCGCTTCCAGAAGCGCTACCAGAAGTAGAAACGACACGGAAGGGCCAAGCCCTCAGTGGATCCCATTTGGGGTCAGCCCCCGCGATACCCTCGCGGGGGTTTTGCTTTATCACGCTCGCCCACGCCAGAGAGGCAATCGAAATGTTCGAGTCAGCCACACCGCTCATCGAGGAGTTCCGTGCCCTCGAGCTGGCACTCGCCGATCCCTCTCTCCACACCGATGCGACGCGTTCGCGCAAGGTGGGGCGCAGGTATGCAGCCCTGCGGCCGGTGGTGGAGGCGCTCGAGGAACACGCCCGACTGACAGGCGACCGTGAGGCAGCAACAGAGCTCGCCGAGATGGATGTCGCCTTCGCCGACGAGGTGGAGCAATTGGACGAGCAGCTCACCGTCACCATGGGGCGACTCACACGGCTGCTGGCGCCGAGGGACCCCAATGATGATGCGAACGCCCTGCTGGAAATCAAGTCCGGGGAGGGCGGCGATGAATCTGCTCTCTTCGCCGGTGACCTGCTGCGCATGTACCTGAGGCATGCGGACAATGCGGGCTGGAAGGTGGAACTCCTCGATGAGCAGCAGACCGATCTCGGCGGCTACAAGACCGTGACGGTGGCGATCAAGGGCGCTGCCGTCGATGGCGTCGGACCCTATGGTCGGCTGAAGTTTGAGGGTGGAGTGCATCGGGTGCAGCGCGTCCCCGTCACCGAATCCCAGGGGCGTGTACACACGTCCGCAGCCGGTGTTCTCGTCATGCCGGACGTGGAGGCCGACGAGGTGGAAATCAACGACGAAGATCTGCGCATCGACGTCTACCGAGCATCCGGGCCGGGCGGACAGGGCGTCAACACCACCGACTCCGCCGTGCGGATCACCCATTTGCCCTCGGGGTTGGTGGTCAGCTGTCAGAACGAGCGGTCCCAACTGCAGAACAAGGACTCGGCAATGCGGATGCTGCGATCACGACTCACAGCGCTCATGGAGGAGCAGGCTGCCTCCGCTGCCTCCCAGGCCCGCAAGTCGCAGGTGCGCACCGTGGACCGCTCGGAGCGGATCAGAACCTACAACTTCCCTGAGAACCGCTTCAGCGACCACAGGATCGGCTTCAAGTCCCACAATCTCGACGCCGTTCTGGGCGGCATGCTGGACCCGGTGTTGGAAGCTCTGGCTGAAGCGGATCTGGCCGAACGGTTGGCAGGTGGCACTCGCTGATGCGCACCAGCGATGCGATGGCGATGGCGACGCAACGGTTCAAGGCAGCGGGCCTGACAAGTCCTGTGGTGGATGCCCGACTGCTGCTGACCCATCTTCTGGGAGCAACCCAGGGGTTGATCCTGGCCGCGGATCCCTCGCCGGAGCAGGTGCACACGTTTGAGGACATGGTGCAACGCCGTGAGTCCGGAGAACCAGTGCAGCACATCACAGGCCTCGCTCCCTTTCGCTACGAGGAGGTTCACGTGGGGCCGGGGGTGTTCATTCCGCGCCCGGAGACAGAACAACTCGTCGGAGCAGCCCTGCAGATCCTGTCGGAGCGGCCAGTGAACCGTCGCCGTGTGGTGGAGCTGTGTGCCGGATCCGGCGCCATCTCCTTGTGTCTGGCACGCGAGATGGCTGGCGTGGAGTTGCATGCCGTGGAACTGTCGAAGGATGCCTGGCCCTATCTTCAGCGCAACCTTGAAGGAATCGACATCGACCTTGTGCTCGGCGACATGGCAGATGCTTTCCAGCAGCTGAACGGCACCGTCGATCTCGTCGTGGCGAATCCGCCGTATGTTCCCGAGACTGATCGCCCGATCCTGCCGGCGGACGTGGTGGGCCAGGATCCGGATCTGGCACTGTTCAGCGGTGAGGATGGGCTGGATGCCCTGCACGTGGTGCGCGATGTTGCACTCCGGCTCCTTGCCGCCGACGGCTGGGTGGCCGCGGAGCATGACGAGAAGCAGTCCGCCGCTGTGCTGCAGCTTTTCGGCCCGCCCAACTTTGCTGGCACGCTGGAGCTTTCCGATCTGGCGGGACGGGATCGCCATGTCATCGCGAAGCGAGCCCCATCGATCGGTGCACTTCGAACACAGGGTCCGGGCATGGCAGGATTGACGTCGTGAGCGAGATCATCCCGTCGGCCCCCGCCCTGCACCATCTGTCCGTGGACGCCGACGCGGGGATTGCAGCAGCAACAGCAGCGGTGAATGCGGGTGACTGCGTCGTTCTGCCCACTGACACCGTGTACGGAATCGGGGCCGACGCGTTCTCCAGCGCCGCCGTGCAGAAGTTGCTCGACGCCAAGGAGCGGGGCAAGGACATGCCACCGCCCGTTCTCATCGCGGAACCATCCATGCTGCGCGCTCTGGCCTCGGATGTACCCAATGACGCCGCGGCGCTGGCCAAGAAATTCTGGCCCGGCGCCCTCACTCTGATCCTGAAGGCGCACAAGACGCTGAACCTGAAGGTGGGGGAGAGCGACGGCACCGTCGCTGTCAGGGTCCCCGACCACGAGGGGGCGCGAACCCTGCTGCGAAGCACAGGTCCGCTGGCTGTCAGCTCCGCCAATATTTCCGGCCAGACAGCGGCCACCACATGTGAAGAAGCGCGATCAGCGTTCGGCGATCGGGTGGCGGTGTATCTCGACGGTGGCAGCGTAAGTGGTCAGGGAGCCAGCACCATTGTGGATTTCAGCCGGTCCGACAAGGGACGCGTTCTGCGTGACGGTGTGTTGTCGTTTGAGGAATTGGTTGCGGTGGCCACAGGTCTGAACCCTCTGCCCGGGCTCGGGGCCGGGCCGTCCGCAGAGTTGCCACCCGTCGATGCGGCAGGACAGATTGGGGCACCATCGGAAGAAGCGGTACCCCCTGACAACAAGCCGATTCCCGGATGATGCATGCGTGAATACCTGCTGGTGATGTTGGTGGCGGCAGCCGTCACCTACTTGTTGGCGGGCGCGTTTCGAACGTTGGCCATGCGCACCGGTGCCATGGCTGCGGTGCGATCTCGTGACGTTCACACCCAGCCCATTCCGTACTTCGGCGGTCTGGCCATGCTGGGAGGGCTTGCCATCGCCTTCTGGTTGGCGTTGCAGTTGCCCTTCCTGGGCAAGCATGCAGCGGTTGCCCATGACGCATCGGCGGTGCTGTGGGCCGGCCTGGTGATCTGCACTGTCGGTGCCCTCGATGACAAGTACGACATGCCGGCTCTGGTGAAGCTGGGGGGACAGGTGTTGGCCGCGGGGGTCGCAGTCCTCCAGGGCGTGCGCATTTACTGGATTCCTCTTCCCGGCCGCATTTACGGCGTCGACGATGCCACGAGCATCCTCGTCACAGTGTTCTTCATTGCGGTCTGCGTGAATGCCATCAATTTCATCGACGGCCTCGATGGCCTCGCCGCCGGTGTCGTGGCAATCGGTGCCGGCGCCTTCTTCGCCTACTCCTATGTGCTCGCCTATGAACAGGATCTGGTGAGAGCCACCACCGCAAGCCTCATCACGGTGGCCACCGTCGGTATCTGTCTGGGGTTCCTCGGACATAATTTTCATCCGGCCAAAATGTTCATGGGCGACTCGGGCGCGATGCTGCTGGGTCTTCTGATGGCCATGAGCGCCATCTCCTTCACGGGTCAGATCGATCCGAGTTCACTGGAGGGTGACGCCGGCAACATCCTTCCCGCCATGCTGCCGATCCTGCTACCACTGGCGGCACTGGCACTGCCGTTGGTGGATCTCGTGTCGGCCTACATCAGGCGGACGAAGAACGGGCAGTACTGGTTCGTCGCCGACAAACAGCACCTCCACCACCGACTCGTGGCGCGGGGCCACTCCCATCGGGGTGCCGTCTATCTGATGTATGCGTGGACCGCCGTCTCTGCGGTGGGCCTGGTCACCATCACACTGGCTGACGATCTCTACGCCGTCATCATCGTCGCAGTCGCCCTGGTGGCCGTCATCGTCTTCACCACCCGCCCACTACGCCCCGCGGCGGCCCTGATGACCCCGGGACCTGAGGTTGTTCCGGAAGCGGATGAGCCGGGACTGTTGGCGAGCCCCCGTGGCGATGACGATGCCTGAGGCCTCACGACCTGCCCGCGTCTTCTCTGGATCAGCGCGTCGTGCCCGGGAAATGATGGTCGGCGGTCTGGTCCTTGGGCACGCGGTGGGGTTGGGGATCTTCGGGCTGGCTCTCGCGCTGGATGGGGCTTCGGCGGCCATCACTGTGGCGCTGGGGTTTGCTGCCGTGGTCATCTTCTTCTCCATCGGACAGGCCATTGAAATCGTTGCCTGCGAAATGGATCCAGTGCAGGGGATGGGCGTGGCTCTCGCGTCCTACGGGGTGCGTGTTGTGGGGATCGGCGCAGGGATGTGGTTCCTCCTGCGGCATCCGGCGGTGGAACCTCTCATCTCGCCCGGATGGTTGCTCCTTGCAGTCACGGGCACGGTCATCGCCTGGGTGACAGGCGTCGTCGTCGTGGCTGCCAGACAACGGGTGCCCATATATGACCAGGAGTACGTCGCGCCCATTAACGGCACGCAATGATGTTCGAAGTGATCGAGATCATTTTTTCCGCTAGGCTCTGCAACGGACATGGGCACGACAACGCCACCGCGTGGTGGCAACACCGACGACGGCATGGTTGCGCTCAGCTATATCCTGGCCGGACTAATTTTCTACGGAGGACTCGGTTGGCTCGGGGATCACTACTTGCACACGCAGTGGCTGCTTCCGGTTGGACTCATTCTGGGTCTGGCCACCAGCACCTACCTCATCATCAAGAGATACGGGAGACTTGAGTGAATCCAGGACTTCTTCCGCTGGAGGATGGCGTTTTCACGCCACCGGGTGTGGATGACTTCAAGTTCGGACCCGCCTTCCCCGGTGGCCCTGATTGGCTGATGTGGGTCAACAAACCCGCTCTTCAGGCAATCATCGGGGCGCTGTTGGTCATATTGCTGTGGTGGTGGGCCTCCCGCAATCTGAAGGTCCAACCGTCCAAGGGACAGTTCCTCGGCGAGTACGTCTACGAGTTCATTCGCAACGGCATCGCCCGCGACATCCTGCACCACGATTTCAAGAAGTTCCTGCCCTACCTGCTGGGGCTGTTCTCCTTCCTGTTGATCAACAACTGGTTCGGCGAGTTCTTCTTCTTCATGTACCCCACGTTCTCCAACGTCGGATACGCCTATGGCCTGGCCTTCATGTCCTGGTGCGTCTATGTGGGTGCCGGCTTTGCGAAGTTCGGGTTCGGTGGCTTTTTGAAGCGACAACTGATCCCCGAGGGCGTTCCCTGGTATCTGCTGCCCATCATCATTCCCCTGGAGTTCCTCGCCAACTTCATCACGCGGCCCATCACGTTGGCGCTGCGACTCTTCGCGAACCTGTTCGCCGGACACCTCGTCGTGCTGGTGTTCGTCGTCGGCGGGGCCTTCCTGGTGACCTACACCGACAACCTCTTCTACAACTTCGCCGGAGGGGTTTCCATCCTCTTCAGCCTTGCGATCTTGTTCCTGGAACTCTTCATCGGAGCCCTTCAGGCCTACATCTTCACCGTTCTGACCGCCCAGTATGTGTCCACCTCCATCTCCGAGGCACACTAAAAAGACCGACTTTCTTGCCCATCCGGGCAAAAAGCCACCGAAAGGAAAACCATGCTGTCCCTTCTCGAGATCACGATCACGGGCAACATCAACATGATCGGCTACGCGATCGCCACCATCGCCCCGGCGCTGGGTGTGGCATGGATCTTTGCGTCCGTCATCAACGGTACGGCGCGGCAGCCCGAGGCCCGCGGCGCCATGATGAGCACCGCCTTCATCGGCTTCGCCGTGGTGGAGGCTCTCGCCATCATCGCCATCGCCCTCGCGTTCGTTCTCTGAGCCCCGCATGAATACCCCCGTTTTCGGGGTGCTGCAAGAGGTCAACCTCGGGCCTCTTGCCCCCCACCACATATCGGAGATTTTCGTCGGCATTGGTTTCATGCTGCTGGTCTTCCTGGTGATGTGGAAGTTCATCGTCCCGGCCTTCGAGAAGATGTATGAGGAGCGATCCTCGAAAATCGAGGGCGGGATGCAGCGTGCTGCAGCGGCTGAGGCCAAGGCCGAGGCGGCGTTGGCCAACTACAACGACCAACTTGCCAGTGCCCGTGAAGAGGCTGCGCGCATTCGTGAGGATGCAAAAAATGCCGGCGCACAGGTTCTGGCCGAGGCTCGCGAGAAGGCAACCAAAGAATCGTCGCGCATTCTGGATTCTGGACGTGTCCAGCTCGAGGCCGAGCGTGCTCACCTCATGGCGGAACTGCGCGGAGAAGTGGGTGGCCTGGCCACCACACTGGCCGGAAAGATCGTCGGAGAATCACTCACCGACGACGACCGCGCCAACCGTACGGTGGATCGCTTCTTGGCTGAACTCGAGTCGGCGCGATGAAGGCGCGCGACGCAGCTCTGCTTGCCCTCAACGCGAAGACCGACGCCATGTCGGTGGAATCGTATGGAGCCGACGAACTGTTCGCCGTCGTCGACCTCCTGGAGAGCCAGGCACCGTTGCGCCGCTCACTGTCAGATCCCAGCTCCACCGCCGAGGCGCGAGAAGCTCTGGCGAAGCGGCTGCTGGGTCACCGCATCAGCGAATCTGCCATGGCGGTTCTGACGGAAGTGGCTTCTGGTGTCCACCCCAGTGGTCGGGCGCTGGTGAGTGCACTGGAGACCCAGGGAGTACGGGCGATGCTGCGTGTGGCGCAGCGGTCTGGAGATCTAGGCAGGGTGCAGCAGGAGTTGCACGATTTTGCCGTCACGGTTGATTCGGATGTGGCGCTGTCGGACGCGTTGCGCAACCGGAGCTATCCGCTGGAGGGTCGGCGGGATCTGGTGACACGCCTGATTTCTGACCGTGCCCATCCCATCACTGCACGCCTACTTGCCAGGGCAACGGCTGCGCGGGTGCGAACCCTGCCTCTGACGGTGCAGAGCTACCTGAAAATGGCTGCTTCCCTGGCGGGCCAACACATTGCACGTGTGACGGTGGCGCGTCCACTGGATGACGCCCGTATGGAGCGCCTTCGTAGAGCACTGGAAGCCCAGGTGGGCGGACCGGTGACTCTTCAAGTGGAGGTCGATCCAGAAGTGCTGGGCGGTATGAACGTGTCTCTGGGCGATCACATCATCGAATCAACCACTGCCGGGCGGCTGGAAGATGCCCGCCGGCTCCTCACAACGACTTAAGCGAAAGCAGGCCCCAATGGCTGAACTCACGATCAGTCCCGACGAGATCCGGGACGCTCTGGACGACTTCGTCCAGTCCTACCAGCCCGCCGCGGCGAACAGGACCGAGGTTGGCACCGTCGTCAGCTCCGGCGACGGTATCGCCCGTGTCGAGGGCCTGCCCTCTGCAATGGCCAACGAACTCCTGCGTTTCGAGAACGGGACCATGGGCATTGCCCTGAACCTGGATGAGCGCGAGATCGGCGTCGTAGTGCTCGGAGACTCCGAGGGCATCAATGAGGGATCAGTGGTGCACGGCACCGGTGAGGTCCTCTCGGTGCCCGTTGGCGAGGGATACCTCGGTCGCGTCGTGGATGCCATCGGTAACCCGATTGATGGGCTCGGAGAGATCAAGGATCTGACCGAGCGTCGTGCGCTCGAGCTTCAGGCCGCTGGCGTGATGGATCGCCAGGAGGTTCGGGAGCCACTGCAGACCGGACTCAAGGCCATCGACGCCATGACCCCGATCGGCCGAGGTCAGCGTCAGCTGATCATTGGTGACCGCAAGACCGGCAAGACCGCCATTGCGATCGACACCATCATCAACCAGAAGGACAACTGGGCCTCAGGCGATGAGAAGAAGCAGGTTCGCTGCATCTACGTCGCCATTGGACAGAAGGGGTCCACGATCGCGGAGGTGCGCAGCACCTTGGAGGCCGCCGGCGCGATGGAGTACACCACCATCGTGCACGCGCCCGCGTCCGATCCTGCCGGGTACAAGTACATCGCTCCCTATGCCGGTTCTGCCATTGGTCAGCACTGGATGTACCAGGGCAAGCACGTCCTGATCGTCTTTGACGACCTCACCAAGCAGGCCGAGGCATACCGCGCCATGTCGCTGCTGCTGCGGCGTCCCCCGGGTCGCGAGGCCTACCCCGGCGACGTCTTCTACCTGCACTCCCGGCTCCTGGAGCGTTGCGCAAAGCTCTCCGACGAGTTGGGGGCGGGTTCGATGACAGGTCTGCCGATCATCGAAACCAAGGCCAATGACGTCTCTGCCTACATTCCCACCAACGTGATCTCGATCACCGACGGGCAGATCTTCCTCCAGTCCGACCTGTTCAACGCCAACCAGCGGCCGGCCATCGACGTCGGCATCTCGGTGTCGCGCGTGGGTGGTGCCGCACAGATCAAGGCCATGAAGGCAGTATCGGGCTCGTTGAAGATCAACCTCGCCCAGTACCGCGACATGCAGGCCTTCGCCATGTTCGCCTCGGATCTCGACCCAACATCGCGGCGCCAGCTGGAGCGTGGCGCCCGCCTCGTGGAACTGCTTCGTCAGGGTCAGTACGCCCCGTACCCGGTGGAGGACCAGGTCATCAGCGTGTGGTCCGGCAACTCCGGCCATTTCGATGACGTGCCGGTGGAGGATGTCCTGCGCTTCGAGCAGGAATTCCTCGATTATCTGCGACACAACGCCACCGTCCTGCAGTCCATCGCCGACACCAAACTGTTCAAGGAAGAGGAACAGGCAGCAACCGTGGCTGCTCTGGCGGACTTCAAGACGATCTTTCGGACCGCCGACGGCAAATTGCTCGTGAACAACGCTGACGAGAAGGCGTTGGAGACGGACGAAATCGGCCAGGAGACCATCGTCCGTCAGAAGCGGAGTTGATGATCCATGGCTAGCAGTCTTCGGGAGCTTCGGGAGCGTCGTCGCTCAGTGACGACGACGCAGAAGATTACTCGCGCCATGGAAATGATCGCTGCCTCCCGGATCATCAAGGCGCAGAGGAAAGCTCGTGCCGCCATGCCCTACACCCGTGCACTCACGCATGCGGTGTCGGCGCTGGCCACGCACTCCGAGGTGGAGCATCCGCTGCTGACGGACCACCAGCCGCCACGGCGTTCAGCCATGCTGCTGATCACGGGCGACCGGGGCCTGGCCGGTGCCTACTCCGCCAACGTCATCAAGGCCGCCGAGAAGTTGCACGCGCGGCTGGTCAAGGACGAGGGCCAGGAGAATGTGCAGTACATCACTGGAACCAAGGGAGTGTCGTATTTTGACTTCCGTGAGCGTCACGTGGAGAAGAGTTGGACCGGATTCTCCGACGCTCCGGACTACGCGCACGCCAAGGAAATCGCCGATGTTCTGATTGAACGTTTCCTGCTTCCGTACGAGGAGGGTGGCGTGGACCAGATCCACGTGGTCAGCACCCGCTTCATCTCGACTCTCACCCAGCAGTCAGCGGCCGTGAGGCTGCTGCCCCTGGTGGTGGAGGACAGTGATGAGATGCCGACCAACGGCGACATCATTCCGTTCTACACCTTTGAGCCCGATGCCTCAGCCGTTCTCGACCAGCTGCTTCCCATGTATGTGGCCAATCGGGTCTTCACAGCACTATTGCAATCGGCTGCGTCGGAACTGGCCAGCAGGCAGCGGGCCATGAAGTCCGCCACCGACAATGCGCAGGACCTGATTGAAACCCTGACACGTGAGGCCAACCAGGCCCGTCAGGCAGAGATCACCCAAGAAATCTCTGAAATCGTCGGTGGCGCCGCGGCGCTCGCCGACTCAGCCGGAAACGAGTGAGGAAAGACATGACTGCCACTGCAGATGCGAACCCTGTCGCCGCTACCGGCGGGATCGGCCGGGTTGCCCGGGTCATCGGCCCCGTCGTGGACGTTGAGTTCGCGGCCGACCAGATCCCCGAGATCAACCACGCGCTCCACGTCGAGACCGAGGTCATGGGGCACAAGCAGACCATCACGCTGGAGACCGCACTTCACCTCGGCGACAACCTTGTCCGTGCCATCTCGCTGAAGCCCACCGACGGGATGCGTCGCGGCGCTGAAGTCCGCGACACCGGAGCGCCCATCAGCGTGCCGGTTGGCGACATCACCAAGGGCCACGTCTGGAACGTGACCGGCGACGTTCTCAACGTGGACCCATCATCGATCGAGATCACCGAGCGCTGGCCCATCCACCGTGATGCGCCCAAGTTCGATGCACTTGAGCCTCGGACCGAAATGCTGGAGACCGGCATCAAGGTGCTCGACCTTCTGACCCCCTATGTCAAGGGCGGCAAGATTGGTCTGTTCGGTGGCGCCGGCGTGGGCAAGACGGTGCTCATTCAGGAGATGATCTACCGCATCGCCAACAACTTCGGTGGCACCTCGGTGTTTGCCGGGGTGGGGGAGCGTACCCGTGAGGGCAACGACCTCATCATGGAGATGGATGAGGCCGGAGTCCTGAAGGACACCGCGCTCGTCTTCGGCCAGATGGACGAGCCCCCCGGCACGCGTCTGCGGGTGGCACTGTCGGCACTGACCATGGCTGAGTACTTCCGCGATGTCCAGAACCAGGACGTCCTGCTCTTCATCGACAACATCTTTCGGTTCACACAGGCCGGCTCTGAGGTTTCCACCCTCCTGGGTCGTATGCCCTCCGCCGTTGGTTACCAGCCGACGCTGGCAGATGAGATGGGGCAACTGCAGGAGCGAATCACCTCCACGAAGGGTCACTCGATCACTTCGATGCAGGCCATCTACGTGCCAGCGGATGACTACACTGACCCGGCTCCTGCAACGGTCTTCGCGCACCTGGACGCCACGACGGAGCTCTCTCGCGAGATCGCTTCCCGTGGCCTGTACCCGGCCGTGGACCCCTTGTCGAGCTCGAGCCGCATCCTCGATCCGCAGTACGTTGGCCAAGAGCACTACGACACGGCCGTGCGCGTGAAGCAGATCCTGCAGCGCAACAAGGAACTCCAGGACATCATTGCCATCCTCGGAATCGATGAGCTGTCCGAGGAGGACAAGATCATCGTGAACCGCGCGCGGCGGGTGCAGCAATTCCTCAGCCAGAACACCTACACTGCAGAAAAGTTCACCAACGTGCCGGGCTCCACAGTGGCCCTCCTGGACACCATTGAGGGGTTCTCGATGATCACACGAGGGGACGTTGACCACATCGCGGAGCAGGCCTTCTTCAACGTCGGCTCCATGGAAGATGTCCATGCGGCGTGGGACAAGATGAGCAAGGAACGCTGAGATGGAGCGGTCACCGCTGAAGGTCGAGGTCGTCTCCGCCGACCGGCAGGTGTGGGCGGGCGACGTGATCAACGTCATCGCCCGTACCACGGAGGGGGACTTGGGAATCCTGCCGGGGCATGAGCCGCTGATGGCGGCGCTGGTGCCGTGCGTGGTGGACATTGTCACCTCGGACGGTCGGAGTGAGACGCTCGCGGTTGACGGCGGCTTCATCTCCGTGGCCGAAAGCCACGTCTGGATCCTGAGCCAGGATGCCGTGATGGGTCAGGAAGTGACCCTGGAAAAGGCCTATCCAGCAGTGGCCGAGCTGGTCACGCTGCGGGATGCCGGTGACATCACCGAAACGCAGCAGCATCGTTTGAACATTCTTGATGCACAGATTCGGGCGGGCGAAAAAGTTCAAAAAGCCTGACTGACGTCGGTCCACACAACAATTGAGTAACAAATTCGCCGGGGAGCACGCCAGTGCTCTCCGGCGTGCGCATGTCCCTGAGAAATACATGTATCTTCTCTCACATGACTTGGGACGTCGTGGTGGTCGTCGTGTGTGTGACGCTACTGCTTGCGATGCCCTTTTTGGGGTTGTACTTCCGCCGCCGCTGGCTCACAGGCCAGGGTGGTCTTTTTGATTGTGCCTACCGCATCAGCGACGGCGTTCCCGGTACCGGCTGGGTGTTGGGACTCGCGCGCTACCGCGAGGATCGACTCGAATGGTTCCGCGCCTTTTCACTGGGCATGCGACCCAGTGTGAGTATGCGTCGCAGCATGACCACCTATGTCCATCAGCGTCCCGCCAGTGGTCTCGAGGAGGTGGTTCTCTTTGAGAACTCCCACGTCATCCTGCTGCGCGACCGGCTCTCCGAGCGTGAGGAACGATTTGCCATGGACGGTGACACCACGATGGGTCTCATCACGTGGCTGGAGTCAGCACCACCGGGCAGCCACTACATCCCAACAAGTCAGGACTCACCGCTGTGAAGCACCCTGATCGAATCCGGAGCCCTGACGTGGGTCCGGATTATTTTTTGTTCCTGCCGGGCTTCTCCCGGTCCGTGCCGGGGACCCAGAGGACATCTGCCTCTGCACCGTTGGTACTGCGGGTCATGATGAACAAAAGGTCGCTCAGCCTGTTCAGGTAGGTCAGGGCCAGCATGTTCACCCCACCATCACCGGCGTTCTCCGACACGTCCGTCCCATGCTGCTCGAGGCAGCGCCACGCGACTCGCTCCGCCCGACGGCATACCGTCCTGGCCACGTGGAGCTGGGCCCCTGACGGGGATCCGCCGGGGAGAATGAAGGAGCGCAGGTTGGGCAACTGGTCGCCGAGTTCGTCGCACCAGGCTTCCAGACGATCGATGGAGGACTGCTCGATGCGCAGCGGTGGCCACTCGGGATTGTGCTGAAGTGGTGTTGCGAGATCGGCGCCCACATCGAACATCTCATTGCGGATCAGGTCAAGCATTTCGCCCACACGTTCTGGAAGCCCTCCAAGCGCCACAGCCAGGGCGATCGTGGCGTTGGCCTCGTCGACGGTGCCGTAGGCCTCCACTCGCAGATCAGTCTTGAGCGCGTCTGAGTTGTCAGCCAGGCGAGTGTGGCCGGCGTCGCCGGTGCGGGTATAAATACGAGTCAGGTTCACCATGGTCCCCAACCTATCGTCCGGGCACGAAAAGGCGAGGACACCGGCTGCCCGGTGTCCTCGCCTTTTTGTGTCCTGTCGAATCAGCCCTGGGGCAGAAGCACACCATCAATGATGTAGACGGTTGCATTGGCGGTCTGAACGTTGCCGCAGACCACCGCAGCGCTGCCGTTGACGGTGAAGTCCTCACCTGAGCCCTCGATCATGATTTTCTGATCGGGGTTCAGGGTGTCGAACTCGCCCGCAAGATCGGCGGGGGCCAGACGCTCGCCCACCACGTGTGCGGTCAGGACATCGGTCAGGAGCCCGGAAGGATCGGCAAGGGCTGCCTCCAGCGTGGCTGGGTCCATCGCTGCGAACGCGGAGTTCGCCGGGGCAAAGACCGTGATGTCCTCAGCGTTGTTCAGCGTGTCCCCAAGATTGGCGGCGGTGACCGCAGTCACCAAGGTGCTCAGTTCTTCATTGTTGCTGGCGGCAGTGGCCACCGGGTCCTGGCTCATGCCATCGAAGGATCCTGCACCACTCGCAGGAACAGCTGCGCAGCCGGGACCGAACGGGGCATCAGCGTTCATGGCAGCCATGGAGTCGTCCATGGAGGGCTCCATGGACTCCTCCATCGATGGTGCCATGGACTCTTCCATGGGGGTGGCCGGGGCGGACGTGGTCATCGTCGTGGTTTCGTCAGCAGACGGTGCTGCATCGTCGGTACCGGAGCACGCTGCGAGGCTGAGCGAGAGCATCAGTCCGGCGGCAACGGCGGAAAAGGTCTTGGTGCGCTTGGTGAAGATGTTCATGGTGTTTCTCCTTTGTCGGTTCGAGGATGGTCCCCGGTGGGATGACCCTTCCGGGCGATCTCTCACACGTCATTCGGAGCTGCGCCGGGGGTGGATTGGAATTCGGAGAAAGAATTTTGTCTTCTTGTGATTCATCCATCCGTGGTCCCTGAACATGAACGACCCACCAGCGCTGGGCACTGGTGGGTCACTCTGTGAGAGAAGGGTTTGTGAAGATGGTCTCACTCCGAGTCGAAGCGAATCAGATGCCAACCGGTGGCGCCGGCTGGAAAGACGGAGCGTCGCTCCTCGGGCTGGGTGTCCCCGTTCAGATCCGTGGCGCGCACTTCCGCGGTGTGGCTGCCAGCCGTGCCGTCGAAGACATGGCTCCACTGTCGCCACAGGTCTATCCCCGCATCATCTGCAAGTTTGGCCTCGATCCATTCGCCCCCGTCGATGCGAATCTCGACCTTCGCTATGCCACGGTTCTGCGCCCAGGCCACTCCTGCGAGCACAGGCTTGTCCTTGGGTAGCGTGCTGAGGGAGGCGGGGACATCGATCCGGGCTGCCGTAAGAATCGGGGCATCAGTGGCCCAGTCCCGCTCTGTCCAGTACGCCTGCTTCTTGTCATAGGTGGTGAACTCGATGCGGTTGAGCCATTTGGTGGCTGAGACGAAACCGAACAGTCCGGGCACCAACATCCTCGCCGGGAAGCCGTTCTTGTTGGGAAGGATCTCTCCGTTCATGCCCACGACGATCATGGCATCCCTGCCGTCAGAGACCGCCTGGAACGGTGTCGAGCAGGTGTAGCCCGAGTCCATCGAGTAGGAGAACACCTGGTCCACCCCCGGCTTGACGCCGAGCAGTGGAAGCAGGTCCGAGAACGGGACGCCCATCCAGCGGGCTGTTCCGACATAGGAGCCACCGACCTCGTTGGAGACGCACGTCAGCGTGATGTCCCGCTCAATCATGGGCATGGCCATCAGATCGTCGTAGGTCAGCGTCATGGGGTTCTCGACGTCCCCATCGAGCGTCAGCGTCCAGTCCTCAGCGGAGTAGGTGGGTGTCGTCAACGCGATGTCGACCCGGTAGAAATCAGCGATGCTGGTGGTGAAGGGCGTGTTGCCGGGAACCTGCGCACCGGCCGGGATCGATGGGGCAGGCGAGGCTGGCGTCGGCAGCCCCAGACGGCGGGCCGCAGCTGCCCCAGCCCTCTTCGCCCGATCAATCACCACGGCGCCACCCACGGACAGGGCAGCGAGAGCCGCTCCCGCGGCGGTGCCGATCATCAGGTGACGCCGACTCACGTCGTGTGACGGCGAATCAGATGGGGCTGGTGTGGTTGTATCCCCCCGGTACAACCACACCAGCATCGTGAGCGTTGCAACTCCGACGATGGATGCCACCAGTGATGGCATCACACCAGTTGTCCCGAAACCGGGTCGCAACAGAGCCACGACGGCTCCCACCAACCCAAGGGCCGCCACCCCCACGACAGCGACCCTTGGACGTTTCCAGGCGATCAACCCGAGGAGCGCGCCCGCAATGAGCACCACGACGGTGACCGCGCCGATGAGAATGGGTTTGTCCGATGTCCCCAGGTATCGAACAACCACCTCCTTCACCGGGGTGGGTGCCAGATCGACCAGTTGGGAACCCACCACAACAACAGGTGACGCAGCAGGGTTGAGCACTGCGGCCACCAAATGACCCACAGACAGCGCAACCGTGGCAGACACCAACCCAGCCAGCGCGCGCAGAGGTCGGCCCGGTGTCTCTGCCCCACTACGTATCGTTGCCATATGACGTATTCGGAACCGTCACCGGATTGGATTGGTTTTGAGTCAGAGTGCTTGGTCATGGGAAGCTGTGGACCGTGAAGAAGACGCTTCTGTTCCCCCTTGCCGCCCTCTCCCTCCTGCTTGGCGCGGCCTGCGGTGACGCCAATGATTCATCGGGGGACGACGAAATGGTCCAGGCCATGGACTGCGAATACCCCATGGGTGGGGATCCGGCGAAGCCGGTGGATCCGCCGCCCACCACAGATGTGAACAACGCGGGGGCAGCCACGGCCGTTTTGTCGTTGACTGCGGGCGATGTGGAGATCACCCTCGACCGCGAGGCGGCCCCCTGTACCGTCAACTCTTTCGAATCATTGGCCACGCAGGGCTATTTCGATGACACTGCCTGCCACAGGCTGACCGACACCGGCATCTTCGTCCTGCAGTGTGGTGACCCCACGGGGACAGGCATGGGAGGCCCCGGCTACTCCTTCGCCGATGAGACCGACGACTCCATGACGTATCCTCCTGGCACCGTCGCCATGGCCAACGCAGGACCAGACACCAACGGGTCCCAGTTCTTTCTGGTGTGGGACGACTCCTCAGTCCTTGACCCCGACTACACCGTCTTCGGGACCATGGACCAGGCCGGACTCGATGTGGTGGCGGGCATTGCCGCGCAGGGAGTGGCGGCCGAGGATGACACCAGCCCCATCGCCGAGGCCCTTATCACCTCAGTCACCCTGGGATAGGTGGGTGTCTGCGATCCTCGAGTTTCACTCGAGGAATTTTCGCAGAATGGAGGTGAAGGCCTCGGGTTCATCGGCGTGGACCCAGTGCCCAGCCTTCTTCAGTGTCACTGACACGACGCGGGGAAACAGCTCCCGCATCACGGTCATGTCCTCGGGTGCAACGTAGTCTGATCTGCCGCCCACGACCCACCAGGTGGGGCCATCCCAGGACTGTTCCATTGCGGGCCAACCCGCCACGATGTGAAGGTTGTCGCCGAGAAGATCGAGGTTGGCATTCCAGGCCCAGTTGCCGTTGTGCCTCTTCAGGTTTTGCAGCAGGAAGCCTCTCACTGCGACGTCGGGGATGAGCTGTGTCAACTGTTGATTGGCTTCGGAACGGCTGGAGATGTGGGCCAGATCAAGGCCACGCATGGCAGAGACCAGGTCGGCGAACTGGGACGTGGCTCCGTTGCGGGAGGGCGCGGTGTCGACCACCATGAGCCGGGAGACCAACTCAGGGTGCCGCAGCGCCAGCCGCATCGCCACCTTGCCTCCGAGTGAGTGTCCCACCAGCGTTGCGGGACCAGACACCGTCTCCCGGAGCCAGTCGGCCATGATGGCGGCTTGCTCGTCGAGGGAGAAGTTGACGGTCCAGGATGAGCGTCCATGATTGGGCTGATCCACCAACAGGCTCGTGGCAACGTCGCTGATGCTGGAGGCGATGCTGGTGAAATTCTTGCCCTGCCCGAAGAGACCATGGATGAAAACCACCGGGGATGGACCATTGCCGACCGTGGCGTAATGGAGGCTCACCCTTCCACCCTCCAACAGTGTCGGTGCCAGTGACGGCGCTGCTCCAGGCCGGAGGCAAAGCCCACCCCGGGCGCTTCCGGCCACGCCACCACGTGGGCCGTACCCACCGCGATGGTGTTGTGGCAGCCGGGACAGATGTAGGGCTTGGTTGCCCTGTCGGCAGGGACGTCGCGCACCAGAAAGGTGCCCCTGCGTGTGGATCTCTTGATCGCATGGCGGGAGGCATCGAGCGGGCGCGGGGCGCGCAGATGTTTGCTGGGTCGTCGGCTGGTGGGCATGGCGTGTTCCTAGAAGAGTCTCTCGTCGGAATTGTCCATCCCGCGCAACAGGTCATAGTCGATGACCCGGCAGGAAATGCCTCGATCCGCCGCGAGGACGGCCGCCTGTGGCTTGATCTGCTGGGCTGCGAACACGCCCTGAACCGGTGCCAGCTGTGGATCCCTGTTCATCAGGTCGAGGTAGCGGGTCAGCTGTTCCACCCCGTCGATTTCTCCCCGCCGTTTCACCTCGACGGCGACGTGACCGCCGTTGTGATCCCGAAGAAGTAGATCGACGGGTCCGATGGGCGTGTAGTACTCACGCTTGACGAGCTGCCATCCAGCACCGAAAGTGGCGGGATGTTCGGCCAGAAGTGCCTGCAGGTGAGCCTCCACGCCGTCCTTCTGCAGCCCGGGATCGACGCCGAACGTGTGGTCAGTGTCGAGATGAATCGCACCGATGCGGATCTGCAGGGTGTCACCCTCGCGGGAGCGCACCTCCCAGAGTTGGGTCACACCGAGCGCAGACGTCTCTTCATCCGCGTCAGCAATCTTGAGGGTGCAGGGAGCGCTCATCCAGTTCAGGGGTTTGTAGGCCCGATCATCGGCATGGACGGAAACCGAACCATCCGCTTTCACAATGATCAATCTTTTGGCCATGGGCAGGTGGGCCGACAGCCGCCCCGCATAATCCACCTGACACTCCGCTATCACCAAACGCACAGACCCAACCTAGCAAAGGTGGGCTGCTTCGCCGCCGCCTGAAGTTTTCACAGGCGAGCACGCACTGGAGCGATCTCCATGGGGAGG
>JBQCZU010000002.1:0-150931 GCA_052089385.1 Arachnia sp.
CGCGAGGGTGGCTACCAGGGTCGCTCCGATGACCGCCGTGGCTCAGGTGATCGCCGCGAGGGCGGCTACCAAGGAGCCCGTGGTGGCTCCAGTGATCGCCGCGAGGGTGGCTACCAGGGTCGCTCCGATGACCGCCGTGGCTCAGGTGATCGCCGTGAGGGCGGTTATCAGGGTCGCTCCGATGACCGCCGTGGCTCAGGTGAACGGCGTGAGGGCGGTTATCAGGGTCGCTCCGATGACCGCCGTGGCTCAGGCGATCGCCGCGAGGGCGGCTACCAGGGACGCTCCGACGACCGCCGTGGCTCAGGCGACCGTCGTGAAGGTGGCTATCAGGGAGCCCGTGGTGGTTCCAGTGACCGCCGCGAAGGTGGCTACCAAGGACGCAGTGATGACCGCCGTGGTTCAGGTGATCGCCGCGAAGGTGGATACCAAGGAGCCCGTGGTGGCTCCAGTGACCGTCGTGAAGGTGGCTATCAGGGTCGCTCCGATGACCGCCGTGGCTCGGGCGACCGCCGCGAAGGTGGCTACCAAGCTCGCTCGGATGACCGCCGTGGCTCGGGCGACCGCCGTGAGGGCGGCTATCAGGGACGCTCCGACGACCGGCGTGGCTCGAGTGATCGCCGTGAAGGTGGCTATCAGGGAGCCCGTGGTGGCTCCGGCGATCGCCGCGAGGGCGGCTACCAAGGACGCAGTGATGACCGCCGTGGTTCTGGTGATCGCCGCGAAGGTGGCTACCAAGGAGCCCGTGGTGGCTCCAGTGACCGTCGCGAGGGCGGCTACCAAGGACGCAGTGATGACCGCCGTGGTTCCGGCGACCGCCGTGAGGGCGGCTACCAAGGACGCAGCGATGACCGCCGTGGCTCGGGTGATCGCCGTGAGGGTGGCTACCAGGGACCCGGCCGCCCCTACGTTGGTGATGGTGGCAATGAGCGCACGTTCAGGGACGCGTATGAGGTGCGTATACCGAAGCCCGGAACAGCGGCAGCGGCGGATGAGCCGGCCACGCCTGAGAACTTCGACGAGAAGTCTCTGCCGTTCCCCGTGAGAGCGGAGATGAAGGGTTTGCCGAAGGAGTTGGCACACACTGTGGGGGCGCACATTTTCGCCGCGGGTGAACTGATCGACGTCGACCCGGAGCTTGCCTACAAGCATGCGGAGGCAGCCCGCCGTCGCGCTGGCCGGCTTCCGGTTGTTCGTGAAGCCGCGGCAGAGACCGCTTATGCGGCCGGTCATTTCGACGTGGCGCTGCGTGAATACCGGGCCATTCGCCGCATGAGCGGTGGGGACGAACTCATTCCCGTGATTGCTGACTGTGAGCGTGCGTTGGGCAAACCTCGTGAAGCGCTCGAAACACTGGCCAGCATCAAACCCCAGGACGCGATTCTGCGCACCGAGTGCCTCTTGGTGGAAGCCGGCGCACGTGATGATCTTGGTCAACGTGACGAAGGCCTGCGCATTCTGAAGGCGGCCATCTCTGAGAAAATGGGGACGAGGGAATCGCAGGCTCGTCTCCGATACGCCTACGCCAATCTTCTGGAGGAAAGCGGAAAGTCAGAGCCAGCAATCCAATGGTTCAACGATGCGTCCGGTCTCGACGATTCAGGCGCGCTGAACACGGCGGACCGGATTGCCACTCTGGAGGGTGTGACACTTCCCGACAGCATGAATCTGGAGCCCGACGAGTCTGAAGAAGATGGTGTTGTGGAGGATCGGGACCACGAGGCCACCCAAGGTGCCGACGAAACACCGAAGGTCCCGGAGTGAAGCGGCTGGTTGATGACTACGATGCCGCGCTATTCGATCTCGACGGTGTCATCTATCTCGGACCGCTGGCCATTGACGGTGTGACGGAGGCCCTGGCCGAGCTTCGTTCAACAGGCGTCCACGTTGGCTTCGTGACCAACAATGCGGCTCGGACGCCGGCCACGGTGGCAGCGCACCTGGAGGAGCTGGGTATCGCGGCCACCACCACGGATGTGGTCAACAGCACTCAGGCGACCGTTCGGATGCTGCAGGCCGATTTGCATCAGGGAGCCCGTCTCCTCGTGGTGGGCACGGATGCTCTGGCCGAACAGTTGCGTGAGGGGGGCTTCGAGCCGGTTCGCTCTCTGGAGGAAAATCCCGTTGCCGTGGTGCAGGGTTATCACCCTGCACTGGAATGGCATCAACTGGAACTGGGAGCGATTGCCATTCAGGAGGGTGCGCCGTGGTACGCAACCAACCCGGACATGACGCGGCCCACAGAACGTGGAATTCTTCCGGGCTGCGGAGCACAGGTGGCCGTTGTGCGTGCCTGCGTCGGCGTTGATCCCAAGGTGGCGGGGAAACCATTCCGCCCGCTGCTTGATGAGACAGTGCTGCGCATGGGTGCTGAGCACGCCATTTTCGTCGGTGACAGGCTCGACACCGACATCATGGGAGCCAATGCTGTGGGGATGGATTCCCTGTTCGTTTTCACGGGTGCCCACGGAAAGAACGAACTGGTCGCGGCCGAGCCCCATGCCCGCCCCACCCACCTCGGATGGGACGTGGCCTCGCTCCTGCATCCCGTGCACACCGTTGAGGTCCTCGACGGGGGTGCACGCCTGCAGTGTGGTGCTCAAGTGGTCCATCTGGAAGATGGCGTCGCATTGCTGGCATCGACACCCCGGGGAGTGGAGGATCAGCTGGATGCCCTGCGGGCCGTTCTCCACGCGGTATGGACGTTCGGTGCACACTCCGGTGGCGCAGTCTCCCAGCTTGACCTCATTCCGTGACCATCGGGCGCCAGACCGGGCATCCTTCCCCCGGGAACGCGGCACCGTCAGGGGTGCGCCGGCAGCAAGCTGTTCAGGACGCCATGGCGTTGGTGGAGGACATCGAAGAGCTGTCCGTCACTGAGCAGTTGCAGCGCCTGGATGAAACGCAGCAGGTGTTGGCTGCGGTGCTGCAGAACTCCTCCGACATCCCACAGCCGGGAATCCCGGGCGTGGCAACGCGCCCGTGAGACTGGACGTTGCCCTCGTGGCCCGCGGCCTTGCACGCTCGAGAAATCAGGCGGCCTGGATGGTCCGCGAGGGGCGTGTCACCGTCGATGGGATCGAGGTTCGCAAGGTCTCCCATGCCGTGGAACCCGACGTCATCATCGCAACGCGCGATGATCTCTGGGTATCGCGAGCCGCTCACAAACTGATCGGTGCACTGGATGCTTCGGGCATCGAAGTTCCGGCTCGCGTGCTCGACGCCGGCGCCAGCACAGGCGGGTTCACAGCTGTCTGTCTGGATCGCGGCGCAGAGCTGATATTTGCCGTCGATGTGGGTCATGGCCAACTCGCCCCCGAACTGCGCAACGATCCGAGAGTGGTTGTGCGCGAGGGGCTCAATCTCCGTGGGCTCGGACTTGCCGATCTTGACGGGGACCCAGTGGATCTCGTCGTCGCGGATGTCTCCTTCATCTCTCTCACGCTCCTTCTGGGACCCATGTTGGCCGTACTGGCGGAGGATGGGAGGGCACTCCTTCTGGTGAAACCCCAGTTTGAGGTGGGTCGGGAACTCCTTGGTGCCAGCGGAGTCGTCAGGGATCCCACTATTCGCCGATCCTCAGTGGCTGGTGTGGTGGCGGCTGCCGCGCGTTTGGGGTGGAACTGCGATTGGCAGGGCGAGAGCTGTCTGCCGGGTACTGCGGGAAACGTCGAATTCTTCGTCTCGTTGACTAGATAGGCTGGGGAGCGTGGAAATCCGAAGCATTGCCGTCCTTGTGCATCCCGAGCGCGCAGAAGCGCTGACCGCGGCCACGCAGTTCATCGATCACATGCAAGCAGCGAATTTCACCATCCTGACCTTTCCCGATGACGTTGAACGATTGCGATCAGCGGTCCCGACGGCGCAGATCGAGCCTGCCGCGGATCTGGCGCCGGAACTGGCTGTCGTCTTTGGCGGCGACGGCACGATGCTCCGTGCAGCGGAGTGGGGGCAGCCGCTGGGCGTGCCATTGCTCGGTGTGAACCTTGGCCACGTTGGCTTTCTCGCGGAACTGGAAACCTCTGACCTGCATTCCCTGCACCACGTGGTGATTTCCCGGAAGTACCATGTGGAAGAGAGGATCGTGCTGGAAGTGAGAGTGTTCGATGCTGACGGCGACCTGAAATGGGAATCGTTTGCCGTCAACGAAGTGTCGTTGGAGAAGCTTGCGCGCGAACGCATGTTGAACGTGCTCGTGTGCGTGGACCAGAAGCCGCTGTCGCGTTGGGGATGCGACGGCGTACTGGTGGCCACTCCTTCCGGCTCCACTGCCTACGCTTTCAGCGCTGGCGGGCCGGTGGTCTGGCCAGCCGTGCAGGCGATGCTGTTGGTACCCCTCTCAGCGCATGCTCTGTTCAACCGCCCCATGGTGCTGGCGCCGTCCTCGGAGGTTCAGCTGGATCTCAGTGAGGATCTGACGAAGGGCGTCATCTGGTGTGACGGCCGCCGCACCGTGGAGGTGGTGTGTGGTGACGTTGTGCTTGTGACAACCAATGACATGCCTCTGCGGATCGCTCGCCTGTCCGAGCAGCCCTTCACCACACGACTTGTGAAGAAATTCGACCTTCCTGTGGAGGGGTGGCGAAAGCGGACGGGGGCCCTCGATGCTGAGTGAGCTCCGTCTTGCCGGCTTCGGAGTGGTGGAGGAGGCCTCGCTGCAGCTCGGACCCGGACTGACGGCTCTGACGGGCGAGACCGGTGCAGGAAAAACCATGATCGTGGCAGGGCTCGGGCAGCTGCTTGGCGGCCGCGGGGATGCGGGAATTGTTCGACGCGGTAGCGACAGGGCTCTGGTGGAGGGGCGCTGGCAGGTGCCACAGGCAGTGGTGCGGCGCGTGGAGGAACTGGGCGGAGACGTCGACAACGACGATGAACTCGTCACGCTTCGCCGTGTGAGTGCGCAAGGCAGATCAAAGGCAGTCGTGGGGGGCGCCCAGGTTCCGGTGTCGACGTTGGCTGATGTGCTGGACGAGCTTGCCACCATTCACGGGCAGTCTGAACAACAGCGGCTGTCACTGCCCGAGCGGCAGCGCGAGATCCTGGATGCGTGGGCCCGACCCCAGAAGTTGACGGAGTATCGGCGTGATTGGGCGGAACGACGCACTGCGAACGCGGAACTGACGGGGCTTGTGGAGCGTGCCATGGCCCGGACTCGCGAGATCGACATGCTGCGCTTCGGTCTGCAGGAGATCCACGCCGTCGCCCCCGAAGAGGGAGAGGACGAGGCGCTGGCGAGTGAAGCTGGCCGTCTGATGGATGCGGATGACCTGCGCCAGCTCGCTGGCACCGTGCAGGGCGCTCTCAGCGGCGACGAGGACGATTTTGATGCACCCAGTGCCGTCGGACTGTTGGGCGAGGCACGCAAGGCGCTGACGACGTTGGCGGAGAAGGACAGACTCGCTGAAGAGCTCTCGGCGCGCGCCCGGGAGGCGCAGTACCTGCTGGACGACATTGCCGCCTCCGTCGCGACCTACGCGGCCGATCTCGTGTCGGATCCCGCCAGGCTGGAGGTGGTGGGCCAACGTCGCGCGCAGCTCGCCGGATTGATGCGCAAGTACGGGCCTGGCCTCGACGACGTTCTGCGCTGGGCACGCGAGGCCGACGACAACCTGCTGCAACTGGAGGGCTCTGACGAGCGCATCGACACCCTTCGGGGGCGCGTCGCGGAACTGGATGGGAGCCTCGCGAGCGCGGCCGCAGAAATTTCCGCAGATCGCCGGAAGGCCTCGGATCAGCTGTCAGGACTCGTCGAGGCCGAGCTGGGGGCGTTGGCCATGCCCCACGCCCGGCTCGTCTTCGAAGTGAGCCCCGCCGATCAGGGTCCCCATGGTGCAGACCGGATTGAGCTCATGTTCACGGCCAACCCGGGCAGCGCTCCAGCGCCGTTGGGCAAGGTGGCCTCCGGCGGTGAACTCTCCCGCGTGAGACTGGCTCTGGAAGTGGTGCTGGCAGGGGCGTCCTCTGACCACACTTTCGTCTTCGACGAGGTGGATGCTGGCGTCGGCGGCGCCGTCGGACTGGAGATCGGCCGGCGGTTGCAACGCCTGGCCACGACGTCGCAGGTGATCGTGGTGACCCATCTGGCGCAGGTCGCGGCGTTCGCTGACGCACATTTCGTCGTGACCAAGGCCAGCGACGGACAGGTGACCACCTCGGACGTCCTCAGGCTGGAGGACAAGGACAGGCCGACGGAGTTGGCACGGATGATGGGCGGGTCGGGAGACTCGGCCGCCGGGGTGGACCACGCCATGGAATTGTGGGGTCTTGCGCGTAGGGATGGCCGGAAACCTGACTCTGCGTAGTGCAGGGAAGGCGCAGCAATGGCTACGCTTGCGGGTGAAGCGATCACCTCCCAGTCCCACAGGAGAACCCATGGCCCGAGCACTTATCGTCGTCGACGTGCAGAACGACTTCTGCGAAGGGGGATCGTTGGCCATTGCGGGCGGAGCGGCAGTGGCCGAAGCAATTGATGACCTGCTGGCCGAGGCTCATGGCTACGACGTCGTCGTCGCTACCCGGGACCACCACATCGATCCAGGCACCCACTTCAGCGATGCCCCGGACTTCGTCGACACCTGGCCTCCGCACTGCGTCGTCGGTACCTCCGGCGTGGAGTTCCACCCGAACCTGGGTTTTCGTGAGTTCGACGCAATCTTTGACAAGGGCGAGTACTCCGCGGCCTACTCAGGGTTCGAGGGTGCCGACCATGGCAAGGACGACATCAGCCTCGAGGACTTCCTGAAGGAGCGCGACGTCACCGAGGTGGACATCTGTGGTCTTGCGACGGATCACTGCGTGAAAGCAACCACCCGCGACGCCTTCGAGGCCGGTTTTGACACCACGGTATTGCTGGGTCTGTGTGCAGCGGTGAGTCCCGACGACGTCGATGCACTCACCGAGCAGTGGAGAGACAACGGCATCTGGGTGTCGCAGGAGTAATACGTCCTGATCGGATCCTCGGTGTACGACGTCCCCGATCACCGGATGAGCCTGATCACCCAGTGGTGAAGACCTCGTTCAAGTCGTAGGCAGCAGCCACGTCCACCTGCGCCAGAAGACATGAACGCGGCTCCCGGTCAGGACGCCAACGCAGGAAGGTGACAGCGTGGCGGAAGCGATGCCCCTCCAGTTGGTCGAAGGCCACCTCCACCACGAGCGCAGGTTCCAACGGGACGTAGTCAGTCGTTTTCTCAGCCGAAAACCTGGACCGCGGCGAGGCGAGCGACGGGTCCACTTCGTCGATCACCAGCGGCTCTAATTCGGTGACCATCTCGCGGCGCATTGCCAAGGGGAAGCCAACGATCCCGCCCACCCGAACCAGAGCATCATCGTTGTACATGCCCAGCAGCAGTGATCCGACGCCGTCCCCATTTTTCGCGATGCGGTAGCCGATCACCACTGCCTCAGCAGTGCGCTTGTGCTTGATCTTGAGCATGGCCCGCTTGCCCTGCTCATAGGTGCCGTCGACCCGCTTGGACACCACGCCGTCGAGACCTGCTCCTTCGAAGCGGGTGAACCAGTCCGCAGCAAGGACCGCATCGCGCGTGACGGCACTGAGGTGCAGTGATGGGTTAGGAACGGGTGTGAAAATCGACTCCAGGACGCTGCGGCGAGACTCCCACGGCTGAGTGGTGAGGTCGGTGTCGTCGAGGGAAAGGATGTCGAAGCAGACGAACTCGGCGGGCGTTTCCTCCGACAGTCGGGCTATGCGGCTCTCGGCCGGGTGGATGCGCTGGCTCAGGAGGTCCCATGACAGGTGCTGAGCCCCCTGCCCGCCGGCTCGGACGATGATTTCGCCGTCGAGGATGCAACGATCGGGAAGCGACCGGATTGCCGGCAGGAGTTCGGGGAAGTAGCGGGTGAGCGGCTTCTTGCCCCGGCTCCCCAAAATGATGTCATTGCCGTCCCGGGAAACGATGCAGCGAAAACCGTCCCACTTGGGTTCATGGGCATAGCCACCGGTGGGGATGGCGTCGACGGCTTTGGCCAGCATCGGGGCAATCGGCAACTTCAGCGGCAGCATGAGCGTCATCGTCGCACGGGGGCGGTCCGGAAGGTGAGGCTTTGGCCCGGCCGACCCTGTGCGAGGAGATCGCAGGACGTGTCATCCAGCACCGCGACGACCGGGTACCCGCCGGTCACCGGATGGTCGGCCATGAACACCATGGGAAGCCCTGAGGGTGGGAGCTGGACCGCGCCCCGGACCAGCGGCTCACTGGGGAGTTCCAAACCGGAGCGGGAAGGATGTCGGGGGAGTGGAATCCCCAGCAATCGAACGCCGACGCGGTCCACTTCCGGTGAAATGGTCCACGGACGATCGGCGAGGTCGCCGCCGCTCCAATCTGCCCTCGGCCCGGGGTGCACCACGAGCTGCAACTCACCGCCAGCATTCGCGGTCATCGGGGCGAACTCTGCTGATGGGCGTGCGAAGGCCGGGCCAGTCGGCAGCACCTCCCCCGGACGCAACGGAACAGGCCCCAAGGTGGACAGCGTGTCACGCGATCGTGAACCCAGCACTGGCTCCACGTCCACTCCGCCCGAGACGGCGACGTATGCCCGCAGTCCCGCGGAGGCCCGGCCGAGGCGCAAACGTTGCCCGGCCCGCAATGGAATGGGCGCCGCCCAATCGACACTTCGCCCGTCGACGTCAACGCCGCACCGTGCACCCGTCATGGCCAGCCAAGTGGGGGCCAACGCTTCCATCTCGAGTCCGCCGAGCAATACCTCGATGGTTGCCGCACCCGGATCGTTGCCCACAAGGGCGTTGGCCAAGCGGTGTGACTCTCGGTCAGCCGCTCCGGAGGGAGAGACCCCGATGTGCATCCAACCCGGGCGGCCGAGGTCCTGAATGGTCGCCAGAGGTCCCACCCGCAGCACGCCCAGGCTCATGGCAGCGCCCGGAACTGGACGCGCATTCCCGGAATCAGAAGTGCGGGCTGTTGCCGGCTTTGATCCCACAGGGGGACCTCCGTGTGACCAATCAGCTGCCAACCGCCGGGGGAGCGTCGGGGATAGATGGCGCTGTACCCGTCGGCCAGCGCGACGGCACCTTCCGGTACAGCTGTCCGGGGCTCGGAGCGTCGCGCCACTCGCAGGCGCGGGTCCCCGTCGGACAGGTAGGCGAACCCGGGGGCGAAACCACAAAACGCGACAACCCACCGGGTGGAGGTATGAGCCGCGACCACTTCCGCAGGGGTCAAGCCGCAGGTCTCTGCCACGGAGGACAGATCCGGGCCCTCATAGGTCACCGGGATCTCGATGATTCCCCCCGTCGGGACAGCACGGGGAGGAAGACCCGTGAGATGCGTCAACGGCTCCCGCAGCGCTGCGGCATCCGGTGCGTTGCCTGCCGTCACCAGGACGGTCCGTGCAGCCGGGACGATATCCACGATGCGCGCCCAGGGAAGCCCACCCTCGGAGCGCAGCAACCGGAGCGCAGCGTCCACGGAACGGACCGCTGCGGAATCAGCCAGTTCCAGGAGCCAGGCGCGCTCGCCATTGGCCAGCACCCTCATGCGAAAGCCGCGACCCTGACGCCGGCCTCTTCCAGCGCAGTCCTGACCGCCCGGGCCAGATCCACCGCGCCGGGGGTGTCACCGTGCAGACAGATGGAGTGGACTTCGACGGGAATGATCGAGCCATCCATCGCACGCACCTGCTTTTTCGTGGCCATCAGAACTGCTTGGCGGACCACCCGCTGCGTATCTGTCAGGACCGAGCCGGAAACACTGCGGGGGATGAGGCTGCCGTCGGCTGCATATGCCCTGTCTGCGAAGCCCTCTGCCATCGGTCGCAACCCCGACTCGGACGCAAGCCGAAGGAAGTGCGATCCGGGCAGCCCGAGAACGGGCAGCCCGGGTGCGAAGTTGGCGACTGCTTTCACGACCGATTCAGCCACCCCGATGTTGGCGGCGACGTCGTGGTAGAGCGCCCCATGGGGCTTGAGATAGCTGATCCGGCTTCCCACACGCACCGCCTCCGCGGCCAGCCCCCGGAGTTGACGCAGTACGAGGCGCCCCAGTTCATCTGACGCAATGTCCATCGACACACGGCCAAAGTTGACACGATCCTCGTACGACGGATGTGCCCCGATCCGTACACGCCCCCGGCGGGCGGTGTCGCACGCGAGATGCATGCTCGCCCGGTCCCCCGTGTGTCCACCGCTGGCCACGGAGGCCGAGGTCACCACCTCCAGCATGGCGGCATCCTCCCCGCAACCCTCTCCAAGATCAGCATTCAGGTCGATTCGCACAGCACCAGACTAGGAGGTTGTGCGATCTCTAAGCCTGAAACCGATGGTTCAGGGGCCCGGAATCCCGGACCGGTTATTCTGGAGCCCCCTGGTGCGACTACGCTGGAGTTCCGTGCATCCCTCCAGAAAAACAAAACACGTATTCGTCACCGGGGGAGTCGTCTCCTCACTCGGCAAGGGCCTGACCGCCTCAAGCCTGGGAAGCCTGTTGATCGCCCGTGGCCTGAAGGTCACGATGCAGAAACTGGATCCTTACCTCAACGTCGACCCTGGCACCATGAACCCCTTCCAACACGGTGAGGTGTTCGTGACCGAGGACGGCGCGGAGGCCGATCTCGACATCGGCCACTACGAGCGCTTCCTTGATGTCACCCTCAACGCAGATGCCAACGTCACCACAGGCAAGGTCTACTCAAGTGTGATCGCCAAAGAGCGACGAGGGGAATACCTGGGGGACACCGTGCAGGTGATCCCACACATCACAGACGAAATCCGCGATTCCATGATGGCGATGGGCGGCAAGGATGTCGATGTGGTGATTCACGAGATCGGTGGCACCGTCGGCGACATCGAATCCCTGCCCTTCCTTGAGGCCGCCCGGCAGGTGCGTCACGAAATTGGTCGGGACAACGTCTTCTTTCTGCACGTCTCCCTGGTCCCGTGGATCAAACCGTCAGGGGAGATGAAGACCAAACCCACACAGCACTCCGTCGCTGCGCTACGCCAGGTCGGCATCCAGCCCGATGCCATCGTGTGTCGCTCCGAATTTGAAATCAGCCAGGCTCTGAAGCGAAAGATCGCCCTGATGTGCGACGTCGACCAAGAGGCCGTCGTGTCCTGCGCCGATGCCCCGTCGATCTACGCCATCCCCAAAGTCCTGCACGCCGAGGGACTTGACGCCTACGTGGTGCGTCGGATGAACCTCAGCTTCCGCGACGTCAACTGGACCGTCTGGAACAACCTGCTGGAGCGTGTCGAGCACCCCAAGCACCACGTGAGCGTCGCACTGGTGGGCAAGTACATCGACCTGCCGGATGCCTACCTGTCGGTGTGTGAGGCGCTGCGTGCCGGTGGCTTCGCCAACTGGGCGCGGGTGAACGTGAAGTGGGTCCGCTCGGACGACTGCGAAACTCAGCAGGGTGCTGCGGAGCAACTCGGTGAAGTGGATGCTGTCCTGATCCCCGGAGGGTTCGGTATACGAGGTGTGGAGGGCAAGGTTGGTGCCCTGCGCTATGCCCGCGAAAACGGGATCCCCACGCTGGGAATCTGCCTCGGTCTGCAGGCGATGGTCATCGAGGTGGCCCAGAACCTCGCAGGGATTTCCGACGCCGCCTCCTCGGAGTTTGATCCGGAGACGGAGCACCCTGTCATCGCGACCATGGAGGAGCAGAAGGACATCGTGGATGGTCGGGGTGATCTGGGCGGCTCCATGCGGCTGGGCTCACACCCGGCCGATCTGGTGAAGGGGTCACTCGCCCACAGCACCTATGGAGCCGTGCGCGTGGAGGAGCGACACCGTCACCGCTACGAGGTCAACAATGCCTATCGCGGGGAGTTGGAGGCCGCGGGGCTTGTCATCTCGGGCACGTCGCCCGACCAGACGCTCGTGGAGTTCGTCGAACTGCCGGTGGAGGTCCACCCGTACTTCATTGCCACCCAGGGCCACCCGGAGTTGAAGTCGCGGCCGACGAAGGCGCACCCCCTGTTCTCCGGACTCATCCGGGCAGCCCTGCGGCGCCAGGAAGGACAGACGTCGTGACCACCCAGCCCGGAAGCATCTCGGATGAGCCACGCCGCTGGGAGGTGCGACACCGCGATGTGCTCGGCACTGGCGTGATCTCCAGTTTCGTTGACGAGGCCGTCGTGACGCCATCGGGAAACACCATTCAACGGCAGTTCCTGACCCATCCGGGCGCCGTGTGTGTCGTTGCCTGGGACGAAGCCACAGACACGATCGCGTGTCTCCACCAGTACAGGCATCCCGTTGGAATGGAGCTTGTGGAAATTCCCGCGGGGCTCCTTGACGAGGACGGCGAGGAGTGGCTGCACGCAGCTCAACGCGAATTGGCTGAGGAGGTGGAGCTCGCCGCCGAGCAGTGGCAGGTGCTCGTCGACGTGTGCCCGACGGCCGGAGCATGTCAGGAATCGCAGCGCATCTATCTCGGGCGGGGTCTCACACACACTGATCGCCCGAAGGGTTTCGAGCCAGAGGGTGAAGAGCTGGAGATGACCTGGGAATGGCTCGACAGAGGGGCCCTTGTGGATGCCGTGTTGCAGGGCCGCTGTCAGAGCCAGTCGCTGGTCACGGGATTGCTCGCCCTGGAAACGGCACGGCTCACCGGACGCCTGGACTCACTCCGCACGCCTGATGCGCCCTGGCCCATTCGGGGCTGAAGGCGCTCATGACAACCGTTGATGCCGTCGTGGCCGACTACCTTGGTCACATCCGGGTAGAGCGCGGTCTGGCAGTCAATACGGTGTCGGCGTACCGGCGGGATCTCGGCCGGTGGATGTCCTTTCTCGCGGAGCGTGGCATCGAGGACATTGCAGAGGTGACCTCGGTCGAGGTGGACGAATTCGCACGCCAGTTGTCGGCGGAGCTGGCACCGGCGTCAGCCGCCCGTACGGTGGTGGCTGTGCGGATGCTGCATTCCTTTGCAGTGGAGGAGCAGCTCATCGCGGAGAATCCGGCCCGCGATGTCGCGCCAGCGTCTCCCCCGAAACGCCTACCGAAGGCATTGGGCGTGGACGAGGTCCGCCGACTCCTGGAGGCGCCCGACCGAGACGATGTGGTGGGACTGCGCGATGCAGCGCTGCTGGAATTGCTCTACGGAACGGGTGCCAGAGTCTCGGAGGTGTGTGGGCTGGATGTCGACGATGCCACCGCCGCACTGTCGCAGCACGAGCCTGAACTGCGACTGTTGGGCAAAGGTCGCAAGGAACGCGTCGTCCCGCTGGGTTCCTTTGCCCTGGACGCCGTCGATGCCTATCTCGTGCGTGCCAGACCAACGCTGTCGCGCGGTCTGGGGGGCTCGGCCCTGCTGTTGAACCAACAGGGCCGCCGACTCTCCCGCCAGTCAGCCTGGGCCGCCATCACCCGGGCCGCCGCGACTGCCGGGCTGGAAGGCGAGATCTCGCCCCACAGCCTGAGGCACTCCTTTGCCACCCATCTCCTCGACGGCGGAGCCGATGTGCGGGTGGTGCAGGAATTACTGGGACACGCATCAGTGGCAACCACACAGATCTACACGTTGGTGACGATTGAGAAACTTCGTGAGGTCTACCTCGCGGCGCATCCACGCGCGCTCTGACCGGGCACTAGGGTGGGGGAGGCAAGTCGACATGGAGGTATCAGCAGTGACGGACCAGGGACTCTTCGCAGAGGAGACAGCGAACTTTGCTGTGCCCGATGCACCCGCAGCTTCCACACTCGTTGGCAGCGAGAAGATGGGCCCCACGGGCAGACCACTTCCCGACTTTCCGGAACCCCCGCGCCCCGACCCCGGGCGTCACATGCAGGCCGAGATCGTGGCCATGTGCAACCAGAAGGGCGGGGTGGGCAAAACCACCACCACCATCAACCTGGGTGCCGCCCTGGTCGAACTCGGATTCAAGGTACTGCTGGTGGACTTTGATCCCCAGGGATCCCTCTCCGTCGGGCTGGGAGTCAATCCCCATACGCTCGGACTCAGCATTTACAACCTCCTCCTCAGCCGGGACCACACCCCGCACGAGGTCATCCATCCCAGCAGCGTCGAGGGCATGGACATTCTGCCCAGCAACATCGATCTCTCCGCAGCCGAGGTGCAGCTCGTCAGCGAGGTGGCCCGGGAGCAGACGCTCATGCGGGTTTTGAACAAGGTGCGCGGTGACTATGACTTCATCCTCATCGACTGTGCGCCCAGCCTCGGACTCCTCACCATCAATGCGCTCACCGCCAGCGATTGGGTTCTGATGCCTCTGGAATGCGAGTTCTTCGCGCTGCGTGGCATCGCGCTGCTCACCGACACCATCGCCAAGGTCTCAGATCGCCTGAACCCCGACCTGAAGGTTCTGGGCATTCTGGGAACCATGTACGACGCCCGTACCCTCCACGCCCGCGAGGTGCTGGAACGAGTCGTCCAGGCTTTCGACGAGACGGTATTTCACACCGTGATTCGCCGCACCATCAAGTTCCCCGAGACCACGGTGGCCGGTGAGCCCATCACCACATACGCCTCGGCCTCGCCCGGTGCCGACGCCTACCGGCAGCTCGCGCGAGAGGTGCTGCAGCGATGCAAAAGCCAGTGAACAAGCGTGCAACGCTGCCCGGTGCAGCAGAGCTCTTCCGGCAGACCCAACCCAATCCGGCCTTCGACACGCCCCGTCGGGCAGAGGCCCGCCAGGACATTTCTGAGGCTGCACAGACTGAGGTGGCCACGCCCGACGTCAACTCCAGCGATTCCCAACAGGTTCCTGTGGCTTCAGGCCGCATTCGACATGACCAGAAGATCACCGTCTATTTCTCCTCCGAGGAACTTTTCGCGTTGGAGGACGCCACGCTGGCGTGCAAGCGTTCACACGGACTCAAAGTGGATCGGGGCAGGCTCGTGCGCTCCGCCGTCGCATTGGCGCTTGCGGATCTCGCCGAGCATGGCGAGGAGTCCGACGTGGTGGCGGCCCTGCGAGCGCAGTGAGTCCTGGAGCAGTGAGCAGGAGCACCGGACGCGGACGCAGAAGCACAGGTCAGAAAGCAGATCACCAGGATCAGGTTGCGGGCTTCGACGTTCACCTCTCCAATTTTGAGGGCCCCTTCGATTTGTTGTTGCAACTCATCGGCCGCCACGAGATGGACGTGACACAGGTGGCGCTGAGTCGGGTCACGGATGAGTTCATCGCTCACGTGCGTCTCGGTGGCAAGGACTGGAACCTGGATCAGACAAGTTCGTTCCTGGTGGTGGCATCCACGTTGTTGGACCTGAAATGTGCCAGATTGCTCCCGGGCGGGGAAGTGACCGATCCCGAGGATCTGGCCGCGCTGGAGGCGCGGGACCTCCTTTTCGCCCGGCTGTTGCAGTACCGCGCCTTCAAAAAACTGGCGTCCTGGATCGAAAGCCATGTGGACGCGGAGGGGCTCACACACTGGCGTCCCGGGGGTATTGAAGATCGGTTCGCTGATGTGCTGCCGGAGGTGGAACTGAACCTCACCGCAGCAGATGTGGCGAGGCTGGCGGTCACGGCCATGACACCGCGCCCAGTGCCACACGTGGAACTGACACACCTGCATGGCGCAAAAGTGAGCGTGGTGGAGCAGACGGCGATCGTCGCGTCCCTGCTGCGGGACAAGGGCTCGGCGACGTTCCGCAGCCTTGCCTCCGGCTGTGACCGCCTGACAGTTGTTGTGCGGTTCCTTGCGCTGCTGGAGCTCTTTCGGGCACGCCAGGTGGTTTTCGAACAGGCTGGTCCTCTCGCCGAACTCCACATTCGTTGGGTGGGGGGTGAGGTGGCTGCCTTGCCGGAAGTGGACGAGTACGACACCCAACCTGAGCTGGAGGATTCATGACAGAACCGCAAGCCCACGACGTGGACACGCACGAGACGGCGTCGTCCATTCTGGCTTCACAGGCGGACGCCGAGCCTCAGAAGACCCACAGGTCGAATCTGTCCCGACCCATTGAGGCCATGCTGTTGATGGCGACGGAACCGGTGATGGCCGCCGATCTTGCCGCGTCGCTGGCCGTCCCGGAACAGGACGTGGTGGAGTCGCTGGAACGCATCGCCGAGTTCTATGAGGCCGCCCACCGGGGCATCGAACTTCGTCGGGTGGCAGGGGGGTGGCGCCTCGCCACGGCATCGGATCTCGCCGATGTCATGGAGGCCTGGGTGGTGGCCGATCAACGCGCCAAGCTCAGCCAGGCGGCCCTGGAGACCCTCTCCGTCATCGCCTACCTGCAGCCTTGCACCCGAGGCCGGATCGCAGGCGTTCGTGGGGTCAACGTGGACGGTGTTGTGCGCACCCTGTTGGTTCGCGGGCTCATCGCTGAGGCGGGGGAGGACCCTCGTACGGGAGCCATGACGTTCACCACGACGGGTGTGTTTCTGCAGAAGTTGGGACTGGACAGCCTCGACGAACTACCAGACTTGGCGCCAATGCTGCCTGACGCCGTAATGTTGGAAGCTGAGCTCGGCCGACTGGTCGAAGACGACACCACTGAATGAGGAGGCCCTGATGGTTGAAGACACCACGGGAGTGCGGTTGCAGAAGGTGTTGGCCGCGGCCGGCATCGCCTCCCGTCGAGCCAGCGAAATCATGATTGACAAGGGCCGTGTTGAGGTCAACGGTAAAACCGTGACCGAACAGGGCATGCGTGTGGATCCGGAGAACGACAAGATCCGCGTTGACGGATCACGCATCCCGCCGCCACGCCGCCACATCCACGTCGTGCTGAACAAGCCACGCGGCGTCGTGGCGACCATGGAGGACCCCGAGGGTCGCGCCACGTTGTCGGACTACCTGCCACGCACCAAGGAACGGCTGTTTCATGTGGGCCGGTTGGACACCGAGACCGAAGGTCTCATCATCCTCACCAACGACGGAGAACTCGGGCACCGGCTGTCACATCCCTCCTTCGAGGTGAGCAAGACATACATGGTGGAAGTCGCTGGACACATGGACAACAAGACCTTCCGCCGCCTGGAGAAGGGGCTGCACCTCGAAGACGGTCCTGTGAAACCGGACAAGCTCAAGCTCGTCTCCCGCACCGAGACGCGCAGCCTCCTCAACGTCACACTGCACGAGGGTCGCAACAGGATTGTCCGCCGCATGATGGAGGCCGTGGGCCACCCCGTCGACCGACTGTCGCGGATTGCCATCGGTCCGGTCAAGCTCGGACAACTGCCCCTTGGACAGACGCGTGACATCACTCCCGATGAACTGGGCGCGTTGATGGATCTCGTGGGGCTCTGAGCAGAAGATATTGACCCTCGGGTACTATTCCCCCCGTGCGTTTTTCTTCGATTGTTCCCCGCCTCGCTGCTGCTGCTCTCGTCTCGGTCCTTGCCCTCGGCATGACTGCCTGTGGTGATGACTCGACACCTGCGGATGCGGAACCGACTGACACTGTTTCCGCGTCTGCTGCACCGTCGGCTGAGACCAGCGATACGGCGTCTCCGATTCCCTCGGTGACGCCGTCGACGGATCTCTCAGCCATCACCGTCAGCGATACCGACCAGCCGGAGGTCACCATCCCCACTCCCTGGGGTATCGATGAGACCCGGACGCAAGTGTTGCGTGAGGGTGGGGACCAGAAGCTCACCGCCGAAAGTACAGCAACGCTGAACTACGTCGGTCTCAATGGTCGGACGGGCGAGATCTTCGACAGTTCCTACGAGAGCGGCGCTCCTGCCACTTTCCCGCTGCAGGGGGTCGTCGCCAGGTTCGGTGAGGGTCTGACCGGACAGAGCGTCGGCTCGCGCGTCCTCATCGCCATGCCCAGCGAAGACGGCTATGCGGAGGGAAATCCCGACGCCGGGATCGAAGTGGGTGACTCCATCCTCTTCGTCGTGGACATCATCTCCGCGAACTTCGAGGAGGCTGCGGGCGAGGAAGTCGCACCTGTTGCAGGTCTCCCCACCGTCACAATGACCGGGGATGCACCCGAGATCGCCGTTCCCGCTGATGCCACCAAGCCCACGGAGCTTGTGGTGCAGCCGCTGATCACGGGCCCGGGTGCTCCTGTCACGGCCACATCCTCGATTCAGGTGCAGTACCGCAGCTGGGACTGGGACACCGGCACCCTCGTGGAGGATGCCTGGCATCCGCAGCAGGGTGCGCTGGCCGATCTCATCGAGGGCTGGAAGCAGGGCCTGGAAGGCCAGACTGTCGGATCCCGCGTGATGCTCGTCGTCCCGCCGGAGATGGCCTACCCCGACGGTTCTCCTGAGATCGAGCTTGAAGCCGGTACGACGCTGGTCTACGTCATCGACGTCCTCTACGCCACCGAAAGCTGATCCCGAAGCGGAATTGCCTGGTGCGTTTCCCCGAGTTGCAGCCTCGAGGGGCGAGCAGACGCATGATCGAAGGGGTCACACCGGGCCCGTCCGCATGTGGTCTCCATCCCAGACGGCCGGTGCCCAGAACGACTGGCCCGGCAGGCCGACGCTCGGCATGGCTGCCAGAGCCTTTTGTGCAGTCCGGCACGCTCCGAGGCCGAGCGATTCGGCGAGCAATTCCAATACGTCGGCAGTGCTTCGGCCCTGCGCTGACAGGTCTGCCAGGGTCACGGAGCCGTCGCGTTTGGCCAGACGGGCGCCCCCGGTGTTGGTGACGAGCCCGACGTGCGCGTACTCCGCGGGAGTGCCGCCCAACTGTTTCGTCAGCCACGCCTGCCGGGGCGCAGATGACAGCAGGTCTGCGCCCCGTGTGATGCGGGTCACGCCTTGGAAGATGTCGTCCACCACCACTGCAAGGTTGTAGGCCGGGGTGCCGTCGCCCCGGACGAGGACAAAATCATCCACCTCTGCGCTCACCTCCCCCGTGTGGATGTCAGAGACGGTGAAGGATGCACCCTCGGACCTGAGCCGGATCGAAGCAGGACGATCTCGTCGGCGCCGCGCCGCCTGCTCGCTGTTGAGGGTGGAACAGGTCCCCGGGTAGGGCCGATGGCCGTCGTGCGGGGCGGAGGAGGCCCCTGCGATGTCCCGGCGAGAGCAGAAGCATTCGTAGGTCCGCTCTCCCAGTTGGGCGATGGCGTCTGCGTAGGCACTGCGTCGATTCGACTGCCACAGCGGCTCAGTGTCCCAGTCCAGCCCGAGTCCGCTGAGGTCTGACAGTTGGCGCATGGCTGTCTCACCTGCTGCGGCAACCCGGGCGGTGTCGAGATCTTCAACCCGCATGGCCCACCGTCCGCCTGCCGAGCGGGTCAAGAGCCACCCGGCAAGGGCGGTGCGAAGATTTCCGACGTGCAGGTCAGAGGTGGGGCTGGGCGCATAGCGATCCACAAGGAGTGACACGGGTCCCATTCTCCACGCTCTGCGAGCCCGGTGCTGTAGCCTCTGCTCTCGCAGGGAAGAATGGGGTGCAGACGGTGTCCAAAGCCAAATCAGAGCGTCTCGTCAATCTGTTGATCATGATGCTCAGCGCACGTGGATTCGTGTCAAAACACCGGATCCGCTCCACCATCGAGGGCTACCGCCACCAGGGCGACGCAGCGTTCGAGCGCATGTTCGAGCGCGACAAGGACGAACTGCGCGCGGCAGGAGTGCCCATCGTCACCGGGTCCAATGAACGCGACCTCGACACCGAGGACGGGTATCGGATAGAACGCTCGGACTTCGAACTGCCACCCGTCTCCTTCACCCCCGAGGAACTCGCAGTTCTGGGGGCCGCCGCCAGCGTCTGGCAGGACAGCGTCGCGGCGCAGCAAACCACTGACGCGCTTGAGACTCTGCGCGCAGCCGGCGCTGATCCCGACCCGGGTCGCCTGCTGACCCTGCGTCCCCGGATACCTGCAGAACCGGGCTTCGATGCTGCCCGTGAAGCGCTGCTGGTGCGACGCGCGATTGCTTTCGAGTACAAGGGACAGGGACGTCGTGTGCAGCCCTGGAGGCTTTCACAAAGACGCGGCCGCTGGTACATGGTGGGCTACGACCTGGACAGACAGGCCCCCCGCAATTTCAAACTGAGCCGCGTCACCTCAGAAATCAACGCCGTCGGCCCCTTGGACGCCTATGCCATTCCCACGGAAAGCCACATTTCCCAGCACGTGCGCTTTGACCGTGATGGTGAAACTGCCACAGCCGTGGTGGCACTGCGCGACGGGTTTGGTGGGGACTTACGGCGCAGCGCCCAGCCGATTGCATGGGAGGGTTCACTCCCGGATGGTTTCAGCGCCTGGCAGGTGGAGTCGTCCCGTCCGGACATTCTTGTGGGAGACATCTGCGAACTCGGAGCGGATGCCATCTGTCTGAACCCTCCAGAGCTCCGGGACGCAGTGGTTCGACAGTTGAGGATCGTGGAGAAGAGGTGGGGCGCGTGAAGTCCTCGGAACAGCTGGCACGCCTCCTCAAACTGATTCCCTACCTGCAACAACACCAGGGAGTCTCCGTCCGGCAGGTGGCCGACGACTTCGGGGTGACGACACGCCAGGTCGTCAACGACATCGAGGTGTTGCAGTTTTGTGGGCTTCCTGACGGATTCCACCAGGACCTCTTCGACGTCGACATCGACGAAGTCCGCGACGCGGGGCACATCTTCTTCCGCAACGCGGACGTATTGGCCCGGCCCATGAGGATGCGGCTCCAGGAGGCCACAAGTCTTCTGGTGGCACTGGACATGCTGGTGGAGACCTCTGGAGGGTCCGCGGCGGCAGCCAGCGCTCTGGCGAAATTGCGCGCAGTCATGGGTGAGGTGGATCCGGCAGTGTCGGTGTCTGTCTCGGCTGGTCGAGCGGAGCACCGCCAACAGCTGCAGGAAGCCATCACATCCTCCCGCGTCGTGGAACTCACCTACGAAGGTGCAGGGCGGACCCCGTTGACCAGACCCGCCGTCGAGCCCATGCGGTTGCGGGTGACTGCCGGCTACGCCTATCTGGATGGTTGGAGCCGGAGCCGCGACGATTGGCGGTCCTACCGCCTCGACCGCATGGGTGCCGTCACGGTGTTGGAAGAGGTCTTCCCCCACAGGGACGGGCTGCCGGAGGTGGGGGACCGCTGGTTCGATGATGCATCCAGTGAACTGGTGCTGGATCTGGCTCCAGAAGCGCACTGGGTGGCCGAGTACTACCCGGTGAGCGAACGCCGCGATCATCCCGATCACATCTGCGTAACATTTCCAGTGGTGTCGACGGGGTGGGCACGTGCACTCCTGCTGCGGCTGGGAGATGCCGTTACCCGGGTGTCCGACGCACAGGTGGCACGCGCGGCCGCTCTGGATGCTCGGGCAGCACTGGCGCACTACGACGACTCGCTGCCCTGATCCGCGTTAGTGGCCCGGGCACTCGGGGGGTAGCATTTCGTCCGTGATCTGGGTATACATCTTCGGCGGCATCGCTCTTGCCGGTCTGGTGAGCGTCGTGTCCTATGCCGTGTGGCTGGCCCACAAGGCCTCGGACCTGTTCAGCGAGGTGCGCATGCTCGGTCAACGGGCCGAAGAAGCCGGTGAATTGCTGAACCGGATTCAGCTGCCTTCTGGCACTCGCGAGTAGAATCACTTTTGTGTCTTAACTAGCCCGGGTTCGGTCCCGGGGAAAGAGGTGGACGGACATGGGTCCAACAGAATTGCTCATCATTTTGGGTATTGCTCTGCTGCTGTTCGGTGGGTCGCGCCTCGCAGGGCTCGGCAAGGGAGTCGGGCGCTCCATCAAGGAGTTCAAGCAGGAAGTCAAGTCCGTCGACGACGGCAAGGATCCCGAAGTTGTCGACGCGGAGATCGTGCACACCGACACCAGTCATGAAAGCGACCAGGAACGTCGCATTCGCGAAATCGAGGCACGGGAGCGCGACCTGCAGGCACGGGAGGCTCTTGCCCGCGATGAATCCCTGCGTCAGCACGGCACCGGGACCGGGATCTGAGCGTGGCCACCACTGCCACTGAGCCCGACGCAAAGCGGCGTCGGTTCGGTTGGCTGCGACCACCGGAGCACTCCGACGATGGCACCATGGCGCTCATGGACCACCTCAAGGAGGTCCGCTACAGACTGACCATCTCGGTCATCGCCATCGTGGTGATGGCCTTGATCTCCATTCTGTTCTACAGCGAGCTTGTCTCCTTCGTTTTGTACCCCTACAACGAGGCCGTGGATGCGATCCGGGCGGCTCGGCCCAACTCTGACTTCCTCATCGTCAACAACGGCGTCCTGGGTCCCTTCACATTGGGGGTCATTGCCTGTGGGGTCGCGGGCCTCATCGCTTCCTGTCCCGTGTGGATGTACCAGCTCTGGGCGTTCATTGCGCCGGGATTGATCCGCAAGGAGAAGAAGTACGCGCTGGGTTTCCTGGGGGCTGCGGTGCCGCTCTTCCTGCTGGGGTGCACCCTGGGCTACTTCGTCTGGCCGAAGGGCATCACGGTGATGCTGAGCTTCACGCCGAAAGATCTGGACATCACCAACCTTTTGGAGATGAGCAGCTTCCTGGCCCTGGAAATCAAGATCATTTTGGTGTTTGGTGTGTCCTTCCTGCTGCCGGTCATTCTGGTGGCGCTCAACCTCGCAGGGGTCGTACGGGGCTACCAGCTCGTCAAGTCGCGCAAGCTCGTTATTTTCGGAACCTTCGTCTTCGCGGCTGTGGCCACGCCTTCGACCGACCCCATCTCGATGCTTGCGCTCTCGCTGCCGATGACCGTTTTGTACATGATCGCTGAGGCCATCTGTCTCATCCTGGACAAACGCAAGGGCATCACTGCCGAGGATGGTGCCGACTGGTCCATCGACGTCAACGACGGCAAGTGAATCAGAGAAGCTCATGAGCGAAATCGCCAAACCGCGACTTTTCACTCTCGTCGTCAATGAGGGCTCCGGTGGCGGACGCTCCGGCAAAGAACTGCCACGCGTCGCATGGGCCCTCCGGGATCGTCTCGCCACGGCGGAAGTCACGGTGGTGTCGTCAAACTCCTGGACCGACGCAGAGAAGATCACTCGCACCGCTGCACTGGCCGCGCGGGAGGGTGATGCCGTCGTCGTCATGGGCGGGGACGGAATGGCCCACCTCGGACTGAACGCCTGCGCAGGGACCCGCGCCACACTCGGCATCGTTCCCGCCGGAACCGGCAACGACTTCGCCCGCGGTGTGGGCGTGCCCAAGCACCTCTCAGGTGCGGTGGACGCCATCTGCTCCGGCGCCACGCGCCGCGTGGATCTGGCACACATGTCCAATGAGGCGTTCGGATCCCGCTACGTGGGGGCCGTGCTCTCCACCGGCTATGACGCCCGGGTGAACCGCGCCACCAACGACATCTCGCTGCGCTTTGGCAGCCTCAGCTACGGCTGGATTGCCATGCGTGAACTGATCCACTTCTCCCCGCTGCGCTATCGGCTCCGCATCGACGGTGTCATGCGGATCCAGGAAGCCATGATTGTGGCAGTGTGCAACACCGGGATGTTCGGAGGCGGCATGAGAATCGCCCCGGACGCGGATCCGGCCGACGGAGAGCTTGACGTCACCATCGTTGATCCCGTTTCGCGAACCACCCTGCTCAGGCTCCTTCCACAGATGTACTCCGGCCGGTTCGCGAAGCATCCCAGCGTGCAGCAGTTCAGGGCGCATCAGGTGGAGATCGCGGGCGAGAGCCTGTTCTGCATGGGCGATGGTGAGGAGTTGGGCGACGTGCCCGTCACGGTCACCGCGGCCCCCGGTGTGCTGAAGGTGTTCGTGGACCCGTCACATCCCGCTGCTACCGTGAAGCAGTGACCACCCCAACCCCTGAATTGCATCCCGATGTAGCCGAGTTCTCCCGCGACTACCCATTTGGGCTCGACCCGTATCAGGTGCAGGGCTGTGAGGCCCTGGCCGAGGGTCATGGCGTGCTGGTGGCCGCACCGACGGGTGCCGGTAAAACCGTGGTGGGTGAGTTTGCTGTGTGGACAGCCATTCAACAGTCGCGCAAATGCTTCTACACCACGCCGATCAAGGCTCTGAGCAACCAGAAGTATCGCGACCTGGTCGATATTTGGGGCTCGGAGCGGGTGGGTCTGCTCACCGGTGACAGCTCCATCAACCCCGAGGCGCAGATCGTGGTGATGACCACCGAGGTGCTGCGCAACATGATCTATGCGGGATCCACCACGTTGAACAACCTGGGGTTCGTGGTCATGGATGAGGTGCACTACCTCGCCGATCGCTTCCGCGGCGCCGTCTGGGAGGAGGTCATCCTGGGGCTGGCGCCCTCCGTTGCGATCATCGCGTTGTCCGCCACCGTGAGCAATGTGGAGGACTTCGGTGAATGGTTGCGCACTGTTCGCGGCGAGTTTCGGGTGGTGGTCTCAGAGCGTCGACCCGTGCCGCTGTTCCAGCAGGTGATGGTGGGCCGGAAACTACTCGACCTCTTCGACGGGGTGGCCCCCACAGCCCAGGAACTGCCGGACGCGCGGGCAGCGCGGGTGAACAAGGAACTCCTGCGGGTCAGCAAGGGCGAGGCCAGCCAGGTGCGCGATGATTCACGTCGCCCCCGCGGTCGCTCAGGGAAGGGCAAACCCCAGGGCGGGGGCCGCGGCTCAGGTCAGTACGGCGGCGCCACCCATCCACGCTTCGCCACGAAGCCAACGCGTCGCGATGACATGGCGCGGGTCCTCTCCCAGTCGGAGCTTTTGCCCGCCATCGTCTTCATCTTCTCCCGAGTGGGCTGTGATGCGGCGGTCCAGCAACTGCTCCATTCAGGGGTGCAGCTCACCAACCGGGCCGAGGCACAGGCGCTCGGGGAAATCGCTGACAAACACACGGCGGGACTCTCATTGGCCGACCTCGACGCGCTTCGCTACGAGGATTTCCGGTTCGCTCTGTGCTCCGGGATCGCGGCCCACCATGCCGGAGTGCTACCAGCGTTCAAGGCCATCGTGGAGGAGGGATTCACCACCGGGGCATTGAAACTGGTCTTCGCCACCGAGACCCTCGCCCTGGGAATCAACATGCCGGCGCGCACCGTCGTGCTGGAAAAGCTCGTGAAGTACAACGGCGAAGCCCACGTGGACATCACTCCGGGGGAGTACACGCAGCTCACGGGCCGGGCCGGGCGACGCGGCATCGACGTGGAGGGCCACGCCGTGGTGCTGTGGCAGTCCGGGATGGACCCCCGGGCTGTGGCCGGGCTCGCATCCCGACGCACGTACCCGCTGCGTTCCAGCTTCGCGCCCAGCTACAACATGGCGGTGAACCTGACTGCCACCCTGGGCCGTGTCCGCGCACGTGACCTGCTGAACCAGAGCTTCGCACAGTTCCAGACGGACAAATCCGTGGTCACCTCCGCCCGGGTGGGACGCCGGGCGGCGGACGAGCTGAAGGATGTGCACGCGGCCATCGAATGCCATTTGGGCGACTTCATGTCCTACGCCGTGTTGCGCGACGAGGTCTCCGGACTGGAAGCCAGCAGCGCAAAGCAACGCCGTGCACAGCGTGCTGGCGACATTGCGGATGCTGTCGGGACGTTGATGCCCGGAGACATCATCCATGTGGATCGACAGGGCTGGAGCGTGGTGCTGGGCATTGGGCAGAAGGCACAGCGGGATTCGGTGCCATGGGTGCAGGTGATTTCCCGTGACCACACGGTGTTGCGGTTGCAGCCCCATGACCTGACGAGTCCGCCCACGCCGGTGGGGCGGGTACGGGTGCCGCGCCGATTCAGCGTGCGGGACCGCACGGAGCGTCGCGCTCTGCTCTCGGCCATGTCCAACAAGCTGGAGCACCTCGATCCGGAGACGCCGGAGAATCGTGTTGCACCCACTGACGAGGCGCACATGCAGCGGATCGCCCAGTTGCGACACGAGCTGAAGAACCATCCCTGTCACGCCTGTGAGGACAGGGAAATCCATGCGGTTGCCGCGGCCCGCATGATCCGACTGGATCGGGATCGTCGCAAGAGCGAGGCTGACATCGCCACCCGGACCAACTCGCTCGGCATGCAGTTCGACCGAGTCTGCGGTGTCCTGGAGGAGCTGGGGTACCTCGACGGCGATGAGCTGACCGATGCCGGGCGCATGTTGCGTCGGATCTACAACGAGCTGGACCTGGTGGCAGCCGAGTGCATCCGTCGCGACGTCTTTGCTGGCCTGGATGCGCCAGAGATGGCCGCTGTGATCTCCACAATGCTCTACGAATCACGACCCACACGGGAAATGCGCAGCCCTCGCATGCCCAATGCTGCAAGCGAACGCGCCCAGTCCGATCTCCGGCAGGTGTGGCGTGAGGTGGGGCTGTTGGAGCGCAAGCACCGCCGCGACCGTGGACGCGAGCCCGATATCGGTTTTGCCGAAGTGGCCTGGCGGTGGTCGAGCGGACAGGAACTCGCCAAGGTACTGGCTCACGGGCAGCTCTCCGCGGGCGATTTCGTGCGCTGGGTGCGCCAAGTGGTGGACTTTGCAGGACAGTTGGCCCGGGCCGCCGGCCCCGGTGATCTGCGCCGAACCTGTCTCGAAGTGGTTGACTCCATGCGACGAGGCGTCGTTGACGCGGATATCGAAGAGGACTGAGACACACACTCTCGCCCTGACGCCGGAGCAAACCTGGCTACGGCTCCCCATCTCTGCTCCTTCGCTAGGGTTGGGGCATGGCCGTAGCACTGCGCGTGATTCCCTGTCTCGACGTTCATGGCGGCCGCGTCGTCAAGGGGGTCAACTTCGAAAACCTGCGAGATGCAGGAGACCCGGTGGAACTGGCTGCTGCCTACAGCGAAGCGGGCGCCGACGAACTGGTCTTCCTGGACATCTCCGCATCCTCCGATGGCAGGGCCACCACCCGCGACATGGTGTCGAGGTGTGCCGAAACCGTACTGATACCCCTGACGGTGGGTGGCGGAGTGCGCCGGGTGGAGGATGTGGACGCGCTCCTGCGCTGTGGAGCAGACAAGGCCGGGATCAACACTGGAGCTCTTGACCGCCCCGATGTCATCAACGAGATCACGGCGCGGTTCGGCAACCAGGTACTCGTGCTCTCCCTCGACGCTCGCCGCGAGGAGGGCATGCCCTCAGGGTTCGGTGTGACCACCCATGGCGGACGCCGATCCGCAGGAAGGGATGCTGTGGAGTGGGCCCGCGACGCAGTCTCCAGAGGTGTGGGGGAGGTGTTGCTCAATTCCATGGATGCAGACGGCACCACGAGCGGCTTTGACATCGAGATGATCCGTGTCATCCGCGAGGTGGTTGACGTGCCGCTGATCGCCTCCGGTGGGGCGGGCACCGCCCAGCACTTCGTCGATGCAGCCGACGCCGGGGCTGACGCGGTTCTTGCCGCGAGCGTGTTCCACTACGGGACGCTCTCGGTTGCCGAAGTGAAGGAAGCGCTGCGCAGTGCAGGACACACGCTCCGATAGCTGCCCGCAGTTCTGCCACCCCTCACGAGATCGCTACCTGAAAGGTCCTGAAGCACATCATGACTGACTGTCTGTTCTGCAAAATCATTATCGGTGAAATACCCTCGAAGCAGGTCTGTGCTGATGACAAAGCCTTCGCGTTCCTCGATGTGGAACCCTGGCAGGAGGGGCACACACTCGTGGTCCCGCGACGACACGTCGAACATGCCGTCGCCGATTCATGTGTTCTGGCTGAGGTGGCGCCGCTGGTGAAGACGGTGAGTGAACTCCTGACGGAACGGCTTGGCGCGACGGGATTCAACGTGTTGACCAATGTCGGTTCGGATTCGGGCCAAGCGGTGTTCCATGCCCATATCCACGTTCTGCCCCGCCATGCTTCTTCACCGGGGATCAGCAACATGCGCGGGGAGATCCACAGGGACCTGGATGAGGTGCATGCCCTCCTGACAGGCGGGGAGGCGTGAAGCCGTTGCATGTGATGCGTCTGGCCTTTCCGGGGAACTTTGGGGGTCGCTTCTGGTGCTGGACGGGTATATTCACTACCTCTTGTGGTTGACTGGCCAGTTCGAAAACGACTCGTCACATCGAACATTGGAGAATCATGAAGGCCACCAGGATTGTCGGAGTGTTGTCACTCATCGCGGGACTCATCATGATCGTCGCCGGATCCATCACCTATGTCATGGTCAGCCAGCAACTCTCGGATGAGAACATCACCGTGCCCGGGGATGCAGCATTCCTTGCAGGCGACAAGGTGGATGGGCCCTTCTCCGCCTACTCGCAGGCGGATACCATCAACAAGCATGCGCTGGAGGGCTCGGAGGGCAGGACCTACGCCGAGTTGGGTGCACTGGCCAGCGAAGCGCGAGACGCCGGTGACGAAGAACTTGCAGCCTCGCTCACTGAAGCTCGCACAACGGTCATGACTGCCTCCTTCCTGCGCGCCTCGCTGTTCACCTCGGTGCTGGCTTTTGGTGTTTCCGCACTGGTCATCGGACTCGGCCTGATGTTCGGCTTCATCGGCTGGGCGCTGATGAGCATCCGACCGGTCGTCACCGGAAACTCGGGCGCGACGCCGGAGCACGCAGCGCTCTGATTGGGATGGCTCATGGGGCGGGTCGGACCATTTCAGGTCCGGCCCGTCTCACCATGTAGGACGGGGCATCCACTTCTTGACATCGCGGTGGAATCTGGGCGACTCTTGGCATGTGATCACAGCTCAGCTTCTCGTAATTTACTGAAGCGTTTCGCCGCAGCAACTCCAGCGAAACGCTCCCTCGCGTGCCATCCGGCGCCGGGGGTTTTTTGTTGGCCGAGATCACGCCCATGACCCGAAGGGAGAGCAACATGTCGGATACCGACAACCAGATGCTGACAGGCGCGCAAGCGCTCGTCGAATCTCTTGAACGAGTCGGGGTCGAGGTAATGTTCGGCATCCCCGGGGGCGCCATTCTTCCGGCGTACGACCCGCTCTACGACAGCAGCATCCGTCACATCCTGGTGCGACACGAGCAGGGTGCAGGGCATGCCGCTGAGGGCTATGCCATGGCCACGGGGAAAGTGGGAGTGTGCATCGCCACATCCGGACCGGGCGCCACCAACCTCGTAACTCCCATCGGCAACGCCTACATGGACTCGACGCCGCTTGTGGCAATCACGGGGCAGGTGAATTCCACCTCGATCGGCACCGACGCCTTCCAGGAGGCTGACATCCGGGGAATCGTGATGCCCATCACGAAGCACAGCTTCCTCATCAAGCGTACGGCGGATATTCCGCTGGCCATCCGCGAGGCGTTCCACATCGCCTCCACCGGTCGTCCGGGACCCGTCCTCGTGGACATCGCCAAGGATGCCCTCTCCGCGTCGGCCCCATTCGTGTGGCCCACGGAACTGGACCTGCCCGGCTACAAACCGACGACGAAGCCGCACATCAAGCAGATCAGAGCGGCCGCGAAGATGATCCTGGCGGCGAAGAAGCCTGTCCTCTACATCGGCGGCGGTGTGATCGGTGCCCGTGCGCACGCGGAATTGGCGGAGCTCGTCGAGCGGACACAAATCCCGGTTGTGACGACGCTCATGGCCAGAGGCGTTCTCCCGGACTCCTGCGAATTGAACATGGGCATGCCCGGCATGCACGGAACCATTGCAGCTGTCGGAGCGTTGCAGAAGGCCGATCTGTTGATCGCCATCGGTACCCGCTTCGACGATCGGGTGACCGGCAAGCTCGACAGCTTTGCCCCGCACGCCAAAATCATTCACGCTGACATCGACCCAGCCGAGATCGGCAAGAACAAGGCGGTCGATGTCCCCATCGTCGGCGACTGCAAGGAAACGATGCGGTTGCTCAATGAAGAACTGACCGGGTCGGATCCGCCAGCGATCGATCCGTGGCGCACGTTGCTCACGGGCATGCGCGCCAAGTACCAGCCCAACTGGGATGAAGCGCCGGATGGCCGTCTTTCTCCGCAGGAAGTCATTCAGAGGATCGGGGAACTCAGCCCGCCGGACACCATCTATGCCACGGGAGTGGGTCAACACCAGATGTGGTCCGCTCACTACCTGCCGCACGAGCTGCCCAACAAGTGGTTGAACTCCGGAGGCGCCGGCACGATGGGCTTCTGCGTTCCAGCCGCCATGGGCGCCAAGGTGGCCTGCCCCGAAACCACGGTGTGGGGCATCGACGGCGACGGGTGTTTCCAGATGACCAACCAGGAACTCGTCACCTGTGCACTGAACAACATTCCCATCAAGATCGCAGTGATCAACAACCACGCGCTCGGAATGGTGCGCCAGTGGCAGAGTCTGTTCTACAACGAGCGGTACTCCAACACTGACCTCCACACCGAATCCATCCCGAACTTCCAGATGCTGGCCGAGGCCATGGGGTGCGTCGGGCTGAAGGCCACCAACGAGGAAGAGATGGAGGTTGCCATCAAACGGGCGCTGGAAATCAATGATCGCCCCGTCGTGGTGGAGTTCGTCGTCCACAAGGACGCGATGGTGTGGCCCATGGTCTCTGCAGGCACCAGCAATGACGAGATTCAAGTGGCCCGCGACATGGCCCCCAACTGGGAAGAGGAGTTGCTGTGAGCACCCACACGCTGAGCGTTCTGGTCTCCAACAAACCAGGCGTCCTGACACGTATCGCGGCTCTGTTCTCCCGCCGTGGATTCAATATCGAGTCCTTGGCCGTCGGGCCCACCGAACGGCCGGAGATCAGCCGGATGACCGTGGTGGCCAACGCAGAGGATGGGGCAGCGCTCGAGCAAATCGTCAAGCAGCTGAACAAGCTCATCGAGGTGCGCAAGGTGCTCGAACTCGGGCCGAACACTGTGCGCCGCGAGATGGTGCTCGTGAAGGTCAAGGCGGATGTGCAGAGCCGCAGTCAGATCATCGACGTCGTCAGCCTGTTCCGCGGGAAGGCTGTGGACGTCTCGGCCGAGTCCATCACCATTGAGGCCACCGGCAGCAGCGAGAAGCTGGCGGCACTGCTGGAAATGTTGTCCCCCCACGGCATCCAGGAGCTCGTCCAGTCCGGACAGGTCGCACTGGGGCGCGGGGCAAAAACACTGAGCGAACACCGTTCGAAATAGTCCTTCCCGGGGGCTTGCTCCCGACACCTCGAAAAAGTTCACCACGCAGCACGGGGGAGACACCCCGCGAAGCACCGGGTGGTTCCCCAACACTGTGGGTGCCCACTACACAAGGAGAAACTGAAACATGGCAGCAGAGATGTTCTACGATTCCGACGCTGATCTGTCGATCATTCAGGATCGACAGGTTGCGGTCATCGGCTACGGCTCGCAGGGCCACGCCCATGCACTGAGCCTTCGTGACTCGGGTGTGGACGTCCGCGTCGGCCTGCGTCCCGGAAGCCCGTCGGCCGCCAAGGCCGAAGCCGAGGGTCTGCGCGTGGTCCCCGTCGCACAGGCTGTCGAGGAAGCAGATCTCATCATGATCCTGGCTCCCGACCAGGTGCAGCGGACCGTGTACGCAGAGGACATCGAGCCGCACCTCGCCGCCGGCGATGCGCTCTTCTTCGCGCATGGGTTCAACATCCGCTTCGGCTACATCACACCGCCTGAGGGCGTCGACGTCTGCATGGTCGCGCCCAAGGGACCTGGCCACCTGGTGCGTCGCGAGTACGCCAACGGTCGAGGCGTGCCCGCCATCCTCGCCGTCGAAGTGGATGCCTCCGGCAACGCGTGGCCCCTTGCACTGAGCTATGCCAAGGCCATCGGCGCACTGCGCGCGGGCGGCATCAAGACCACCTTCACCGAGGAGACCGAGACCGACCTCTTCGGTGAACAGGCTGTGCTCTGTGGCGGCGCCTCCGCGCTGGTGCAGGCCGGCTTCGAGGTCCTGACGGAGGCCGGCTACCAGCCCGAAGTCGCGTACTTCGAGTGTCTGCATGAGCTCAAGCTCATCGTTGACCTCATGTACGAGGGGGGCATCGCCAAGCAGCGCTGGAGTGTCTCCGACACCGCCGAGTACGGCGACTACGTCTCCGGCCCGCGGGTCATCGACGCCCGCGTCAAGGAGAACATGAAGGCTGTCCTGGACGACGTCCGCAATGGCAACTTCGCCAAGCGCTTCATCGAGGACCAGGATGCGGGCGCTCTTGAGTTCAAGGAACTGCGGGCCAAGGGCGAGCAGCACCCGATCGAGGCCACGGGCCGGGAACTTCGCAAGCTCATGAGTTGGGTGGAGAAGTCCGACGCGGATTACGTGGAGGGTTCAGCCGCACGCTGATCATGTGCCGTGGTCAACGAGAGGTCCCGGGACATAGTCCAGGGACCTCTCGTCTGGGGAGAGGGGGCTGCGTGCAGCCGCCGCGGCTCCTCGGGGCGCCTGTCCCGCAGGCGCTTGGCAGGTTGAAATGTGAGGCCTGCAATCCTTTGTGATGAGGCGTGGATAGGGTGCTGGTGGCGCTCAACGACATGATTGACGGCCGACCGATCCCCACACAAAGGTGAGACATGATTCCAGGCAGTTCCGGATACCGTGCCGCGCAGCGCGCAGATCTTCTGCGGTTCGCCAACCGCTCACGCGTCGAAGGCGGTTTCGGGTACCTCACTGATGCGGGCGACGTCGATCCAGATCAGCCCATGGAGCTGTATCAGGTGGCGCGGATGACCCACGTTCTCAGCCTCGGTGTCCTGGCAGCCGAGACTCCATCCCTGATGGGTCCCACGCTGGCCGAAATGGCGGCGTTGGCTGAACACGGGATCGAGGCACTGTCCACAGGACCACTTCTGGACATCGCCGGGGGATGGTTCGCCTCCGTCGGACCCGGAGAGGCAGTGGACGGCAGCAAAAAGGCCTACGCCCATTCCTTCGTCGTGCTCGCAGCCACCAGCGCCGTCGCAGCGAAGGTGCCCGGGGCCGCGCACCTCCTGGAGGAAGCACTGAAAGTGGTGGAGGAACGGTTCTGGGATGAGGATGCCCAGATGATGGTGGACGAATGGGATCAGGATTTCCGAACGCTGAGCAATTACCGCGGGGCGAATGCCAACATGCACTCTGTGGAGGCATTCCTTGCTGCGGGCGACGTGACGGGGGACAGGAAGTGGCACGTTCGTGCCGGCCGGATCACGGAGCGCATCATGGGCTGGGCTCGCGATCGCGAGTGGCGCATCCCTGAGCATGCGAATGCCGAGTACACGCCGCAGCCCGAGTTGCATCGCGATCAGCCTGCCCATCCCTTTCAGCCCTTCGGTGCGACGGTTGGTCACGGCATGGAGTGGGCGCGGTTGCTCATCGCTCTGGACGAAAGCTTGGGAGCCGATGCGCCTCAGGGCCTGGCCGATGCGGCAATTGCACTGTACGGCCGCGCCGTTGCGGACGGTTGGGCCGTCGATGGGGCAGATGGTTTCGTCTACACCACCGATTGGGACGGCACACCCGTAGTGCGCGCCCGAATGCACTGGGTGGTGGCGGAGGCCATCTGTACGGCAACCATCCTGCATCGGGTCACAGGCGAAGGAAGGTACGCCGACGATCTCAAGCGCTGGTGGAACTACGCCGATCAGTATCTGGTGGACCATCAGAGGGGATCCTGGTACCACGAGCTCGACCCCGCCAACAGGCCGGCGGCAGAAACGTGGTCAGGCAAACCAGATGTCTACCACGCGTACCAGGCGTCACTTATTGCTGACCTGCCCACCACGCCGTCGTTCGCCTCTGCGCTGGTGGAGCGCTCCGTGCAGCTCTCAGGCCCACAGGGCTGAGGGGACACGCCGATAGGCTGATGTGGATGAATGTCATATCCGCCACCCGAACTCGGATCCTGTGATGTTGGCCCGTTCCATCTTCTGGATCAGTGCCCTGGCTGGGGTGTTCGTGGTGGCGGCTTCGTGGTTCGTTCTGCCGGACCGCGTCCCTCTGCACTTCGGGGTCTCGGGCGCTGTCCAATGGGGATCCCGGACTCAATCCGTGGTGTTCTTCGCGAGCATGGTGGCGGGCGTGGCGCTGCTCTTCTGGGTACTGGCCGTCGCGATGCCACGGGTGCCGGAAACCGTGCTCAACATTCCCGAGCGGGACAAGGCGTGGTGGCTGGCTACCCCGGAGCGACGAGACACTCTTATCAACATGGTCGTGGCTGACCTGTACGCAATGGGCACGGCAACCATTGTCTTTCTCGTTTCGCTCCAGGCCATGATCATCCGAGAGGCTCGCCGAAGTGAGCCCGGATTGGGCCCGTTCTTCTGGGTGGTGTTCGGCATCTACATGACAGTGGTGCTGGGGTACTCGCTCTCAGCGGTCGCGGTGCGCTACAGGGCGCCCCGACCCTGATCCCGAGGACCTTGGCATGGAAGAGCGCGCACCCCCACAAGACCCCGTGTCCGCCGGACCCGGTACCATCGAAACAGACAGTGAAAGCGGGGCAGCATGACACTTTTCCTGGTGATCGGGGTCTTAGGCATCATCATTGTGCTCCTTTCGATTCTGCTGGGAGACATCGTCGACGGGCTTTTTGACCTCGACTTCCTTGGCGGGGACCTTTTCTCCCTTGCAAGCATCGCTGCTTTCCTTGGTGCCTTTGGGTTCGGTGGTGTCATCTCCTTGTCCATCCTCAACGTCACCTGGATAGCCACCGTCGTCGGCCTCGCCGCAGGCATCCTTGCAGCGTGGGGCGCCACATCCTTCACCCGATGGCTGAAGCGCAGCGAGACCCAATCCACCTTCACCTCCACCTCCATGGTGGGTTCATCCGCCCGCGTCATCACCGATATCCCAGCCGGAGGCTTCGGCGAAGTGCGCGTCCTTGGTTCAGGTCAGTCGCGCAAACGAGCCGCTCGCAGTGACGTGCCTCTTCTGGCGGGCACCGAGGTGTGGGTCTCGGCCATCGTTTCGCCGACGGCCGTTGAGGTCACCCCCAGCCGTGCCATGCCCGAGAGCCCGGGCCACCCCGAGATCATGTGAAATCCCCCCCATATGGAAAGAGGAAGCTGTAGATGTTTGATTTGCCACCACTGCTGATGGGAATCGGCGGAGCTGTACTGCTCGTCATCCTTCTCATCTGGCTGATTGCCAGCCGTTACAAGGTCTCCCGCCCCAATGAGGCCTACATCATCACGGGCCAGAAGGGGAAGGCCGTCACCAATCCGGAGACCGGCCAGATCTCCACTGATCTCAGCGCCCAGAAAGTCATCATGGGCGGCGGCGTCTTCGTCGTGCCCTTCATCCAGAGACTCCACATCCTGGATCTTTCGAGCCGCCGCATCATGGTGCAGATCCGCGGTGCCGTCTCCGGCCAGGGCGTCAAACTGAACCTCGACGGCGTGGCCATCGTCAAGGTGGGTGGCAATGTGGATTCGATCCGCGCCGCCGCCCAGCGCTTCCTGACACAGCAGGACGAGGTGGAGACCTTCACGCAGGAAACACTTGCCGGATCCTTGCGCTCCATCGTTGGCTCGCTTTCAGTGGAGCAGATCATTCGCGACCGCGCAGCCTTCGCTCAGCGCGTTGCGGATGAGGCCGAATCCTCCCTCACCGGCCAGGGGCTGGTGCTCGACACCTTCCAGATTCAGGACATCACCGATGACGGCAGCTATCTCTCCGATCTTGGCCGTCCCGAATCGGCGAAACTGAACCGGACCGCCAACGTCGCTGAGGCACTGGCACGCCGTGAGGCGGAACAGGCACGCCTGGCCGCTGAACAGGAGATTGCCATCGCGCAGCGCTCCCTGGTGCTGAAGGAAGCCGAAATCAAGGCGGAGACCGATGCGGCACGCGCGACAGCCGCCGCAGCAGGTCCGCTGGCGCAAGCTGATCGTGACCAGGCAATCCTTGCCGAGCAGGAGAAGGTTGCCGTGCGTCAGGCAGCGCTGAAGGATCGCCAGCTCGACACCGAGGTCCGCAAGCCCGCCGACGCACGTCGGTACCAGGCCGAGACGGAAGCACAGGGTCGACGCAATTCCGAGATCTTCGAGGCTGAGGCACGCAAGGCGTCCTCCATCGCCAACGCAGAGGCGGAAGCAGAGAAGGCACGCCTGACCGGTGTTGGCGAGCAATCCCGTCGTTCCGCGCTGGCCGAGGCTGAGGCCATTGAGGGCGCCAAGCGCGGTGAGGCCGAAAGGGCCCGTCGTGTCGCCGAGGCGGATGCGGTGCGTGCCGAGGGTGAGGCCCAGGCGGCCTCTGTCGCGGCAATCGGTGCCGCGGAGGCCGAGGCCATGGACAAGCGGGCTGCAGCGTTCAAGAACTACAACGACGCAGCCGTTCTGCAGATGCTCATCGAGGTCCTCCCCGAAGTGGCCGAGAAGGTGGCCGCCCCCATGGGCAACATCGACAAGCTCACGGTCGTCTCCACCGACGGTGCCGCGGCACTGCCGAAGGCGGTCAACGACAATGTGCTCCAAACCGTCGAGATGATCAAGAACACCACGGGCATTGACCTGATGGACATCATTTCCAACCGTTCGTCCAAGCTGGCGGACCAGGACACGGTGGAAGGCTCAGTTGTCGACGACTGACCGCGCACTGCCGATGCACCCACAGTGAACAAAACGCCAACCCTGACGGGTTGGCGTTTTGTTTGTCGCAGGCGTGCGATGGAGGAAAGACGTCAGTTGGTTCCGGTCTCATCGGATTCGGCTGCCTTCTTCAGACGCACCAGGGTGGCGTCGATGGAGTGTTGCATCCGGGACCGGAAGACCTTGGAGAAGAACATGGCGATCGGACGGGGGTAGGCGGAAACATCCCAGGTTTCGCTCACCCTGGTCTGATTGTTCTCGACTGGCTTCAGAACGTAGCGCCATCGGTGCAGCCCCATGTGTCGCCAAGCGATGCGACGGTCAGGCTCGAACTCGACGACCCTGTTGTTGATCCTGTACGGGGCACCCATCTTCATGTCCATCCGGAACTCCGAGCCCAGTTTCAGATCGGTGTCACCGGAGACGGATCCCTTCACGGTGCCGGATCCGTCGATCCGTTCGTGTTGGCGGGGGTCGGTGAGGATGGCAAAGATTGTGGAGGGGGAAGCATTGATGATGGTGGATGCGGAGGCATTGTGGTCTGGCATGCACCAACTCTAGTAGTGGAGACGGCAGACGTCGGGTCCGTGATACGGGGTGCGCCGCGGGCATTCGGGTTCTCTACAAGGGGGGTCACGGTATTGAACCGTCGGCCTCCATGGAGAAATCCCGCGTAGGGTGATGCCGACCGTGAGCGCTAGAGTCTGGAGGAGTCCCGCCGCTGTACGAAGGAATCCCCGTGATCGAGAAGCTGTCCCGCCTGTTCGTCCGCACGTTGAGGGATGATCCCGCCGACGCGGAGGTCCCCAGCCACCGCTGGCTGGTGCGAGCTGGATACATCAGGCGAGTCGCGCCCGGTATTTACTCCTGGCTGCCCCTCGGGTTGAAGGTGCTCCAGAAAGTGGAGGGCATCGTCCGCGAAGAGATGGTTGCCATGGGCGCCCAGGAAGTGCACTTTCCTGCTCTCCTGCCGCGGGAACCCTACGAGGCCACGCAGCGATGGACGGACTACGGCGCCAATCTCTTCCGCCTCCAGGATCGCCGCGGCAACGACATGCTGCTGGGCCCCACCCACGAGGAGATCTTCACCCTCACGGTCAAGGACATGTACAACTCGTACAAGGACCTGCCGCTGTCTTTGTTCCAGATCCAGACCAAGTACCGCGACGAGGCGCGCCCCCGCGCCGGCGTGCTGCGTGGACGTGAATTCGTGATGAAGGACTCGTACTCCTTCGACATCGACGACGCGGGCCTGGAGGTCAGCTACCAGGCCCACCGGGAGGCCTACGTGAGGATCTTCGAACGCCTCGGGCTGGAGTACGTGATCGTCTCTGCCATGGCTGGCGCCATGGGCGGATCAGCCTCAGAGGAATTCCTCGCCGTGGCACCCAATGGAGAAGACACTTTCGTTCGCTCAGCCGGGGGGTATGCGGCCAACGTCGAGGCCGTGCAGGTTGCAGCGCCGGAGGCACGCAACATCGAAGACGCACCTGAGATGGCTGTTGTTGACACTCCCGGAGCCAAAAGCATCGGTGCGGTGGTGGAACTGCTCAATGCCGAAGGCACGCGGGAGCAGTCATGGACTGCAGATGAGATGTTGAAGAACCTCGTGTTCATGGTCACCCACCCCGACGGCGCGATGGAACCGCTGGCCATTGGCCTTCCCGGTGGGCGCGACGTCGACGCAAAGCGCTTGGAGGCTGCGTTTGAGCCTTCTGTGGTTGTGCCCTTCACCGCTGAGGACTTCGAGAAGTTCCCCGTTCTGAAGGTGGGCTACATAGGTCCTGTGGATTCTTCCGGCCGCGCAGTGCTGGGTGAGGAGTCCACGTCGAAGATTCGCTACGTCGTGGATCCCCGTGTGGTCACCGGTACCCACTGGGTCACCGGTGCCAACGCAGTCGATCAGCACCTCACGGGGGTGACCATAGGCCGCGACTTCACCCCCGACGGTGTCCTCGACGTCGCCGATGTGCGTGAGGGGGACCCGGCGCCCGATGGCTCCGGCCCGATGCAGCTCGCCAGGGGTATCGAGATGGGCCACATCTTCCAGCTTGGCCGTCACTACGCGGAGGCGCTGGGGCTGAAGGTGCTGGACAAGAATGGCAAACTCGTCACCGTCACCATGGGCTCCTACGGTGTGGGTGTTTCCCGCGCCGTTGCAGCCGTGGCCGAGGCGACCTGCGACGACAAGGGACTTTGCTGGCCCCTGGAGCTTGCGCCGTACCAGGTGCAGATCCTTGCCACCGGCAAGGATGCAGCCGTGTTCGAGGAGGCCGGGCGCATCGCCACCGAGCTCTCGGAGCAGGGCCTGGATGTGCTGGTGGACGACCGCAAAGCCAGCCCCGGTGTGAAGTTCGCGGATGGCGAGATCCTGGGCATGCCGATCATCGTCGTGGTTGGACGCGGCCTTGCCGATGGCGTCGTGGAGGTGCGCAACCGAGCGACGGGAGAGCGGTCCGAAATCGCAGTGACGGAAGCCGTCTCCGCGGTTCTGGAGCTCGCAGGGCGCTGACGATTAGTCCTCCCTCCCTTCGCGCATCTCCGCGTGGGAGGGTGGCTCTGAACGCACCCATGGTTCTGGTTCACCGACCAGAACCAGGCATTGCTCAGGACGGGTCGGCCCATCCGGGCCAGTGGGGGAGTTGCCCACCCCAGCGATGGATCCACGGAATCTGTTCCAACATCGCATCGAGCCAGGCATCGGCGCGCGAAGGATTTGCGGCCGTCAGTGCACCAAAGGCCTGCAGCAGGTTGTCCTCCAACACCGCCCACGCCGCGACGATTTCCGCCGCTGTGCGCATCGCGTTCGGCATCTCCCATTGCTCAACTTCGGGCAGGTCGCCCGTCAGATTGGCGATCAGGCTGTTGCGCAGGGCCTTCGCCGAGTCCAGGCGTTGACTTCCCGCAGCCTGAAGGTCATCGGAGGAGGGGAGCCGTCCCAGGCCCAGTTCCAGCGCGCTGATGAGGGCACGCGCGTGGCCCAGCGCCCCCGTCAGGGCAACAGAACCGTCTCCGTCCTCGAATGGTGCTGGCCTTGCACCGCCCGCAACCGGTGGCAGGGTCGGCACCACGCTGGCGTTGATGGCCACTGTCAGCGAGGCGTAGAACAGACGGCCTTGGCCGTCACCGGCAGCGACATGGGCTTCTCGCAGAAGGGGGGTGCCTGCTGCCACCTCCTGGACGAGTAGTGCCAGGGCCTCAGCTGATGTGGCGGGCGGGGTGGCATCCGAGGCGGATGGGGTGGGAAACGCAGCCGGACCCCCGACCACCGGATTCTCCGCCACCACCCGTGACAGGTGTGCTGAGGATTGCTCCTGAAGTGCGGTCAGCCACGCCACGCCCGCAGCGTCAGCCCCCCATGCCTGCGTGGAGATTGCAAGCCCATCCACGACGGCTGCGAAGCCCGCCAGCCAGTCTGCGACGGCGGTAGCCTCGTCGGAACGGGTGGGTGGCTCCGGTGCAGGCACTTCACCGGATTCTCCGACGATGACGGGGCTGGATGCGCACCCCGTGACCCCCAGCACGAGAGGAAGCCGTAGAAGAGTCCGTCGGGTCGCGCGCATGAGCGACACCCTAACGGCTCACCTAAATCAGTTTTCCCTCAGGACTCGGCGTTCCACCGCACAATGGCCGGATTGTCCTTCTCGTAGCCAAGGACGCTGAGAGTACCGGTCTGCAGCGGGAAGTGCTTCGCCATGGACATCTCCAGGCCCAGCCACTCCATCGCGAGGGCGCGCAGTGAATGGCCATGCGCAAACACAAGCGCATGTTCCACCCCGGATGTCCTGACACGCTCCACCACCCGACGCAGCCGGGTTGAGACCTGCTCAATGGTTTCCCCGGGGGAAAAGTCGTCCCGCTCGAACTGTGGTGCTCCATGGGTCCAGATCCGCCATCCCGGCACCTCTTCTCTGATCGCAGCAGATGTCAGGCCCTCGCCGGGCCCATAGGCCCATTCCACGAGATCCGGATCCTCCTTCGCCTCGGCGAAGCCAGCTCCAGTGGCGGTGTCACGGGCGCGACGTCGCGGGCTCGTGAGAACAAGTTTGAAATCGATGTCCTTGAGTCGCTCACCCACCAGCCGGGCGTCCTCTTCGCCGTCCGGCAGAAGCGGCAGGTCTGTCACGGAAGTGTGTTGACCCGAGCGGGACCATTTCGTTGCTCCGTGGCGCACCAGCCAGAGCTGGGTGGCAGGGGTGTCTCTCATGGGCGAACCTCCGGTGGTTTGTACAGCAGTGTTGATCACATGCGGCAGATTGACGTCATGCGCGGCAGTGATGTCTGTCCCGATCCTGGCGACGAGTGTACTGGCCGGGTGTGCGCGGCGCCGCTGGCATGAAAAACCTCAATGCCAGAAGTGGGGAAGGCCCATTCCCGGTCCAGGGCGCCGGTGCCGTATGCTGTCAAGCTGTCGACTGAGCCCACAACTTAAATCGGAGTATCTTCCATGCACGAACAACAGCTCACGGAACTCATCACTCCCATACTCCTCCACAATGGCCTGGAGCTCGACGAACTCGAGATCAAGCCCATGGGAAAGCGCTCTTTGCTGCGGATCACGGTGGATGGCGAAGGTCCCGAAGGCAGAGGCCCCCTTCTGGATGACATCTCCTTGTCTGCATCGCACATATCGGCTGCTCTGGATGTCAGTGAAGCAGTGGGAAATCTGCCGTTCACCCTTGAGGTGAGCAGTCGCGGGATCAGCAAGCCGTTGAGTGAGCCCAAACATTTCCGTCGCAACACCGGACGTCTCGTCACCGTGAAAGCCGGCGCATCTGAGATCACCGGACGCATCCTCAGCGTCTCTGGGGATGAGGTTCTCCTCGACGTCAAGGGCAAGGAGATGCGCCGCAAATTCGTCGACATCACCAAGGCCGTGGTGCAGATCGAGATGAACCCCCCGAAAGAACTCCAGGAGGCTGAGGCCTCTGAAGACGACTCGGAAGACATCAACCCGGACGAGGAGGCCTGAGAACAATGGACATTGACCTTTCTGCACTGCGTGCCATCGAGCGCGACAAAGAGATTCCGCTGGAATACCTCATCACCACGCTCGAAGATGCGCTTCTCAACGCCTATGACAAGACGGAACATCCGCTGCGCGGAGTCAAAGTGGAGATTGACCGCACGACAGGGAAAGTTTCGGTTCTGGCTCCCGAGTTCGGTGATGACGACGAGATCGTCGGCTTCTATGACGACACCCCCGCAGATTTTGGGCGGGTGGCGGCTTCCACAGCACGGCAGGTTATCTTCCAGCGCCTGCGGGAGGCAGAGGATGACCAGAAGTTTGGACACTTCGCCGGCACTGAGGGCGACATCCTGACCGGCGTCATCCAAGCAGATCGTGCGTCCAAATCCGTACGCGTGGATCTGGGAACTCTCGAGGGCTTCATGCCGTTGGCCGAACAGGCTCCCGGTGAGGAATACGTCCATGGGCGACGCATCAAGGTCTATGTCGTCAGTGTCCGCCGTGATCTCAAAGGACCTCAGGTGGTTGTCTCCCGCACCCACCCCGGTCTCGTGAGAAAGCTCTTTGCGCTCGAGGTTCCGGAGATCGCCCAAGGTGTCGTCGAGATCATGGAGGTGGCTCGCGAGGCGGGACACCGAACCAAGATTGCGGTGAGGAGCAACAACGCCAGCATCTCCGCCAAAGGAGCGTGCATCGGGCCCATGGGGCAGAGAGTGCGGGCCATCACCAACGAGTTGGGCACGGAGAAGATCGACATCGTCGACTTCTCCGACGATCCGACGAAGTTCGTCGCCTCGGCACTCTCACCCGCCAAGGTCATCTCCGTGACCGTGGTGGACCAGTCAATACGCGCCTGCCAGGCCATCGTGCCCGACTACCAACTCTCCCTGGCGATCGGTCGTGAAGGCCAGAACGCACGATTGGCTGCTCGGCTCACCGGGTGGCGGATCGATATTCAACCCGACACGAAACCCGAGAGCTGAACCACCCGGAGCGTGAAATGAAGCCGGTCAAGTCACCCGTGAGAACCTGCCTGGGATGCCGCGGACGCTCCCCTCAGGAGGCGCTCATCAGGTTGGTGCGACACGTTGACCTCGTTGTCGCAGCCACCTCGCCCCGACTGCCGGGGCGGGGCGGCTACCTGCATGCCGATCAGGGCTGTTGGGATCTCGCTGAGAAAAGGCGCGCCGTGCAACGCTACTTCGGGCCTGGAGCCGCGCTCGACCCGGGTGCAGCCCCTGATTGGGAGCAAGTGCCACCGGCGCGGTAAGGTGGTCAGCGGCCCGGCGTTCATCTGCGCTCGGCGCCATCATCGCAACGGCTGGACTTCCTGCCGCAACCAGAAAGTGGGCTAACGCTCATGACCACTCGATGAGTACTTACCGATGAGCATCACAACCAACCCATAGGTCCGGGCGAGAGGTCTGGGCCTTGTTACAAGGAGAGTAGTGGCCAAGCCTCGCGTCCACGAGATCGCAAAAGAAGTTGGAATCACCAGTAAAGAGCTGCTAAGCAAGCTCAACGAGATGGGCGAATACGTCCGCGGACCTTCTTCCACCCTGGAGTCACCAGTGGTGCGCAAGATTCGCGAGACACTCGGTGAAAAACCGAAGGTCGACCCCAAGCCTGAAGCCTCGCGCCCCACGCCGGCCGCACCTGCCAAGCCCGCCCCGGCCACGCCTGCAGTAGCAGCGGAAGTGGCCGAAAAGCCTGCCCCTGAAGCTGCTCCGGCACCACCAGTTCCGGCTGCCCCGGTCAAGCCCGTCACCCCCGCACCGTCAGCCAAGCCCGCTGCACCTGCGGCCTCCCAGGAACCGAAGACGGCTGCGCCCAAGCCCGGCGCAATGCCCGGGCCGAAGCCACCGGCACCCAAACCGGCAAGCCGTCCGGCAGCGCCTGCGGCCCGTCCCAGCACACCGAATGCAGGTAAGCCGGCGCCGACCCCGCGGAGCGAAGGTGGGAACAGCTCCTCTGCTCGTCCCGCGCCGTCGCGTCCTGGTGGCCCCACCCCCGGCCCGGCACGACGCCCAAGCGGCCCGCGTCCGGGCAACAACCCCTTCGCCCCTTCGCAGGGCATGGGAACACAGCAGCGTCGCCCGAATCGTCCCGAGGGTGGCCCCGCCGCCCCCGGAGCACCCCGTCGTGACGCAGCACCCAGTGACCGCATGCCGCGCCCCGGCGGCGGCGCACCGGGCATGCCTCGCCCCAATCCGGCGATGATGCCCAAGCAGCAGTCGGCGCAAGTTGGGGGGGCTCCCACACGTGGCGGCCGTCCCGGCGGACCCGGAGGTGGCCGTGGTCGTCCAGGTGGCGGCGGAGGCCGTCCCGGTGGTGCGCCAGGTGGCGGTACCGGTGGTCCGCCCATGGGTGGTTTCGCCGGTCGTCCCGGCGGCGGTGGCCGTGGTCGCCCCGGAGGAACCCAGGGCGCATTCGGTCGCGGCGGTGCAGGTGGCCGTCGTGGACGCAAGTCCAAGAAGCAGCGTCGTCAAGAGTTCAACCAGATGGATGCACCCGCCATTGGCGGCGTGCGTCTCGCGAAGGGCGGCGGAGCAACCGTTCGCCTGCGTCGCGGAGCATCGCTCAGTGACCTGGCCGACAAGATTGGTGTGGACGCTGCATCGCTCGTACAGGTGTTGTTCCACCTGGGAGAGATGGTCACGGCCACCCAGTCCGTTGCCGATGACACCCTTGAGGTGTTGGGTGCTGAACTCGAGTACAACATTGAGGTCGTCTCCCCCGAGGAGGAGGACCGCGAGCTGCTCGAGAGCTTTGACCTTGAATTCGGTGAAGATCTTGGCGACGACGACGATCTCGAGGCCCGTCCTCCGGTTGTCACCGTCATGGGTCACGTCGACCACGGCAAGACCCGCCTGCTTGACACGCTTCGCAAGAGCAACGTGGCAGGTGGTGAGGCCGGTGGCATCACCCAGGCGATCGGTGCCTACCAGGTCAGCACGACCATTGATGGCGAGACACGGGGCATCACCTTCATCGATACCCCCGGTCACGAGGCCTTCACTGCCATGCGTGCCCGTGGTGCGAAGTCCACTGACCTCGCAGTGCTGGTCGTTGCGGCTGATGATGGTGTGATGCCGCAGACCATCGAGGCGTTGAACCACGCCAAGGCAGCCGGGATCCCGGTTGTGGTCGCGGTCAACAAGATGGACAAGGAATCGGCGGACCCCACACGGGTGCGAGGCGAGCTCTCAGAGTTCGGTCTGGTTCCCGAGGAGTACGGCGGCGACACGCAGTTCGTGGACGTCTCTGCTCTCACAGGGATGGGTCTGGACAAGCTGTTGGAGGCCGTCGTCCTGACTGCCGACGCAGCCCTTGACCTGCGCGCCAACCCCGACATGCCCGCTCAGGGTGTTGCCATTGAGGCACACCTCGACAAGGGTCGCGGACCCGTCGCCACCGTTCTCATCCACCGCGGAACGCTCCGCATTGGAGAGTCCATCGTGGCGGGCTCGGCCTATGGACGCGTCCGTGCGCTCCTCAACGACAAGGGCGAAAGCCTCCAGGAAGCGCTGCCGTCAATGCCGGTACAAGTGCTCGGCCTCACAGCCGTGCCCGGTGCAGGTGACAATGTTCTGGTCGTCGACGATGACCGGATGGCGCGCCAGATCGCAGGCAAGCGGGAGTCCCGCATGCGTGCAGCTGCCCAGGCCGCAGGTTCACGTCGCAAGACGCTGGACCAGTTGTTCGAGCAGCTCGAGCGGGGCGAGACGCAGGAACTGCTGCTCATCCTCAAGGGCGATGGCGCGGGCTCGGTGGAAGCACTCGAGGATGCACTGTCCAAGATCGACGTCGGCGAGGAGGTGTCGCTCCGGGTCATCGATCGCGGTGTCGGTGCCATCACCGAGACCAACGTCAGCCTGGCCGCAGCCTCGAAGGCAGTCATCATCGGCTTCAACGTGCGGCCCACGTTGCACGCCCAGAAGATGGCCGACAACGAGAACGTGGACATGCGGTACTACTCCGTCATCTACTCGGCGATCGACGAGATCGAAGCAGCGCTCAAGGGCATGCTCAAGCCGATCTACGCCGAGGAGACGCGTGGCCGCATCGAGATTCGGGAGATCTTCCGCAGCTCGAAGTTCGGCAACATCGCCGGCTGCATGGTGCTCGATGGCACCATTCGCCGGAACCAGAAGGGTCGACTGCTGCGCGACGGCGTCGTCATCTCGGAAACTTCCATCGCTTCGCTGAAGCGTGAGAAGGATGACGCCACCGAGGTCCGTGAGGGCTTCGAGTGCGGCATGACCCTGTCCAACTTCAACGACATTCGCATCGGCGATGTCGTGGAGACCTACGAGATGGTGGAGCGCGTCCGGTCCTGACCGCTCGCACCCGATCAGGTCCGCCAGCCCGGGCCAAGGAGGAATCATGGCAAGTCCCCGTAACGCCAAGCTGGCGGATCAGATCAAGGTGATCCTTGCCACGACGATTGAACGTCGTGTCAAGGATCCCCGCCTGGGGTTCGTGACCCTCACGGAAGTTCGCCTCACCGGCGACAACCGTGAGGCCACGGCCTTCTACACAGTCCTCGGAAGCGAGGAGGAACGAGCCGACACCGCGGCTGCTCTCGAGAGCGCCAAGGGCATGTTGCGCTCAACCGTTGGCGCGCAACTCGGAATGAAGTTCACGCCTTCGGTTGCGTTCATCCTCGATGCCACACATGAGGTGGCCAAGAGCATGGAGGATCTGCTTGCGCGGGTCCAGTCCCAGGACGCCCAAGCAGCGTCGCACTCCACTGGCAAGACCCACGCAGGTGATGCGGACCCGTATCGCAAGCCGCGTGAGGAGAGCGACGACGAGTGATGCCCACATCAGGCATCGTGATCGTCGACAAGCCGCAGGGACTCACCTCGCATCAAGTGGTTGGCAAACTTCGCCGGCTGCTCGGGACCCGCAAGGTGGGCCATGCCGGGACCCTGGACCCGATGGCCACGGGCGTGCTCATACTGGGCGTCAACCGTGCCACGCGCATGCTCGGCCATCTGGCACTGCATGACAAGTCCTATCTCGCGACCATCCGGCTGGGACAGCGCTCCAGTACCGACGATGCGGAAGGCGACGTTGAAGCAGTCGCTGACGCTTCGGTGCTCACCCGCAGCGATATTGAAAGTGCCTGTCAACCGTTGCGTGGCCACATCAGCCAAGTGCCCAGCAGCGTCTCAGCCATCAAGGTCAACGGTCAGCGTGCCTACAAACTGGTGCGCGAAGGCCACACTGTGGAGCTGAAGTCCCGCGAGGTCGAAGTGTCGCAGTTGGATGTTCGAGACATCCGCGCAGGCGAGGGCGTCTGTGACATCGACGTGGAAGTCGCGTGCTCCAGCGGCACCTACATCCGCGCCATCGCTCGTGATCTGGGGGAGTCCCTCGCTGTGGGCGGACACCTCACCTCTCTTCGACGTACCCGCATCGGTGGCTACGACCTATCCTCAGCCGTCATTCTGGACGAGGATGCGCCTGCGCTGATGAGCATGGCGGATGCCGGACGAAAGAGCTTCCCCTGCGTCGACGTGACGCAACAGCAGGCAGTGGACATCCTTGTGGGGCGGCGCCTGGATTTCGCTGTGCCGGCAGAAGTTACCGGAGTGATTTCACCCGGTGGCGACCTCCTGGCGCTCTACCGGCCAGATGGTGAGGGCTCGCGACCCGTGTCAGTACTCGTTCCGCCAGACTTTGAGGGGCAACAGTGAAAACGGTGGTGGCCATCGGGAACTTCGATGGCGTTCACCTGGGGCACCAAAGCGTACTGAAGCAGGCCATGGCGCTGAGTGAGCTGCCTTTGGTGGCCATCACGTTCTGGCCCCACCCCATGTCCGTGTTGCGGCCGGACAAGGCACCCAAGTTGCTGGGTGACCTCACCACTCGCATCGAGCTCCTCAAGGAAGCGGGTTGCCATGAAGTTCGAGTGGTCAACTTCACGGACGCCGTCGCAGAACTGAGTCCCGCAGAGTTCGTGGAGCGCTTTGTTCTGCCTCTGAATCCAGAGCGTGTGGTGGTGGGGGACAACTTCCGCTTCGGCAAGCGCGCCGCTGGGGATGTGACGGAGCTCGCCCGGCTGGGGGAGGGACGCTTTGAAGTGGTTCCGCTGGTTCTCGAGTCGGTCAACGACATGGTCACCTGCTCGACGCTGATCCGCGGCACCCTGGCTGATGGAGACGTGGCGGGTGCTGCGCAACATCTCGGCAGGCCTTTCCGATTCAGAGGTGTCGTGCAGATGGGAGACCAGCGGGGTCGGGAGCTGGGCTATCCGACTGCGAACCTCTCCGTCCCGGAGAACATGGCCGTCCCCGCGGACGGGGTCTACGCGGGCTGGCTGACGACACCTGAGGGAGCGCGGCTCCCCGCAGCCGTATCTGTCGGTTCCAACCCCACCTTCAATGGTGTGGACCGGCGAGTTGAAAGCTACGTGCTGGACCGCACAGACCTCGAGCTGTACGGCGTGGTGATCCAGGTGGAGTTCATTGACCGTCTGAGGGGCCAGGAGAAGTTTGAAGATTTTGCAGATCTCATCACCGCGATGCACCAGGACGTCGTGCAGACACGGGTCGCGCTGGGGCTCGAGGACTGACCTGTCTCCGAGTGCTTTGGCAGGCACGGATACGGAAAAGCAGAACGCCTGCGACGCACGAGATGCATCGCAGGCGTTGCGGCTGTGGACCGGTGGTCTTGCCCCAATACGGGAGAATCAGCGCGCAGTCAGCGATTTCTTGTAGATGGCGTAGTGGGAACTGGCCCGTGACGGATCGGGGACCTGCTCCACCTCGGGCGCCTCCACGAAGAGGTGTTCACCGGTTGGGTGGTACTCCAATGAGATGTAAAGCGGGACAGCTTTCTCGTTGTTGGGGTCGACGGCCAGGAACACCGCTGTGTGGCCAGCTTCTCGTGCCTTCTGCTCCACCCACTGCGAGAGTGCCTTGCCTGCACCTTTGCGTCGAGCTGATGGTGCGACGAACATGTTGCGCAGTTCCGGCGTCATCTCGGAGTTCAGATCAAGCAGGGCAGTACCGACGAGTTCGTCGGCGTCCTTGTCGAGGGCGACGGCGAAGAACATCAACCCTTCTCGCTGCAGCCGAAAGTGCTCGTCGACCAGACGGGGGTCCGTCTGACCCAGATGCTGGCGGATGGCAGGAAGATCTTCTTGGGTGGCGCTACGCACGGTGATGGACATGACATCTCCTAACTGGACCTCTCGGGCCGGGAGCTGCCACTCTATCGCGGGGGACTCGCGGGGACGCATTCGTCTGCGGAGAACACCGCTTGACGACTGACCGGAATGGGCTGTCCAAGCGGAAACGTGGTAGTGTCGCCAAGTTGCCGTTTGATCGGCCACGGAAGCCCAAGAGCCCCACATGCAGTCCGCAGCGGGGCGCCGTGCAGCGAACTAGAGGAGCCCCGCATGGAAGCTGTCAACAAGAAGCAAATCATCGAAGAATACGCGACCGTACCCGGCGACACCGGTTCGCCTGATGTGCAGGTTGCGCTGCTGTCCGCACGGATCAAGCACTTGACGGAGCACCTCAAGATGCACAAGCACGATCACCACTCCCGTCGTGGCCTGATGCTCATGGTCGGCCAGCGCCGCCGCCTGCTCAACTACGTCATGAAGAATGATGTTGAGCACTACCGTGAGCTCATTGCCCGCCTCGGTCTGCGTCGCTGATTTCCATCCCGCAACTCGTGGTCGAAAAGGACAGCACCCCGCCGTCGGCGGGGTGCTGTCCTACGCCCATTTCCGGGCGCTCACGTTAAACTGGCGCCAACAATTTCATAGCAAGTTGTGAGTTCTTACTGCCCGCAGGGGGTCTCATCTGGTCCTCGGTAGTGGTTTTCGGGTATATCCGGCACAGGTGTGTCGGGATCCCCGCGAACCTCGATCGAAGACCGGTGGACCAAGCGGGACACACCGCCCGAAGAGGGCATCATCCCCACCACTGAAAGGAGCCTGTCCATGGAAGGACCAGGTCTCGAATTTTCCGAAGCAATCATCGACAACGGCGCCCACGGCCGCCACGTTGTCCGCTTTGAATCCGGACTGCTCGCGCAGCAGGCGGATGGCTCAGCTGCTGTCTACCTGGACGGCGACACCATGTTGCTCGCCGCCACCACCGCGCAGAAGAAGCCGCGCGAAAACCTCGACTTCTTCCCCCTGACGGTGGACGTTGAAGAGCGCATGTACGCCGCGGGACGCATCCCCGGCTCGTTCTTCCGTCGCGAAGGTCGTCCCGGTGAGGGCGCCATCCTGACGTGCCGCCTCATCGACCGCCCGCTGCGCCCTGCCTTCGTGAAGGGGCTGCGCAACGAGGTCCAGGTTGTCGTCGACGTGCTGTCGCTCAACCCCACCCATCTCTACGACGTGGTTGCCATCAACGCAGCCTCGATCGCCACCACGCTGGCTGGCCTGCCCTTCACGGGCCCGATCGGCGCCGTCCGCGTCGCCCTGATCGACGATGCCTGGGTGTGCTTCCCCACTGTGGAACAGACACAGGGCTCCACCTTCCAGATGGTCGTCGCGGGCCGCGTGCTCGAAGACGGCGATGTCGCCATCACGATGGTGGAGGCAGGCGGAACTGAATCCACATGGGAACTCGTTCGCTCCGGCAAGACTGCCCCCACCGAAGAGGTTGTGGGCCAGGGCCTCGAAGCGGCCAAGCCGTTCATCAAGACCTTGTGTGACGCCCAGTCCGAGCTCATCGCCAAACTGCCGAAGGAAACCTTCGACTTCCCCGTGTTCCGCGACTACGAGGACGACGTGTTCGCCGCGGTCGAGGAGATCGCCTCTGATCGTGTGGCCGAGGCCATGAAGATCGCCGGTAAACAGGATCGCGACGAGGCCACCCACGCCATCCGTCAGGACGTCACCGACCAGCTGGCGGATCGCTTCGCCGATCGGACCAGCGAAGTGTCTGCGGCCATGAAGGCGCTCACCAAGAAGATCGTGCGTCACCGCACCATCACCGATGGCATCCGCATCGATGGCCGCGGCCCCAGCGACATCCGTGAACTCTCCGCAGAGGTCGCAATGATCCCGCGCGTCCACGGCTCGGCACTGTTCCAGCGCGGCGAGACCCAGATCCTGGGCGTCTCCACGCTGAACATGTTGGACATGGAGCAGCGCATCGACTCACTGGGTCCCGATGCCACCAAGCGCTACATGCACAACTACAACTTCCCGCCCTTCTCCACGGGAGAGACGGGTCGCGTGGGTTCGCCCAAGCGTCGCGAGATCGGTCACGGCGCACTCGCGGAGCGCGCACTTGTGCCGATCCTCCCCACTCGCACGGAATTCCCGTACGCAATCCGCCAGGTCTCCGAGGCACTGAGCTCCAACGGCTCCACCTCCATGGGTTCGGTCTGCGCCTCCACCCTGTCCCTGCTCAATGCAGGCGTGCCGCTGAAGGCTCCCGTGGCCGGGATCGCCATGGGCCTCATGTCCGAAGAGGTCGACGGTGAAACGCGCTACCTTGCACTCACCGACATCCTGGGTGCCGAGGATGCACTGGGTGACATGGACTTCAAGGTTGCGGGTACCCCGGACTTCATCACCGCCCTGCAGTTGGACACCAAGCTCAACGGAATCCCTGCCTCCGAGCTGCAGAAGGCTCTCTTCCAGGCCCGCGAAGCACGCCACACGTTGCTCGAGGTCATGGGTGAAGCCATTGATGTGCCCGACGAGATGAGCCAGTACGCTCCCCGCATCATCACGGTCAAGATCCCCGTGGACAAGATCGGCGAGATCATTGGCCCGAAGGGCAAGCACATCAACCAAATGCAGGACGACACGGGCGCCAACATCTCCATCGAGGATGACGGCACCATCTACGTGGGCGCCACCACCGGTGAGGCAGCGGACGCCGCCGTCGCGATGATCAACGCGATCGCCAACCCGCACATGCCTGAGAAGGGAGAGCGGTTCCTCGGAACCGTCGTTAAGCTCACCAGCTTCGGCGCCTTCGTGTCCTTGCTGCCCGGCAAGGATGGACTTCTGCACATCTCCAAGCTTCGCGGCCTCGCCGGCGGCAAGCGTGTGGACGATGTGGAAGATGTCCTCAGCGTCGGCCAGAAGCTGCAAGTGGAAATCTCCGACATCGACGACCGGGGCAAGCTGTCGCTGACGCCCGTCGTCGACGACGAGGCCACGGCTGACGCCAACTGAGGCTGACCTCTTCACACGCGATGTGACAGACGGGTGGCCCCTCTTCGGAGGGGCCACCCGTTGTTGTTTTCTCCGGTCGCCACGCACCAGTGGTTGACTGGTCCGCAGGCACTTCAACTTCAGGGATGGGAATCGGGACTATGGGCGACATCGTGGTGGGCGTATTCGGATCCGGCGGCAGGATGGGTGCCGAATCGGAGAGGGCCGTCAGAAGTACCGAGGATCTTCAGTTCCTCGACGGCGTCGATATGGGCGATGATCGCGAGGACGTGGCGACGGCGGACGTGGTGATCGACTTCACCAGCCCCGATGCAGTCATGGACAACGTCGAATGGTGTCTGTGCCGGGGAATCAGCATGGTGATCGGCACAACGGGCTTCACCGCCGAGCGGCTCGCCACTGTCCGCCGGTTGTGTGAGGAGAACCCCGGAACAGGCGTGCTCATCGCCTCGAACTTCTCCATCGGCGCTGTCCTGATGATGAGCTTTGCCGAGCAGGCGGCTCGGTTCTACCCGAGTGTGGAGATCGTCGAGTTGCATCACCCGAACAAGGTGGATGCGCCTTCCGGTACCGCCGTGACCACTGCGCAGCGCATCGGTGCTGCCCGGATGGCGGCAGACATGGATGCGGTGCCGGACGCCACGGTGCACGACGGTGGTGCCCGCGGTGCGGTGGTGGAGGGAGTCCACATCCACGGGGTACGACTGCAGGGCCTGGTGGCGCATCAGGAGGTGCTGCTGGGTGCACTGGGTGAGACGTTGACCATTCGCCATGACAGCTATGACCGCACCAGCTTCATGCCCGGCGTTCTCGCTGCGGTGCGCCACGTCGTCAAGAATCCGGGACTCACCGAGGGCATCGAATCCATCATTGGGCTCTAAGCCGTCGCATGAGCCTCTTGGTGTGGCATGCCAGATCCAGTGCGTTCGCACCGAGGGGTGGCGCTACGAACCTGTGTGGCAGGTCGTCGCGCTGACCGCGTGGCAGGGGTGAACCAGGAACAATCGCTACTCGACCGTGATGTCGGTGACCATCCGTACCAGCTTCACGCTGAGGGAGTCCTCGTCGACGCCCATTTCGCGATGTGCACCGTCGGTGGCCCAGCCACACTCCACGAGGAACCCCCGCAGCCCGTCGGCATCGGTGGGAAGCCACATGGTGGCAACGCCGTAGCCATCCGCCCGAAGTGTGTCCACGGCAGCGTTCATGAGCCGCGAGCTGTGTCCGGCCTCGACGTTGGCCTCATCAACGACGAACTCGGCGATGAGTCCGTCGGTGGGCTCTGCATCCGGATCTCCGCTCGGCCCGGTCACTGCGAAACCAACGATGGCGCCATCCCCAATCGCGACCAGCACCCGACAGTGCGCCAGCGGTGGCTTGACGATGGCGTCGTGCCAGGCGCGCACGGTCTCGTCCGCGGTGACCCCGGACATGGCAGCCGCAAGGGCGGGCATGGCCGCCCATGACCGGCGCTGGAGCCGAGCGATATCGACGGCCTCTGCGGGCATGGCCAGACGAACAGAATCAGGAACAGGCATGCGCAACAGTCTAGGAGACGCTCCGCCCGGTCAGATCCAGCCGACGACGCAACCGGGTGGTCATCGTCGATCGCCAGAGGGTGGGAACTGCTTTGATGGGGTTGGGGACACGTACCAGCGGCGGAGATCGCGCGTTGGGACGTGGGCTCATGGCTCTCAAGAAAGCTGCCTCGCCGCCAAGTTTTCCTGCCCGTGGTGGTCTCGAGCTGATCAGGTGCTTTCATTGCAGACATGACTCACTGGACACTCGCGGACATGCCTGACCAAACGGGGCGACGATGGCTCATCACCGGCGCCACCAACGGACTCGGGCTGGCGACGGCGCAGGCCGCCGCACACGCCGGGGCGACTCTTGTCATGCCGGCCCGACGGGTGGAGCGTGCCGAGGAACTCAACCGGGAGTGGGGTGGAAACCACGAGGTGGTGCATCTTGACCTCGCGTCCCTGGAATCCGTGCGCAGCGCCGCCGCCTCCATCACGGGTGACATCGACGTTCTCGTCAACAACGCGGGGATCGTCACAAAGCGCAGGGAGGAAACCGAAGACGGTTTCGAGAAGATGCTCGGGGTCAATTTTTTGGGACCCTTTGCCTTCACCAACCTCCTGCTACCCCAGGTGCGTCGACGGGTCGTGATCGTTGCCTCTGATGCCCACCGGGGAGCGCAGATGCACCTGGAGGATCCACATTTTCGCAATCGTGCATGGAGCGTCTTCGGAGGCTACGGGGAATCCAAGCTGGCGGACATGCTCTGGGGCCTGGCCCTGTCCAAGCGGTTGAGGAGTGCAGAGGTCGGCGTGCAACTCGTCCATCCGGGCTGGGTGCTGAGCAACCTGCAGAGCGCCGTGGGGAACAAGACGGCGGAAAAGGTGTTGACGGCGGTGTCCACACCATTTGCGCAGTCGGCGAGGAAGAGCGCGTTGTGCACCCTGTTCGCCGCAACGAGTGACTTGCCTGAGTGCTCCTACGTCGGCCCGGACGGGTTCAAGGCATTGAGCGGTTGGCCCAGCCTGATCGGCAGGACTGCCGCAGCGTCAAGCGGCCGCACCGCCGATGCGTTGTGGGACTTCGCGGCGCGAGAGACGGGCGCGGATCTCCCAGAGCGCGTCGCGCGATGAATCCCGTAACCGCTGCCATGCCCGTCGTGGCGAAACGCTGGTCCGAGATGACGAAGGACGACGTCTTCGAGATGGTCCTCCTGAGAACCCAGGTGTTCTTCGTGGAGCAGCGGATCGACGAGCAGGATTTCGACGAAGCAGACAGGGATGAACGCACGCTGCACCTCTGGATCAGCGACCAGCACGGCATGGCTGCATACCTGCGGGTCCGTGAGCTCGACGAGGTCGATGCTGGCGCTCTTCGAACGTTCGGAAGAGTTGCGGTGCGCGTGGACCGGCGGCATGAGGGCCTGGCTCGAGGACTCATTCGGGAGGTCCTGGCATTGGTGGGTGACGAGCCCCTGACCATTCACTCCCAGGAGTACGTGGTGGGTCTCTACGAGGAGTTCGGTTTCCAGAGCATGGGGGAGAAGTTCGTTGAAGCGGGGCTTCCACATCGCACCATGGTGCGTGCTGCAGGCTGAGACAAGCTTTCTCTCCCATGAGCGCCACCTGCAGGTGGCGTGCGAGTGTTTGGGGCAAAACTGGCACCGTCAGATGTCATGCTGTGTCAATGACCGATCCGCAGTTTCCAGAGATCCCGTTGCAGGGTGGCGATGTGACCGACGGTGTCGTCAGGGTGGGTGACACCGTGCGGCGGCCAATGGGTTCCCACTCAGAACTTGTACACCAACTTCTCCGACAGCTCGAAGAAGCCGATGTGGACTGTGCTCCCCGACTCCTGGGCATCGATGAGCAGGGTCGGGAGATTCTGTCCTACATCGAAGGTGAAGTCGCCGGACGGCCGTGGCCACAGTGGGTGGCTGATCCTGAGAGGGCAGCATCCGTGGCCCGACTGCTGCGGCAACTCGATGATGCTCTGGTCCACATCGGGCTCCCCGACGACACACCTGTGCGCTCATGGCTTTCCGGCGCGCCGGAACCGGTGGGTCCGGTGGCGAGCTTCCTCGGTCATCGTGATGTCACCCCGGAAAACACGATCTTTCGGGATGGCAGGGCGGTGGCGCTGGTGGACTTCGACCTGGCAAGTCCTTCCTCTCGTGTGGATGAGGTGGTGAACCTGTTGCTCTGGTGGGCAGGATGGATGGCCCCACAAGACCGGAATCCCGTTTTTGCCGACGTCGATCCGGGGCAACGGGGGCGTCTCCTCGTGGATGCCTATGGAGTTTCTGACGAAGAGCGGGAGTGGGTGGTGCCCGTGGCAATCTCTGCCGCGCAGCAGTCCTGGCACCGCATGAAGCATCGGGCGGAGGATCAGGGCGGAGGCTGGCGTCGCATGTGGGACGAGGGCCTGGGCGATCAGATTCGTCGTCGTGAACACTGGTTGGTGGCCAACCAGGAAACGCTGCGACAGGCTCTCCAGGAAGACGTTGCGGACCCACACGAGGGCTCCGCCTGAAGGGGGGAGGGCTGAGGACCACGTTCTTCCCTGGCTGGTCAATGCGGCGAGCAAGAGGCTTGCTGCACCACAATGGCCACATGAGAACAATTGTCCGCCTCGTCGCTGGTGTGTTCGCGACACTGGTCGTCCTGATGGCATCGGTGCCCTCGGCGGCTGCATGTGACTGCGCTGATCTGAGCTTGCAGGAGCAGGTGGACGGCGCGGATGTGGTGGCGCGGGTGACCGTCGAAAAGTCGATGGTCACCGAGCCTGAGGAGGGTGGCAAACAGGTGGTTCTGACGATGCTCCCAGCGCGCGTTTGGAAGGGAGAGATCGTCTCCAGGTTCATAGTCACCACAGCTCTGGACGGACCAGAATGCGGACTGGGAGATTTCCCTGAGGGAACCGACCTTCTGCTGTTCGCCACCGAGAGCGAAAGCCAGTACTCAGCAGACCTGTGCGGAGGAACGGTGAAGTCGACCGAAACCGAAATCGCAGAACTGGCGGGGATAGCCGGCCCCGGTGAATTGATCGACCCTGTTGTGGTCGAGGAGCCCGGAGCCTTCGTGTGGCCCACCGTCACCGCTGTCGCCTCCGTGGCGATCGTGCTGGGGCTCGTGGTTTTCTGGTGGATTGCGCCGCGTCGCCGCAGGTGAGGCGTCGGGGCTCGGGGCGACCCCTCAGTCGTGACGGGCGAAACTGATGATCTGCAGGACCAACTCACCGGTTTCGTCCGAGGCCGCGAGGTCGACGGTGGCGTGGATGGCCCAGTCGCGGTTCCCCGCGGGATCGTCGATCACCTGGCGGACAAGCCATTTTGCCTCACCCTCCTTGGACTCAACGTCGAAGAATGATGGGCCACGGGAGTCGGATCCGGTGCGCAGGTCGTCGTGTTCGTCCCAGTAGTCGCCCAACGCGTCGTCCCAACGCTGGCGAGTCATGGGGGAACCGGCATCCACCAGCGCCAGAGCATTGATGTCGTCGCGGGAGGCGAGTTCGACGCGTCGCCACAGAGCATTGCGCACCATCACTTTGAAGGCTCGCTGATTCCCCGTGACCGGTCTCGCCGGCGGGGGGATCTCGTCCTGGGTGAGGACCACCTCGCCCCCCATGGCGCTGAGGGCCACCCACTCGTCGATCAGGGATGAGTCAACGAGGCGGGTCACCTCCCCGAGCCAGGCGATCAGATCCTCGAGTTGTTCAGTCCGGAAGCCCTCCGGCACCGTCTGCCGCAGAGCGCGGTAGGCGTCGGAGAGATAGCGCAGCAGCAGGCCCTCGCTGCGCTGAATCTTCAGGTGGGCCACGTACTCGCCAAAAGTCATCGCGGATGTGAACATGTCGCGCACCACGGACTTCGGCGACACCGGCGTCTCCAACAGCCAGGGTGCCTGCGCGGCCATCTCGATGTGGGCGTGGGTGAGTTTCTCCAGGAGGGGTTTCTCCCAAGTGACCTCATCGAGGATCTGCATGCGCTCCTCGTACTCGTAGCCATCGGCCTTGAGCTCCTGCACGGTTTCACCCTTGACCTTGAACTGTTGCGCCATCAGGATGGTGCGGGGGTCCTCAATCGTGGATTCGATGACGCTGACGACGTCGAGGGCGTAGTCCGGATCCTCCTCGTCGAGGGTCTCGATGACGGCGAGAGCGAACGAGGACAACGGCTGGTTCAGGGCGAAATCGCGTTGCAGATCGACGTCCATGGCGTAGCGCCGGCCGGTGCTGGTGGGCTCGGGCAGACGCGTCACCACCCCGGAGCGGATGAGGGAGCGTCCCAGGGCAGCGGCGCGGGACAGCAGTTGCCGACGTGCGCGACCGGGCTCCACACAGCTGTCAACGAGGCGGACGAGTGCCGCGGCGATGTCGCCGTCGCGCTGCAGAAGGTTCAACAGGATGGCGTGCGTCACGCGCATGCGGCCATGAAGCTCTTCGGGTTCGCTGTCGATGAGCTTGGTGAAGGTGGCCTCGGTGTAGTTGACGAAACCCTCAGGCGGCTTCTTGCGTCGTACCGACTTCAGCTTCTTCTCGTCTCCCGCATGTTTGGCGAGGATCTTGGCGTTCTCCACGTCATGATCGGGGGCCTGGGCCACGACGTAGCCGATGGTGTCAAAGCCGGCGCGCCCTGCTCGTCCGGCGATCTGATGGAACTCGCGGCTGCGCAGGTGACGGCTGCGTCGACCGTCGAACTTCGAGAGGGAACCGAAAAGCACGGTACGGATGGGCACGTTGATTCCCACACCGAGGGTGTCGGTGCCGCAGATGACGGTGAGGAGCCCGCGCTGCGCAAGGGTTTCGACGAGTCGCCGGTAGCGGGGCAGCATGCCGGCGTGGTGGACGGCGATGCCGGCGCGGAGCAGTTTCACCAGCGTTTGGCCGAAACCGCCGGAGAACTTGAACCCGGCAAGGGCCTCCTTGAGGTCCTCCGGCACGGCCTTGGTGGCACGCTTCACCACCCCCTGGCTCAGCAGGGCCTGTGCGCGTTCGACGGCGGAGGCCTGAGTGGAATGGACGACGTAGACGGGGGCCTGTTGGTTTTCAACGAGCGACGCGATGGTGTCGTGGACGGGTTCGAGTGACCACCGATAGACCAGCGGCACTGGTCGCTCTGCCCCACCGACCACCGACGTCGAGCGTCCAGTGCGCTCCTGGAGGTCTTTGGCGAGTCGGGAGACGTCGCCGAGCGTGGCGGACATGATGATGAACTGCGCCTGGGGGAGTTCAACGAGGGGAACCTGCCATGCCCAGCCGCGGTCGCGATCGGCGATGAAGTGGAATTCGTCCATCACCACTTGGTCGACGTCGGCTTCAGCCCCTTCGCGAAGCGCGATGTTGGCCAGGATCTCGGCCGTGCAGCAGATGATGGGGGCATCAGGGTTGACCGAGGCATCGCCCGTGACCATGCCCACCTGATCCGCGCCGAACACGTTGCAGAGAGCGAAGAACTTCTCGCTCACCAGCGCTTTGATGGGCGCCGTGTAGTACGTCCGACCCCGAGCCGCGAGAGCGACGAAGTGCGCACCGAGTGCAATGAGGGACTTTCCGGACCCCGTCGGTGTCGTGACGATGACGTTGGAGCCGGTCAGGATCTCGAGGAGTGCCTCGTCCTGGTGTGGGTAGAGGGGGAGTCCGTCGGCCTCGGCCCATGCCACAAAGCCCTCGTAGAGGGAATCAGAATCTTTGGGACCGGTGAGTACTTCAGTGAGCGTCATCGCGCTCCATCGTGCCATGGTCCGTGTGGAGGGAGCGAGTCCCATGACAGACCACTGGTCCTTCTTCCACCAGTGATGTAGCGCTGGTCAGAGGTCACAAGGCTGGGACGGGGACAGAAAGCCGGTGGAATTCTACGGAAAACGACGCAGAGGTGGGGACGATAGCCTTCTTCCCGTGATCATTGCTGCCGCTGACGGATCGTCTCTTTCCAACCCCGGGCCTGCCGGGTGGGCGTGGTACGTCAGCGATGACATCTGGGGCGCCGGAGGCTGGCCGCACGGCACCAACAACATGGGCGAGCTCATGGCCGTCCTCGACCTGCTCCAATCCACGGCTCACGTGGATGAGCCCATCCGGATTCTGTGCGACTCCCAGTACGTCATCAACTCGCTGACCAAATGGATGCCCGGATGGAAGCGTCGCGGGTGGAAGAAGGGGGACGGCAAACCCGTCCTCAACGTGGACCTCATGAAGGAACTCGACGCTGCCCTGAAGGATCGAGAGGTGGAGTTCGAATGGGTCAAGGGTCACGCTGGGAACGCGATGAACGAAGCAGCGGACGTACGCGCACGTGCCGCGGCCACCGCATTCCAGCAGCAGAAGGCACCGGATGAGGGGCCCGGGTTCCCGCAGTCGTTGACCCAGCCCGCACGGCAGCAGCAGTTCGCTCCGAAGAACGTCGAGGAGGAACCGGACCTCTTCAGCTGTGACGCTCCAGCAGAGCAAGAGCCCTCAACCCCTGGCACGGCGAGCCTGCGCACCAAAGCCTGGCTTGTGCGCCTGACGCGAGAGCTCCTCAGTGATGAGGTGCGTACGGACACCGCAAAGCTGAGCGATGTGTTGCATCACGACTTCGTTGCGCACTCCGTGGATGGGGAGGTCATCGACCAGAGTCATGGCACCTGGGCCCCGACGTCCCAAGTGTTTGAGGTGGTCAGCATCGACGAGTACGCCGAGGGACTCGTGGGCATGCGCTGGCTGCATCACGCGGAAGGCCTACATCTGCGCTACTCGTTGTGGCAGAAATTGCCGGGCGGCTGGAAACTCCGGTTCGCTCAGGTCACACGCCAGCCCTGACGCTGCAATCGTGGAAGGATGTGGACATGGAGAACCATCCCGTGAACGACCAGTCCGGTGCAGCCCAGCCTCTCGACCAGCCTGACCGCGGGATACTGCACGAACTCGGCGGCCGAGCTGGGTGGCGATTCTGGTGGCCGCTGGTGTTCTGGGGCGTCGACGCGTTGACACTGTTCCTCTTTCGCCCCGACACCATCGGTGAGCCGCCCAGCGTGCTCCTGTTGACCTCCCTGATCGCGGTGGTCCTGATCTGGGCGATGGGTGCCCGCGGAGCCATCCGCAATGGTCACAACAAGATGCTCGTGCGGATGCACGCCACCCTGGCCAGTCTCATCATCAGTGCGGGCGCCGCCATTTTGACCATGGTTGCTCGCGTGGTGGAGGCCACCGTGGTGGGCGCAGACCAGGCGCGAGTGTTCATCACCAGCCCTCTGGATGAGGAGGACCCCACCATCTGGTTGGGGACAGCAGAGTACTCGTATCTCTTCTACACCCTGCCCGTGCTGGTGGTCCTGATCCTCATTGCCTGGTACCTCGTGGGAGTCGGGCGGGCCAGGAATCAGGCCTGAGTTCATTTCCGTGCTTGACCTGTGGCTTGTCGTTCACGGAGGGTCCCTACGAGGTGGTCTCCCAGCTCCCGACCCTTCAGTCACCTGAGCGACTCGGGACTACTGCCAGAGCGATCGTGAAGCGCAACAACGTCCCATCGTCCACCAGCGCAAGGCTCAGTGCGGTCAGTCTCCAGGAACTGTCCGGCGCCCTCACCACAACTCCCGGAAGGCTGTCATGAACACCCACGAGCAAACGGAGCCGTTGAGGATGACCACGGGTGGGACGGCGGCTGGTCGACGGGGGCACCCCTGCGTGCTCGCCATCCTTGCTGCGCTCGGGGGGCGCCATGGCTGGCGCTGGTGGATGCCCCTGGCGGTGTGGGGCGTCGTTGCAACGGTCGCCCGGCTGCAGGCCAACGCCAACACCTCTGCGTTCCCACCGGTGACGGGCGCCCATGAAACGCTGACCATCGCCACTGTGGTGGCGCTCTTGGTCATCTGGATATCGGGAAGTCGGTTGGCGCTCTCCTTCGGTCACCGCCGGGGGCATGTTTTCGCACTTGCCTCCATCACCACGATGGGGATGGTGGTGGGGTCGCAACTGTTGTCTGAGGTCGCCGATCGAATCGAGCACTCGGTGGTGGGCAGCGGTGCCGTTCGGGTGTTGGCCAAACACGTGCCGGCTGTGTCGGAGCCCGGTGGAGACCCTGTGCCCAACCCCTTGTTCGACACCCTGATCCCGTGGACCATGACGGATCTGAGCTACATCATGCCCATTGCCACGGCCTTCGTCGTCCTCGTGTGTTGGCAGAAGCGGTGGTCGTGGCGGGGGCTGCTCCCCGGTCTCCTTCTCGTCCCCGTGGCGTTCCTGGGGCATTTCCAGGTGTGGGCGGTTCTCGAAAGGTTTGCACAGGGCCCGCGACAGGACCTGCTGGCAGCAGGAATGGCATTGGGAGTCACCATGGGTGTGCTGCTGACGTTGGCCTGGCTGGCCTTCCGGCGTGCGCCCGTGTGATCAGAGCCTCCCACCCGGCGATAGGATGACGCCCATGTGTGCTGATGTTCTTGCCGCCGTCGCGTGGCCCTACGCCAATGGCCCCCGTCATATCGGACATGTCTCCGGGTTCGGTGTGCCCTCCGACGTGTTCTCCCGCTTCAAGAGAATGACCGGGCACAACGTGCTCATGGTCTCCGGGACGGATGAGCATGGCACCGCCATCCAGGTAAAGGCAGAACAAGAGGGACTGACAGCGCGGGAGTGTGCCGACAAGTACCACCGCATCATCGCCAACGATTTGCAGCAGCTTGGCCTGTCCTACGACCTCTACACGCGCACGACGACGCCGAACCACTACGCAGTGGTGCAGGAGATGTTCACGGCCCTGCACGACAACGGCTATGTCGTGGCACTGACCCAGATGGGTGCGCTGTCCCCCTCCACGGGGCGCACACTGCCCGACCGTTTCATCGAGGGAACCTGCCCGATCTGCGGTTTTGACGGCGCCCGCGGTGACCAGTGTGACAACTGTGGCAATCAACTCGACCCCGTTGACCTCATCAATCCGCGATCCCGTATGAACGGCGAAACGCCGAACTTCGTGGAGACCGAACACTTCTTCCTCGACCTCCCCAAGCTGGCCGACGCCCTGGGCGTGTGGCTGGATGGGCGCGAGGAATGGCGTCCCAACGTATTGAAGTTCAGCCACAACCTGTTGGCCGACCTGCGCCCACGCGCCATCACCCGCGACCTCGACTGGGGCGTGCCCGTTCCTCTCGAGGGTTGGCGCGACGCTCCCATGAAGCGCATCTACGTGTGGTTCGACGCCGTCATCGGCTACCTGTCGGCCTCCATCGAATGGGCCAAACGCAGTGGGGATCCCACAGCCTGGCGCAGGTTCTGGAACTCCGAGACTGCCGAGTCCTACTACTTCATGGGCAAGGACAACATCGTCTTCCACTCGGTGATCTGGCCCGGCATTCTGCTGGGCGCCAACGGCCAGGGTGCCGTCGGTGGAGAGGTGCACGAAGCATTGGGTCAGCTGCAGTTGCCCACCGAAGTGGTCTCCAGTGAATTCCTCACGATGAAGGGCTCCAAGGTCGCGAGCTCTCGTGGCGCCTCCATTTTCGTGGGGGATTTCCTGAAGGAGTTCGGTCCCGACGCTCTGCGGTTCTACATCGCCGTCGCCGGTCCCGAGAACCAGGACACCGATTTCACGTGGGACGAGTTCGTCAGGCGCATCAACTATGAACTCGCCAACGAGTGGGGAAACCTCGTCAACCGCTCCATCTCCATGGCGCACAAGCAGGTTGGCGCCATTCCTGAGCGCGGCGAGCTGACCGTCGAAGATGGCCAGTTGCTGGACGCTTCCACCCATGCCTTCACGACGGTTGGTGAACACATCGCAGCCCGACGCTTCAAGGCTGGTATCACCGAGGCGATGCGCATCGTCGGACTCGCCAACAAGTACTTGAGCGATCAGGAGCCCTGGAAGCTGAAGGAAGATCCTGAGCGTCGCGACACTGTGCTGCACGTCGCACTGCAGGCCGTCAGCGACTGCAACACGCTCCTGACACCGTTCCTTCCGCACTCGGCGCAGAAGATCTTCGAGGCTCTTGGCGGGGAAGGCGTGTGGGCGGCACAACCAGAGCTGGTTGAAGTCACCGACGGCGACCTGACGTATCCGATCCTGCAGGGCGACTACGCCAACGAGCTCGCACGGTGGGAGTCCCGCCCCATCAAGGCTGGAACCCCGCTGGAGAAGCCTTCGCCATTGTTCGTCAAGCTCGATGACACGTTGGGAACCACAGGACCCAGCTGGGCCCCGATCACAACGGAGTGAAGCAGGTCGGGTCGTCTTTCGACATGCCGGCTCCTTCGTTGCGCGGCTGCTCACGACGCGGAACGTTTTCTCCGTAATGGGCGGCTATGACGCATGTGGCCTGTGTCAAAGGCTCGTTGGTCCCTTAGAAAGCCCGCTTGGTCGTGAGGCTGTTGTGGCCTGCCAACTTTGCGACGACTCGTGTGGCCTCCCGCATTCCGACCGGGCGGAAACCTGCGGCCATGGCCTCGCGGGTGAGTTGTGGTTCACTGCGGTAGAGCGCTGCTCCCCGACGCAACAAAACGCTCGGGGCTTTGCGTTTTTCCTTGAGATCGCGGACCAGACGACGGGTGAAATTGGTGGTTCTGTTCCGGGCTAGCCACAGGGCTTCAACCGGCAGGCCAGCTGCGCTGGCCGCCGCGAGCAACGGCGGCGCGAAGATACCTTCGGCCAGGAGCACCTTGGCGTCGCCCATGTCCAGAATGCGTGAACCCACCCGCAACGACTGTGAGATGTCGTACAAGGGCACCTCGGTGGCTCCCTCGGTCAGAAGACGTCGGACCGTCTCAATTGCCAGGTCACATTCCCAGGAAGCGACGTCATCCCAGTCGACGATGCCGAGTGTTCGCGGCAGACCGGGATGATCCAAATCGCGGTAGAACTCGTCCAAGGGAAGGGTTGCCACGCCCTCGGAGTCGGTGGCCAGCCGGCTGAGCCGCGACTTACCGCAGCCCGAGGGGCCCGCTACAAGCAGCAGTGTCCTGGAAGTCACCGTGTCAGACTACCGGCTCACCAGGACCCGATGCTGGCGCCACCGCCGCTGAAGCCGCCGCCTCCGCCGAAACCGGAGAAACCGGACGAGCTGCCGCTCGCACTTTGTGCTTCGGCGGCTGCTGCGGCTGCCGAAGCCTCGCCCATGGCGTTGTTGAACCCGTGGGACAGGTTGCCCAATGCGGTACCGAATGCGTAACTGTTGTAGAGGTTGGCGCCGTAGTACCACGACAGGTTGGGCTCGTAGAGTCCCATGGCACCCAGATCAGCGAAAACCTTGGCCCAGCGGTCTGCGACCCCGAACACCATGGCGTAGGGCAGGTACCGACTGAAGACGTCGATCCCTTCCTCGAACTTGATCTGATTCGCTTCGGCCGTGCGCAGATACAGCTCGAAGCCTCTGGTCTCGGCCAGCACAGCAGAACCCAGGGCCGTGCGCGTGCGGAACCTGCCGGAGGTGACGATGAGGCCCAGCCCCAGGATGGCGAACGGAATGCCCAACAGTCCCCATCCAAACTGTCCGAACAGGAACGCAACACCGGCGCCGACGACCAGGAGAAATATTCCGAGAGCGAGTGGCGCGAGCTGTGCGGTGGCGGGGTTGCTCTTGAACCACTTGCGGGCGACGACGCGGGAGTAGAGGTCCTCCTTGGCCTTGTCCTGGATCCCGGCGTAGGAGGCGTCCCGCAGGTCGCTGATGCGTACATCGTCGCCGTGTTTGAAGATGCGCTCCAGCAGTTTGCCCTCGTACTTCTCGAGGGGGTCTGTCTCCCGGCGGGTGCGTGTCAGAAGGTGGTCGTTGTTGCCTGCATCGCTGATGCGCAGGTGACCGCGGACGGCCAGATCCACGAGCGTGGCGGAGATGTCCACGGCGTCGGCCGTGGCGTCGATGAGTGTTCCCACCTCTCCCACGCGTACGCCCTTGGGCGGCCTGAAGGCGACTGCCACATTCTGCTTGCCGGACTTCTTTCCCACCTTCGCCTGTTCACCTTGGGCCGGGGTGAGGCCGGGCGTCAGGCCGACGTAGACGTCGTCCCTGCCGTGCCTGCGGGTGATACCCACCAGTGCGATGATCGCGCCCAGTCCCAGAATGCCGGTGGCGGCCCCGGTGCCGGCGTTCACCTCGAACATGTTGGCCGCGGTGACGCGGCGGGTCTTGATCTGCTCGACGCCACCGAATGTTCCCGCGGGGAAACCTGCCACCACTTGCACCTGTTCACCGGGGTTGAGGTCACCCACGTCGAAGGTGGCCGTGCTGCCGGAGGAGACATCGGAACAGGGAGTTGTCTGGTCTGTTCCCTCGAAACATGCTGTCCGGGAGATATCGACCGGGCCGTTCACCGTCACCAGGACGTCGGAGATGGTGGCCTCTGGCCTGTTCAGGGGACTCCAGCTGAACTCGTCCAGCCCACTCTCCTCTTGGTCAGAGACGATGAGGCCCTCGACGTCGTAGCGGATGATGTAGTCCTGCGGCGTGTCGTAGAAGGAGTTCTCGTCCCCCACTTGAAGCAGTACGTTGCCGCCCTCACGCTCCACCTGGAGGTCAGTGCGTGCTCCGGTGGGGGAGGAGACAGAGATGTTGGAGATGGGGAAGGAAAACCATTCGTCGGGGTTTTCTCCGTCTTCCTGTCGCTCGGCCAGAGCGATGAGGGGACCACGCCCACGCAGCTGTGAGAAATCCATGCTCATGTCAACGGTGACCTCGGTCACGCCCTCGGGCGTCAACGTGGCATCCACGTGGTACCTGGTGACCGGGGCGTCGTCATTGGCACTTGCCGGAGACACCATCCCCAAAACACTCATGACGGCCAGTAGCAGTGCAGCCAACCCGATGCGCAACGTCTTCATGCCCCAAGGGTAACCATTGCACAAGCGAAAAGGCCCCGGGGGCACCCGGGGCCTCTCCTCAAAGGGGTCCTCAGACGCCCAGCGCCTCCGCCATCTGCTCGCGCAGACCCTTGAGCAACCCTGTGGCCAATGTCCTGGCAGCGGTCCCTCCAGAGGAATCGGCGGGAGGCAGCACCACTTCCAGGTAGCACTTCAGCTTCGGTTCAGTCCCGGATGGACGGGCGACCACATGGATGCTCTCGCCGGTCAGTTCCACGCCGTCGGTGGGCGGCAGTTCGTCGCTGCCTTCCAGAAGATCGCGATAGGTCACCGGCTCATCCAGCAGGTGCGTCGGCGGGTTGGCACGCAGCCGTGCCATGGCGTCCGCGATCTCTGACAGGTTCTCCACGCGCACTGCCAACTGGCTGGTGGCGTGCAGTCCGTAGGTGGAGGAGATCTCGTTGAGGCGATCTTCCAAGGTCTTGCCCTCAGCCTTGAGTTCCGCGACGAGGCGCAGCACGGTCACGGCAGCGGTCAGGCCGTCCTTGTCGGGGACGGCGCGGGGGTCACAGCAGTACCCGATGGCCTCCTCGTAGCCAAACGCCATGTCTGGGACACGGCCAATCCACTTGAAACCCGTCAGTGTGGTGACATGTTCCCGTCCCGCAGCAAGGGCAATCTTGCGCAACAGGGTGGAGGACACCACCGAATTGGCCAACACTCCGGGGGCGCCGGTGCGGATGATCTGGTCTCCCAGGATGGCACCCAGTTCGTCGCCGGTCAGCATCCGCCAACGGCCGTCGATGTGTGTGGCGACGGCGCAACGGTCGGCATCCGGATCATTGGCAATGACGACGTCGGCGTCCTGCGCCGTGGCCAGCGCCACGGCGAGATCGATGGCACCCCTTTCTTCAGGATTCGGGAAGGCGACGGTGGGGAAGTCGGCATCCGGCTCAGCCTGCTCGGGTACCTCGATGGCAGCCGGAAAGGATGTGGCCTGGGCAACCGCCCGCATGGGCTTGCTCCCAACGCCGTGCATCGCGGTGTGAACCCACACCACGTCTCGCGGGGCATCCTCCGGCACCAGCGTTGAAGCGTGGCTTGCGTAGGCCTCCTGCAGTTCATCACCGACGAGGGTGTATTCCTGCGAGCGGGACATGGACCGCAACTTCTCCGGGGGGAAGGTCTGGATGTGGGCGGCGATCTCACCGTCGGTGGGAGGAACGATCTGCGACCCGTCCCCCAAGTACACCTTGTAACCGTTGTCCTGTGGCGGGTTGTGGGAGGCGGTGACGACGATGCCGGCAACACAGCCGAAGTGTCGTGTGCCGAAGGCCACGAGGGGAGTGGCGGTCATGTCGACCGTGAGAAGCGGCTCGAATCCCTGCCCCGCCAGGATCTCGGCGGTCTCCAGAGCGAATTCGTCGGACTTCCAACGGCCGTCGTAGCCAATCAGCACCTTGCCGCCGCTGTGGCCATGCTCTGCCAGCCACGCACCAATCCCGGCGGCGGCAGCTCCCACCACCACACGGTTCATGCAGCTGGGACCGGGGCCGGTCTTGCCGCGCAGCCCGGCGGTGCCGAACTGCAGAAAACCGGCAAACTGGGATCGCAATTGTTTCAGTGCGTCCTCGCGGAGGTCGGGGCTCTCAAGTTGGATGAGCTGCTGCTGGAGGTGTCGACGTGTGTCCGTGTCAGGATCTGCCGCGAGCCAGGCGCGAGCTTCAGCGATGAGCTTGTTGTCTGTTGTCTGTGTCATATTCGTGGGTCCTCCGGAGGTCAGAGCGTTTTCATGATGCCGGACAGGAGCGCAGCCAGACGGGGACCGGCCTCCTTGCCAGCTTCGAGTACTTCAGCGTGGTCGAGATCTGATTCGCCCATGCCAGCGGCGGCGTTGGTGACAAGGGAGATGCCCAGCACCTCCATGCCGGCTTCGCGTGCGGCGATGGTCTCCAGTGTGGTGGACATGCCCACAAGGTCACCGCCCATGATGCCGGCCATCCGCACCTCGGCGGGGGTTTCGTAGTGTGGCCCCCTGAACTGAACGTAGACGCCCTCGGGCAGGCCTGGTTCTACCGTGCGTGCGAGATCTCGCAACCGCTTGGAATAGGCCTCGGACAGGTCCACAAAGGTGGCGCCGTGCAGAGGCGAATCACCTGTGAGATTGATGTGATCACTGATCAGTACAGGAGTTCCAGGTGTCCATGCCGGGTTCAGACCGCCACACCCATTGGTCAGGACCATCGTCGTTGCGCCCCACGCGGCGGCTGTCCTAACGCCATGCGCGACGGGATCTGTGCCACGACCTTCGTAGTAGTGGGTGCGGCCCGTGAAGACCGCAGCAACCTTTCCCGTCTCGGTACGTACCGCCAGAAGACGGCCCCCGTGTCCAACGACAACGGGCTTGGAGAACCCCGGGACGTCGCCCAGCTCCAGCTCCCCGAGGGTCTCGCCGAGTTCGTCGGCGCCGCTTGACCAACCGGACCCCAGTACAAGGGCGATGTCGATGGTGGGCACAGACAGTGCGGAGGCCGCATATTCGGCCGCGGTCTGGGCCAATTCCTTGGGATTTTCACTCATCCCTTCACACTATCTGGCGTCCCGGCATGCACGGTCATGACGGGTGGAAGTATGTCCCCCTCAGCCCCTCCTCGACTGTGCAAGGATGAGGCACGTGACCAAAGTAGTGATCATCGGTGGCGGACCCGGCGGATACGAGGCTGCGCTGGTTGCCAGCCAGCTGGGCGGGGATGTGACGCTTGTGGAGCGCGACGGGTTGGGCGGTGCGGCGGTCCTGACTGACTGCGTGCCCTCCAAGACCTTGATCGCGACAGCGGAGGTCATGAGCACCATGGAGCGGGCCGCAGGGCTCGGACTGCACTTCAGGGGCGATGATGTGGAGGGCGCGATTCGCGTCGACATGTCTGAGCTGAACGCGCGAGTGCTGGATCTGGCGAATGCACAATCCAGGGACATTGAGGCACGGCTGCGACACGAAGGCGTCCAAGTGGTGCGGGGCTCAGCCGTTCTCGAGGGTGCCCACAAGGTGTCCCTCACCATGGGTGAGGAGGTGGAGCAGTTCGATGCGGACATCATTCTTCTTGCCACCGGAACAACGCCCCGGGAACTCCCCGAGGCACGCTGCGACGGGGAGCGCATCCTGAACTGGAAGCAGCTCTACTCTCTCGACGAGATTCCCGAGCGACTCATCGTCGTGGGCTCCGGCGTGACCGGTGCGGAATTCGCCTCCGCCTACGATGCGCTCGGTGGCGAGGTCGTGCTCGTGAGCTCGCGGAAACAGGTTTTGCCGGGTGAGGACCAGGATGCGGCCAATGTCCTGCAACGTGCCTTCACTGATCGCGGCATGGAGATCATCAGTGAGGCCCGTGCGGAATCTGCCCGGGTGGAGGGCGACGAGGTTGTGGTGGGATTGACCGATGGGCGTGAGGTGCGTGGATCCCACTGCCTGCTCGCTGTGGGATCCACCCCCAATACCGCCGGCATCGGACTCGAGGAGGCAGGGGTGACGCTCACACCGAGCGGACACATCTTGGCCGACCGTGTCTCCCGCACGAGCGTCCGCAACATCTACGCCGCCGGTGACGTGACCGGCGTGTTCCCCTTGGCCTCTGTGGCAGCCATGCAGGGCCGCATCGCGATGTGGCATGCCCTGGGCGATGCCGTCGGTCCCCTTGACCTGCGCAAGGTCAGCTCGAATGTGTTCACGTCCCCCGAGATCGCCACCGTCGGCACCACCCAGAAGCAGGTGGATTCGGGAGAGGTGCGAGTGGCTTCAGTCCTGTTGCCGCTGGCCAGCAACGCCCGCGCCAAAATGCAGGGCTTCACCGACGGTTTCGTCAAACTGTTCTGTCTTCCCACCACTGGAATCATCGTCGGCGGTGTTGTGGTGGCACCCAACGCGTCGGAGTTGATTCATTCCGTTGCGGTCTGCGTGGGACAGCGGGTGACCGTGGATGAATTCAGTGGAAGTTTCACGGTGTACCCATCCATGACGGGGTCGCTCGCAGAGGCGGCACGTCGGCTGCACACCACGGGTCAGGCTTTTCTCACGTCCTGAAGCTGCAGACGTCCTGCTGGGCGCGGCGCTCTCGGGGACGCCGAACTCCTAGTGTCCATATCCAGATGCAGGGATGCCAGATCGCCCGATCCGGTGCGCCGCAGCCAGGACATGATTGATCAACGTCCCCGGTCAGTACACCTAGTCGTCCAGCATCCCCATGAGAATGCTGAAACCACCGATCATCATGGCGCCGTGCGTCATTCGACGCATACTCGGATCATTCATCCAGGAACCGTAGTAGCCACGTGCCCAGGCCGCGTGTTGACGGTCCTCCCAGTAGGGGACCGGACCCCGCGGATCATTGACCATGCGGATCTGGGGATCGGCGCCCAGCCCAATGCGCGCCACATCCACGGCGCATGCGGGCACGGGGCGTTGCGCACCCCCTGGTGGGGACCATGCCACGTCAGAGACCGACGGACCGTGCGCAGGATCGAAGAAGCACGGCGGACGCCGGGCCGGCATCGGCTTGCCCACAGCACGGGCCCTCACGCGTGCCATCGAGTACCGGCCATCCTCCAGGAGGCGGGTGATGTGGGTGGCGTCCGAATCGGAGCGTGCACCGAGCAGAGACCTCTTGGCGTTCTCGTAGGTGTCCAGCGCCTTGGTGTAGTCGCCGCGACCCTCTTCCGTCAGTTCATAGCCGACGACGTCGAAATCCAGCTCCCGGAGTTCGATGCCAAACTGGGTGATGTCTGAATCGATGGCCTTGCGCGATGCATCGCTGAGGGGGACGTCGGTGGGCAGACCATGGGGTGTGCGCATGTAGCCGTAGGGAACGGTCGCAGGTCCATACGCTCCAGTCGCTCTTTCGCCCTGGAACCCCTGGTGTGGGGCGTAGTGGGGAAGAAAAGGGCCAGTTTGTCCAGGACCGTAGACCTGCCGCGGACGGCTTTCAGCCATACCGGATACAAGCCTGGTGACGATGATCAGCATGATCATCAAGCCAAGAATCGTCATCGCGCCACCCCCTGTGCCGACTCGATTGAGTCGATTCTTGAAGGATAACCCTCGAAGTCAAGAATCAGCTGTGAGAGCGCAGGGGTGCATCTTGGGTCAGGCGTCGATGATTTCGCACAGGACTTGCCCGGCTGACACCCCAACACCTGCCTCCATGTCCAGCGACGTGATGACACCAGCGCGGTGCGCCGTCAGGGGCTGCTCCATCTTCATGGCCTCGACGATGGCGACCGCCTGCCCCTGTTCCACGATGTCGCCCTCGGCCACCGTGACCTTGACGATTGTGCCCTGCATGGGTGCGGTCAGGGCATTGCCGGAGGGAGCGGACACTGTCGCGCCCCCGCGGGCCCGCTTCGTGGGCTTGGCTGCCTTCGTGGAGGTGGAGGATCGCGCACCGAACCCGGCGGGTAGTTTGACCTCGATGCGGCGGCCGTTGACCTCCACGGCGATGACCTCAGGCTCACCGACATCGTCGGGCTCACCAATGGTGCCGGCATACGGTGCAATCTCGCTGGCGAACTCTGTCTCAATCCAGCGTGTGTGGACGAGGAAATCGCCGTCGGCCGCCACAAAGGCCGGATCCTTCAGGACTGCTTCATGGAAAGGCACCACGGTGGGCATACCGTCCACCTGGAGCTCGGCCAGCGCTCGACGTGAGCGCGCGATGGCTTGTTGCCTGTCGGCTCCGGTCACGATGACCTTTGCGAGCAGGGAGTCGAAGGCACCGGGCACGGTCATGCCCGTGTGATATCCCTCGTCGACGCGAACGCCCGGACCTGTGGGTGCACTCCATTTCACGAGTGTGCCGGGCGCCGGCATGAAGTTGCGGCCAGCGTCTTCTGCGTTGATGCGGAATTCGATGGAGTGGCCGCGTGTCGCGGGATCCCCGTAGCCGAGCTCTTCTCCACTGGCAATGCGGAACATTTCGCGCACAAGGTCCAATCCCGTCACCTCTTCGGAGACGGGGTGTTCCACCTGGAGTCGTGTGTTGACCTCCAGGAACGAGATGGCGCCGTTGAGTCCCACGAGGAACTCACAGGTTCCAGCGCCGACGTATCCGGCTTCCTTGAGGATGGCTTTGCTGGAGGTGTAGAGCTTGTCGATCTGTTCCTGCGTGAGGAAGGGCGCTGGCGCCTCCTCCACCAGCTTTTGATGGCGACGCTGCAGGGAGCAGTCGCGGGTGGAGACCACCACGACGTTGCCGTGTTCATCTGCGAGGCACTGGGTTTCCACGTGGCGGGGCTTGTCCAGGTACAGCTCCACGAAGCACTCGCCGCGCCCGAACGCGGTCACTGCTTCGCGCGTTGCTGACTCGAAGAGCTCCGGGATCTCCTCGATGGTGCGGGCCACCTTGAGCCCACGACCACCACCACCGAAGGCCGCCTTGATGGCCACGGGCAGGCCGAACTCCTGTGCGAACGCGACCACCTCGTCGGGGCCGGAGACAGGGTCCGCAGTACCGGGAACCTGGGGCGCGCCGACGCGCTGAGCAATGTGGCGGGCACGCACCTTGTCCCCGAGTTCGTCAATGGCGGCTGGTGGTGGACCGATCCAGATCAGGCCCGCGTCAATGATGGACTGGGCGAACTGGGAGTTCTCGGCCAGGAAGCCGTAGCCGGGATGCACGGCGTCGGCGCCTGCCCGCTCGGCAACGCTCAGAAGCTTGGGGACATTCAGGTATGTGTCCGCGGGTGTCGCACCGTTCAGGGCGAACGCCTCGTCGGCGAGCTTCACGAACAGGGAATCGGCGTCCGAGTCGGCATACACCGCAACGGAGGCAATACCGGCGTCGTGTGCAGCACGAATGATGCGGACGGCGATCTCTCCACGATTGGCGATCAGGACTTTGGAGATGGTGCGAGTGCCCACGAAAATCTTCCTCCTGGCGTTGAGGGGTTGCGGGGATCACTCTAGTGGTCAAGCACGGGTGAGGTTTGGAGTAGCCCAAGCCCATAGATTGACGTCATGCCGACACCAGATTTCATCACTGAACTTCGCCGTCATGTGGGTCATGCGCCGCTGTGGTTGATCGGGACGGCCGCTGTCATTCTTCGCGAGGGCCATGCCGGGCCGGAGGTGCTGCTGGTGCGCCGTTCTGACACCGGAGAGTGGTCGCTCATTTCGGGAATTGTGGATCCGGGGGAGCACCCCGTCGACACGATCGTGCGGGAGGCCAGGGAGGAGGCAGAGGTCACCATCGAGGTGGAACGCCTGCTGTGGCTCGTGGTGGATCCGCCCATCACCTATGCCAACGGCGACGAGTGCCAGTACCTCGATCACGGCTTTCTTGCGCGGTGGCGAGCAGGCGATGCGCGGGTGGGTGACGAGGAGTCTGTGGACGTGGGCTGGTTCCCCGTCGATGCGCTGCCGATGCCGCGGCGGGCCGGATTGGCACGGATGGTCGAGATGGGGACAGGTGATCCGCGTGACCTGTTGTTCTCGCTCAAATGATGAGAGTGCCTGATGACTCAGGGAGGGCCCGGATGGGGCGGGTAGAGTCTGACGCTGTGATCCGTCGACTCCTTGCCGTGGCCTGTTGCGTGGTCGTTGTGGGGTGCAGTGCGGTGCCTCCTGAACCAACCCAGCCTCCGCCCACCACATCTGCGGCGGCCACTGTGCCCAGCGACGGTGTTCTCTTGAGCAGCCTCGGGTACAGCTACGCCCCCCAAGGTTTTTCTGTACCGTCCGGGGCGGTCATCGCTGAGCGTGTGGACCAGGACAACACCGTCGTTGCCGTGTTCACGGCCCCCAGCGGGCTCGATGTGGCCGCCTACCTTCGTGACAACCTGCCGGGACAGGGCTGGGAGATCACAGAGGACGGCAACAACTCGTTGCTCTTTGTGCGGGGTGAGGAGTTCGGCGCCTTCACCGTGACTGGTGCCTATGCCTCACTCGCCATCCGGTGGGATGCGCGTTCCTGAACGGGAAACCTGTCCCGGGCGACGTCCACACTATTTCCCGTTCGTGAGTCGCCCGTACCAGTGGGGAACCTCCCACTCGTCGTCGAACCATCGGGCGACGACGACGTCGGTGGAGGAGTGCAACACGATGGACAGCACCACGGTGCCAGCGATGAGATCAAAGACTTGTGTGCCGTTGTCCAATCCTGATGTCAACACGTACAGGGCGTAGACCACCGAAGCAAAACCCTTGGGACCGAACCATGCGGCGGCAACTTGTTCCTTGGCGCTCAGACCGGAGCCCAGAAAGGACATGGCCAGGGCGATGGAGCGCGGAAGGATCAACGCCAGGACCGCGAACGCCACGCCCAACCAGCCGTTGTCGGCGATGACTGTAATGGTGATGAGCGCCCCAAACACCAAGAGCGCGGCCAGTTTGAGCAGCTCTGAGACCAGTTCGCCGAATTCTTCGAAGCTGTCGCGCTGATTGGGACCGACGGTGGCCACCGTGATGCCGGCTGCGAATGCTGCCAGAAACAGGTTGCCGTGCGTTGCCTGGCCCAGGGCCAGAACGAGTAGACCGATGGCCAGAGCTGTCAACGGCTCGTAGTGGTGGGAGGCCTGAAAAAAGGGGAGGCGCTCGAGGGCAAGGGCGACCAGCGGAACGATGACTCCTATGGCGATACCGAGCCCGAGCTCAACAAGGACTTCCGTGGCATCGACTTCGCCCGACCTCTGGGCGATGGTCAAAAGGATGATCACGAACGGCAGGGCCAGACCGTCGTTGATGCCTGACTCCACGTTGAGGAGGTGGCGGAGCCGTTGCGGAACCTTTTTGTTGCCAACGAGAGCGGAGGCGAAAACGGGGTCCGTGGGGGAGAGGATGGCGCCAACCAGTAGTGATGTTGGCCAGTCGAGGCCAATGATGAAGCGGGCCAGCAGCGCCGTCAGGATCAGCGTCAGTGGAAGACCCAGGAGCAGCGCACGGCCGGGAAGTCGCCACGCCGAGCGAAGGTCCCTCCAACCCGCCTTCATGCCGTCGGTGAACAACACCGCGAACAGGGCAAGTTCGGCGAGCAACCCGACAGTGTCATCCTCCGGTGAGATGTCGATGACCCCCAGCGCACCTGAACCGAGCAAGATCCCGCCCATGAGGAACAGCACGGAGGTGGACAAGATGGTGCGATCCGCCCGGTTGGAGACGAGGGCAGCGATCAACAAAAGCCCGGCGAAACATAGAAGTAACACTCGAGTGACCTTCCGGTGGCGTGCTGCAAATCTAGTTCTCAAGGTGGTGCATGAGAAGGGGGGGCAGCAATCCAGGAGGTTGCATGGATTAGGTGCGGCTGGGTTCAGCGTGTCGTGGCATGGGGCAGGCACAGCTCCGTTGACGGCGCGATTGTTACCGCAAGGCGCAGCCACCTTGCCCTGACACCGGCCGCGGCTACCGTGGAGAACGTAGTCCTACGAAAGGAATTGATGATGGCAAAGCTTGACGGCAAGAAGGTGGCCTTCCTCCTGACCAACGGGTACGAGGACAGTGAACTGACCTCCCCGTGGGATGCGGTCATCGGGGCGGGGGCACACGCAACGCTGGTCTCTCCCGCCGATGACGACCTGACCGGTAAGAATGGGCACCGCGCACCTGTGGACCTCAACGTCGCATCTGCACACGCGGACGACTTTGACGCACTCATGCTGCCCGGTGGTGTCGTGAACGCTGACCATCTGCGCATGGACGACGCGTCGGTGAAGTTCGCCAAGTCCTTCTTTGAGGCGCACAAGCCGGTCGGCGTCATCTGTCACGGTGCATGGATCCTGATCGAGGCCGACGTGGTGAAGGATCGAAAGATCACCTCCTATCCCAGTCTCAGGACCGACCTTCAGAATGCAGGTGCCAACTGGGTGGATGAAGAGGTGGTGACGGATCAGGGACTGGTGTCCAGCCGTACGCCCGATGACCTGCCCGCCTTCAATGCGAAGCTCATCGAGGAAATCGGCGAGGGTCCGCACAAGGGGCAGACTGCCTGATTGCGCTGCAAGAGCAGGGTGCGCGACAGATCCCTCCGCCTTGAAAGCTGCCGGTCGTGACCTCTGCTTTTGCTGGAGTTGAGTTGGTGCGTTATTCTTTTTCAGTTGCCCGCGGCGTTTGTCGCTGGGCCCAGTCTGATCGAAACCTGACGCAGTGTGCGTCGGATCAAGCAATGAGGAGTTCCCAGTGGCCGCCGTATGTGATGTTTGCGCCAAGCGACCCGGCTTCGGTCACAACGTGCCCTGGTCGAAGAAGAAGACAAACCGCCGTTGGGATCCCAACATTCAGCGGGTCCGTGCCACCATCAATGGCACCGCCAAGCGTGTGAACGTGTGCACCTCCTGCCTGAAGGCTGGCAAAGTCTCACGCTGAGGCTTCAAGTCAAGTTTGTGTGAACGGCCTGTGGGTGATTCCCACGGGCCGTTTTCGTGTCCGGGCGCGCTTGTAGGCTGCTGAGCATGGTCACCTGGCGAACCACGATTCAGCGCGAGCTCAACCTCAAACTGCGAGATGCTGTCGGGGAGAAGACCGCCGTCCAGTTCGCGAAGCTGGGTGTGCACACGGTGGGGGACCTCGTCCGCCACGCCCCCCGTCGCTACCTCGCCGGCACCCAGATGAGCGATTTCGCTTCCCTCGAGGTGGGCGAGGACGTCGCCGTCGTTGCAAAGGTGAAGTCCACCCAGATCCGCCAGGGCGCCAGACAGCGGGTTGAGGCTCTGCTGACTGACGGCTCCGGGTACCTGACCGTGACGCTGTTCGCTCCCAAGCCCTATCACGCCACGTACTGGAGTTCTCTGCTGGAGCCCGGTTCGCGTGGCATCTTCATCGGCCGGGTGAGTGTCTTCAACAACTCCTTGCAATTGGCCCACCCGAACTTCGTCATGATCGACGGCAAGGGGCAGGTGACCGGAAAAAAGGACAAGGACAAGGAGAAGCGCTCCATGCAGCGGGCTGTGCAGCGCGCCACCATGGTGGGGATGTACCCGGCCACCAACGCCCTCCCCACGTGGATCATCGCGGAGACGATCGAGATGATCCTGCCCTCCATGCTCTCCTTGGGAGACACCCTGCCCCCGTGGGTTGTGGACAAGGCCGGCGTCCTGCCACTGCCGCAGGCGCTCACGGAGGTGCACGAGCCCGTCAACATTGCCCACGCCGAACTGGGACGCGACAGACTCCGATTCGACGAGGCCTTCGGAATGCAACTGGCCATGGCGCAGCGTCGACGGGCGTTGGCCCATTTGGTGGCGACGCCGCGTCCGCGCATGGAGGGGGCCCTCCTGGATGAGTTCGACTCCCGGCTTCCTTTCGAACTGACGAAGGGGCAGGTGGCTGTGGGGGAGACAGTGTTCACCGAACTGGAACAATCGCGCCCCATGCACCGACTCCTGCAGGGGGAGGTGGGGTCAGGCAAGACCATTGTCGCGTTGCGCGCCATGCTCGCGGTGGTCGATTCAGGTGGCCAGGCCGTTCTGCTGGCACCCACTGAGGTTCTGGCCAAACAGCACCAGAACACCGTCGCCAAGCTGTTGGGTGACCTGGGGGATGGCCAGCGGCTGGGCGCACACGAGAATGCCACCGCCGTGACGCTTCTGACCGGGAGTCTGCCTGCAGCGGCGAAGCGGGACGCCGTGAACCAGATCATGAGCGGTGAGGCGGGCATTGTGATTGGCACACATGCTCTGCTGTCTGAGAGCGTCGACTTCTTCGATCTCGGACTGGTGGTCATCGATGAGCAACACCGCTTCGGTGTGGAGCAGCGCGCTGCCCTGGCCGCCAAGGCTGAGCGCCAACCACACACCCTCGTGATGACGGCCACCCCTATTCCTCGCTCCGTGGCCATGACGGTGTTCGGAGACCTCGAGGTGTCCGAACTGCGTGAGAGACCGGCCCAGCGTGCACCCGTCAAGACTGTCTTCGTGGACACCTCCACCAACCCGCACTGGGTGGAGCGTGCCTGGGCACGAATTCGGGAAGAAGTGGCCAACGGCAGGCAGGCGTTCGTGGTGTGTCCTGCCATCAGTGCCAAGCAGACCGAGGGCGACGTCGATCCAGGCGTCGGCATGACCGTTGTGGCGGACCTCCTGCCCCAGCTTGCCGATGGGCCACTGAAGGGTCTTCGCCTTGGCATGGCGCACGGCAAACAATCGGTTGCGGAGCGGGATGCCGCAATGACTGATTTCGCTGCCGGTCGCATCGACGTGCTGGTGTCCACCACCGTGATCGAGGTGGGTGTCGATGTGCCCAACGCCACGGTGATGGTGGTGATGGATGCAGATCGGTTCGGCATCACCCAACTGCACCAGCTTCGGGGCCGGATTGGACGGGGCGTGCATGAAGGGCTGTGCCTCCTGCTCGCGGCACCTGGGGAGAAGCAGGAGAATGCGCAGCTGCGCATTCGTGCGCTGGTGCACAGCGATGACGGCTTTGACCTGGCCGAGCGGGACATGGAATTGCGACGGGAAGGCGATGTGCTCGGTGCCGCCCAATCCGGCACCTCCTCGTTGAAGCTGTTGCGGGTCACCGAGGACGCAGATCTCATCAGGTCCACCAAGATCCTTGCTGATGAAGTACTGGCCGATCCCCGCTCAGCCGGTGATCCACTACTCGATGACCTCATGGCTCAGGCCGAGCTCGTCGCCGCCGGCGAGTGGCTCGAGAAGGGATGAGCACTAGGCTTGCCGTATGAGTCGAATCATTGCAGGCCACGCCAAGGGGCGTCCGTTGGCCACCCCCAAGGGTTCGTCGACGCGACCCACGACGGATCGTGTCAAAGAGGCGCTGTTCTCTGCCCTCTCGGCATGGTTTGGCAGCGCGGCTGAGGCCCCTGAACATCAACTGGCCGGCGTTGCGGTCCTCGATCTCTTCGCGGGAAGTGGGTCGCTTGGCCTTGAGGCCGCCAGCCGAGGTGCAGCCTCGGTCACGTGCGTCGATTCCCACACTGCGTCCGTCATCCGTGACAACGTCGCGAAGATGGCGCTGCGTACGGTGACGGTGACGTCTCGGCGGGTGGAGAACGTGGTGGCAGAAGCCGGACCGGCGTTCGACCTGGTGCTGATGGATCCCCCCTATGAGATGTCGAAGCCAGTCGTCGACGAGTTGCTGAGTGCCCTTGTGGAGGGTGAGAGGTTGACACTGGAGGCCCTTGTCGTTGTGGAGCGCTCCTCGCGCACCGGGGCGCCTGACTGGCCAGCTGAGTTCACCACCACGTGGGATCGTCGCTACGGTGAGACCACGCTCCACTTCGGTGCCACTGACCCACCGCAATCCGAGTCAGATCAACGATGAAAAAGGCAACAATGACGACAGTGCTGTGTCCAGGTTCCTTTGACCCCATCACGGTGGGCCACATCGACATCATTACGCGCGCCCGTGACCTGTTCGAGAATGTGCTCGTCGGAGTGGGACGCAACAACCAGAAGAATTACCTCTTCGGTGACCAACGGCTATCTCTTGCACGAGAAGCGCTTGCCGGAATGGACGGCGTGACGGTGGCTCCGATCGAGGGCCTGCTTGTGGATTTCTGCCGGGAGCAGGGAATCGCCGCGGTCATCAAGGGGCTCCGCTTTGGTGCCGATTTCGATTTCGAACTGCAGATGGCCCACATGAACCAGGGCTTGACTGGCCTGGAGACCGTCCTCCTGCCGGCTGCGGCGGAACATGTCACACTGTCCAGCACCATCCTGCGGGAGGTCATGAAGCTAGGGGGAGACGTCTCGCGCTACGTCCCGAAATGTGTCGCAGAGGCCATTGAGCTCCGACGAAACCAGTCGGGCTTCTGACCCGATTTGGGTGGCATCGGCTGCCACGGGTATAGTTCGACGTCGGTCACGACGTGATCGAGATGTACGGGTACGAAGGGGGACTCTCAGCATGACTCCCATGGATCGACACCCTGATCGTCACTCTCCTTATGTGTTTGATACACGTGAGTTGAGCAGGCGGGCAGGCACGATGCGTGAGGTCGAGCGTACGGTCCCTGCACCCGCTGATCTCGGCCTCGAAGTGATCTCAGTACCAGAGGGCTCCGACGTCGAGCTCGACCTCCGTATGGAGGCCGTCGTCGAAGGTGTTCTCGTGTCGGGTACAGCCGCCGTGCAGTTGCAGGGTGAATGTGCTCGTTGTTTGACGGAGATCAACGACGAAATGTCGTTTGAACTCCAGGAACTCTTCTTCCATCCCGGTAGGGCAATGGATGAGGAAGAACGGATCGTCGATGACGAGTCGGTCAACCTGGAGCCTGTTCTGCGTGAGGCCGTAGTGCTGGATTTGCCGTTCACGCCCCTGTGCCGTGAAGATTGTTACGGTTTGTGTCCCGAATGTGGGGCCAATCTCAATGACGATCCTGATCATGAGCACGATCCAGACATCGACCCCAGGTGGTCGAAGCTGGTGGAGCTGGACGTCGAAGAATAAAGATTTGCACCCAATAGTCCTTGTTTGACAGGAGAAGATCGTGGCCGTTCCGAAGCGGAAGATGTCGCGCAGCAACACCCGGTCGCGTCGGGCCCAGTGGAAGACGACTGTCGTCCCCACGGTCGTCTGCGTGAACCCGGCCTGCCGCGAACCGCACTTGCAGCACACTGCATGCCCGAGCTGTGGCCAGTACGGCCCCAAGGCGGCTCGCCGTCAAGTCCTCGAGGCCTGATCACGCATCTGCACCCCGCACCGCGGGTGAGCAGGTTGGTGGAAAAACTTGATGAGCTGGGCGTCCCGGTTGACGCCCGGCTTTTTGAGTTGGCTTTCACGCACCGCTCATGGGCCTACGAGAATGGCCGGGTTGAGAGCAATGAGCGTCTCGAGTTCCTCGGCGACGCCGTTCTCCAGATCGTGGTGACGGAACACATCTTTCGCACGTACCCCTTGATGGCAGAGGGGCACATGGCCAAGTTGCGTGCATCCGTGGTCAGTTCGCGCGCTCTCGCCGAGGTTGCGCGTGACCTGGGCCTGGGTGAGCACATCAAGCTGGGCAAGGGTGAGATCTCCACCCAGGGCAGCGAGAAGCGCTCAATCCTCGCTGACACCACCGAGGCTCTGATTGGAGCCATCCACATGTCGGGTGGGAGCGAAGCCTCGGAAATCTTCGTGCAGGGGGTGTTCAACCCCCTGATCACCGCCTCCGAGAACGACGGCTCCTACACGGACTTCAAGACCTCTCTGCAAGAACTGTGCGCGATGAACGGCTGGGCTGCTCCCGTGTACGAGATCACCGGATCCGGACCCGACCACGAGCGTGTCTTCACCGCCGTGGTCGTCGTCGACGGAACCCCGGTGGCTTCCGGAACTGCGCCCAGCAAAAAGACTGCGGAACAAAAGGCTGCGACCTCGGCACATCGGACGCTGGCCACACCGGCCAATGCCTGAACTGCCGGAGGTGGAGGTGGTGCGCCGAGGACTGGCCGGTCACCTCGTCGGCCGACGATTCGACGCGGTGCACGTTCTCCACCCGCGCCCTGTCCGCTCCCATCCCGGTGGCGCGGAGGGAATGATTCGGGCCCTGGAGGGTCGCACCGTTGACGCCGTCCGTCGGCGTGGCAAGTTCATGTGGCTGGTACTGGATGAGGATGCGCTGGTTGTGCACCTCGGGATGAGCGGCCAGTTCCGGATCAACGATCCCGGCGATGAGTTGGTCCGCAACACCCGTGTGCTGTTCACCCTCGATGACGGACGACAGCTGCGTTTTGTGGACCAACGCATGTTTGGGGGGCTCCACTGGGTACCCGACGAAGCCGAATGTCCCGTACGCCACATTGCACTGGACCCCTTCGACGAAGACTTTGACGGCGCTGCGGTCGCACGCCGGATGCGGTCCCGGCACACCACGGTGAAGCGGGCGCTCCTGGACCAGGCGATGGTCTCCGGTATCGGCAACATCTACGCGGACGAATCCCTCTGGCGCTCCCGACTGCACTTCGAGTATCCGACGCAGCGACTCACCCAGCGCCGCGCCGTTGAGGTCCTGGGACATGCCCACGACGTGATGGCCGACGCGCTGGAAGCCGGGGGCACCTCTTTCGACAGTCTGTATGTCAACGTCAATGGCGAGTCGGGCTACTTCGCCCGCTCTCTGGATGCCTATGGGCGCGAGGGTCTACCGTGTCACCGGTGCGGCTCGCCCATGGTGCGTCGCCAGTTCGCGAACCGCAGCAGCTTCCTGTGTCAGAAGTGCCAGCGCATGCCAAGAAAGGTCGTGTGAGTAGCCATGGACTGGTGGAGAACGAAGTATGGGCGCTACAGCAATTCCATGGGGCAGCTGTTTCGTTTTGGACTGGTGGGTGGCGTCGGCGTGATCGTCAACTTTTTCGTGTTCGTCGTCGCTGGGAAGCTGCTGCCCCTGGTGTGGCCGAGCGCAGGACTACTGGCAGGCAATGCCATCTGGTGGGATCTTCCCGTGACGCAGTTCAACGTCCGCTGGTACCACGTGAACTCAACCGTCGCCTTCTTCGTGGCCAACCTGTTCAACTTCCAACTCAATCGACGCTGGACATTCAGGTCCCACGAGGCAGCGAACTGGTTTCGCGAGTACTTCCCGTTCCTGACGGTGGGACTCATCGCCCAGGGAGTTGGCCTGCTCATCATGACCGCACTCATGCACCCGGGATCGTTCATCAGCCTCTCCGATGCGGTGTTTGACAATTCCACTGGGCTGCGAACCAAAAAGTACTGGGCGCAACTGATCATGATCGCCTGCACCATTCCCATCACGTTCCTGGTCAACAAATTCTGGACCTTCCGAGCCATCCGTGACGTGCGGGTCGCCGAGGAAATGGAAATCGTCGTGGACGACGAGGCGTGAGATGTATCTCAAGCAGTTGACGCTGCGCGGCTTCAAATCCTTCGCCTCTGCGACCACCCTGACGTTTGAGCCCGGGATCACATGCGTCGTGGGGCCGAATGGATCCGGGAAGTCCAACGTCGTGGACGCCCTGAGCTGGGTGATGGGAGAGCAGGGCGCAAAGTCCTTGCGCGGCGGGAAGATGGAGGACGTCATCTTTGCGGGTACCACCAAGAGGGCGCCGCTGGGGCGCGCCGAGGTGGAACTGACCATCGACAACTCCGACGGGGCACTGCCCATCGAGTACTCCGAGGTCACCATCACTCGCACCATGTTTCGCAGTGGGGGTTCTGACTACTCCATCAACGGCACACCGGCCCGGCTCCTTGACGTCCAGGAGTTGTTGAGCGATTCGGGGATCGGCCGGGAGATGCACGTCATCGTCGGGCAGGGACAGCTTGACGCCATCCTGCAGGCCACCCCCGAGAGCCGTCGCGGGTTCATCGAGGAGGCTGCCGGCGTCCTGAAGCACCGCAAGCGCAAGGAGAAGGCGCTGCGCAAGCTCGAGGGCACCAAGGCCAACCTGGAGCGGCTCCAGGACCTCATCGCAGAGTTGGCACGTCAGCTCAAACCCTTGGGACGCCAAGCCGAGACAGCGCGCAAGGCCGCCGTGATCCAGGTGGAGTTGCGGGATGCGAAAGCCCGTCTGCTGGCCGATGATCTGGGTGCCGCACACAAAGCGCTGGCGGAGGACCTGGCCGATGAGGCCGCGGTGATCGCGGCCCGTGAACGCGCCGAGGCCCGTGTCCTTGCAGCCACGCGCGACGAGGACGCCACCGAGACCGCCCTGCGGCAGGCCGGCGCGGCCCTCGATGAGGCTCAGGAGGCGTGGTACGCCGCGGCCAGCCTCCGGGAGCGGGTGTCCACCACGATCTCCATCTCTGCAGAGCGAATGCGGGCGGGGGCGAATCAGCCGCAGCTCGAGATTCAGGGAGGCCGCGACCCCGAACAGTTGGAGCGCGAGGCAGCAGCCATTCGCGAGCGTGAGAACGAACTGGGTCGAAGCGTGAAGGAGGCCGAGGGGTCCCTGAGCGATGCCACGATGCGTCGCAATGCGGCCGAGCAGCAGCACGCGGCTGCAGATGCAGCCCACTCCAAAGCACTGCGGGCGGTGGCCGATCGCCGCGAAGGCCTCGCCCGGTTGACCGGGCAGGTGCAGGCACTGCAATCGCGCCTTCAGGCATCCCAGGAAGAGGTGGAGCGGCTGGAGCGCCGTCGTGACGAAGCTCTTACGCGGGCGGAGGAGGCCGCCCACACTTTTGGCGGAATGGAATCCTCCCTGACGGGGTTGGGTGACAGCGAGTCTGATCTCGACGCCGCCCACGAACTGGCGATCGCGCGCGTGGAGCGCCACACTGCCGAGCTTGCAGAACTGCGTTCCTCCGAAGCCGCGCTCTCCAGAGAACGGGCGGCGCTCGGCGCCCGCGTGGAGGCGCTGCGGCTCATGACGGAACGCAAGGACGCCTCAGCCGATCTCATGGGCTCCGAGGCGCCCGGCATACGGGGACGGCTGATCGATGCCCTGCAGGTGGAGCCCGGGTGGGAGCGTGCGGTCTCGGCAGCACTCCAGAGCGCCGCTGAATCCCTGGTCGTGGAGGGTCTCGGCAATGCTGTTGGCGCGGTGCGACAGATGGCTGCCTCCGATCTGGGACGGGCCACCTTGGTGGTGACAGGGCCAGCCGAAGCACATGCGCGGGGTTCCCTCCTGGAAAAGATTGAACATCCCAAGGACCTCGGTGCTGCATTGTCCATCCTGCTCGGTGGGGTGGCGGCTGTGAGCGACCTGGACGAGGCGCGAATGCACGTGGAGCAATCTCCGGGATCGATGGCGGTCACTCGGGAGGGTGACATGGTCTCCGGTTGGCTGGTGGAGGGAGGATCCGCGGATGCTCCGTCGCTGCTGGAGGTCTCCGCCCAACTCGCAGACGCCGAGGACTCTCTGGAGCGGCTGGGCCATGACCGAGACCGCATCAGATCCAGCGTGGGGAAGGTCACCGAAGCGCTGACGGCCGCCAAGCACGATGCTGCGGCGGCGTTGTCGAAACTGCATGACTCCGACGCGGAACTCGCTGCCGCCCAGGACCGGCTGGGCCACCTGCGCCAGGCCCAGGCCACGGCAACTCGCGAGGCCGAACGACTCCAGGAAGCCATGGCCGCGGCAGCGCGGGCACGCGTGAGCGACGAGGCGAAGCTACAAGCGCTGCAGGACAGGCTGAAGGCTGCGAGCACCGAAAAGGTGACGGAACCGGACCCCACCGATCGCGACGAGAAGTCCATGGAGGCTCGCCGGGCAAGGCAGGCAGAAATGGACGACCGTCTTGCGCTACGCACTCTGGAGGAGCAGGCGAAGTCTGTCGCAGGTCGAGCGGATGGGCTGATGCGGGCCGCGCAGGCAGAGCGCTCATCCCGGGCCCGTGCACGGGCCAAGGCAGAGCAACTCCGCCGGGAGGCAGAAGTGGCCGCCACCGTGCACGAGGCGGCGACGGGGTTGGCCACGCTCGTCGACCGAGTGCGTGAGCGGGCGACCCGTGAGCGTGAGTTCGCTGATGCGGCGCGTCGGGAGGCAGAAGCTGGAACTGTCCGTGCCCGCCATGACTCGCGTGCGGCCGCCGCTTCTCTGGAGGAATTGGTCCGGGGTGCCCACCGGGACGAGATGACCCGCATCGAACACCGGATGCGCATCGAACAACTCGAGGAAAAGGCGCTGGCGGAGCTCGGTATTGAGCCGGCCCCGCTTCTGGCGGAGTACGGGCCAGAGCAACTGGTGCCCGTGATCACCCGACCCGACGGTACGGCTCTTGCTGAAGATGACGAGCCTCCTGAGCCTGTGCCCTACGACCGGGCTGAACAGAGCACCCGGCTGCGGCGTGCGGAACGCAACCTCACCGTGCTGGGGCGTGTGAATCCGCTGGCTTTGGAGGAGTTCGACGCGATGAAGGCTCGCCACGGCTTTCTGGCAGAGCAATTGGATGACCTGAAGCGCACCCGCGCCGACCTGCTGGATCTCATTGATCAGGTGGACACACGGGTCAAGGAGGTGTTTGAGGCGGCATACAAGGACGTTGAGACCACCTTCGTTGACGTCTTCTCCCGGCTGTTTCCCGGCGGCGAGGGGCGGCTCATCCTCACGGACCCGGGCGACTGGTTGACCACAGGCGTCGACGTGGAGGCGCGCCCGGCGGGCAAACAGGTCAAGCGTTTGTCCCTTCTCTCGGGTGGGGAACGCTCTCTCGTGGCAGTGGCGTTCCTGGTATCGCTGTTCATTGCCCGGCCCAGCCCGTTCTACATCCTCGACGAGGTGGAGGCGGCACTCGACGACGCCAATCTGGGCCGTTTGCTGACGATCTATGAAGAGCTGCGCACCAACTCGCAGCTGTTGGTGATCACCCATCAGAAGCGCACCATGGAAATTGCCGACTCCCTCTACGGCGTGACGATGCGTGGCGATGGCATCTCCACCGTCGTCAGTCAACGCCTCGCAGAGCAGAGTTCCTGACCGCTCATCGACGGCAAAGGTGAGGCCATCCACGGTGGCTCGCTAGGATGACGCCCGTGGATTGGATTTTTTGGGTCATTCTTGGACTGATCGGCGCAGCCATCGTTGCTGCCAGCATCATCACCTACGTCACCCGCAGGGGTGTCGCCGCGCCTGAGCGGCAGGAGGAGCTGGAGGAGGAGCCAACCCCCCGACATGGCAGCAACACCGTCGTGCTGGACGCGGAGCTCGTCGAGGAGGTCGTGGCACCGATTGCGCCTGCGCCGGAAGAGCCGGAGTCGCCGCAATCCCGCTTCGCACGGCTTCGCCGTCGGCTTTCGGGAAGCAACAATGTGCTGGCACGCGCACTCTCGGATCTGTTGAGCGTGGACCGGATTGATGCCGACACGTGGGATGACTTCGAGGCCACCCTGATCGCCTCCGATCTGGGGGTCGGACCGACCACTGAACTCACCGAGGCGCTGCGCAAGGAACTTTCCCTCGACGGCGTGGCTGACCCGGATGCAGCCCGCCGCGTGCTGCGATCGGAGCTGCTGCGTCTCGTGGATCCCTCGCTGGATCGCTCCCTCAACCTGGATTCCGAGGAGGGCAAACCCGCCGTCATCATGGTGGTCGGTGTCAACGGCACCGGAAAGACCACCACAGTGGGCAAGCTGGCCCGTGTTCTGGTGGCTGAGGGTCGCACCGTTTTGTTGGGCGCAGCAGACACATTCCGTGCCGCTGCTGCGGAACAACTGATCACCTGGGGTGAGCGCGTCGGTGTGTCCACCGTCCGTGGACCCGAAGGCGGCGACCCTGCCTCTGTTGCCTTCGAGGCAGTCGCGACGGGTACAGAAGAGGGCACGGACGTCGTCATCATCGATACCGCCGGCCGCCTCCACACCAAGACTGGCCTGATGGATCAACTCGGCAAGGTCAAACGTGTTGTCGAGAAGAAGGCTGCTGTCAACGAAGTCCTGCTGGTTCTGGATGCAACGACCGGACAGAACGGAATGATGCAGGCCCGCGTCTTCCAAGAAGTGGTCAATGTCACCGGCATTGTTCTCACCAAGCTTGACGGTTCCGCCAAGGGCGGCATCGTCGTCGCCGTGCAGCGCGAGCTGGGCGTGCCCGTGAAGCTCATCGGGCTGGGGGAGGGCGTGGATGATCTGGCACCCTTCGACCCGGAGGGCTTTGTTGCCGGAATCCTCGGCGAGTGACGTTTGAACTATCCTTGCCCGGTACCGCTGTGCCGATCGGCACCTGTTTCTCTGTAATGAAGGAAGCCTCACGTGTTCGACACGCTTCAAGATCGCCTTTCCGACGTCTTCAAGGGGCTGCGCTCCAAGGGCCGGCTGACCGAGGCCGACATCGATGCCACGATGCAGGAGATCCGTATCGCGCTGCTCGAGGCCGACGTCAACCTCAGCGTGGTCAAGGGCTTCATCACAGTGGTCAAGGAGAAGTGCCTCGGGCTGGAATTGTCGAAGGCGCTGAATCCGACGCAGCAGATCATCAAGATCGTCAACGACGAACTGGTGGTCATTCTCGGCGGTGAAACCCGCAAGGTGCGCTTCAACAAGCGTCCGCCCACCGTCATCATGCTCGCCGGCCTCCAGGGCGCAGGCAAGACCACCCTGGCCGGCAAGCTGGCGCTCTGGCTGCGCCAGGAGAAGCACGCACCGCTGTTGGTGGCCGCTGACCTGCAGCGGCCCAACGCAGTCGGACAGCTCCAGATCGTCGGCGAGCGCGCTGGCGTGCACGTTTTCGCGCCCGAGCCCGGCAACGGTGTGGGCGATCCGGTGCAAGTGGCACGCGACGCCATTGAACACGCCCGCCGTCGGCTCTACGACGTGGTCATCGTTGATACCGCCGGCCGGCTGGGTGTTGACGAAGAATTGATGAAGCAGGCCGCGGACATCAAGGCGGCGGTCAACCCCGATGAGGTGCTGTTCGTCGTCGACGCGATGATCGGTCAGGACGCCGTCAACACGGCCAAAGCCTTCAATCAGGGCATCGGATTTGATGGTGTCGTCCTCACCAAGCTCGACGGCGACGCCCGTGGCGGCGCTGCGCTCTCCATTGCCAAAGTCATCGGCAAGCCCATCCTGTTCGCCTCCAACGGAGAGGCGCTGAAGGACTTCGACGTCTTCCACCCCGACCGCATGGCCAGCCGCATTCTGGGCATGGGCGATGTGATGACCCTCATCGAGCAGGCCGAGAAGACCTTCGACGCAGACCAGTCGCGGGCTGCAGCCGAAAAGTTGATGGGGAAGAACAAGTTCGGTCTCCAGGATTTCCTTTCGCAGATGCAGCAACTCCGCAAGATGGGGCCGATGAGCAAAATCCTCGGCATGCTTCCGGGGGCCGGACAGTTCAAGGGCGCGATCGAGGACATCGATGAGCGCGAGATTGACCGGATTGAAGCCATCATCAATTCCATGACTCTCAAGGAGCGCGACGACGTCGCCATCCTCAATGGATCGCGTCGCTCACGCATCGCCAGGGGCGCTGGCGTCGAGGTCTCTGACGTCAACCAATTGGTCAACCGCTTCGTGGAAGCGCGCAAGATGATGGAGAAGCTCGCAGGCGGTATGGGCGGTATGGGTGGGGGGATGCCCCCCGGCATGCCGGGTGCACTACCGGGCGCTCGCGGCCCAAAACGTCAACCTCCGAAGAAGGCGCTCAAAAAGGGCCACAAGGTTTCCGGCAACCCGGCCAAACGCAAGCAGCAGGAAGCGCAGAAGGCGCTGGGCATCAAGGCGGAACCCGCAGCACCGCAGTCGATGGACGATTTCGAACTGCCAGCGGACCTGCAGAAGATGTTCAACCAGAACAAGTAGTCGCTCACGGAGCACTGCTGTTGGGTCGCTGCGGTCCACTTGTGGTTCCTGGGTGGCGTCGCGAAGGAGTCGGTGCGCGTATCGAGAGGATCTCTCATCCTCGGGTGGGGAGGCATCGACAGGTCTCGATAGTCTCTTGTCCCATGAGTACCGCACCGCAGACACCTTCCGAGAGCTATCGCTTCACACGCGCCGTCGTGCCTCCCGGCACGGAACCGGGGGAGTTGTGGGTGGCCGACGGCATCGTCGTCGAGGGGCCCGTCCCGAAGGCCATCACCATCTCTGATCCCTGTTGGGTGCTTCCGGGGCTGGTGGACGCGCACTGCCACATCGGGCTGGGCCCGGATGGGGCCACGGATCGGGAAACAGCCAGGGCACAGGCCGAGGCCGATCTTGCCGTCGGCGTCATGCTCATCCGCGACGCAGGCTCGCCTTCCGACACGCGCTGGGTGCATGAGCAATCGGAGCTGCCGCGGCTGCTGCGATCCGGCCGCCACATCGCCCGTCCCAAGCGCTACATCCGCAATCTTGCGGCGGAGGTGGAGCCGGAGGATCTGGTGGAGCAGGTTCGTCATGAGGCGCGCTCGGGCGACGGTTGGGTCAAGCTGGTGGGGGACTGGATCGATCGGTCAGTGGGAGATCTGGCACCCCTGTGGCCCGCCGACGTCGCCGCTCGTGCCATTGCTGCCGCCCACGAAGAGGGTGCACGGGTGACGGCACACTGCTTCGGTGAGCAGTCCGTCTCTGAGTTGGTGAACGCAGGTATCGACTGCATCGAGCACGGCACTGGGCTCTTGGACGATGTCATCGACACCATGGCTGAGCGGGGCACGGCGCTGGTGCCGACGATGATCAACCTGGACAACTTCCCCACCTACGCCACCGCAGGGGCCGCGAAGTTCCCACGCTATGCCGCACACATGCTTGATCTGCACGCCCGCCGCCACCAGACCATCGGCAAGGCCATCGACGCCGGTGTGCAGGTCTACTCCGGGACGGATGCTGGCACGGTCGTCGCCCACGGACGGGTCATCGATGAGATCGATGAACTTGCGAAGCTGGGCGGAGCTGAATTCGCCCTGGGAGCCGCGAGTTGGCGTGCTCGTCAATGGTTAAAGGCGGACGTTGTGACACCGGGTGCCAGCGCTGATTTCATCGTCTATTCCGAGGACCCGCGCCAGAATCTGGCGACGTTGCGGCGGCCCACTCTGCGGATCCTGCGCGGTCGCGCCCTCTGATCGCCTGCACGCGTGCGTGCGAAAAACCCCCGGTTATCACATCAAGTGAGCACCGAATCCCTGCACGGGCGCCACTTGGGTGGGAGCCGTTCGGCTGGTTCACTGGTTGGTACATGTCGACACAGAAGGAACTTCTATGAGCACTGACAGCCCCCCACCCAACCAGCCACCCACACCTCCATCGGTCACCGGTTCCCAAATCACCGCTGCCCCCCGGAAGGAGCCCGGAGTCTTCAAACGGGGCTTCGGTATGGGAGCGGGACTTGGACTCGGTTTGGCAGTGACGCTCATAGCGCTCTCCGTCATCGGGGGACTGTTCACCGTCATCGTCGTGGCAGCTGGGGTGGGTTCAGTCACCTCCGCCGGGGCCAGCACTGCACTCACCCCGATGTGGGGTGACAGTGGCGCCGACGGCAAGCTCCGGGCCATCTCCCTCACCGGGCCAATCATGACCGATGCCTCGGAGGGTGGGCTGCTCGTGGCAGGTGCTTTCGGGTACGAGATCGCCCAGCAGTTCGACGATCTGGACGAAGACGACGCGGACGGTGTTGTTCTGTTGGTCAACACACCCGGTGGGTCCGTCACCGGATCCAAAGCCATCTCCGATGCCATTGAGCGGTACCAGGAGAGGACTGGCAAGCAGGTCATGGTGCACGTGGAGGGCATGTCCGCCTCTGGCGGCGTCTACGCCACAGCGCCGGCCGACGCCATCTACGCCGATTACGGTTCCCTCGTGGGAAGTATCGGCATCATCTTCGGACCGTTCCAACGCTTCAACGATGTGGTGGCCACCTCGGGATCCATCCTCGAATCCGGCGTCACCACGACGGGTGGGATCACCGAGGAATACCTCAGCAGAGGTACCGGCAAGGACTTCGGGAACCCCTACAGGGACATGACCGACGAGGAACGCGAGACCTTCGGGTCCATGCTGGATGAGGAGTACGCGAACTTTGTGGATCAGGTGGAGACGAATCGAGGTATTGAGGCCACGACGATCCGTGATGAGCTGGGAGCCTTCCTGTTCAGTAACGATCAGTCCGAGGCCAATGGACTCATCGACGGCACCCTCAACCGTGAAGAGTTCTTCACCATGGCGGCCACGGAGGCCGGGCTGGACCCGGAGGACACTGTCGTGGAGATGACCAGTGCGCCCACCGGCCTTGAGGCGTTTCTTGGGGCGACTCGGCCGGCCGGCTCTGCGCTGCCCGTCTCAGAACTGGGGGAGGGACATCAGGTGAGCACCGCCTTTTGTGGTGGCACCACTCCACTGGTCTTCTCAGGAGAACTCGCAGCGGTCTGCGGCTGAGAGGCCACACCCTTCGGCGAAGTCAGCCCCAGCCGAGAGCGTGCAACCTCTCTTCAGAGATGCCGTGGTAATGGCCAAGCTCATGGACCAGCGTGATCTCGATTTCGTCGAGGAGTTCCCGCTCGTCTGCACACATTCGGGTGAGTGGCCCGCGGAAAAGCACCACACGGTCGGGCAAATGCCCAAGACCATAGCTGGTGTCACGTTCCGTGAGGGCCGTTCCCTCGTACCAGCCCAGGACGTCGGACCCGTCATCCGGTTCGTCCTCCACCACGATGATCACGTTGTCCAGGTTCTCCAGAAGCACCTCGGGCAGGCGCGCCAACCCCTCATCCACCAATGCGTCAAAACGTTCCTCGGGGAGCTCCATGGCACCCGATCGTATGCGTCGTCAATGAATCGGTGGCTGGATGGGTCAGGTTTTTGGTCTGGAGTGCGCTTCTGGCAGAATCATCTGTGAAACTCTCATCGAAGGCGCCCTCTAACTCCTTCAATGACCGTGACATCAGGTCCACCACCAACAGCGTGCCCCACACGCCGCCGTGCAGGACCGCCTCACCCCGTCTTGCAGGACAAGACAAAACACAACAGGAGAACCACACACGTGGCAACCAAAATTCGTCTGAAGCGTCTCGGCAAGACCCGCTCGCCGCACTACCGCATCATCGTCATCGACTCCCGCTCAAAGCGTGATGGCCAGGCCATCGAGGAGATCGGTCTCTACCACCCCAAGAATGACCCGTCGGTCATGAAGGTGGACTCGGAGCGCGCCCAGTACTGGCTGTCCGTGGGCGCCCAGCCCACCGAGGCCGTCGTCGCCATCTTCAAGCGCACAGGTGATTGGCAGAAGCACACCGGCGATATGAGCATCCCCTCGGGTGTCGATCCCCAGCCGGAGCGTCGCGATCGCGAAGCCGAGTTCGCAAAGGCCCTGGCCGAAGACGGCAACGCCACCGCGCCCGCCATCTCCAAGGCACAGAAGAAGAAGTCCGACGACGCAGCCAAGGCCGCCGATGCGGCGAAGTCCGAGGACGCAGCCTCTGATGAGGCCGCACCTGCCGAAGAGGCCTGATCATGCTGGCCGACGCTCTCGAGCATCTCGTCGCCGGGATTGTTGCCAATCCTGACGACGTCTCGGTGAAGGACAAGGAACTGCGTCGCGGTCGTCTCCTCGAAGTACGTGTCCACCCCGAGGACATCGGGAAGGTCATCGGTCGGCAGGGGCGCACTGCCCAGGCGCTGCGCACCGTCATGGGTGCGTTGGCAGGCAACGAGCAGCTTCGCGTCGATTTCGTCGACGTGGACAAGCCTCGGCGGAACTGAACATTTTCCAAATCAGCGCCGCAGAACAGCAATAGCCAAGAGAAGTGCCCCGGATCGCGTCATCGGTCCGGGGCATTGCTCATGTTCCTCTCAGAACCAGAAGAAGACAGGTGGTCCACGGTGGCTGAACAACTCGAAGTGATTGTTGGAAGGGTCGGGCGCGCCCACGGAATTCGTGGCGATGTCTCCATTGACCTCAGCACTGATGAACCGGGCCGTCGGTTCTTTCCCGGCGCCAAAGTCGCGCTCTCGTCGGGCCGCGAACTCACCGTCGAGAAGACCATCTGGCAGCGCGGAAGGTTGCTGGTCAGTTTTGCCGGGTTTCCTGACCGCACGGCCGTGGAGAAACTGACCGGCGAGGTGGTGACTGCCCGCGTCGCAGCCTCCGAAATCCCGAGCGAAGCCGATGAATTCTTTGATCGGCAACTGATCGGGTTGAAGGTGTTGGATCATTTGGGAGACGTGGCAGGCTCCGTCAGCGATGTGTTGCACCTGCCCTCCCAGGATCTGCTGGAGGTCACCACTGAAGGTGGTCCCCGACTGATTCCCTTCGTGAGCGCCATCGTGCCGGCCATCGATCTGGAAGCTGGAACGTGTCAACTGGCGGACGTCAAGGGATTGCTGGAAGACATCGAATGAGGCTCGACGTCGTCACGATTTTCCCGGACTACATGGCCCCGCTGCACCTGTCACTGGTGGGCAAGGCAATTGCCTCGGGGCTGGTCGATCTCACAGTGCACGACCTGCGCACCTGGGCGTATGACCGCCATCACACCACCGATGACACCCCGTATGGGGGTGGAGCTGGAATGGTCATGAAGCCGGAGCCGTGGGGGGAGGCCCTCGACGCTTTGACGGAAATGGATTCCGCGCCAATGACGATCATCGTCCCCACCCCGGCAGGCCAGCCCTTCACGCAGGAATTGGCGTACGAACTCGCAACGAAGCAGCGCCTGGTCTTCGCGTGCGGCCGGTATGAGGGGATCGACCAGCGGGTCCTGGACCATTGCGACGCCGAGTTCGAACTCATGGAGGTCAGCCTCGGTGACTACGTTCTCAACGGCGGTGAAGTAGCGGTGCTCGCAATGGTGGAGGCCGTCGTTCGATTGATCCCCGGAGTGATCGGGAATCCCGACTCGCTGCGGGAAGAATCGCATTCCCTGGGGCAGGACAGCCTGCTGGAATACCCGAACTACACCAAGCCGCCTGTGTGGCGAGGACGGGCCGTGCCGGAAATCCTCCTGAGCGGCAATCACGGATTGATCGCGGCCTGGCGGCGACAGCAGTCGATGGAGAGGACCGCGCAGAGACGCCCGGACCTCACCCACTGAGGACCCAAATCAACACTCGGGGATTTAAGCGACCCTACGTCGTCATCCTCACAGGTACGGGTTAGAATGATCTTTGTGTCCACGACTCTCACCACTCACCAGCAGGCGATGCGATCCACAGTTGTGAAAAAGGTCATTATGTCTGTGACCGGCCTCATCATGATCGGCTTTCTCCTTGTCCACATGTACGGCAACCTCAAGATGTTCAGCGGGCAGGAGGCGTTTGACGGCTATGCCCATTGGCTGAAGCAGGACATCCTGTACCCACTGGTTCCCCACGGAGTCTTCATCTGGATCTTCCGTGCAGTTCTTCTGGCGGCCCTCGTCGGCCACATCTGGTCTGCGGCCTCGCTTTCGCGCTCCACTCTTGCAGTGCGCGGCCCGGGCTACAACGCACAGAAGCGCCAGGTGCAGACTTATTCGTCGCGCACCATGCGATGGGGCGGAATCCTGGTCTTCGGGTTCATCGTCTTTCACATCCTGCAGTTCACCGTTCGTGCGTTGGAAACCGGGTACGACGCCTCGGACGGCCCCTACGACATGTTCGTCGGATCCTTCTCCATCTGGTGGGTCTTCGCGCTCTACGCAGTCCTGATCCTCCTGATCTCCATGCACATCCGCCACGGCTTCTGGAGCGCATTCCAGACCCTGGGCCTCAACTCCTCAGCCAAGTCCCGCAGAGCACTGTCTGTTCTCGCAATGGGTGTGGCTGTAGTCCTCTACATCGGCTTCATGCTTCCGCCGCTGGCCGTTTTGATCGGATGGGTTAACTGAATCATGACAACAACCGAAGAAGTGACCACCACAGAGCAGTACGTCACCCCGCAGGCCCTGAGGACAACGGGCTCTCCCGACACGAGGACTGCCGCAGATTTCTTCGTCAGCGGCTCCGACATTGCTGATGCCAAAGCTCCTGCCGGCAGCATCGGTGACAAATGGCAGACCCGACAGTTTGAGGCGCGCCTGGTCAACCCGGCGAACCGTCGCAAGCTCAACGTCATCATCGTGGGCACCGGACTTGCCGGCGGCGCTGCAGCCGCCACGCTCGGTGAAGCGGGCTACAACGTACAGAATTTCTGCTACCAGGACAGCCCCCGGCGTGCGCACTCGATTGCTGCACAGGGTGGCATCAACGCAGCCAAGAACTATCGCAACGACGGCGACTCCACGTATCGACTGTTCTACGACACAGTCAAGGGTGGCGACTACCGTGCGCGGGAGACCAATGTCTACCGGCTCGCGGAGGTCTCGGCCAACATCATCGACCAGTGTGTCGCGCAGGGTGTCCCGTTCGCCCGTGAATACGGTGGCCTCCTTGACACCCGTTCCTTTGGTGGCGTCCAGGTGCAGCGCACGTTCTATGCACGTGGGCAGACAGGTCAGCAGTTGCTGATCGGCGCCTACCAGCAGCTGGAGCGCCAGGTGGCGGCCGGCACGGTCAAGATGCACACGCGCCACGAGATGGTGGAGCTCATCGTCGTCGACGGTGTCGCCCGAGGCATCGTGACCCGCAACATGGTCAACGGGAAGATTGAGAGCTGGACAGCCGACGCAGTGGTGCTGGCCACCGGAGGCTACGGCAACGTGTTCTTCCTCTCCACGAACGCCATGGGGTGCAATGTCACCGCAACGTGGCGCGCGCACCGCAAGGGCGCCTACTTCGGCAACCCCTGCTACACGCAGATTCACCCCACCTGTATCCCGGTGCACGGCGATTCGCAGTCGAAGCTGACCCTGATGTCGGAGTCACTGCGCAATGACGGCCGCATCTGGGTGCCGAAAAAGGTGGAGGACTGCCAGAAGGATCCGCGCCAGATCGCCGAGGAGGACCGCGACTACTACCTGGAGCGGATCTACCCCTCCTTCGGCAACCTCGTTCCCCGCGACATCGCGTCGCGCCAGGCGAAGAACATGTGCGACGAGGGTCGCGGCGTCGGCCCGGCCATCACGGAGCGGGCCCCCGATGGAACCGAATCCAAGGTCAGCCGTGGCGTGTATCTCGATTTTGCCGACGCCATTGAGCGTCTCGGTCAGGAAGCGGTGGCTGCCAAGTACGGCAACCTCTTCGACATGTACGCCCAGATCACCGGCGAGAATCCGTACGAGACCCCCATGCGGATCTACCCGGCCGTGCACTACACCATGGGTGGTCTGTGGGTGGATTATGACCTGCAGTCCTCCATCACCGGCCTGTACGTCACCGGTGAGGCCAACTTCTCAGATCACGGTGCCAACCGCCTCGGTGCCTCGGCTCTCATGCAGGGGCTGGCTGACGGGTACTTCGTCCTTCCCAACACGGTGAACGACTACCTTGCCGGCGCACCGTTTGAAAAGTTGTCGACGGATCATCCCGCCGTTGTCGAGGCCGTGGAATCCGCCAAGGCGCGGGTGAACACGTTGCTGGCCATCCAGGGCACGCGATCGGTTGACTCGTTCCACAAGGAACTCGGCCTCATCATGTGGGAGTACTGCGGTATGTACCGCACGGAGGAAGGCCTGATCAAGGCCATCGGTCTGATCCAGGAACTCAAGCAGGAGTTCTGGTCCAACGTCCGAGTCACCGGCGTGAACGAAGACTTCAACCAGGCGCTGGAGAAGGCCGGTCGGGTTGCAGACTTCATCGAGCTCGGCGAACTGATGTGCGTTGACGCTCTGCACCGTCGTGAATCCTGTGGAGGGCACTTCCGTGCTGAGTCGCAGACTCCCGAGGGCGAAGCACTACGCCACGACGACGAATACCTCTACGTCGCGGCCTGGGAATTTGGTGGCGAGAACGGCAAGCCCGTCCTCCACCGTGAACCCCTCGTATACGAAGCAATTGAGCTCAAGCAACGGAGTTACAAGTGAAACTCAAGCTACGCATTTGGCGCCAGGCCGGAGTCAACGCCACCGGCAAACTCGTTGACTATGACATCGACAACGTGTCCGAGGACATGTCGTTCCTCGAGATGCTGGACATGCTCAACGAGAACCTCACCAACCTCAACGAAGAGCCCGTGGCCTTCGACCACGACTGTCGCGAAGGCATTTGCGGCATGTGTGGCGTTGTCGTCAACGGTCTCGCCCACGGTGGCTCTGCCACCACGGTGTGCCAGCTGCACATGCGCTCCTTCGCCGATGGCGCGACCATCGAGATCGAGCCGTGGCAAGCCGGTGGGTTCCCCATCATCAAGGACCTGGCCGTCGACCGATCAGCATTTGACCGCATCATCCAGGCTGGCGGATTCATCTCCTCCAACACCGGATCTGCACCGGATGCCCATGCCATGCCGGCTGGTAAGCGGGATGCCGACGTGGCATTCGACAACGCCACCTGCATTGGTTGCGGCGCTTGCGTTGCGGCATGCCCCAACAGCTCGGCGATGCTCTTCACAGCAGCCAAGATCACCCACTTGGCGATGCTTCCGCAGGGCCAGCCGGAGCGCTACGCGCGTGTGAAGTCCATGGTGGCTGCACATGACGCCGAAGGCTTCGGAAACTGCACCAATATTGGTGAGTGCGCTGCGGTCTGCCCCAAGGGCATTCCGCTGGAGTCAATCGCCCAGTTGAACCGCGACCTGATCAAGTCGCTGTTCACCAAGGATGGCAAGTAACCACTGGCTGAAGTACGGCAGAGGGCGCTCCCGCTGAGGGAGCGCCCTCTGCCGCATTCTGTCACCCCAGGCTTTGGCTGGCAGGGTGCATGTATGGCATAGTTTGACGCTGTTGCCCATCAGTGGCAGCCGACCCGTTTCCAGCTCCTGCCACTGGGGGATTGTCTGGAAACAGGTGTGAAAACATTAGTACGCGGTGACCTGTGGCACTGACGAGGACACACACATGACAAACCCCATCATCAAAGCCATCGACCAGGCGACCCTGCGCGACGATCTCCCGTCGTTCCGCGCTGGTGACTCCGTCAAGGTGCACGTGCACATCGTCGAGGGCAACCGCTCCCGTGTCCAGGTCTTTGCCGGCATCGTGATCGCTCGCAACGCCGGTGGCGTGCAGGAAGCTTTCACCGTTCGCAAGGTGACCTTCGGCGTCGGCGTGGAGCGTACCTTCCCGCTGCACAGCCCCATCATCGAGAAGATCGAGGTGGAGCGTCGCGGCGACGTGCGTCGCGCCAAGCTGTACTACCTCCGCAACCTGCGCGGCAAGGCAGCCAAGATCAAGGAAAAGCGCTGATCACTCCTTTCAGGAGCCAAGCACACGTGAGGGTCGTCGGCATTGCCGGCGGCCCTTCGTCATGTCCCGGGTTGGTGCGTGAAGCATGGACTTTCGGTTGTATCATCCAAGCGGCGACGAACCGCATCGCGCGTCAGGAACAAGAGGGGTCAGGTTTGTGGGTACCGACGAGGAAACCGCGGTAGACGGCAACTCCCGTTCAGCGGAGGCGAGACGCAAGTCTGTGGGCCGCCGAGCTCTGGGATGGCTTGCTGAGGGAACCATCATCATCATTGGTGCCCTGATCATTTCCACTCTTTTGCGCAGCTTCGTGGCACAGATGTTCCTGATCCCCAGCGGTAGCATGGAGAACACTCTCCAGGTCAATGATCGCGTACTCGTGGCAAAATTCGGCGGGTTTCAGCGTGGCGACGTCGTGGTCTTCGAAGATCCCGGGAATTGGTTGCCGCCGGCACAGATCTCCGACAATCCCTTCCGCAATGGCTTGGAATTCATTGGTGTTCTCCCGAACTCCGCCACCGAACACCTGATCAAACGGATCATCGGTATGCCCGGCGATCATGTGAAGTACTCGGCCGAGGATGGCCAGCTCCTGGTCAACGATTCGCCTCTCGAGGAAGGTGCCTATCTGTTCTCCGAAGGCGGAGTGCAAGTGGCACCCGCCACAGTTCCATTTGAAGTCATTGTGCCGGCGGGACATGTCTTCGTAATGGGGGATCACAGAAATCAGTCGGCGGACTCCCGTTGTCGACTGACCAACACCGGGGCTGGTGATCCGCCCGGCTCCGCGGCCTTCGTGCCGGAGGACAAGGTGGTCGGGGCCGCCGTTGCCATCGTGTCGCCCCTGGACCGCATCTCGACCTTCAAGGTTCCGGAAACATTCTCCACCGTCGCCGATCCAGAACTGCCGGCACCCTCAGATCCGGTGATCATCGAAGCCAGCCCGGGCTGCTGAATGATCCGGCCAGGACGGGGAGGCTACGGCTACGAGAGGGCGCTGGGGAGGGCGGGGCTCTCGCCCGTCGCGGGGGCCGACGAAGCGGGCCGTGGGGCGTGCGCAGGGCCCCTGGTGGCGGCAGCCGTGGTTCTGGATCCGAAGAAGCCCATCAAAGGGTTGGATGATTCCAAGGTGCTCACGGCTGCTCGTCGCCAGTTTCTCCGCGATGAGATCATGGAGCGAGCAGTCGACGTGGCCACGGTGAGGGTGGAGCACGACGAATGCGATCGTCTGGGCATGCACCAAGCGGATCTGCATGCGCTCCGCCGCAGTGTGGCCCGGCTGGGCGTGGCTCCGGCGTTCGCGCTGACCGACGGTTTCCCCGTCGATGGTCTGGGCGTACCCGGCCTGGGTATCTGGAAGGGCGACAAGGTGGCAGCTTGTGTCAGTGCCGCCTCGATCATCGCAAAAGTGACGCGTGACGCGATCATGACGAAGTACCACGAGATCTACCCCGAGTACGGATTCGATGTGCACAAGGGGTACTGTACGGCCGCACACCAGAGCGCGCTGGAGAAGCATGGGCCCTGCGACATCCACCGGTGGTGCTTCGACAACGTCGTTCGAACAGCTAGGGTTGGCACATCATGAGTGCGGAAGATCTGGAGCAGTACGAGAGCAAGCTGGAGCTTGACCTCTACCGCGAATACAAGGACGTTGTCAGCATCTTCACCTATGCAGTGGAGACCGAGCGGCGTTTCTATCTGTGCAACGCTGTGGATCTCAAGGTGCGTACTGAGGGTGGCGACGTCTACTACGAGGTGTCCATGGGTGATGCCTGGGTGTGGGACATGTACCGCCCGGCCCGCTTCGTGAAGTCCGCCAAGGTCCTCACGTTCCGCGATGTCTCCATTGAAGAGATCGCACACTCGGAGTTTGAGATCCCGGAGAGCAAATAGCCGCTGACGGCATCTTCTCTCGTAGAGTTGGCTTCATGTGGATTGAGATTGTGACAGTGGCCGCAGCTTTCGTGGCCGTCGTTGCCTGTGGCTTTGCCGTCTGGGGCTGGAAAAAGGCGAGCGCGGCCAACGCGATTGCCCAAGCTGCCCGTGACCGCGCATTGGAAGCCACTCAGCAGGCCAAAGAAGCCGCCTCGCAAGCACGCGATTCGACGGCGAGGGCGCAGGAAGCAATCACGATCTTTGATGAACAGCGTGACACCGCCGATGCGAACAACGTCATGGTGCGCGATGCCAACAGCCTGGCCACGGAAGCACTGCGGCTCACGCGCGACGAGCATGAGCGGGTGCAACGACGCGAGGATGAGTCCCATGAAGTGAACTGGGGTGTGACCTGGGACGATCGGCCTCCTCTTGATGTGCCTGAACATGTCATCGACCGACGCCTTCGGGTCGTGCAGTACGGTCCGGACGACGCAATGGGCGTCAAGGTTCTCTTCTACGTGGGGAGCTTCAGGGTCCTGACGCGGGACGTCGGTGACATGAAATGCGATGCCCACCTGACACTGTTTCCCCTGCAGCGTGAACGACTCATTGAAGAGCAGCTGAACCGACGGTGGAAGGACAGTGCGGGAAACCCGGTTTCCATGGGCCCGGATTCACCATCGGTGGTCTCCGCTGTGGAGGGTGCGGCCTATCAGGCATTCAACTTCTCCACGAAGGTCATCATTCGCTGGAACTCACCGGCCGGGATCTCCCACCAGAAGTCCTATGAGTTCCGGCCCCTCAGCCAGCGGCAGCTCGGCGCCGACGTGAGATACCCGCTGCCCTGAGCGTGTGAAGCCGCTGAATCCACCTGTGGATGAGTGGGTATGGGCCTCCCACGCTGACCACAGTGTCAGATGGAGGTGGTGGCGGATGGCTATCAACAGCAGGGCGGCGGCACTGGGGAGGGACGGCGAGGACATTGCTGTTGCCCACCTGGAGACAGAGGGCTGGCTGATCATCGAGAGGAACTGGCGGTGTCCGGCGGGTGAGTTGGACATCGTCGCGTGGGACGAGGAGGCCCAGGCGCTGGTGTTCGTGGAGGTCAAGAGTCGCTCCAGCCTCGCCTTCGGCCAACCCATCGAAGCCATTACCTGGCGCAAGATGGCGAAGCTCCGGGAACTCTCGACACTGTGGCTGCGTGCCACCAATACCCGGGTTCGGACCATCCGGGTCGACGCCGTCGGTGTACTGATGCCCTGGAACGGTTCGCTTGAGCTGACCCACGTACGAGGGATCACGTTGTGAGGATTGCCACGGCATTCTCCGTCGCTCTGTCGGGACTGGACGGAGCAGTCGTGCAGGTGGAAGTGGCCACCGGTCCCGGGCTGCCGAAGATCACTCTGGTGGGGCTGCCGGACTCTGCGCTGTACCAGGCACGCGAGCGGGTACGAGCAGCCATAGGTGGCTGCGGGTATGCCTTTCCCCAGCAGATCCTCACCATCAATCTGGCGCCCGCGAGCCTGCCAAAGACTGGTTCCCACTACGATCTCGCCATTGCTGCGGCCATCCTTGCGGCCATGGAGGACGTGCCCGCCGACATGGTGGCTTCCACCATGTTCTTTGGTGAATTGGGGCTCGATGGATCAGTGCGGAAAGTGCGCGGCATCCTCCCCGCCATGCTCGCGGCCTCACGGGCCGGATACGAGCGGGTCTTCGTTCCCCACGGTCAGGCGCGGGAGGCTGCGCTGGTGCCGGGGCTCACAGTGTGGGCGGTGGGCAACCTCCATGAAGTGGTGGACCTTCTGCACGGCAGACCTGTTCATCCGTGCCCGGACGAGGCGGAAACAAGCGTGGACCAGGTCAAAGAACCGGCGGACTTCGCGGATGTCCAGGGGCACAGTGATGGTAAATGGGCCATGGAAGTGGCCGCAGCGGGCCGACACCACGTGTATCTGCACGGCGCCCCCGGCGTGGGGAAAACCATGCTCGCATCGCGGCTTCCATCAATCCTTCCGGATCTCGGACACGAGGACGCCATTGAGGTTTCGGCACTGCATTCATTGGCAGGTCAGGATTTGGAGTCAGGGCTGGTGGTGCGCCCGCCCTATTCGGATCCGCATCACAGTTCCACCATGGCAGCACTGGTGGGGGGCGGGGGTCGGGAAATTCGGCCGGGTTCGATCTCGTTGGCGCACCGCGGCGTGTTGTTCTTGGATGAAGCCCCGGAGTTCGGAAGCCGGACGTTGGATGCGTTGCGGACTCCCATGGAGAACGGCTGGGTCACGATTGGCCGAGTGAGCCAGCAGGTGCGATATCCAGCCCGATTCCAGCTTGTCCTCGCATCAAATCCGTGCCCGTGCGGGATGGCCGGAGTTGTGGGCAAACAGTGCACGTGCGCCGCGATGACGGTGAGGAGGTATCAGGAGCGTCTGTCCGGTCCCATCCTTGACCGCATCGACATTCGCCATCACATGCTGCCCCTGACACGGGCTTTTCTGACGGATTCGGATATTCAGCCGGAAAGGAGCGTCGACGTCCTGGCACGGGTTCTGGAGGCCCGGGGGAGACAGCGGCACCGGCTTCGGGACACGCCATGGCGGACCAACGGGGAGGTCCCGGGATCGTTCATGCGCAAAAAGCTCCCGCTTCCCGATGACCTGGGACCTCTGGAGCGTGGTCTCTCGAGGGGAACCCTCAGCGCCCGGGGTGTGGACAGGGTGTTGCGTCTGGCGTGGACACTGGCTGATCTGGATGGTGAGGACCGGATTGGCACCAGCAACCTGCGGGTGGCGATGCTCATGCGACAGGGTGAACTGGCGAGGGTGGCCTGACATGGTGGAACTTGGTGACAGGAGTGCGCGGATGTGTCTCTGTGCACTGCAGCCCCAGGGCAATCCGGAGTTGTCCGAGTTGGTGCAACTGCACGGTGCTGCGCAGGTGTGGAAGGCAGTACTGGGCCGGGATGTGGACAGCGCGTGGGGGCGCCGGGCCTTGACCATCAACAGTGGGCAACTCGCGGAGGACACCCAGAGGTGTCAGGCCCGCTTCCTGGCGCCCGGGGATGACGAGTGGCCTGAATCACTCGATTTGCTACAGGGTGTTCGCCTTTCGGGCCAGGGAGGCCCGCCGCTTGGAGTATGGGTGCGAGGCAGCCTGGCGCTGACTGAATTGGCGGGTGCCGTGGCGGTGGTGGGAGCCAGGGCGTCCACGTCATACGGAAACCATGTGGCCACCGAGTTCGGCGCTGATCTCGGCCTGGCTGGGAGGGTGGTGGTTTCTGGGTTGGCGTTCGGGATCGACGCTGCAGCGCACCGCGGGGCCCTGACCACCCGACATCCAACGGTTGCCGTGCTGGCCAATGGGGTGGACGCCGCCTATCCCGTGGCACACACCAGTTTGATGGAGGGGGTGGTGGCCAGGGGTGCGGTGGTGTCTGAAGCGCCCCCCGGTTGTCGCCCTCTGAAGGCGGCCTTTCTGGCACGGAACCGATTGATTGCCGCTCTGACGGAGGGTGTGGTGGTGGTGGAGGCAGCGGCGAGATCAGGTGCGCGGAACACGGCGAGCTGGGCAGGGGTGCTCGGCAAGCATGTGATGGCTGTTCCAGGACCTGTGACGTCGTCTTTGTCGGTGACGCCACATCGGTTGATCCGGGACGGGACAGCGACGCTGGTGACGTCGGTGGCTGATGTCACCGAATTGCTCTCGCCCCTGCAACCTGAATTTGAGATCACACTGCGGGGTGGGGACAAGCCGTTGGATCTCCTTCCCGTTCAGCTCAGGACACTTCGAGAAGTGGTGGCCCCACGAGAGGAGGTGGGGGTCGCTGAACTGATGTCGCGCACGGGACTCTCGGTCCCGGAATGTCTGGCGAGCCTGGGTGAACTCGTGGAGCTCGGTTGGTTGGAGGAAGCCGGCGAATCAGGCTGGCGATTGCCGAGCAGGCGCTGACCAGCCCTGAGGGGCATGGTCTCTCCGGTGAACAGATAGCTGGCTGCTGCAATGATGAGAGTTTGGAGGTACTCCCGTCACGCGGGCACTCCCGTCCTCAATGATCCAGCGCTTGACGCGTGAGCAACGTCAACCAGCCCACCTCACCCTGGGGAAGCGAGATTGCTCTGAGACACGGATTCGGCAGGTGGGAGGGAAGGCCGCCCACCTGTTGCATCCGTGTCCCAACCGCTCAGAAGCCATGGGATAGGCTGGGCCCACGTGGTTTTCCCACGGAAACCTTCTCGTCTGTCAAGGACACGTGTCACATTGACTCCTTTGGACATCCTCGGCTGGGTGGCTGCCACCTTCGGAATGGCATCAGCATTTCCCCAGCTCATCCGTATTCTTCGCACCCGCTCAACCGCGGGCGTTTCACTGTCCCTTTTCCAATTGAATGCCGCTTCAACCGGCGCGTGGGCAATGCACGGATTTCTCGTGGGTGTTCCCCAGATGCAGTATCCCAACCTGGTCCTCACGGTGAGCAGTCTTGCGGTGTGTGTTCTGGTCCAGCGGGACCGCAAGAAGTCGCTGTTTCCCGCGCTCCTCGTGCCCCCACTGCTTGCCCTGGCACTGTTCGGCACTGACTTGTGGCTGGGCCCGCTCGTCTTCGGTTTTATCGTTGCGGCGCCGTTCGTTGTGGGGCAGGTCTCGCAACTCCGCACGATGCGCTCTGCCTGTGACATCTCGGGTGTTTCTTTGCCGTTCCTCGGCGTGAATTTCTTCGTGCAGGGATTGTGGTTGATCTGGGGTCTGCTCTATGGAGAGACCTCCATCATCGTGTGTGCCTCACTGCTCGGATCCCTCGCGCTGATAAATCTTGCGTATTTTCTTCATCGCATGGCGCAGGGCACGGTCGTGGTGGACGAAGTCGATGCCGCGACGTCGGAAATGGTCTTCGGTGCTCCGGCAGACGTCGAATCGGCCAGCTGAGGTGAATCAACGTATGGACGGGGGTCCCATCGCTGGAGCAGCAGGGGAAGTAACTCTCGGCCAGCTGGCCTAGACTGCGGCCATGACGTTCACCGCTCAGGCACAAACGGCCCGACGGGCGAGCCTTGCCCTGTCGATGCTCACACGCGCACAGAAGGATCGAGCCCTGGCGGCGATGGCTGATGCTTTGGCCGTCGCGAAGGAAGAGGTCCTCGAGGCCAACGTCCTCGATGTTGATGCCGCAAGGGCAGCCGGCACCAGCGACGCCATCATTGATCGCCTTCGGCTGGACTCGTCCCGCCTGGACCAAATGGTCGACGGGTTGAGAGACCTCGCTCAACTGGCTGATCCGGTGGGCGACGTTGTACGAGGGTGGAGGCTCCCCAACGGTGTCAGCGTCACCCAGACACGAGTGCCATTCGGTGTCGTGGGCATCATCTACGAGGCACGCCCCAATGTCACAGCCGACGCCGCCGGTATATGTCTCAAGTCAGGCAACGCCGCATTGCTGAGAGGGTCCGGATCGGCCATCCACACCAACCGGGCCACCGTCGCCGCCCTGCGTGCAGGGCTTGCATCGGTGGGGTTGGATGCCAATGCGGTCAACCTCGTTGAAGGCGGACGGGAGGTCACAGCAGAAATGATGGCGGCCCGGGGGCTTGTGGACGTGCTGATCCCTCGCGGGGGCGCGGGCCTGATCCAAGCGATCGTGGAGGGTTCAAAGGTGCCTGTCATCGAGACCGGCACGGGCAACTGCCACCTTTTCGTCGACGCTTCAGCAGATGTGGACATGGCCGTGAACATAGTGCTCAACGCCAAGGCCCAGCGCTGCAGCGTGTGCAATGCCTTGGAAACAGTCCTGGTGCATCGAGACGTTGCCGCAGCTTTCTGGGCAAAGGCGCTGATTGCGCTGACCGCAGCGGGGGTGCAGGTCCACGGGGACCCGGCCACCCAGGAGCACGGCGACGCGATACTTGCCGTCGAGCCGGGGGAGTACGACGCAGAATATCTGTCCATGGATCTGGCCGCGAAACAGGTGGATTGCCTGCAGGATGCCCTCGAACACATTCGCCAGCACACCACCGGCCATTCCGAGACCATCGTCACCGGGGACAGAGTTGCCGCGCAGCGCTTCACAGCGGAGGTGGATGCCGCCGCTGTGCTCGTGAACACCTCCAGCCGCTTCGTCGACGGGGGTGAATTCGGCTTCGGCGCAGAGATCGGTATTTCCACCCAGAAGCTACACGCTCGTGGTCCCATGGGGCTCTTGGAAATGACTTCATCCAAGTACATCATCGAGGGCGACGGCCAGATTCGCGCGTGAGCGCGGGGCAGGCCTCCACCACAGGTTAGGATTCGACTCATGATCATCACGCTCTTGGAAACTGCCGCGTCTGAGCCGGCCGTCCCCACCATTGTTGCCGGCATCCTTGCCTTCAGCGCCATGATGGCTGCCCTTGCCTGGGTTGTGGGTATGGGATCGGGTAGGCCGAACTCCAGGTGAGCAGCACCGAACTTGGCATCGCCCGCACCACCAGCGGTCGGAGATACCGCCTCGGGGTGATGGGTGGAACTTTTGATCCCATCCACCACGGTCACCTCGTGGCAGGCAGTGAGGTCGCCGCCCAGTTCGACCTCGACGAAGTGGTTTTCGTACCCACCGGACAACCCTGGCAGAAACGGGACAGGGAAGTCTCCATGCCGGAGGATCGCTATCTGATGACAGTGATCGCCACGGCTTCCAACCCTCGGTTCTCAGTCTCGCGCGTGGATATCGACCGCTCGGGTGATACCTACACTGTCGACACGCTCAAGGATCTGCATGCCGAACGAGGTTCCGAAGTGGATCTGTTCTTCATCACCGGAGCGGATGCCGTCCGCCAAATCCTCACATGGCATGGCGCCGATCAGCTGTTTGATCTCGCCCACTTCGTGGGTGTCACCAGGCCCGGTGTTCCCATGACGGTCGATGATCTCAAGCATCTTCCGGCCGATCGTGTGACTCTTCTTGAAATCCCCGCTCTTGCCATCTCCTCCACGGATTGTCGGGAGCGGGTGCAAATCAACGCACCGATCTGGTATCTCGTGCCGGACGGCATCGTGCAATACATCGCCAAACGTGGCCTGTACCCCAACCCTGACCCTGGAGTCTGAATTGACCGCCACCGAAGAAGCCATCCGTCCCGTCAACGTCGCTGCCAAAGCGGCTGCGAGCAAGTTCGGGACCAGCATCGTCGCATTTGATGTCAGCGAACAGCTGACCATCACCGATATTTTCCTCGTTGCCACCGGCTCCAACGAACGGCAGGTCTCCGCGATTGTCGACGCAGTGGAGGAGGCGCTCCAGAAGGTGGGACGCAAGGCTGCTCGACGTGAGGGTGACCGCGGCAACCGTTGGGTGCTGCTGGACTACATCGATTTCGTTGTCCACGTCCAGCACACCGAAGAGCGCTCGCTCTACAACCTGGAGCGGCTGTGGAAGGACTGCCCGCAGATTCCTCTCGACGTCGTGGAGGAACAGGACCCAAACGAAGAGACGCAGTGACCATCACCAAACTTGTTTTCCTGCGGCATGGGCGTACCGAGTGGAACGATACTCGACGACTGCAGGGTCAGGCCGACGTGGAGTTGGATCGGGTGGGTCTCAAGCAGGCACAGTCGGCCGCACACGCTCTGAGCAATCGCGAGTTCTCCGCCATCTATTCTTCTGACCTTCAGCGTGCTGCAGTGACGGCAAGGGCCATCGCGGATGTGCTGAGCCTGGAGGTGCAGATCGACAAGCGCCTTCAGGAGATCAACGTGGGAGCTTGGAGTGGGAAGACGCGCTCCGAGGTGGAGACAGAGTTCCCCAATTACGCAGCGTGGTACGCCGAGGGCCGGGATTTTCGGCGTTCAGACGATGGCGAGACCGAGGCCGAGATGCTGAAGCGAGCGATGCCCGCCATTGAGCGGATTCTCAAGCGACACAAGGGACAGGAAGTGCTTGTCGTTGGTCACGGCTTCTTGTTCTCGAAACTTCTGCAACAGGTCCTGGGTCTGCCCTCGGGCGCCCGAATTGTCGGGGCGCTCGGCAATGCGCATTGGTCCGAGGTGGCCTTTTCCGAGCGTTCCTCATGGTTGGTGGCGCACAACGTGGATACCCAGCTGCGCGATTGGTAATGACGGCGCCACGTGCGCTAACATTGCCGAGTCGCTGCGGCGGCAGCGGGGCTATGGCGCAGTTGGTAGCGCGCTTCCATGGCATGGAAGAGGTCAGGAGTTCGAATCTCCTTAGCTCCACCGAATACAAAAGATCCCTGTCCGGCCACTGGCCGGACAGGGAACTTTTGTTTTACGGTGTCCTGAGACCGCTCGTTGAATGGGCGGCCCCCTTTCTCAGGCCACCATCCCGTGAGGATCGATGACGTACTTGGTTGCGGCTCCCTTGTCGAAAGCCTTGTAGCTCTCCGGTGCCTCATCGAGGGAGATGGTTGTGGCGTTCACAGCCCTGGCGATGTGGGCCTTGTCTGAGAGGATCAAATTCATCAGCAGCCGGTTGTACTTCTTGACCGGACACTGACCTGTGGTGAAGGAGTGGGACTTTGCCCACCCTGTACCGAGATCGACACCTATCCGGCCCTTCTTGGCTGCTTCGTCCACGGCACCCGGATCTCCCGTCACGTACAAACCGGGAATGCCCAGACCTGCGCCGGCGCGGGCCACGGTCATGACGTCGTTGAGGACCGTCGCAGGGGCTTCAGCCGCTCCCTCGCCGTGGCCGCGCGCCTCGAAGCCCACCGCATCCACTGCCGCATCGACGAGGGGTTCTCCGAGGATCTGGGCGATCATGTCCGCCAGATCGTTCCCGCTGCTCAGGTCGACAGTCTCACAGCCGAAACTCTCGGCCTGACGCAATCGCTCGGTGTTCATGTCGCCGACAATCACCGCTGAGGCGCCCAACACCTGGGCAGAGTGGGCGGCAGCCAGACCGACGGGCCCTGCGCCCGCAACGTACACGGTGGAACCGGTGGTGACTCCTGCGGTGAACGCACCGTGGAAACCGGTGGGGAAGATGTCCGAGAGCATCGTCAGGTCAAGAATCTTTTCGAGGGCCTGGTCGCGATCCGGGAACTTCAGGAGGTTGAAGTCCGCAAACGGCACCATGACGTACTCCGCCTGACCACCGATCCACCCTCCCATGTCGACGTAGCCGTAGGCCGCTCCGGGGCGGGCAGGATTGACGTTGAGGCAGACGCCTGTCTTGCGTTCGTTGCACATACGACAGCGGCCGCAGGCGATGTTGAAGGGGACCGAACAGATGTCGCCCTCCTTCACGAACAGCACATCGTCGCCCACTTCGACCACTTCGCCGGTGATCTCGTGTCCGAGTGTCTGTCCCACGGGGGCGGTGGTGCGGCCACGCACCATGTGCTGATCGCTGCCACAGATGTTGGTGGTGACGATCTTGAGGATCACCGCGTGGGGGGCACTCTTCTTCAGGCCCAGCCCGGCGACAACATCGTGGGGGAGTTCCAACTTGGGGTAGTCGATGGACTCGACGGCGGTTTCGCCGGGTCCCTTGTACACCACTACGCGGTTACTGCTCATAAATCTGTCTTCCCTTCTGGCGAGGGGTCTGAAAACCGCCTCGGTGTGAATGGATTGGCATCTTTGATCGACGCTTCACGGCAACGTCTTCGTTGAAGTGAATCCTTGATCATTCTCTGGACGAACAGATTTGTCAAGAGCAAATATTGCGGGATGATCGCGATGGCGACAGAGGCAACGATGGCGTCGAAGCCTCCCTGCACACCCGGAGCCCATTGGCATGGGGAGCTGGTAAGGGTACCCTTGCCAGCGTGACTGATGCGGGTGCTGGGAAGAATGCCAAGAACTTTGTTCGTGAAGCCGAGGTGGTGGGAGTCGAATGGCTGTCGCCGGGACTGGTGCGGCTTTCGTTCACGGGGGACGCTCTGCGCGATATCCCCGAACTGAACTACACAGATCATTACATCAAGTTCTTCTTCCCACCCCGGGGAGCCCAGTACTCCTGGCCGTTTGATCCGGCTGATTTGCGAGCGACCCTGCCATCAGATCAACGACCTGTTACCCGTACCTACACCGTCAGGTCCTTCAACCGCGCGACCAACGTCATGGATGTCGACTTCGTCGTCCATGGTGACGATGGAATCGCGGGTCCCTGGGCCGCGAAAGCCGAACCGGGGGATCGGATCGGTTTTCGCGGTCCCGGTGGAAAGTTCACTCCTGACTCCCAAGCTGATGCATTGATGCTGGTGGGTGACGACGCTGCTGTTCCAGCCATCGCCGCGACCCTGGAGGCGCTACCCCCGGGCGTTGTGGCCACGGTGTTTGTGGAAGTCAACGACGAGGCCCATCGTGTCTCGCTCCCAGCTTCGGACCTCACCACCGTTCATTGGGTGCACCGAGATGGACATTCTCCCGGGGTGGGGTTGGCCGAGGCCGTGCGCAACGCTGCCTTCCCCGACGGTGACGTGCAGGCCTTTGTTCATGGGAATGCGCACATGGTCAAGGATGTGCGTCGATATCTTTTCGTGGAACGTGGACTCGAAAAAACCCGGGTCTCCATTTCGGGATACTGGCGCCCGGATTTCACAGAGGATGCCTGGCAGGCCAGCAAGCATGAGTTCGTGGCTGCCATGGAAGCAGAGGAGGCTGCGGCGTGGGCGCAGCGTCAGCGGTGAACCAATGTGCGCGACGAAACAGCGCGCTGGAACCGTGCGGCCTGGCGGCCGTGCAACGCTGAAGGGCTCTATACCCGTATTGGTTTGCAGATGCGCTGCCAGCGCTCCGGGGTCAAGGACTCCGAGGCTTTGCTGCTGAGGCCGGACAAGTCCTGGCAGAGTTCGATGGCTTCGGACAGAAGGGCGTAGAGACGCCCCGCGGGATCGTCGATGCACGCGAAGGCAATTGAGCGGACTGCGCACTCGACGACGAGTGGTCCCGGGGCCTGGCTCCCACCAGTATGTGCGTCGGAGAGGAAAGTGCGGGCCCAGTGCTCGGCCAGCGGCACAGCGTCGAATGCTGCACGTGTGCGGGCGGACAGTGAGCCCTCTGGGCGTCTTTCATGTCGGGCGTAGAGGCGTTCAACCGTGATCATGCCGACGGCGAGCGAACGCTGGCTCGCCTCGGCGGCCACTGGAAGAGCATGTGAGGCGGCAAGCAGGGCGAGTTCATGGTCCAGCCGAGGATCGCTGCTCCGAAGGCCGATTACCGACGGGATCAGGATGGCGAGGCGTGGACGGGCTGCGTCACCGGTGAAGTCGTTCACCGATCGGGCCAGATGTGCGAGCAGGGCATGGGTGCAGGCTGGGCTGTCGCTCCACCGTTCACCAGCAAGGTAGGAGGCAAGCTCCATGAAGCAGGCACCCTTTCGCGGATTCCTATGCTTGCCACGCCCCAGAAGGGGAAGGATGTCGTACTGCCCTGAGTGTCTTGTCACGAGTTCCACCTGCCGATCCTTGCCGGTGCACATGCACGTGAATGCCTCTGCTGTACATGAATTGTGCGTTGAATCGGTCTTCAGAACAAGACCTCACACTCAGATCGCTACATTTTCTCCCAACTACACTTGGCACCTCGTGGAAGGAGGTGGGGTCCATGCACCGCACCCACATGTCCCTGACGGTGGCCGGCATGGCAGCGTTGATGGTGTTGACGGCCTGCGCAGCGCCTGCTGATCCAACTGCGTCGGTATCCTCCCCATCGGGGTCGGCGGTACCTTCGGTGACCGCGACACCCATGCCCAGCGAGACCGGGACGGGCACTGTTCCGGCCGATGAAACCCCTCCGGCTGAGAGCCCGGAACCGACGATGGCATTGATCTCGACCCCGCAGGACGTGTCAACCCAGTTGGGAGCTCCGTGGTCCGTGGTCTTCCACAAAGGCGTCCCTCTGGTGAGCGAGCGCGACTCCGGCAGGATTCTTGAACTTTCTGAGGATGGGTCTGCTCGTGAAGTGGCAGTGATCGAAGCGTCAGCGGCTCGTGGTGAGGGTGGTTTGCTGGGCCTGGCGGTGGATGATCAGGACAGATTGTTCGTGTACTACACGGCCAGCGGCGACAACCGCATCGCGAGGTTCGACGTCGCTGGAGACGCCGGAGCGCTCACGCTGGGCGAGCCGACCATCATCCTGCAAGGTCTGAACAAGGCCAATACCCACAACGGGGGGCGGATTGCGTTTGGACCCGACGGGATGCTCTACGTCACCACCGGTGATGCAGGAGTGCCGGGGAGAGCGCAGGAATTGGGGAGTCTGTCGGGAAAAATTTTGCGTATGACAACCGACGGCGATGTTCCCGCCGGCAATCCTTTCGAGGATTCTCTCGTATGGACCCTGGGCCATCGCAACGTTCAGGGCATGGCGTGGAGCGACGACGGAACCATGTTCGCCACGGAGTTCGGCCAAAACACGTGGGATGAGTTGAACATCATCGAAGCGGGCAAAAATTATGGGTGGCCGACGGTGGAGGGACAGGCCGGCGAGTCAGAGTTCGTTGATCCCGTGCAGCAGTGGGAGCCTTCAGATGCCAGTCCCAGCGGTATGGCCTACCTTGATGGCTCGCTGTGGATCGCCAATCTTCGCGGTCAGGTTTTGCGCAGCGTGTCGGTGGCAGACCCCACGAGCTCCACTGAACACTGGAAGGGCGAGTTCGGGCGCCTGAGGGACGCCGTGGTGTCGCCGGAGGGCTATCTGTGGGTCGTCACGAACAACACCGATGGCAGAGGAAGACCTGCAGCAGACGATGACAAGATCCTGGCGATCTCTGCACAGGCGTTGTCCGGCTGATCGTCGATTCGGGGTGATTGTGGAAGCCATCCCCAGTGCGCCTCTCAACTGTAGGCAGTGGTTGAGGAACCATCCGGACCTGACGCGAATGCGAAGACCTTCTGCATCTATGGTCCCGTGCACCAGTGATGCAGGCACTTGGAGATCGCACGGATAGGGAGTCGCCTGACCCACGTGACCCCGCATCCCGCTCCGCATCGTTGTCCTCGATCGCCGAACGAGAAAGTGGGACTTCCTTCTCCGCCTTGCCGAGCGGGCGCGGATGCCCCGTCCGCTTCACCTGGGCCCCCACCCGTGCAACCTCTTAGACTCGTTCCATGCTCGAGCCGTCCCACGCAACGATGCCCTCACCGGAGGCGCCAGTTCCTTCCCCGATCCGCGCCTTTGCAGCAGGACGACCGGTACGACTGATCTGGAAGAACCGTCTCGGTGGTCTGACAGGTCTCGTCAGCGACCATGTCGGGGATGTCGTCGTCAAGTGGCAACCGAGCAATGAGGAGTCATCGCTGAGTGCTGAAGCGATGCGACTGCGTTGGCTCCACGGACGGTATCCGAGTCCTGAGCTGGTGGAGCACCGAGTTCTCGCCGGAGCGGAGCTCCTGGTGACGAAGGCGCTCCCCGCACTCTCGGCCGTGGATCCGGTGTGGCAATTGCGCCCAGTTGAGGCAACACGGGCCATTGCGTCGGGACTGAAATACCTGCACTCCCTGGACCCCGAACAGTGTCCCTTCGACTGGATGGCTGAGGGTCGGATCGAGAACGCGTTGGCGAGGGGGCGGAGCATCTCATCGGACCTACGGACCCCTCCGACGGTTGAGCGCTTGGTGGTGTGTCACGGCGACGCCTGCGCACCGAATACGCTCGTGGGGCCGGACGGGATCTTCGCCGCGATGGTGGACGTGGGCGCATTGGGAATTGGGGACCGGTGGGCTGACCTGGCGGTCGCGACCATGTCGCTGAAGTGGAACTATGCCGGAGATCTGGAACCGATCTTCTGGGAAGCCTACGGGGTGGCCCCGGACAATGACCGGATCGCGTACTACCGGGAGTTGTGGGACGCGACCTGACCTGCCCGTACTACAGGAGAGGAAATCCGCAGCGATAATTCTCGAAGGACTGTGAGCGCTTCGTCGGCCCTGTCGTGGGGCACCAAAAGATGGTCGTGGTGGAAGCCGGCGATGACATTGCAGCTCATCCCTGACTCAGCCAAGCGCGTGCTGACGGCTGCCGTGAGGCCAACGGCATGAAGAGAGGAATGCACTCGAAGGGTGATCCATGCGGCCACGAAGTCGAAAGCGAGACCCACATCCTCCGCCTGCTCCTTGGCCAGAACAAGGGACAGGCCCTCCGGTTCCATCACGCTCGCAAGCGGATAGACGCGGGGGAGGGCATTGACGTCGGACACAACGACGAACACGAATTCGCCGGGGAGCCGTTCCGGTTCCATGCTCATCAGAAGAGCATCCAGGTCAGTCTCACTGGAACTCACGTCCTGCTGTCTCCGTTTGCTCTTTTCGCGCCCTCACCCTCGTGTTCCCGCCCCGCCACATCGCTGTCGCGAGCGTGTTGGGGCGAGAAGGTCACGACGTGGCCTGCCGAGAAACCCAGTCCGCCAGATCCACACGGGGTCCCGTGTAGAAAGGAGTCTCTTCGCGGACGTGGAGACGCGCCTCGACAGAACGCTGGTGGCGCATGGCGTCAGTGAGGCGGTGAAGTTCGTCGGCCTCGAACGCGAGGACCCATTCGTAGTCGTTCAACGCGAAACTGGACAGTGTGGAGGCAACCACATCCGGGTACTCACGGCCGGCAATGCCGTGCTCCATGAGCATCTTGGAGCGATGTGCATCATCCATGTAGTACCACTCGTAACTGCGCACGAACGGGTAGACACACAACCAGGGTCGCGGCGCGAAGCCGGCGAAGCAGGAGGGCACGTGCATGCGGTTGAACTCGGCTGGACGGTGCACACCCATGACGGACCACACCGGCTCCAGGAAGACGCCGAGCCCGCTCTTGCGAATGGCGTGGTAGGCCGACTGCAACTGCGCGGGATCGTGGGCTGTGGTCCACACCATGAGATCTGCGTCCGCCCGGAAGCCTCCCACGTCGTAGAAGCCACGCAGCGTCACGCCGGTGGACTCGATCTCGTTCTGCAGTGAACCGAAATCTCCATCGCTGGGCAACGGTGCAGAGGTCCTGAACACCGAGTACATGGCGTACAGCGGCATCGCGTTGATGGCCTCAATGTCAACACTGGTCTCGTCGCGAGCGTCGCGACCCGGGTGGATTGTCATGCAGTGGGTCCTTTGGTGGGTGCGTCAGTGGTGGGTTCCGCGGCGGCGCGGGCATGCCTTTTGGGCGCCTTGCAACAGTCCGCCGGGCACGTCTGGATTGCCGCGGTCGCATGGTCCAGTTCGCCGCGTTCGGCGGCGGCCTTCTCCAGTAGAAGATCCACGAGCAGGGCGTGGAACTCGGGATCCTGATCGACCGTGGCAGCTCGCTGGTAGTCGAGATCCAGTTCCCTGGCCGTCGCGCGTGCCTCTGTGTCGAGGTCGTAGAGGACCTCCATGTGATCGCTGAGGAAACCGATGGGTGCGGCGACAACGCCGACGATGCCCTCCTCCTTCACCTGGGCCATGCGGTCATTGATGTCAGGTTCAAGCCACGGGACGTGTGGAGGGCCGGAGCGTGAGCAGTACGTCAACTCCCATACGAGCTCTTCGCCGGTCTCCGTCGAGGCAATGGCCGCGACCCGTTCGGCCACGCGCTGGTGTTGCTGCTCATAGGTGCCCCGCACGATCCCGGATGTTGCGTTCATGGTGACGGGAATGGAGTGGGTGACGAAGAGGACGCGCATCGCGGCGTCGCCGATCCGTTGACGGAGTTCCTTGATGGCTGCGACGAGCGAGCGAGCGTTGGAGTTCACGAAGCCGTCACGATCGGCGTAGGGGGTGACCTTGTCGATGCTGACGACCCCGTCCGTGCTGGCCTCGGCTGCCTGCATGTCTTCTCGGTACTGTCGGCATCCGGAGTAGGAGCCGTAGGCCGAGGTGGCCATCCCGATGACCCGACGGTGGCCGTCAGCGCGCAACTGCTCGATAGTTTCGGCGTTGTAGGGCAACCAATTGCGGTTGCCGATGACCACGGGGACATCCAGCCCGCGACGGTCGAGTTCCGCACGGATGTTGTCCAACAAGCGGGCGTTCAGTTCATTGATGGGTGAACGGCCGTCAAACATCATGTAGTGCTCGGAGACCTCGAGAAGACGCTCATCAGGGATCCCACGGCCGGCGGTGGCATTGCGCATGAATGGCAGCACGTCGTCGGGTTCGTTCGGACCACCGTACGAAGAAATCATGACAGCGGTGTAGGGGCTCAGATTGGCGTTCACAGTGCCTCCAGTCGGGCAGTGGTGTTGAGGTCGCCCAGCGACAGTCCGGTGATGGGGCAGTGCTGGGATTCGAGCTCATCGGGATCGAGCCCTTTGGTCGGGGCGACGGTGCTGATGCCGTAGACCTCGTGCAGCGCGTTCAGATATTCGTCGGTGCGACCATCCTCGGCGGCTTGCTTGGCGCGTATCGAGGGGGTGTGCAGAAGCCGGGTGGCAAGCCTGCGCATGGCGTGGGCGCATTCGTCGCGATCAAGAGGGCGCCCCTGGGGGAGCCGTGTCACCTCGTCGGCAACAATCTCCAGCACCGCCTGTCGCAGTTCAACAACGGCGGGATCCACCAGCTTGGAGCGCACCTTTGCACGGACACCCGCCACTCCATCGGTAACCAGCTGCATGGCGTGCTTGGCGTCGCTGTTCCAGCGTGGGGCCACATCACGCTGGATGAGCGCGAGATCGATGGCAGTGACGTGGGGTAGTTCTGCTACTTCAGGAGCGACGTCGCGCGCCAGGGAAAGATCGACGACCGCGACGGGCCGGGGGCAGCTCAGCATGTCGGCGGTGATGGTGTGGCCGCCGGTACCGCGACACGTGACGATGATGTCGGCATGGTGGACAGCACCCGAGAGATCGTCAACGGACTCCAGCTGGTGTGACTCGGCGAAAGCCTGTCCGCGTCCCGAGGTGGAGTGGACTTTGAGATCACGGACGCCGCGAGATCGCACTGCGCTGATCACCGCTCCAGCAAAGGAGCCGGTGCCAACGACGAGGACTTGCTGGTCTGCCCACTCGAGAGGGCCGAGCATGTCGAGTCCCTCGGAGACGACGGAACGACCAGCGGCGTGGAGTGTGGTTTCGCGCGCTATCCGCCGTGATGTCCGCAATGCCTCTTCCACCACCATGGTGAGGGCAGAACTGGAGTGATCGTTGTCCTGCGAATCGTTGAGCGCCCTGCGTACCTGCCCAGCAATCTCCCGCTCGCCCATCACCATGGACTCCAGGCCCGAGGTGACACGGAACAGGTGAGTCAGTGCCTCATCGCCCTCAAGGACGTCCCAGTCAATGGCTTCAGGGCAGAGCCGCGCTAGGCGAAGCCGCGCATGGGCGGTGGAAAGATCCGGGGCATCCATCATCAGTTCGACGCGGTTGCAGGTCGCCAGCAGCACGACGCCCTCGACGTCACGCGTCCCTCGCAGCTCTGAAGCAATGCGGGGGGCGATGTTGGAGGCACGGGAGACGTCGGCAAGGCCCTGGCGGTCATGCTGGACGGAGAAGATTCGGAGGTTCACGATCAACCCAGTGTTACACGGTTTTTTGCATAAGGCAGAATCGAATACGTGACTTCTCCAGATACGCCCCTGTTGCTCCAAGCCCTTGCCGGACACCGCACCGAGCGACTGCCTGTGTGGTTCATGCGACAGGCTGGCAGATCCCTCCCGGAGTACCGGGAACTGCGACGGGGCGTCGCCATGTTGGACGCCTGTTTACGCCCGGATATGGCGGCCGAGGTCACCCTGCAACCGGTGCGGCGCCACAAGGTGGATGCAGCAATATTCTTCTCTGACATCATGACCCCGTTGAAGCTGGCTGGGGTGGAGGTGGACATCGTCGCGAACGTGGGCCCGGTAATCGAACATCCAGTCCGCACTGCAGCGGATGTGGATGCTCTGCTGGCCCACGAAATGGACGATGCCAGCCCCATTTCCGAGGCCATCGCCCTGGTCTGCAAAGAGCTGGGGGAATCGACGCCACTCATCGGTTTCGCCGGTGCGCCATTCACGCTGGCGGCGTATCTGGTGGAGGGGCGCGGCACCCGCGATCACCTTGCTGCTCGTGCAATGATGCACGCCGATCCGACATCGTGGCGACGACTCCTTGAGTGGTGCGGTGCCATCTCCGGTGAATTCCTGAAGGTCCAGGTTGACGCCGGCGCTCGTGCCGTACAGCTCTTCGATTCCTGGGCGGGATCGCTGACACGCGCCGACTACGTGGAATACGTCGCCCCGCATTCCGCGTCTGCGCTGGCGGCTGTCGAAGGTCGCGTTCCCCGTATCCACTTCGGCACGGGTACTCGTCACCTCCTGACAGACATGGCTGCGTGCGGCGTTGAGGCAATGGGCATCGATTACCGCACTCCGCTCGACGAAGCCGCCGCCGTACTGCCAGGTCTGCCACTGCAGGGAAACATTGACCCGGCGCTCCTTGACGCAGGGTGGGATGCGCTCGAGGCGCACACCCGCGACGTCGTGGAGCGGGGTCGTAGCGCACCGGGTCATGTGGTCAACCTGGGTCATGGGGTACCACCCGGCACGGATCCTGAGGTCCTGAGCGCACTCGTCGACCTGATCCACTCGCTGTGAGCACCGTCGTGGTGGGCGGTGGCCTGGCTGGATTGGTCGCGGCCCGCGAACTCCTGATGGGCGGTGACACCGTGGACCTCTTCGAGGCGGCCGACCGTCTGGGGGGTCTGGTGACATCCATCCAGATGGGGGAGGTTGTGGTGGATGGTGGCGCAGAAGCATTCGCGGTGCGCACCGATACCGTCAAGGACCTCTGCCTGGAATTGGGGCTGGAGGTGGCGGAGCCGCAGGGACAACCACACATCTGGTGGCCGGAGGCACCACACCGTTGGCCCATGGCCAATGGCGTTCTCGGAATCCCGGGGAGTCTGGAGGATCCGTCCATACTGGCGGCACTGACTCCGCAGGAGTTGGTTGAGGCCGAACGCGATCTCCAGATGGGAGGCGACGTGGCCGCCGAGGAGACGATGCTCGGCCCCCTGGTGGAAGCCAGACTCGGTAAGCCGGTGGTGGAGCGTCTGGTGGCGCCCGTCACCCGCGGCGTCTACGGACGATCACCCGATGACATGGAGGTGGACCGCATGGCTCCCGGGCTGCGGGGAGCGTTGCGGGAGCATGGGTCGCTCACTGCGGCGGTCTCGGCCATCCGCAAACCCGGAGCAGCTGCCGTCGGACAACCCGTGGGCGGCCTCTTCCAACTGGTTGACGCGCTGGCGGACGACATCAGGAAGAGGGGTGGACGGATTCACGTCGGTCACCCACTGCTCGAGTGGCATCACGACACCCACGGATGGGAAATCCGCACCAAGTTCGGGCCCACACGCTCAGATCGTGTGGTGCTCGCAGTGGGTGCTCGGAGCGCTGGCGAGCTGTTGGCGCTGCTGGGTGAATCTGTTGACGTCCCACCCACGCACCCCAGCTTTCAGGCTCTTGTGGCGCTCACCCACCCGGGCATCGCGTCAGGCCCTGTCGGATCGGGGGTGATCGTCGGGCGACGCGACGACGCTCTCGTGGCGCGAGCTCTCACCCACTACTCGCTCAAGTGGCCATGGTCCGCACGGGCACACCAGCACGTTCTGCGACTCGCCTATGGCGTTGCCCCGTCGCAGGAGCAGGTCCTGAAGGACGCTTCGCTTCTGCTGGGAATTGAGCTGACGGAGCAGGATGTAAGTGGTTTCCAGGTGCTCAGCTGGGACATGCCGACGGCCATCAGCCCAGACGCGCACGCCCAGCTGGTGACGCAACTCTCGAAGCATCGCGGCCTGACGGTGACGGGGGCCTGGGTGGCCGGCAACGGAATCGCCGCGGTCGTCAAGGCAGCAGCAGGGGTGGTCGCATGAAGCTTCGGCTCGGAACTCGCGGCTCGACGCTTGCAGTGACGCAGTCCACCCACGTCGCAGATGCCCTGCGGGCGCTGGGCCACGATGTGGAGCTGGTGCGCATCACCACCCGCGGCGACAAGCTGCGCGGATCGTTGAAGGCGCTTGCAGGACTGGGGGTCTTTGCCGCGGAACTGCGATCGGCTCTCCTCATGGGTGAATGCGACTTCGCCGTGCACTCGCTCAAGGATCTGCCTGTGGAGGGTGTTCCGGGGCTCGTGATCGCGGCCATACCGGAGAGGGAGGACCCCCGCGACGCCCTCTGCGCGCGGGATGATCTGCGGCTGATGGGGCTGCCGATGCACGCCCGCATCGGAACCGGCTCCCCCCGACGCATTGCCCAGCTTCGTGGTCTCCGGCCTGATCTGGAGTACGTCGACATCCGGGGAAACATCGAAACGCGGCTGTCGAGGGTGGCGCCGGACGATTTGGACGCCGTCGTTCTCGCTGCCGCAGGTCTGAACAGACTGGGCCTGCGGGGGCGGATCACTGAGCTTCTGGAGATTCTCCCTTCGCCGGGACAGGGTGCGTTGGCACTGGAATGCAGGCAGGGCGACACTGCGGTGCAGGAGGTTCTCGCCGCTCTGGAGAACGAAGAGGCCCGCACCGCCATCACCGCGGAGCGCGAACTGCTGCGCGCGCTGGGAGGCGGCTGCGCCGCGCCGATTGGGGCGCTTGGGTCGCCAGCGCGTTCGGGCGTCGCGGCTGACTCACCGGTGCGCACCGGCAGTGGTGACCAGCAGCGGACAGGTGTGGGCACAGCACCTGCGGTGCCCGGACACGACGGGGAACAGGACGCAGGCAGGCCACACCTCACGGGGGGCGTGTACGCCATGGACGGCACCCGGAACCTGGTCCTGTCGGTTCCGGTCACCTCTCCGGAAGCGGCGGGACGGTGGGTGGCCCAGGAACTCGTGATGCGGGGCGCCGCCGAGATCTGCGACATATCAGCCGCGCGGGAATCGCGTCTTGAGGAGTTTCACCCGGACCCCACCGAAGGTACACAAAAGGACCGACCCACAGATGTCCAACAAAGCGCCGCTGCTGGAAAGGATTTGTGGCCCCGGGGTCACGAACTGCGTGACGCACGCGTCTTCCTTCCCCGCGAGGAGGGCCCGCTGAGTGCAGCCATTGAGGCCGCCGGACCACACGTGGTGTGTGAGCCCCTGATCACACGGCGCACGCTCGAGCCGCGCGGGAATCTGAGTGGTGCCGACTGGGTGGCGGTGACGTCCGCTCGCACCGTTTGGACTCTCGAGGAATTGGGCTGGCGGATCCCCGAGGCTGCGCGGATTGCAGCAGTTGGCCCCGCGACCGCGCAAGCGCTGAAGGATGCCGGATACGCCGTCGACCTCATCCCGGAGGGCCCCTCCAGCGCCGCTGATCTGCTGCGGGTCTGGCCTGCGGGCAGCGGTCGCGTTGTGGTTCCGGGCTCGGATCTCTCATCCACCGAACTCGTGGATGGATTGCTGGCGAAGGGCTACGACGCGGAGGCACTGCCCATCTACACCGTCGATGCTGTTTCGTCGCCGAGCCCCCATCTTGCGAGCGAATGGCGCAACGGAGACATTGATGCTGTGATCGTCACTTCCGGATCCGTTGCTCGGGCCATCGATGGGTTGCTCGGTTGGCCGTCGGGGATCCGCGTTCTTGCCTTCGGGCACCCGACCGCGGCGGCACTTGCCGATCTCGACGTTGCTGCCAGCGTCTCGCCCGGTCAGGATCCTGCATCCGTGGTCCGGGCACTCACAGATCTCCTCACGAAAGGCCAGGCATGACCCCCATCATTCGTCCCCGTAGGCTGAGGACCTCGCCGGCGATGCGTCGCTTGGTTGCCGAAACGCGCGTGCATCCGAACCAGCTGGTGTGGCCGCTCTTTGTCGGCGAGGACTCCGCGCCCATCTCATCCATGCCGGGCGTGATGCGCCACGATCTCGTCTCGGTGGAACAGGTTGCCAGAGAGGCCGCCGACGCCGGCCTCGGGGGAGTCATGCTGTTCGGCGTGCCAGATGATGGGGACAAGGACGCAGAAGGGAGCCATGGCTGGTTGCCCGAAGGCATGGGGCAGCGGGCGGCTACTGCCGTGCGCAACGCCGTCGGGGATGACCTGGTGGTCATGATCGACACCTGCCTGGATGAGTTCACCACCCACGGCCACTGTGGGGTGCTTGATGATGCGGGTGGTGTCGACAACGACGCAACCCTTGAGCGCTACGCCCGGATGGCCGTGGCCCAGGCTGAAGCTGGCGCGCACGTGGTGTCACCCTCGGGGATGATGGACGGTCAGGTCGCAGCCATCCGTGCTGCGCTGGATGCGGCCGGTCACACCGACGTCGCGGTTCTTGCCTATGCAGCGAAGTATGCCTCTGCCTTCTACGGGCCGTTCAGAGAGGCTGTTTCCTCCACATTGAAGGGAGATCGCCGGACCTATCAGCAGGATCCGGGAAACCGTCGCGAAGGTCTGCGCGAGGCGCGCCTGGACCTCACGGAGGGTGCCGACATGGTGATGGTCAAACCCGCCAGCCACTACCTGGACGTGCTTGCCGATGTGGCGGCGATCTCGGATGTGCCGGTGGCCGCCTACCAGGTGTCGGGAGAGTACGCCATGATTGAGGCCGCTGCAGAGCGTGGCTGGATTGACCGCCAGCGGGCCATTGAGGAATCGGTGACCAGCATTCTGCGTGCCGGCGCCGACGTCGTGTTGACCTATTGGGCCAAGGAGCTGGCTGGATGGCTGAAGTGATCCGAGCGGGATCTGAAGGCGCCGAAATCTGCGGATCCACAACAATGAACGGATGAGTGACATGAACCAGGCAAGTGCGAGCCAGCAGACATTGATGGCGCGAGCCAAGGCCGTGATTCCGGGAGGTGTGTCGTCGCCGGTTCGGGCGTACGGGTCCGTGGGCGGCACACCAGTCTTCGTCGCGAGGGCCGCCGGTAGCAGGGTCTTCGACATCGATGGCACTGACTACGTGGACCTCGTGTGCTCGTGGGGTCCGGCTCTCCTCGGACATGCGGATCCGCGGGTGGTCCGTGCAGTCCAAGAGGCTGCTGCGCGCGGGCTGTCATTCGGGGCACCAACGTCTGCGGAGGTGGACCTTGCCACGCTGATTCGCGACCGTGTCCCAGCTGCCGAGCGCGTCCGCTTCGTTTCGACCGGGACCGAGGCCACAATGACGGCTGTCCGGCTCGCCCGTGGGGCCACGGATCGGCCACTGATCGTGAAATTCGCCGGGCTTTACCACGGTCACAGCGACGCCCTTCTGGCGGCTGCCGGATCGGGTCTGGCGACAGCCGGCCTGCCCGGCTCTGCGGGTGTCACGGCGGCGACGGCGGCTGAAACCATCGTGCTGCCCTACAACGACGTCGCCGCCCTGGAAGAAGCCTTCGCGAAGCGGGGAGAGCAGATTGCCGCTGTCATCACCGAGGCTGTCCCGGCCAACATGGGAGTCGTACCGCCCGCGCCCGGCTTCAACGAGGCCATCCGACGCATCACTGCCGAACATGGCGCACTGATGATCTTCGACGAGGTCATGACCGGTTTTCGCGTGGGCCCGGCCGGCTGGTGGGGTGTCGAGGCCGGCGTCGAGAATCCGAGCTACACGCCGGACATCTTCACGTTCGGCAAGGTCGTGGGCGGGGGCATGCCGCTGGCGGCCCTTGGTGGCCGGGCAGAGGTCATGGAGTTGCTGGCCCCCGTCGGGCCGGTCTACCAGGCGGGCACCCTGTCGGGGAATCCGCTGGCCACGGCCGCAGGCATCGCGACACTGCAGCTGGCCGATGCCCATGTCTACGACATCGTGAACCGTCGCTCCGCAGAGCTGCAGGACGCCGTTGGTGCTGCACTGGGGGAAGCGGGCGTTCCGCACGTGGTGCAGAATGCCGGCAGCCTGTTCTCCGTCTTCTTCAGGGACGAGGCAGTTCACAACTACGACGACGCCAAGGCCCAGAACACGGCAGCTTTCGCGGCGTTCTTCCACTCCATGCTCGACAGCGGCGTGGCGTTGCCGCCGTCAGCCTTCGAGGCATGGTTCCTTTCGGCGGCCCATGAGGATGAAGCAATGCAGAGGATTGCCGAGGCGCTTCCGGCGGCTGCTCGGGCTGCGGCCCGAGCAGGATAGTTCGTTGATGACGCGACCACGAAAAACGGGTGGCGACGCGTCGAGCCCCGGGACGTATCAGCCGTCCCGGGTGTGGTCAGCCGCGACCTAGAAGCGCAGTTCCCAGTCGAAACCGGACGCGACGATGACTCCAACTCCTGCGATCACGGCGGCGATGACGACGGCGAAGCACAGGCCAGCCAGCACCTTGCCAATCACGTGCGGCTCGTGCGTCTCGATGTCTGCGGCACCGCCCACCCCGTACGACAGCGCTCGAATGCCGAGGGCGAAGATCGCGGGGAGTCCGGCACCCAGCAGGAGACCAACGAGCAGAACCTGCCCGGCACCTTCAAGAGCCAAAATGATGTTGTTCATACCTTGGCCTTCTTCCGCTTCTTCTTGTTGACCGGGGCGATGTGAGTGGTTTCCCCATTCGGGTAGGTGGAGGCATCCAGCAAGGCAGGGTCGCCACGCAGATCCTCGGGGACCCAGTCGTCGTTGACGTTCTTGAAATCGATGGGGTCCTTGCGTGAGTACCAGTACATGGAACTGGCAGATACGACAAGCAGGCCGAAGATCACCAGCGCCCCGAACAAGCCGCCCAATGTATGCCCGATGAACCACATGAGCGCGCCCACGGCACCGGCTGCTGGAAGGGTGATGGCCCACGCCATCAGCATGCGCGTGGCCACCTTCCAGTTCACCTTGGAGCCACGCTTGCCGACTCCTGAGCCGAGGATGGAGCCGGTGGCGACGTGCGTCGTCGAGAGGGCGAAGCCCAAGTGGCTGGAGGCAAGGATGACGGCCGCTGAGGACGCTTCGGCAGCCATGCCCTGCGGTGCAGAAATCTCGACGAGGCCCTTGCCCAGGGTTCGGATGATGCGCCACCCACCGATGTAGGTGCCCGCTGCGATCGCGAGGGCGCACGCCGCCTTCACCCAGAAGGGGACGGCTTCAAGATCGGTCCAGTTGCCGGTCGCGATCAGTGCGAGGGTGATGACACCCATGGTTTTCTGGGCGTCATTGGTGCCATGGGCGAGAGAGACCAGGGAGGCCGAACCGATTTGGCCCCAGCGAAAGCCGCTGTTGCGGTATTTCTCGGCGACGCCCTTGGTGATGCGGAAGACGAGTGCGGTGCCGAGGGTCGCGATCACGAGAGCAATCACCGGCGACATCAACCCGGGCAGGATGACTTTGCCCACGACGCCATCCAGGGTGGTGCCGTCGCCAACCCACTTCACTCCCTGAACTCCCAATCCGGCGATTGCTGCGCCGATGAGGCCACCAAAGAGAGCGTGGGAAGAGCTTGATGGCAGCCCGAAGAGCCACGTCAGGAGATTCCACACGACGCCCCCGACGAGGCCGGCCAGCACGATCAGAAGCAGTGCCTGTCCACCATCGTCGAGGAACTCCGCGCGTGGTGCGCCGCTGGCATCCTGGATGTTGATCACCGCATTGGTGACCGTCAGTGCAACCTCAACCGAGAGGAATGCACCCACAAGATTCAAGACAGCGGAAAGGCCCACGGCAGTACGCGGGGGCAACGCCTTGGTGGCAATGGAAGTAGCCATGGCATTTCCGGTGTCGTGAAAACCGTTGGTAAAATCGAACACCAGGGCAGTGATGACCACCAGTGTGAGGATTACGAATTCAGGACTCACCATGCAACTATGCACGCTGCGGCGCCTGAGATTTAATCGGGGTCCGAAAGTGGCGAAAACTTCAGTCCATCATGTGGAAAGAGACCTGTCAACTGTGGCGCGCGGGGCAATCGACTTCGACGACTTGGCATGTGACCGCTTCGCAGCTGGCCTAGGCTCAGGGCCTGGGAAGGAGTGCTGACATGCGCGTGGTTGTGGCACCCGATTCGTTCAAGGGGACCTGCACGGCCAAGGACGTCGCGGCGGCAATGGCGCGAGGATGGCTCAGCCTCCGCCCCGAGGATGAACTCATTCTGATCCCACTCGCCGATGGTGGCGAGGGCACGCTCGACGCCATCGAAGCCGCACTCCACGCAGGACGACGGACCGCGCACGTCACGGGGCCCCACGGCCGACAAGTCGCCGCTGACTATCTGATGCTGCCCGGAGGAGCTGCTGTCATCGAACTCGCGCAGGCGTCGGGGTTGCCCTTGATGAATCCACCCGATCCCATGAACGCAACCACCCGCGGTGTGGGGGAGTTGATCCGGATCGCTCTGGAGGAAGGGGCCACCTCCATCACGCTGGCGCTCGGGGGATCAGCCACCACCGACGGGGGAACGGGTGCGCTCGCGGCCCTGGGACTCGGACTGTTCGACGACGCGGGCCTCCCTCTGCCCGACGGTGGGGGCGCACTGCGGCGACTCTCCTGGATCGACGACGCCGACCTCCTGGCCCCGCCCGCCGGCGGTGTCCAGCTCCTGACCGACGTGACAAACCCACTCCTTGGCCGCAACGGAGCGGCAACGATCTTCGGGCCGCAGAAGGGCGCTGACCCACAGCAGGTCGACGAACTCGAAGCAGGTCTGAACAGGTTGGCGAAGGTTTTCGGCGCGGATCCTGCAGGTCCAGGGTTGGGGGCGGCTGGAGGCACGGCCTATGGGCTTGCAGCACTGTGGGGGGCCCTCGTTGTACCTGGTGCCGACGAAGTGGCCAGACTCTGCGGACTTCCTGCGGCCCTCGAGGATGCGGACGTGGTCATCACGGGAGAGGGCCGATTCGACGCCACCTCGCTGGGAGGCAAGGTGGTGGGCAACGTGTTGAAGGACGCAGAGGCAAGGACCATCCTCATCGCCGGGTCGGTGGGCGCCGACTGTCCAGTGCCCAGCCTCTCGCTTGTGGAGATCGCTGGCTCATCCGAAGCAGCCCAGGCCGACACCGAGCACTGGCTGGGAGTCGCTGGTGCGCGTGCGGCGGAGCTGCACGGACCGAAAGATCCTTGCGCGACGGAAACATTGAAGTCCCGCTCCCGGCAGCATCGCCGTGGTCCGCAATGAGGAACGGATGATCTCCTAGAGGCAGACGTCGTTGGCGGTGCCCCCGGATGCGGATTGGGTCTGGGTCTCGGTCCGACTCAACGTCACGGGGTCGCTTGGCGCATCGCAATTTCCTCCGGAGCGGGGAGGTAGGGCTGCGCCCTCACAACACGGACGAATCCATCCGCAGCCGCCGCAGCGTTCATGCGAAGTTTCCCAGCGCAGCATCGTGCCGCACTGAGGACACGGATCGGTGAGGTCAGCCATGCATCCACCCTACGGCTGGCCCGGGAAGGCGGGGATGCTCCGGTTGTTCTCAGCGATTACCATGATCGAAGGAATTCTCCGTGCCATCAGCTTTCGTCGTGTGGTGCACAGATCGTCATTTGTTTCGCCCGAAAGGCCCCTGTGAACCGCCTACCGTTGCTGAGCCTGAAAAACCGCTCATTCATTGCTCTTGTCTGCGTCGTCATTGCGGTCCTTGGGGTGGTGGCGATGACCATCCTGCGGCAAGAACTGATCCCGTCGGTCTCACTTCCCGCGGTCTCGGTGGTCGCAACCAACCCTGGTGCGTCCTCGGAGCAAATGGCCGACGGCGTCGCGGAGCCGCTTGAGCGTCAGATGCGCACGCTCGAGAACATTGAGGGCACCAGCGCCACCAGCCGGTCGAACTTCACCACGGTCAACGTGGAACTGGAGTACGGCGCCGACATCTATCGCGCCGCATCGCAGGCAGACGCCTTGATTTCCCGGGTCGAGGCACAGCTGCCGGAGGGCACCACGACGCAAGTCGTGACGGGTGGCTCCGGTGATCTGCCCGCGATGATCATTTCGGTGGCCTCTGATCTGGAGACGCCTGAACTGTCGCGCAGCTTGGACCTGACTGCCATCTCCGACATCGGATCAGTCTCCGGTGTCGCGAACGTTCAGCTGCTCGGCACCGCCGACGAGATCGTGCGCCTCACACTCGACGATGCGGCCATGGCAGAAGCCGCCGTCACACAGGCAGACATCACCTCCGCCCTCGACAATGCTGGTCTGGTGCTGCCCGGCGGCAATGTGAACGACGGGGCGATGGACCTGGACGTCACCGTCGGTGATGGTTTCGACACCGTGGATCAACTGGCGGACATGCGCATCCTCCCCAGTGCAGAAGGCACTGCACCCGTCGCGCTCGGTGAGGTTGTGACAGTCGAGCGCACCACAGCAGAGGCGCAGTCGGCGTCCCGCACGGACGGCCGTGAATCCATCACCATGCTCGTCACCCCTGCCACCAACGCCAACTACGTTGAGCTTTCCGACAGTGTCGCCGCCATTCTCGACGAGGCTGCCGAGACGATTGGGTCCGCCACGGAATTCACCATTGTTTTCGACCAGGCGCCCTTCATCCAGGAGTCCATCAGCGGACTTGCCACAGAGGGTGCCTGGGGACTCGGCTTCGCCATTGTGGTGATCTTCTTGTTCCTGTGGGCGCTGCGTCCCACGATCATCACCGCCATCTCGATTCCGCTGTCGCTGATGTTTGCCTTCATCGGCATGCTCGCCACCAACACCACGCTCAACATCATGGCGCTGGCCGGCCTGACGCTCGCCATCGGCCGGATGGTCGATGACTCCATCGTCGTGATCGAGAACATCGTGCGTCACCTCGGGTTCTCCCGAAAGAGCAGGTTCGCCACCATCCTCGACGCGGTGACGGAGGTGGCCAGTGCCGTGGTGTCCTCCACCGTGGTGGCGCTGCTCGTGTTCCTTCCCATCGCGGTGGTCCCAGGCCTGGCGGGGGAGCTCTTCCGGCCATTCGCCCTGACCACGGTGCTCGCGCTGACCGGATCCCTGCTCGTCTCGCTGACGATCGTGCCCGTCCTGGCCTACTGGTTCATGCGTGGGAAGGCGGACAAGGCAGATGCAGACATTGTTGGGGGTGGCGATGATGAAACATTCGTTGCGTCGAAGGGTTGGCTCGCGCGCCTCTACCGCCCTGGTCTGGCATGGGCTCTGTCCCACCGCATCGTGACGGTGGTGCTGGCGGCGATCGTCCTGGGCGGCAGTGTCGCCATGTTCCCGCTGCTGAAAATCAACCTGCTCGGCGATTCGGGGATGAACAGCATCTCGGCCTCGCAGACGCTTCCGGCCGGAACCGTGTTGGAGGAGTCCGTCGCTGAGGCCGAGAAGACCGAAGAGGTGCTGCGCGAGGTTGATGGCGTCGAGAGCATTCAAACCACCGTGGGTGGCAGCGGCTTCGGTTTCGGTGGCGGCAGTGCTCCCAATGAGATCAGCTACACCATCACCACGGATGTTGAGGCTGACCAGATGGTGTTGGCGCAGGAGATTGGCCAGGCACTGGCAGCGCACCAGGACAGGGAGAAAACGAACGGGGACCTTGAGGTTGCCGATTCAGGCAGCCTGCTCGGCTCGGACACCGTCGATGTGAGCGTCACCGCTCTGGATGATGAGACGCGGGCCGAGGCCAACGAACAAATTATCGACGCACTGTCGGCGATCGACACGGTGAGCAACGTTGGCTCCGACTTCGAAACCAGCGAACCCAGTCTGGAGATCACCGTCCGCGGCGAGGATGCTTCAGTCATTGGTCTTTCGGTCTCCGATGCCGTTGGGCTCATCGCGGCCAGCACGGCCGACTTTGCCGTCGCTTCTGTCACCATCGACGGTGAAGACCTTGAGGTCTACATGGACACGGGCGAATCGGTGGACACCGTTGAGGACGTCGAGGGCCTCGATCTTGGAGGGTTCGCCCTTTCGGACATCGCCGACGTGGAACGGGTCAACATTGTGCCTGCCATCTCCACCGTCAATGCAGTGCGCACCATCACCGTCTCCGCCACACCGGCCAACAGCGATGACGTCGGCTCCGTGGGGGACACGGTGCTCGCCGAGATGGAGAGCCTCGATCTGCCCGAAGGGGTTTCCTGGGAGATCGGGGGCGTGACCGCCGACGTCGACGAGGCGTTCAGTCAGTTGGCGCTCGCGATGGCTGCGGCCATCCTGTTGATCTACGTGGTGCTGGTATGGCTGTTCAAGTCGCTGATCCAACCGCTCATCCTGCTGATGTCAATCCCCTTCGCGCTGACGGGCACCATCTTGGCGCTGTGGGTCACCGGCACCGCGCTGGGCCTGCCGAGCCTGGTGGGCGTGTTGATGCTGATCGGCATCGTGGTGACCAATGCCATCGTGTTGATCGACCTGGTGAATCAGTACCGACGACACGGAATGAGCCTGGACGACGCACTTCTCAACGGTGGCCAGAACCGCGTGCGACCGATCATCATGACGGCGGCCGCGACGATCATGGCGATGCTTCCCCCAGCGTTGGGACTCTCCAGCCAATCCAGCTTCGTCTCCGGCCCCATGGCGATCTCCGTCATCGGTGGACTCATAGCCTCGACGCTGATCACGCTGATCATCGTGCCTGTTCTGTACCGGATGATCGAGGGCATCAAGGAGCGCTACGGTCGGACGTCGCAGATCGCCGACGACCCCGATCAGCCCACACCGCGCCGAGCTGAGGACACTCTCCTCGTGTGATGGGTGGGCCGCTCCCGTAGACCCCGAATACCCCATGGGGTATACTCCAGAGAGTTGTCCATCGAAGGAGTCCACACATGTCCCATCCCCGGATGCTCGGACTTGTTGACGTCGAGGTCCCCACAAGCGGACCCGCATACTGGCGCGCCGTCTGGTCGACGCGGTACACAGCTGTCACGGTGATCGCGGCGCTGGCGCTGTTGTCGATGCTTGTATCGGCGCGGCCTGTCACAAATGCAGCGGAGTACGTTCTTCTCGCTGCGGCAGCAGTCATCGGAGCGATCACCCTGGCCACCTATGTGCCACCCATCGGCCGTCCTGCGCGGGAGCATCTGACTGGCGAAGTGTGCGCGGTGGTCCCCGTCGCTGTTGTCCTCGGAGCGCCTGTGATGTTGGCACAGGAGTCCGGTTCGTTTGCTTCAGTTGTGCTGCTTCTCGCCGTCTACGTGTTTGCAGCCAGCAAGCGTGTCATGACGCACGCGTCCTGCTGAAAATCCGCCACCCGGCCCCAACGTCTGGACGAGGGGGCATGATTTGAACAGGAGGTTTGTCATGAACTACGCACTACGCATAGATCTGGAGCGCCCCTTCGATGAGGTGCTCGCCATGACCAAGGCGTCGCTCGCGGAGAGCGGCTTCGGAGTACTCACCGAGATCGACATCAAGAAGACACTCAAGGACAAGATCGACGTCGATGTCGACGACCAGGTGATCATCGGTGCCTGCAATCCAGGCTTCGCCCACCAAGGTCTGCAGGTGGAACCATCGCTCGGTCTGCTCCTGCCGTGCAATGTTGTGGTCCGCCACAACGCTGGGGTGACCGTCGTGGAGGCCATCGATCCGGAGACCATGGTCACCCTCACCGGCAACGGCAGGATGAAGCCGCTTGCTGACGAGGTGCGCTCGGCGCTCAAAGCGGCGCTCGACCGCGTTGCCATTGCCTGAAATGCTGCATCAGGGAGTTGGGGTGCACCCGGGGTTCCGCTCTGGCGGCTCCGGTGCCGAGTACGACTCGGGATCCGGCGAAGAGACGCGGAGGGGCTCGAGGGCTGAACGCCCATTATTGGCTGTCGCTCTTGGAACGGCTGGAATGTCAGGCCCTTGACAAAAGTTCGCCCTCCAACCGGGCGTAACTGGTCTCCATTCCTTCTGCCATGCCCGTTGCAAGAACCGTGTCCCGGGTCTCGACGTCCGGGTAGGTGATCACCTGGGACAACAGGGTGCCGTCGTCGGTGGGGGTGAGGCTCAGCTCGTTGACCAGGACCGTGTCCATGCCGATCATCATCTCCGTCGAGACCATGCGGCCGGGTGGGGCCGACTCCAACAACTCGCCCGTGAAACCGAAGCCGTTCTCCCCGTTCGCATCAGCCCATTCGTAGTGGTAATGCTCGCCCACCGACGTCGCTGTCTGGCAGAGGGGCATCGTCCAGCCCTCAGGGCCGAGCATCCATCGCTTCATCAACTCGGGCTCACGGTGGGCCGCCCACACCTTATCGATGGGGCCCCGGATGATGCGGCTGATCCTGACATGGGTGTCGTCGAGGATCTGCAGGCTGGTGCCGCTGCCAGCGGCGAAGGATGTGAGGTCTGCCACCACTTGATCGATCTGCGTCATGGCCGTGCGCATTCCTTCGTCCATGCCCATCTCCAGTAGATGTTCGAGGTCAGGCAGGGAATTGAACCACGTGGTGACCACGAGCCGGGAACCCCCGTTGGTGTCCTCGAAATTGAAGACGACGCGCATCGTCGGTTGACTCTCATCGGCGTTGCCGTCCTCCCCGACAAAGCGGTCGCGCACTTCCAGACAGCGGGGGGCCTCAACGCGCACGATCTCCCACAGGCCATGCATCTTCTCCCCCTCAGGGCCGGTCATGTAGTACCGGGAGAGACCGCCAACGACCATGTCATGGCGGGGAAAGGTGGCGGGCCATTCGGGTGGGCCCCAGAACTTCTCGATTTGTCGGGGATCGGAATACGCCTCCCAGAGTCGGGTGGTGGGTACCGCGAAGTCCGCCACCACCGTCATGGTGAGGGCTTCGACGTCGGTGTCGACGGATGTGACGGGCATGTTTGTGCCTTTCGGTTGAGTCAGTTCTCTGTCAGAAGGGTGTCGAGGCGCGAAATGCGTCCCCGCCAGATGTCTTCGTAGCGGCCGAGCAGTTCTTGGGCGCGCTTCAGCGCTTCGGGATTGCCGCGGACTCTGCGCTCGCGGCCGTGGGGATGCTTCGTCACCAATCCGGCCCCCTCCAGGACGGCAACATGCTTTTGTACCGCCGCGAAAGACATGTCGTAGAACGCCGCGAGCTGGGACACCGAAACCTCGCCTGCGAGTGTGCGTTGAAGGATGTCGCGACGGGTGGCGTCGGCAAGGGCGCGAAAGATTCGATCCACCTCGTCGTCGGTGAGCCGTGGGACCACATGTTGTACAACCATTTGGTTGTATCGTATGGCCTCGTTGAGAATTTGGCAAGGGTGCGTCGGCCTTTTCGTCGGTGAACAGAATTGCGCAAACATGTCGAGTCCAGCTGTGGGTGTCACACTGGAGCCCGGCACTGAAGGGTGAGCGTGGAATCGATGAGTGAGGAAAGTGGATCCTTGACGACGCAGGAGAAGCGATCAAGGACCTCGCCACCCGTACTGGCGACCCGGGCACTCAGCAAGGACTACGGCCCCATTCGTGTCGTGGACGGCGTTTCCCTGGACTTCCATGCCGGCTCGATCCATGCACTGCTGGGGGAGAATGGCGCGGGCAAATCGACGCTCATCAAAATGATCGCCGGCGTGATCCACCCCAGTGGCGGCACCGTGGAGATCAACGGCGAATCCGTGCGTTTCCGCTCCGTGAAGGAGAGCCAGGCCGCGGGCATCGTGGCATTACCGCAGGAACTGATGCTGGTCCCCACCCTCGGAGCAGCTGAGAACATTTTTTTGGGCATGCGCCGCCCCGGCCCGCGCGGGTTGATCGGCCGACGACGCCTCACCGCAGACGCCGAGGAGCAGCTGGCGACGCTCGGACAGACGTTCAATGTGAACACACCGGTCTCGGAGTTGTCTGCTGTACAGCAGACGATTGTGGCACTGGCGCGGGCACTGGTCCGCGAAGCACGCGTACTGGTCCTGGATGAACCAACCGCGGCACTGACAGACACCGAGACCCAACAGCTGTTCACAGTGCTGCGCCGCCTTCGTGACCACGGGACCGCCATCATCTACGTTTCACATCGCCTCGAGGAAGTGTTTGCTCTGGCAGACACCGCCACCATCCTGCGTGACGGGCAACACGTCTGGACCAGGCAGATGGAGCAGACGCAGCACGACGATGTGGTGGCCGCCATGATCGGCAGGGAGCGGGACGAGGAGTTCCCCCAGCGCGCGACCGCTGACGGCGAACGGGTGCTTCGCGTCAACAACCTGCGGGGTTGGACCCTGCGCGGTGTCACTCTTGAGGCCCGCTCCGGCCGAGTGCTGGGGATCGCAGGGCTCGCTGGTTCAGGACGCACGGAACTGCTGCGGCTGATCGCGGGAGTGGAGCGACCCCGTGGCGGAACCGTCGAGCTCGGCGGCCGCGACATCACCGGGAATTCCGTCGCCCGAAGTATGGCGGCTGGTGTTGCGCTGGTGCCCGAGGAGCGACGTCGACAAGGGCTCGTGATGAACGCCAACATCATGACCAACATCGCTCTGGGGAGTCTGAAGGCCCTCAGTGGCGGTGGCATCATGCGGCCCCGTCGAGAACGAGAGCTGGCCCAGCAGCAGGCCGATGAACTGCAGATCCGGGCCACCTCCGTTTCCCAGGACGTGGCGGAGCTCTCTGGTGGGAACCAACAGAAGGTGGTGTTGGCGAAGTACATGGCGCGCAGGCCCCGGGTGCTCCTGCTGGACGAGCCGACGCGCGGCATCGATGTGGGGACCAAATCCGAGATCTACCACGTCATCCGGCAACTGAGCGCCCAGGGCGTCGCCGTCGTGGTGGTCTCCAGTGAGATCTCGGAGCTTCTGGGATTGGCCGACGACATCGCCGTGCTGCACGAAGGGCTCCTCGCCGGGCTGGTCGATGCCGCCGGGACGGATCAGCGCAGCATCCTCCACCTCTGCTACGGGAGACTTGTTCCATGACGGCCACGACGACGACGGGGCCCAGACGGGCCCCACACCAACGCTCCACCTCGCTTGCACGGCTCGCTCCCTACGGGACGCTCGTTGGCCTGCTGCTGCTCATCACACTGTTCACCGTGCTGGATGAGAAGGGCATCTTCCTCAGCGCTGGTAACTTCACCAACATCCTCGAACAGGTGGCAGTTCTGGCGATGGTCGCTTTCGTGCAGACCGTGGTCATGGTGGTGGGGGACTTCGATCTGTCGGTGGGTGCGCTTGCCAGCCTCGTGGGCGTACTGGTCGCTCAGCTCCTCTCTGCCGGAACGCCGGTGGCGCCGGCCATGGCAGTGGGACTTCTGGCTGGGCTCGCTGCCGGAGCCATCAACGGTTTCCTCGTGGCCTATCTCGGGCTGTCGGCATTCATCTCAACCCTTGCCGCCATGACAGCCTTCACCGGCCTGGCACTCCTGCTGTCGAACGGAACCACGATCTTCGGTCTCCCGGACGGCTTTGTTGCAATCGGGCAGAGTCGCCTCGGTCCAATCCCCATGCCAGTCATCATCGCCGTAACCCTGGCGCTGGTGATGTGGTTCGTGCTGTCGCGCACCGTTCTTGGACGCCAGTACTACGCGATCGGAGGCAATGCAGAAGCCTCCCGGCTTTCCGGAGTCAACACCCGCGGCGTGCGATTCAGCGCATTTCTTGTCTCGGGAGTGGGCGCAGCCCTTGCCGGAACAGTTCTCGCCGCACGGCTGGCCTCAGCCCATCCAACGGCTGGTGATCCGCTGATGCTCTCCTCCATCGCCGCCGTGTTCCTGGGCGTCACTCTGTCCCGAGTGGGCCAGCCGACGATCGGCGGCACCGCCGTCGGTCTGGGCATCGTCGGCGTCCTCGCCAATGGTCTCAACCTGCTACAGGTCAACAGCTACGTGCAGCAAATACTCACCGGCGTGATCATCGTTCTTGCCGTCAGCCTGTCGCAGATCGTCAGGCGACGACGTTGACGCCGCTGGTGGCGGGACTGGACCTCGGCACCTCCAGCGCAAAGCTGGTGGTGGTGGACTGCGACGGCGCACTCGTGGCTGAACTCTGCGAGCCCTACCCGACGCGCATCGCGCACGGCGGTGTGGTGGAGCAGGATCCGGGGCACTGGTGGGCAGCCGCCTGCTCATTGTTCCAGCGGTCCGGAAGGGCGCGCGATGTGGTGGCCATCGGACTCACAGGCCACATGCAGGATCTCATCCCGGTTGCCGGGGGAACAGCGCTTCGCAACGCGATCCTGTATTCGGACACACGTGCGGCCGTGCAGCATCGTCGTCTGGTCGTTGCGGTCCCCAACTGGGAGCAACGCACCGGCAACCAGCAGGACGTCTCGAACGTCGCCGCCAAGATCGCCTGGCTCGCCGACGCCGAATCCATGGTGCTTCGAGACGCCGAGCACCTTCTCCTCAGCCCGGCCGGATTCGTGGCATGGCGCGCCGGAGGACGCGCCGCCTGTGATGTCACCACCGCTTCCACCACCGGACTGTTGGACGTGACCACCCGGAGCTGGCTTGCCGACGCCGTCGCCGCCGTTGGCGCGAGGATCGAACAGCTGCCGCAGCTCGTCGGCTGTGAGCCGGGTGACACCCACGTGGGTGCCGTCAGCAACCTCGGAGCCACAGCCTTGGGAGTCGCGCCCGGTACCCCTTTGATCATGGCGATGGGGGACGCGGGTGCCACCACCGATGGCCTTGTGGGATCCGAGCCGGGCGACGCCTACCTCCATCTGGGCACCACGGGCTGGCTTGCCGGCGTCACACCCGGCACAGAGGCCGATCCCTCACCCATCCACTCGCTGGTCATGCCCGGGTGGGAACATCGGCTCCGCATCGGGGCTGTTCAATCCGCCGGATCCGCCTCTGTCTGGGCCCTGCGAACCCTGCTTCCGGGCCGCACTTTTGCGGAGGCTGAGGAGACCGTTGCCCCACGGTTGCGCCACGTGCGCGATCGCCCACTCGGACTCCCCGGATTGGCGGGTGAGCGCACTCCCGTGCGTGACGGCGATCTCCGAGGCGCCTTCATCGGAGTGGAGGAATCCACCTCCGCCGAGGATCTCTACCTGGCTGTCCTGACAGGTGTGGCAATGGGACTTCGCCACGCTGCCGACGCCATGGGGATCACTCAGGACCGGATACCGCTGGTGGGTGGCGCCTCAGGCAGTGGCGTCTGGCGACAGCTACTGGCTGACGTGTTCGGGGCGACCATTGTCACCGGAGCAGTCAAGGCTCCGGGAGCACACTCCGCAGCCCGGGCCGCCGCCGACGCACTGGGCCTGACGCACCGCATGCGTCCCGCATTCGATCACGGCGCACATTGCGAGACCACCCCCTCAGATGTCCACGGCGAATACCAGCCGCTGCTGGCCATCCACCGAAGCCTCTACGATGCCCTCACACCCACTTTCAGGCAGCTGGCCCACGTGCGGTCCGGCCACGACATCCATGAAGAGGAAGCACCATGAAGACCAAGAAGCTCTGGAGCGCCATCGCGGTGACGATGGCCGTCAGCTTGTCGCTGATGTCCTGCGCCACCGATGACGGTGATTCCGCAGCACAGCCCTCCTCCTCTGCCACCGACGCAGGACAGGGCATCAGCGTCCAGGTACTCACCCCCTACCTCAGCAACGCTGCCACCAAGGAGGTCATCGACCTCTTCCAGGCCGACGGTGAAGCGCGCGGCTGGGAGGTCAGCGTCGTGGACACAGCCGGGGACATGAGTAGGCTCAACAGTGCATTCCAGGATGCCGCTGCGCAGAAGCCCGACGCCATCGTTCTCGGGACCGGTGATCCAACGCAGATCTCGCTCGGTCTGAATGCCGCCGCGGAGGCAGAAGTGCCTGTCTTCGCCATCGATGCAGGTGCGGCTGACGGCATCGTCGCCAATGTGACGAGCGACAATGCCGACCTCGGACAGCAGAGCGCCAATGCCCTCATCGATGCGATGGGCTCTTCTGGATCTGTCGTCATGCTGACCCACGATCCCCACCCAGGAGTGCGGGCCCGCGCCGAGGGTGCCAAGAAGGTGTTTGAAGACGCCGGCGTTTCCGTGCTTGAAGCCAAACACGTCGAAGTGCCCGGGCCGGTGGAGGATGCGCGCGCCTCCATTCAGGACATCATGTCGGCCCGTGCTGATGAAGTCACAGGGATTTGGGGTGGCTGGGATGAACCAGCTCTCGGAGCCACGCAGGCGCTGGAGGCTGCAGGCATCACAGATGTCCCGGTCGTGGGCGTGGACGGTCAGGACTTCGCGTTGGCGGAGATCAACAAGGGCGGTCCATTCGTGGCGACGGTGAAACAGGACTGGCCGGCCATCGCCACCAGGATTGCCGATTTGGTGGAGTCCAAGGTGGTGGATGGGGAGGACCCGGAGACCAACAACTTCGAGCTTCCTGGGAGCCTCGTCACGGGCGACTGAGGGGTGAGCCGGCTGCCCCCGCCACACCAGTGACCTCGCGGGCACATCTGTTGGGAAGTCGGTTCAGGAAGAGTCCCCTCAGGTGTTGGGGGCTCGCGTCGGGCAGCGAAGGTATCTCAGGGGCTCCGGGACGCCATCTTCTGTCAGATCACGCGTCACGAGAACCCGTCCTTCGTCCTGAGCGTGCAACTGGATCGCGCGGGTGAGGACCGCATCCCCACTCGGCTCTGCGAAGTCGGCTTCGATGCTCACCGCGTCGCTGCGCGTAACCAACTCCACTGTCGCCACCGTCTCGAAGTACTGGATGGCGTTGTCAGTGATGGTGATGACACTGCCGGGAGGAGCTGGCGGGATCTGGCACTGTGCCACGGTCACCGTGTTCTCGCTGTCCTTGACCTTGGCCCACGTGCCCCGAAGAAGCTCGGGAATTGGTCCCTGTGACGAAGGGCCTGTGCTCTCGCTCGGAGGGGGCATTGATGATGTTGGTGCGGCGTCGCAGGCAGCCAGACCCGACATCCATGCGACGCAAGCGAGGCCAGCAAAGGCACTTCGGATCATGTGTGAGTCAACTCCCGGGACCGTGGTGATGGACTCTCGTGCGAATCGATCGGCACCGTTGAGACTACGACGTCATGGGTCGGGTACTCACGAGTCCCTCGAAACACGACGATCCATGGTTCAGTCAGCCAGGATCAGGTACAGCGCACGGCGAGCCTCGTCCAGTTTCTCGGTGGCTGCCGCGCGTTGGGCATGGGTGGCGGCGAGGCGAAACTGGTGGATGACGCCAGTCAACTTGGTGACGCTCTCCTGCAGTGCCATCTCGGACTCATCCCGGCCGGGTGTCGCGGCCCACGCCAGTGCAATCGATGATTCGTTCTGCTCAACGTAGGTCTGTCCAGCCGCGGTGAGCTCGTATTCGATTCCACGCCCTTCCCCTTTCGAGGCAATGAGTTCCTCGTCCACAAGTTGTTGCAGCGTGGGGTACACGGAGCCGGAACTGGGCCGCCAGGCATCCCCTGTGCGCTCTGCAATGGCAGTGATCAAGCCATAGCCGTTGGATGGGGCTTCAGCAAGAAGTGAGAGGATCGCAAGTCGAACGTCTCCTCGGCCTGCTCTTCGAGGACCACGCGGTCCGAATCCACGGCCCCGTCCAGGTCCACGGTGTCCTGCCTGCGGGCCCATCTCAGCGCCGGGCTCTTCGTATTCCCCAAGTGATCCCCGACCCCGACCCCGGCCTTCGCCCCGGCCTCTGCGGCCGTCGTGCGGTCCGCGGCCGCCTCTGTCTTCCCGACGGCCTGGTCCTCGGCCCTCGTCGCCATCGAATTGACGATCCTGGGGAGTGGAGTCGGCGGTAAGGCTCTCGAGAGGTTCCTCCGAGGAATTGTGGTGTGTGTGTTGTGAGTGGTTCACAATGACTTCCTTCCGTTGTGCTGGAACTCCTGTGATCCAGCGATAGTTAAAGATATATCGCTAACTAACGCTTGTCAAGGGAGGCAGCCTGCGCAAGATGGCCAGGAATTGCGAGACCCTGGCCGTCACTGAGCCGGCCGTCGGTTCGGGGAGTGCATCCACGGGGAACCATGACACCTCTTCACTCTCATCACTGAGCTGCGGGGACAGATAAGGAGACAGCGCCACAAAGCCGACATCCCAGTGCGCCCGACACTGTCCGAACGCCGAGCCGAGTTCATGCCTGTCCAGGTCCAGGACCTTGCCCACCAGGCTGAGCTCGTGGAGCCCGGACTCTTCTCGGGCTTCACGCAGCGCGGCGGCCGCGAGGTCCTCGTCGGCCGCCTCAATATGGCCGCCCATCTGCACCCAGAACTGCCCTTTCCTGTGGAAGCACAGGAGCACGTGGGCCAGATCAGGTGTGAAGATGAAGCAACTCGCCGTCAGGTGTTCAGGACCACCGTCGCGTCTCAGACCAGCAGCTCCCTGCGAACGCAGGAAATCCAGGTACTCCTCCCGCAACTCGACAAGGGACGACGGCGGCTTCCACGTGCTCAGACGATCGATGGAATTCAGGACACGGGAGGCTGGGGGTGAGGTGGACACCGAGCCAACCTATCCGTGCGGCTTGTCACCCACGCATGAACAGTTTCCGCGTCACCCAGCTGTATGGGGGACGTGCCAGTGCGAATGGATCCGGCCCCCTGAGCTTGCGGAGGACAGCCTTTTCGTGGCTGAACGTCTTCATGCCGAACTCGCCGTGATAACGACCCATGCCACTGCCTCCGACTCCGCCAAAAGGAAGAGCAGTGACAACCAGTTGGGCAAGCACCAGGTTGAATCCGAGGCCACCGGAGGATGTGCGGTCCTGGATCTGCACCCGCACTGTCTCATCCTCACTGAAGGCGTACAGCGCCAGTGGTTTGGGGCGGGCATTGATGAAGTCGATGGCTCCGTCGAGGTCGTCCACAGCAATGATTGGCAGGATCGGCCCGAAGATCTCGTCCTGCATGATGGGTGAGTCCGGATCCACGTCCAGCAGGATCGTCGGGGCAATGTAGCGCTCCGCGACATCTGCCCCGCCCCCCATGTATGCCCGGCCACTCTCCAAAAGCCCGGCGAGCCGGGCCGTGTGCTTCTCGTTCACAATGCGGCCGTAGTTCCGGGATTTCGCGGGATCAGAGTTGTACATCTGGCGAGTGACCCGGGCAATCTCCCTGGCCAGGGGCTCGACCAACTCAGGGGTGGTCAGGACGTAGTCAGGCGCGACGCAGGTCTGGCCACAATTGCTGAACTTTCCCCACGCTATGGCGCGGGCAGCCGACTCCAGGGCGGCTGAGCTGTCGACCCATACCGGCGATTTCCCGCCGAGCTCCAACGTCACCGGTGTGAGGTTCTTTGCTGCAGCGACCATCACAACGGAGCCCACCGCTCCATTCCCGGTGTAGAAGATGTGATCGAAACGGCACTTCAGCAACGCGGTGGTCTCTTCAACTCCACCCTCGACCACGACAATGGCGTCCGCATCGAGAAATTTCGGCACGAGCTCCGCAACAAGGGCTGAGCACGCGGGGGCAACCTCACTGGGCTTGAGCACGACGGTGTTGCCGGCGGCCAGAGCCCCGACCAATGGGGAAAAGATCAGGTTGATCGGGTAGTTCCAGGGGCCAATGATGAGTACGGTGCCCAGCGGTTCGCGGTGGATCGCAGCACGTGCGGGCCCCACCAGCGCGGTCGCCCTGACCTTGCGATCCGCGCTCCATCTGTCCAGGTTCTTGAGGGCGTGCCGAATCTCTCCGATGACCGAAAAGATCTCCGTCAGCTGGCTTTCCACCTGGTTCTTGCGGAGATCTGCCCACAATGCTTCTCTCAATCGTGAGGCAGACTCCGTCAGCATCCGCTCGAGAGCCTTCAATTGTTGGCGGCGCCACGCCAGGGGCTTCGTCCGGCCTGAGGCGAAAGCTCCACGGGCGTCGTCCACCCGCGCATTGACCCATGTCAGGTCAGTATTGCAAGCGATGTCAGTCTTCTTGCTCTGGTCCACGGGCATGTCGGAATTCATTCTCTTTGGTGCTGGGGAATCGTGGTTTCGACTGTACCCGTGTGCCCCGACTCGCATGCTGGGCCGTTCCTGAAGCAACCACACTGGGGATCAACGCGAAACCATGATCCCGCGGGCGCTCGGATGCGGACAGCTCCTGTCAGGGATCTTCGCCTGCACCCTCCCGGCGCATAGAGCGGCCCGGACAAACCGTTCCAGGGTGGCTCCCGTAGGTTGGAGTTCTGGGACAGGAGGTGGCAATGATGTCATCACGTGTCGGTGAGACGCCGAATGTGCGGGAGAGTACCGGAACTCTCCGAGGTGCCGACGAGGACGCCTTGGCGCTGGGGCATGTTCGCTCCGCAAGGGTGCGCCAACAGCCGAGAGTTCCCAGTTGGACGCTCAAGGTCATCATGGCGATCACCGGGCTGCTGTTCGCTGCGTTCGTCGCAGTGCACATGATTGGCAACCTCAAGGTTTTCAGCGGCGCGCACTACTTCAATGAATACGCTCATTGGCTGCGTACCGTGTTGCAGCCATTCCTGCCGTACGAGGGGTTGCTGTGGATCCTGCGTGTCGTGCTGGTTGCCAGCCTCGTGGCCCATGTGGTCTCCGCCGCGCTGATCTGGGGGCGCTCACGCACCTCCCGCGGACCGCATCGACGTCGCGGAATGTGGGTCACGTCCTTCACCGCCCGGACGATGCCCGTCACCGGCCTCGTACTGCTGTTCTTCGTTGCTTTTCACATCCTCGACCTCACGACGGGAACCTCGCCGGTCGCGGCAGAATCCTTCCAGCCAGCCACACCTGAGACGGCCTATGCCCACCAGAATCTGATCGCCAGCCTCCAGCGACCAGCGGTGGCGGTCCTGTACAGCGTCTCGATGCTCGCCCTGTTTCTTCATCTGGCCCACGGCCTGTGGACCGTGGTGAGCGACCTTGGCGCCACGGGCAAACGCATCCGTGCCATCGGATGGGTGGTGGCGGGGGTGCTGGCGCTGGCAGTCATGGCCGGCAACATCGTCATCCCGATAGCGGTGTGGGCAGGGGTACTGACGTGAAAAGGCGGTGGAGAGCCCCGTCCTCGGGTGTCGAGGGAGTGAAGGTGGGTGGCGTCCTGGATCCGAAGACGCCTGATGCCCCACCGGAGACGGCGTGGAAGCGTCGCAAGCTCGAGTACGCACTGGTCAACCCATCGAATCGTCGCAAGTTCAAGGTCATCGTCGTTGGTACCGGTCTGGCCGGTTCAGGGGTCGCCGCTTCATTGGGAGAGCTGGGCTACGAAGTGGAGTGCTTCACCTTCCACGATGCGCCTCGACGAGCACACTCCGTTGCAGCACAGGGTGGAATCAACGCAGCGCGTGAGGAAACGGCCGACAACGATTCTGCGAAGCGGTTCGTCATTGACACCGTCAAGGGCGGCGACTTTCGTGGTCGGGAGGCCGACGCCTTCCGGCTCGCCGAGGAGTCCATGAATGTTGTGGACCACCTCAATGCCATCGGTGCTCCCTTTGCGCGTGAATACGGCGGCACGCTGGCCACGCGTTCCTTCGGCGGGGTGCAGGTCTCGCGCACCTTCTACGCTCGCGGACAGACCGGACAACAGTTGCAGGTGGCGAGTGCGCAGGCGCTCCAGCGACAGGTGGATGCAGGCTCTGTGACGCTGCGCATCCGCCATGAAATGTTGGATCTCGTCATGGACGGGGAGCGCGTTGGAGGTGTGGTCATGCGCAATCTCGTCTCAGGCGCCATCACCGCCCACACCGCTCATGCTGTGGTCTTGTGCACGGGCGGATACGGCAACATATTCTTCCATTCGACGCTCGCCAAGAACTCCAATGCCTCGGCCATCTGGCGTGCGGCGCAGCGCGGTGCCCATTTCGCGTCGCCGTCGTTCATCCAGTTCCACCCGACGGCGCTACCCATCAGTTCCCCGTGGCAGTCCAAGACCATCCTGATGAGCGAATCCCTTCGCAACGACGGACGCATCTGGGTGCCCACAACGGCGGGCGACGAGCGGCCGGCCAACGACATTCCCGAGGCGGAGCGTGATTACTACCTGGAACGCAAGTACCCCGCTTTCGGCAACCTGACACCGCGCGACGTCGCTTCACGTGCGGCCACCGAACAAATCAGGACCGGACACGGGGTGGGTCCGCTCTCGAATGGTGTCTACCTGGACTTCCGCGACGCCATTGCACGTCTGGGCAAGGACACCATTGAGCAGCGCTACGGCAACCTCCTGCACATGTACAGCCACGCCACCGGAGAAGATCCGTATGCGGTGCCGATGCGGATAGCGCCCGGGGCGCACTTCACCATGGGTGGGCTGTGGAGCGATTACAACATGATGACTTCACTGCCCGGTCTTTTCGTCGGTGGGGAGTGTGGGTGGGGGTACCACGGTGCGAACCGGCTGGGTGCCAACTCGTTGCTCTCTGCTTGCGTCGACGGCTGGTTCACGCTCCCGCACGCTGTGGCCAACCACTTGGCTTCGCAGTTGGGGCAATCGTTGCTGGCCCACGACTCTCCACAGGTGAAGGGCGCCCTGGCACGGACCCGCTCTCGCGTGGAGAACCTTCTGGCCATCAAAGGCAGCCACGGGCCCGCCCATTTTCATCGGCAGTTGGGGGACATCCTCTATCAAGGATGTGGTGTGATCCGTACACGCGAGACACTGCGCTGGGCGAGAGCGGCCATCAGGGATCTGCGGGAGGAGTTCTGGCGAGACCTACGGGTCACCGGTATCAAAGAGCGCCTCAACCAGGAACTGGAGCACGCCGGCAGGGTGGCCGACTACCTTGAGCTTGCCGAGTTGATGTGCGTCGACGCACTGGATCGCGAGGAGTCCTGCGGTGCCCACTTCCGCGGCGAACATCAAAGCGGCGGCGAAGCGGTCCGCAATGACAAGGACTGGAGCTTCGCCTCCGCCTGGCGGACAGCGCCTGATGGTGAATTCATCCGCGACCACGAACCATTGAAGTTTGAAGCCGTGCCGCTCACCACGAGGGATTACGCATGATGAGACTGAAGATCGACGTCTGGCGTCAGGAGACTCCTGCAGATGCGGGGCACTACGTTACCCATGAGGTGAGCGACGCCACACCGGAGATGTCACTGCTGGAACTCCTTGACCGTCTGAACTTCGAGATCGTGGAGACCGGAGAGGAGCCCATTGCCTTTGAATCGGACTGTCGGGAAGGGATTTGCGGTGCCTGCGGGATCACCGTCGACGGCTCACCCCACGGACCACAACGCAACACACCATCGTGCCACCAGCGACTGTCCAGCTTCACCGACGGTCAACACATTCGCCTCGAGCCGCTGCGCTCAGCTGCCTATCCGGTGATCCGCGACCTCGTTGTGGACCGAACCGCACTGGATCGCATCATCGTCGCGGGGGCTCACGTCGGCATTCCCGGTGGATCGGCGCCGGGCGCAGACGATCTCCTCGTCCCCCGTGAACGTGCCGAGCAGGCTCTGGACATGGCCGCCTGCATCGGTTGCGGCGCCTGCGTTGCCGCGTGCCCCAACGGTGCCGCACATCTATTTGTAGGGTCGAAACTGGCACACCTGTCGCTGCTCCCCACCGGAAAGCAAGAGCGCGGAAAACGGGCTCGCTCCATGCTTGCCGAGATGGAACAGGACTTCGGGCCGTGCTCGCTCTATGGCGAGTGCGCCAAAGTCTGCCCCGCAGGGATCCCACTGACAGCAATCGCCGCGGTTAACAAGGAAGCCCTCCGCAGCTTCTTTCGTCGGCAGGACGATTGAGTTCTGCTCTGCCACGGGGGTGATGTCCTTCAACCCCGGATGAACAGGGGAAAGGCTCCTGCAGGCGCTTCATCAGGAACCGGCTGGGCGCCAGTTTTGTATCCTTCAACTGCGCGAAGGACCTGACCACACAGCAGGTACCGATCAAGAACATTGAGAGCAAAGGAGCGATCATGCAATTGGGAATGGTGGGACTGGGGCGGATGGGCGCCAACATTGTCCGGCGGTTGATGCGCGACGGGCATGAGTGCGTCGTCAGCGATACCCAGCAGGCGCCGATCGACGCACTGGTGGAGGAGGGCGCCATTGCAGCAACGGATCTCACTGATCTTGCCTCCAAACTCGAGGCGCCCCGGACCGTGTGGCTGATGGTGCCGGCGGGCATCACCGGAGATGTCGTGGAGCAGATTTCGGCGGTCCTCAGCCCCGGCGACATCATCATTGACGGCGGCAATTCCAACTATCACGACGATGTTCGTCGAGCGAAGATACTCAAGGAAAAGGGTCTCCACTTCGTGGACGTCGGCACCAGCGGCGGTGTCTTTGGTCTTGAGCGTGGCTACTGCCTGATGGTCGGCGCAGACGAGGAGGCCTTCGACCACATCGAGCCTCTTCTCAGGACAATTGCACCGGGGGACAGTGATATCCCTCGGACACCGGGCAGAGAAGGAGACCGGACCGCGGAGGAGCTCGGGTACTTGCACTGTGGTCCCTCCGGGGCGGGACACTTCGTCAAGATGGTGCACAACGGAATCGAGTACGGGATGATGGCGGCGCTCGCCGAGGGCTTCAACATTCTTGATCACGCAGATGCGGGTATCACCCAAGCTGATCACAGTGCCGAGATCGCGCCGCTGGAAGCGCCCGAGTTCTACCAATTCACCATTGATGTCCCCAGGGTCGCGGAATTGTGGCGACGAGGCTCCGTCATCTCGTCCTGGCTGCTGGATCTGACCGCGGCGGCTCTGACGAGCAATCCCGAGCTGAACCACCTGGCGGGTCGCGTATCCGACTCCGGTGAGGGACGTTGGACGGTCAAGGCCGCCGTCGACACGGGTACGCCGGCGCCAGTGCTTGCGGCCGCACTCTTCGAACGTTTCGCCTCCCGCGGAGAGGATGAGTTTGCGAACAAAGTGCTCTCGGCCATGCGGCTGCAATTTGGCGGACACGAGGAACTGCCAGCCGGTGACTCGCTGGAAGCGGGCGGACGGAAGGCTGAGCACCGAGCCGGAGGTCAGTCCGAGAAGAGCTGATTCTCTGCGATCACCTTCTCGATGAGCTGCTCGCCGCACGGATCACAGGCGTTGCTCCGCTGCACCAACTGTGGTGTTTCCCCTTGTGTGCGGCTGTTTGTTGGGCAGTATGGACTTCTGAGTCATAGGGCGTACTTGAGAGGCTGAATATCTTGAACAACACATGGGACGAGACGTACGACATGGTGGTCGTGGGGGGCGGAACAGGACTGTTTGCCGCGATTGCCGCAGCCACCGAAGGGTTGAAGGTGCTGCTCGTGGAGAAGACAGAATGTCTCGGCGGCTCCACTGCCATGTCGGGGGGTGGATTGTGGATGCCGGGCAATGCGGTGCTGCGGGATGCGGGCACCGGGGACACCCGGGAGCGCGCAGAAACCTATCTGGACGCATTGGTGGGGGACACCGCACCCCGGGAGCGACGAAGCAGTTATCTGGATCACTCACCAGCGGCTGTGGATCTCCTGCAACGTGCCACACCGCTGACATTCACCCACATGCCGGAATATGCCGACTACCGCTCGGAACTCGACGGCGGCTCCGCGGTGGGGCGCTCGATCGAGGCAAAGCCTTTCGACATGGCGTCCCTCGGCGAGGACGAAAATCGCGTGCGTCCCAGCGGAATCAGTGCGCCGGTGCCGATGCCCATCACATCGGTGGACTACAAGTGGATGAACCTCATGATGAAGAAGCCGCTCAGGGCCTTCCCGAAGGTGATGTGGCGGGTGGCCCAGGGAATCGGCGGCAAGCTGCTGTTCAAGCGCAACTATGTGGCGGGGGGCCAGGCACTGGCTGCTGGCCTCATCGCGGGAGCTCGGAAAGCGGGCGTGGAGATGCGCCTCAACGCTCCGCTCAAGGATCTCGTCCACGACGGGGAACGCGTGTCGGGCATCATCGTGCAGCACGAGGGCAAGGAGGTTCGCATCGAGGCGACCAAGGGCGTCATCCTTGCCGGAGGTGGGTTCGATCACAACATGGACATGCGGCGCGAATACCAGTCGCAACTCCTTGAGGGCGGCTGGAGCCTCGGCAGCGCGGGCAACACCGGTGGTGTCATCACCATCGCCGAGCGTCATGGGGCTGCTCTGACGCTCATGGACCAGAGCTGGTGGTTCCCCGCCATTCCGCCAGTGCAGAAGGGTGGAACCCCCAGCATCATGCTGGCGGAGCGCTCCCTGCCCGGCTCCATGATCGTGGATTCCACGGGACACCGGTTCTTCAACGAGTCGAGCGACTACATGAATGCCGGGCAAATCATGTTGGGCCTGAAAGACGGTGAGAAGCCCCACCTGCCCGTCTGGATGATCTTCGACCAGAAGTATCGCAACGGCTACGTCTTCGGCGGGGGAGTGTTTCCGGGCATGAAGCTGCCAAAGGACTGGTACGAAGCAGGCATCGCCCACAGGGCCAGCAGCATTCATGAGCTGTCCGCGCAGCTCGGCATGCCGGGCCTGACCAGCGGCGTGGCCCGCTTCAACACGTTGGCTGCCCAGGGCAAGGATGATGACTTCAACAGGGGCGACAGCGCCTATGACCGGTACTACGGTGACCCGACGAACACCCCGAACCCCAACTTGCGGCCATTGACGCAGGGGCCGTTCTACGCAGTGCAGGTGGTGCCAGGAGATCTGGGAACCTGCGGCGGCATCATGGCTGATGCGTCTGCACGCGCCCAGCGTGAGGACGGGTCGGTGATCGATGGTCTCTATGCCATCGGCAACTCCGCGGGCAACGTCTTTGGTCACTACTATCCAGGGGCAGGCGCGACCATCGGTCAGGGGCTGACCTTCGGGTATATCGCGGTCATGCACGCGGCTGGGAAACTACAGGAAGTGGTCGCAGACGCCTGAGAATCCTGCACGGACACACATCCATCACGACCGTAGAGCGGTCGCACGTTTTGCGGCCGCATCCACACACTGGGTGCGGCCGCATCAATTTCGTTGCGACACTGCGTCCATCCCCCGCTCAGGTGGAGTCAGCGGACAGGAGAATGAAGCTGTGGACAGCGAATGGGACGAGACGTACGACGTCGTGGTGGTGGGAGCTGGAACCGGACTGTTCGCGGCGATCTCAGCCGCTGAAACGGAGTTGAGAGTTCTTGTCGTGGAGAAGTCTCCAGTCTTTGGTGGGTCAGTGGCGATGTCAGCCGGCATCATCTGGATGCCGGGCAACGAGGTTCTCGAGAAGGCCAGGACTGGCGACACCCCCGAAAGAGCCGCGACATATCTGGACACACTCGTGGGAGAGAGCGCCCCTCGCCCACGTCGGGTCAGCTTTCTCCAATACGCACCCGCTGCTGCGGACACACTGCGACGTACAACACCTCTGATGTTCATGCACATCCCCGGCTACCCCGATCACCACGCCCATCTCGACGGCGCATCCATCGTCGGCCGGGCCATCGAAGCGAAACCCTTCAACAGGGCCGTGCTCGGGGCAGATCGACGACGAGTGCGACCCAGCACAGTTGCGGCGCCCCTGCCCATGCCCATCACCTCAGTGGACTACAAATGGCTGGTCCTCTTGGCTCGCGTCCCCTGGCAGGCCGTGCCGCGTGCTGCATGGCGATTGCTGCAGGGCATCGGGGGAAAGGGGCTCGGGCGCGATGTCGTCGCTGCGGGACAGGCACTGGCAGCGGGTCTCCTCGCCGGGGCACATCGGACGGGGGTGGAGATGTGGTTGGAATCGCCTCTGGTGGATCTGGTCAGCGACGACGACAGGGTTCATGGAGTTGTGGTGGAACGAGCAGGCCGTCCGATCCGTGTGGCCGCAACACGCGGAGTCATCCTCGCGGGGGGTGGATTCGAGAACAACCCAGCACTTCGGCGCGAACACCAAGCGGCGGAATTGCGCCACGGCTGGAGTTTCAACGCCGCGGAGAACACCGGTGATGTCCTCACGATCGCGCGGCGGCACGATGCGGGTCTGTCCAACATGGACCAGAGTTGGTGGTCACCCGGCATCGCCCCGGCGGAGGAGGACGGCCCGGCCACGTTCATGCTCGCAGAGCGGTCGCAGCCCGGAAGCATGATGGTGAACACCATTGGGCGGCGATTCGTCAATGAGTCATGCGACCACATGACCGCGGGCCAGACCATGCTGGGGCTGGCTGGCGGTGGCGATGTCCACGTCCCGGCCTGGCTCATCTTTGATGCCAAATACCGCAACAGCCACGTCTTTGCAGGGCGGTTCCCGCCCGGTTTTCCGTTGCCACGATCGTGGTACTCAGCAGGGATCGCCCACAAAGCGCCGACGATCGACGCGTTGGCCAAGAAGCGTTCGATGCCCCACCTCGTCGAGGAGGTCGCGCGGTTCAATGCCGGGGCATTCCACGGCCAAGACGTTGACTTCGGCCGCGGGGACAGGTCCACGACCGGTACTGGGGAGATCCCACCAACACTCCCAACCCCACGCTACGTCCCCTGACACGTGCTCCCTTTCATGCCGTGATGGTGGTGCCCGGGGACTTCGGGACGTGCGGAGGGCTCACCACGGATGGGTACGCCAGAGTTCTCCGGGACGATGATTCCATCATCACGGGCCTCTACGCGGCGGGGAACTGCGCGGCCAGCGCATTCGGCAACAGATCGCCGCATTTGGGTGCGACGTTGGGTCAGGCCATGACCTTTGGCTGGGTCGCTGCACGACATGCCGCGGGGCACCTGAATCCTCCGTGATGGGTGGATGGGCCCGGTCCCCACACCTGTGAGAACACCGTCGTGCCTGTGAAGTCCTGTGAATCGGAAGAAATGTTGGAGGGCTCTGACATGATGCTGTGAGAGGCATGAAACAGCACTGAACAAGGAGATACTGATGGCAGAGCCAACAGACCAGGGACGCAAGCCGTTCGTCACAGACATCGAAGCTGCAACACTGGGGAACTCAAACTTCCGCACCACGTTGTGGACTGGGGAGCACCTGCAGTTGACGGTCATGAGTATCCCCCCGGGCGGAGACATTGGCCTAGAAGTACATGAGGAGAATGATCAGTTCATCCGCGTTGAGCAGGGTCGTGGCCGCTGCGAGATGGGTGCGACCGAGGGAAAACTGGATTTCGTCGAGGATGTTGCTGATGACGACATCATCCTTGTGCCCGCCGGAACCTGGCACAACGTGTCCAATATTGGCGACGATGACCTGAAGGTCTACGTGCTCTACGGCCCGGCCGACCACGAGCCCGGAACCGTTCACCCCACGCAGGACGACGCCGAGGCTGACCCGCACGAACACTGAGCCAAGGGCCGGCTGCCGCTGAAGGCAGTGCTTGTACCCGCCGACGACGATTGGGTGGGACAACACAAACCGGTGACGCGGTGAAAGACAGAAGCGGGGGGGGGCCCCCCCCGGGGGGGGGGGGGGGGGGGGGGGTGTGGGGGGGGGGGGGGGGGCGGGGCGGGGGGGGGGGGAGAGGTGGGGGGGTTGAGGGGGGAAGGCGCCCGGGGGGGAGACGAA
>JBQCZU010000002.1:150941-165815 GCA_052089385.1 Arachnia sp.
GGTTTTGTGCCCCCGCCGTCCGGTGTGGGGTTCAACAAACACACCGGGGGGGGGGGTAAACCCCCCCGGGGGCCCCCCCCCCCGGGGGGGGCGCCCCCCCGCTTCTTGTTGTGGGGGAGGACTCAGCCGTCGACGGAGGCGTTGTACTCGTCGAGCTGCTGCTGCAGGCCTTCGGCCGCCTTTGTCAGCTCTTCCTGTGGGTCACCGCCCTGCAGGACGGCCTCCAAAGCACTTTCAACGGCCTGACGGGCCTGGGGCATGACGCCTGCGCGGCAACCAGTGGTGGGGAGGGAGAGCTGGGTCTCCTCGAGCTGCTGCACAGCCACGTCGAACTGGGGGTATTCTTCGCGCCATTCAACGTCCAACGGCTCGTTGAGCGCAGCCTTGGAGACGGGGAAGTAGCCGGTGCCGGTGTGCCAGATGGCCTGGTTGGCCGGTTCATTGACGAACTTGATGAACTGCCAGGCGCCTTCCTGTTCCTCATCCGTGTGGCCCTCACCCGCGATGTAGAGGGAGGCTCCACCGATGATCGGCCCGAAGTCGTTCTCCTCGATGCGGGGGAAGTAGCCAACCCCCAGCTCAAAGTTCTGCTCTTCAGCTGCCGCCTGCATACCGCCCAGTGCGCCCGTGGATTCCAGTGAGATGCCGATGGTGCCGGACTTGAAGGCACTCTGGGCATCGCCGGTGTCGCGGCCTGTGTTGCCGGCCACTCCGCTGTCCACCATCTCGGACCACCAGGTCAGGAACTCCACAGCTCCATCGTTGTCGAAGGTGAATTCGGAGGCCTTCTCACCTCCACGGCCATTGTCGGGACCACAGTAGAGGTCCCCGTTGGAGGCAATCTCCTGCTCAACGAACCAGCCATAGACGGCAGCATTGAAGCCGAACTCGGCCGGTCCACCGTTCACCTTCGACAACTGCTCGGCAGCGGAGGCCACTTCATCAAGGGTAAGAGGAGGTACTTCGGGATCCAGACCTGCGGACTCGAAGAGTGTCTTGTTGTAGTAAAGAACGGGCATCGAGGTGTTGAATGGCATCGACAGGAGTTTGTCATCGACGCTGTAGTAGCCAGCGATGTTGGGCTGGAGATCGGAGGTGTCGTACTCGTCGCGATCGATGAACGCCTGGATGGGCGAGACCGTCTGCGAATCGAGCATGAACTGTCCGCCGATGTCATAGATCTGCACCATGCTGGGGGTGCTGTTTGACTGGACCGCAGCCTTGTACTTGGTGATGGCGTCGTCGTAATTGCCCTGATAGACGGGCTCAATGACAATCTCGCCCTCATTCTGGCTGTTGAAATCGGCGACGAGCTTGTCAAGGGTTTCCCCGTTGGTGCCGTCCATGGAGTGCCAGAAGCTGACTTGGACCTCTTCTTCAGCATTGACGAGAACATCTGCGTCAGGTGCCTCGGCGTCGAGAGCCTCATTGGAGGAGCATCCTGACAACAGCAGACCAAATGCGAGCGCGGTGCCGCCGATGGCTCGGGCGGTTGTCCGTCGGTGTGATCTCATGACAGAGTCTTCCTTTCGTTGCATGGGGTGGAGAACTGATGGGTGACGAAGGTGCTCATTTCAGTGAGCCCCCTGTCAGACCTCGCACGATAAACCGTTGCCCGAAGATGAGCAGCAGCAACGTGGGCACGATGGCAAGGACTGTTCCTGCCATGACGAGGCCAGCATTGAAGTTGTCGGCAGATTGCAACTGGGTGATGCCGATCTGGATTGTCTGCATGGTGGGTGTCTGGGTCACCAGAAGTGGCCAGAAGTACATGTTCCACGCCATGAGGAAAGTCCAGATTCCCAGTGCTGCCAGCGTTGGACGAGAAAGCGGAAGCAGGATCCGCAGCAAAAAGTTCAGGTTGGAACAGCCGTCGATCTTTGCTGCTTCGAACAGTTCGCGCGGAAAGGAAAGGAATGCCTGACGCAGCAAGAATATTCCGAAGCCATGGGCCAGGAATGGCAGAGTCAGAGCGGGCATGGAGTTGATGAGTCCGAAGTCCGCCATGAACAGATAGTTGGGAATGATGATGGCTTCCACAGGCACCATCATGGTTGCGAGCAGCAGAGCAAACCAGAATGTGCGCCACTTCATCGGCAGGAACACCAGGGCAAAGGCTGCGAGGAGCGAGGTGAAGAGCTGGCCTGCGGTGATGATCAGGGACATGACCACCGAGTTTCCCCACTGGCGGATGAGGGGAATGGTATTGAGGGCGTCGGTGTAATTGCCCCACTTGAACCCGTCGAGGGGCCACAGCGAGGCCGGGTAGGCATTGATGTCGCCCGGGCCCATAACGGAGCCAACGAAGCCGAAGTAGACCGGAAAACCGATCATGGCGAGGAAGAACAGCAACAATGCGTAGCTGGCCACCCTGGATGTTGTGGGGTGGGACCGACGCCTGTTCTGTGGAAGGGAGGCACCCTTGTGTCGTGAAGGAGGAGAGGCGGAGGGAGTCGCTTCGATTGCAGTGCTCACCTGTAGAACACCTTTCGTTCGAGGACGCCGAATTGCACCAGCGTGATGAGAATGACCACGACCAACAACACGATTGCCTGGGCTGATGCATACCCGAAATTGGAGTTGCTGTAGGCGAAGGCCTGTTCGTAAATCGAGTACACCAGCGTTGTCGTCGAGTTCAGGGGCCCGCCACGGGTGAGGATGTGAATCTGGCCGAAGCTCTGCAGCGAGTGGATGGTTCCGGTCACGATGAGGAAGAACAACTGCGGCGTGAGCAGGGGGATGAGAATGTGGCGCTGCAGACGCCATCCGCCTGCGCCATCAAGACGAGCAGCCTCCACCAGATCGTCAGGGACCGCGCCGAGTCCGGAGGACAGGACAAGGAGGTTGTACCCGATCTGCATCCAGATGGTGGTGAGTGCGATGGAGATGAGCGCAACGGAAGGGTCAGTGAGCCATCCGATGCGATCGATACCAAAAACCCCCAGGATGCCGTTGAGAACACCTGTGGCCTGATTGAACATCACTCCGAAGATGACCGACGCCGTCGCGACCGAGAATGCGAACGGCGAGGCGAAAGCGGTACGAAAGAACTGGATCCCACGCAGACGTTGATGCAGCAGCAGTGCCAAAAACATCGAGAGGGCCACTACCGGTACGACAGTGAGCAGAACAAACACAAAAGTGTTCAGAAGGGTTCTGCGAAATGCCGGTTCCTGGATCAGTCGCAGGTAATGATCAGCACCGACGAAGCCAGCAGGACGTCCCATGATGTCGTTGCCCTGAAACGACAGGATGAGGGAGCGGACCAACGGGTAGAACATGAATATTGCGAAAACAATGAGTGCAGGTACCAAATAGAGCCATGAGCTGATGGTTCCTCGCCGAGACGGTGATCTCTGAGACGATTCTGACTGCATGTCATCAGTTGCATCGACAGGCAAATTTTGCGCCTCTTGTGAAGTGGCTGTCACCAATCCTCCGTCCAATCAGCACACCGAGTGCTGTGAGGTTCCTGCGTCCATTCGCGGACACGCTCCACAAGGTATCCGACATCTTGAGCATCCGCACCGCACAACGTGGCGACTTCAGAGTTCGTCAGCTCCACGGGGGGAAACGTTCACCTCCACGACACCTGGAAGCTCCGATATCTGGGCAACTATGTCGTCCATCGGTGGACCGAACCGGAACCGGAGGCGGGCTATGACCACTCTGACGCCATCGAGGGTTTCCTGACGCGTGTTGATCAACGTTGTCTGGCATCCGAGTACGCCGGCCCGTGCCAGAACGCCGCGCAGGGCTCCTCGCCCGTCTTCGTAGGTCACGGCGATGGTGTTGCGGTCCCCCGACTGGGGCATGAGCTGTCCCAGTGGCGCCACCACAAGAATGGCGACGAAGTGCAAAAAGGTTGCGAATACAGCCAGGGGTAGCAGTCCGGAGCCGCATGCCATGCCGATGGCGGCAGCCACCCAGATCGAGGCGGCCGTGGTCAGGCCCCGCACCACGTCCTTGTTCACGAAGATCAGACCAGCGCCCAGGAATCCGATACCGGTCACGATTTGCGCGGCGATGCGCGACGGATCGCGTGTCACGGTGTATTCGGCCAGACCGACGAACCCATCGACGGAGACCAGCGTGAAGACGCAACTGCCCACGCCAACGAGAGCGTGGGTACGAATGCCGGCTGACTTGTGCTGGAACTGGCGTTCAAAGCCGATGAGGCTGCACAACAGGAATGCCAGTGAGACCAGACCGATCTGAAGAGGCACTCTGGCCCAGTAGATCTCCATGGGGGTTCTCACCTTCACATTCTTCTGTGGCGTAGACCGGGGACGCTTCGTCGATGAGGCTACTGCCAAGTCATCGCATGCGCTGGTCACAGCAATTTCTTCTGCGGACCTTGCCTCGCGTTCGCATTCGGGGCGGATACACAACGGGCCGGTCAGTGGCAAGGGTCACGGTGAACGGCCGGACACGCCGCAACAACTCTGCACGCGGACGAGTACGGACTCGATGGGCCCTGGTCGTGTGGTTTCAGGTCAACTCTGGACGTCGTCGGCAATGAATGTGGCGTGTCCGGTCGACTGTGTGCATCACGGGAGTGAGTGCGGCGCGTCCGGTCGCTGCGGGTGTGGTCGGCGGTGAATGAAGCGTGTCGGGTCGACTGTGTGCATCACGGGAGTGATTGCGGCGTGTCCGGTCGCTGGCTTGAAGGGGGCAAGGCTTCAAGGCGCGTCGCGCCCAAGGGAGCGTTCTGCGACGATGGCTCCATGAGCCAGATCGTGAAAACAGTTGTTGGCCGCCTGACCCACCGGGTGGTCAATGGGCTCACCCAGCAGAGCACAAAGATCGTCAACACCGACACCTCGGTTGAGCCTGCCTTGGCTGACCTGTGCAGGAAGTCAGCCGCCGAGGGCATCGTCCTGTTGGCCAACGACGGCACGCTGCCCCTGGTTGCCGAAACACGTGTCGCGCTCTTCGGGCGGGTGCAGAACGACTGGTTCACCGTGGGCTATGGATCAGGTGGCGACGTGCATGCTCCCTACCGGCGGACCCTTGCAGAAACGCTGGGGGAGATCCCGTCCCTGACTCTCGACCCTGAACTGTCGTTGGCCTACTCCACGTGGAGCACGGCCAACGTCCCGGATGAAGGGTACTGGGGACACTGGCCGCGGCACTTCCCCGAGATGCCGCTGGACTCCCGTCTGGTGGATCGGGCTGCAGCACAGTGCGACGTCGCAGTCATCGTCATAGGAAGGGCCGCCGGCGAGGATCGAGAGAACGTGCTGGAGGCAGGCAGCTACTACTTGACCGATGACGAGCGTCACATGTGCGACGCTGTCATTGCGCGGTTCGAGCGGACTGTCGTCGTGCTCAATACAGGCAATGTCATGGACATGTCATGGGCAGAGCCATACGGCGATCGACTTTCGGCACTCGTTCTTGCGTGGCAGGGAGGGATGGAAAGCGCTCAGGCGTTGGCGGATGTCCTCGCGGGTACGATCTCACCGTCGGGCCGGCTGACATCCACGATCGCGAGGCGCTACGAGGACTACCCATCGGCGGGAAACTTCGGCGGCCTTCATCACAGCAACTATGTGGAGGACATCTTCGTTGGCTATCGCTATTTTGAGACCTTTGCGCGCGACGCGGTCCTGTTCCCCTTTGGCCATGGCATGTCCTACACGTCGTTCTCCCACACCAACGTTGCGTGCGACGTCGCTGAGGGAGAGGTGCGCGTTGGCGTCGACGTCACCAACCTGGGCGCACATCGCACAGCCAAGGACGTGGTTCAGGTGTACTTTCGCTCCCCTGGGGGTGCTCTCGGGACGCCGGAGCGTGCGTTGGCCGGCTTCACGAAGACGGGTGACCTTGCGCCGGGCGACACCCAAAGCGTCGAGATACGATTCCCCGTCACCGACATGGCCTCCTACGATGATGCGGGCATCACAGGGCACCGATCCGCATGGGTTCTGCAACCCGGACGCCACGATTTCTTCCTGGGCAGCGACGTCCGCTCAGCAGAGGTGATCGGCTCGTATGTCGTCGATGACCTCCTGGTGGTGGCCCAGCTGGAGGAGGCGTGCGCGGTCGCGCCGGGAAGTCGTTTCAAGCGGATGGTCCGCTCCGCGGAGGGCGACGGACAGCTGAAGCCGGAGTGGGAGGACGTGCCGGTTCGCTCGGTCGATCTCCGACGCCGAATCCTGGATGCCCTTCCCGGGGAACTGTTTACAATGCCGTCGCAGCCCGTGACACTCAAGGACGTCGCCGACGGCGTGGCCCCGCTGGAGGAATTCGTCGCGCAGCTCACCTTGGAGGAACTCGAGGCGCTCAGCCGGGGCGACATCCAGATGAACAGCCCGTTGGGTGCGCCCGGGAACGCGGGGGTCCTCGGGGGAGTCTCCGAAGCGCTGCGAACCCAGGGCGTCCCGCCCGTCACCTGCACCGACGGGCCTTCCGGAATCCGGCTCAGCGCCTACGCCGCCCTACTTCCGTGTGGGACGGCTCTGGCCTCGACATGGAACGCGGATCTGGTGCGTGCTCTGGCGTCAGAGCACGGACGAGAAATGCTGAAGAAGGGCTCGGACGTTCTGCTGAGTCCCGGAATGAACATCCACAGGGATCCCCTGTGTGGACGCAACTTCGAATACTTCTCGGAGGATCCACTCATCACGGGGCGTATCGGGGCGGCCGTTGTCTCCGGTGTGCAGTCCCAAGGTGTGTCCGCGTGTCCCAAGCACTTTGCCGCGAACAGCCAGGAGACGAATCGCAACAAGAGTGATTCGCGGGTGTCGGAGCGGGCCCTGCGGGAGATCTACCTCAAGGGATTTGAGATCTGCATCCGCGAAGCCAACCCTCACACGATCATGACGTCCTACAACAAGGTCAATGGGGTCTGGGCGCACTACAACCACGAACTGGCCACCACCATTCTCCGCGACCAGTGGGGTTGGGACGGCATGATCATGACCGACTGGTGGATGCAGCCTTCGCAGGACCCCGACTTCCCGGCTCTGTGGGACAGCGCCTACCGCGTCCGAGCACAGGTGGATGTGCTCATGCCAGGAAGCACGAGCTCTGGACTGAGAAAGGGCCGTGACCGTTCATTGGTGGCGTCCTCCAGACGGGCCGACGGCATCACCTTGGCGGAGCTTCAGCGCACGGCGGTCAACGTTCTGCGGTTCGTCATGAGGTCGCAACCCTTCACCCGGCGTCGGCAGAGCTGACACTTTGTTCCGGCTGGAGGCCGCTGGCGGCGCATTGCCGCATCGGTGCACCCAGATCTCGGTAGGGACAGCGGTTTGGGGGCATCATTGCCCCGGACCTGAACCATTCCAGTCCAGTCAGCCGGTCTCCCCTGATCGACGGGCGCCATCAACCTGGGCATGCCTGGGCAGGGGGGCCGTTTCGTGTCCCTCACCCTCGATGTCAATGGTGGGCAGCAACCGATCAAGCCAGCGTGGGATCCACCATGACTTCTCGCCCAATAAGCTCATCACGGCGGGAACCAGGGTCATGCGCACCAGGAACGCATCGATGAGCACCCCCACGGCCAGCGCGAACCCGAACTGCTTGATCATCGGTTCGTCGGTGAAGACGAAGCTTGCGAAGACCGAGACCATGATGATGGCGGCTGCCACGACAACCCGGCTCGAATGATCGAAGCCATGGATGATGGAACGCCGGGCGTCCTTGCCGTGGGTGTGGGCTTCTCGCATGGAGCTGACGAGGAACACCTGGTAGTCCATGGCGAGTCCGTAGAGAATGCCGGTGACCACGATGGGCATGAAGCTCAGCAACGGCCCGCCCTTGTCGAGGCCCACGATCTCAATGAACCACCCCCACTGGAACACGGCGGTCGTGATGCCGAAGGTTGCGGCGATGCTGAGCAGGAAGCCGACCGTGGCCTTGATGGGGATCAGGACGGAGCGGAAGACCAGGAGAAGCAGTAGCAACGACAGGCCAACGATGATGGTGATGTACTCGGGTAATGCCTCGGCGAGCCGATCTGTGATGTCCATGTTGATGGCCGTCAGGCCGGTGACGCCCAAAGTGACGTCCGCATTACCGTTGGGTAGTGCGTCAGGACCCCGCAGGGTCTCCACCAGATCGTGTGTTGCCTGGTCGTCGGGGCCCTGCTCGGGGATGACGCTGAACAGAGCAACTGATCGGTCGGGGTTGGCCCCCATCAGGCTTGCCCAGGCGATGTCCTCGTGTCCCTGCAGTCCAGCTGTCACGGCGCCGAGGTCCTGTGAATTCAGGGTGTCCGCGTCCTCAGGATGGACGACCACGACGAGCGGCGCGTTGAACCCCTCACCGAAACCCCGAGTGATCGCGTCATAGCTCTGCCTCGATGTGCTCTCGCGGGCCTCATTGGCCCCGGTTGGCATGCCGAGTTCCATGCTGAACGCGGGCGCGGCAGCCAGACCGAGGATGACAACGACACTGATGACTGCCATCCAGGGGCGTCGCACGAGGGACCGGACCCACTTGTTGGCGAAACGGTGCTCTTCGGCGGCGATCATCGTCTGACCACTTGCCCGGGCCTTGTCCGAGCAGATCCGTTCGCCAGCGATGCCCAACAGGGCAGGCACCAGCGTGATGGCGATGAGGACGGCGAGCGCGACGGTCGAGGCGGCCACCAGTGCCATGGTGCTCAGGAAGCCGATGCCGATGACGGTCATACCGGTGAGGGCAATGACGACCGTGGCGCCAGCGAAGACCACCGCGCTGCCGGCCGTGGCCAATGCGCGGGCGGTGGCGTCAGCGGCGCTGAGGCCGTCCACCATGATGAGGCGTCGCTGGCGATTGACGATGAACAGCGCGTAGTCGATCCCGACGGCGAGCCCGACCATCAGGGCCAGGGCAGGTGTGGAACTCGTCAGCGTGATGGACGTCGAGAGGGCAAAGGCGCCGCCGACGCCGATCGCGACTCCGATGAGGGCCGTGATGATGGGCAGGCCAGCGGCTCGCAACGAGCCGAGGGTGACGAGAAGGACGACCAGCGCGATGGCCAGCCCGATTGCCTCGTGCCCGCCGATCGGGGGATGCATGGGATCCAGTGAATCGCTCTGCAGGGCGGTGACGTCCGTGCCGGCGACGGCTTCCTTCGCCAGGGCGACGACCTCGTCGGTGGTCCCCTCCGGCAGTTCATCCACCTGCGTGGTGAACTGCATCTGCAACATTGCGACGCTTCCGTCGAGGGACACCAGCACTCCCGGAACGGGGGAGCCGTCGGCAATGAGGGGGGTGTAGGGAGGGGTGTTTCCAGCCGGTTTCGCTACACCCGGGTCGGTATCATTCGGAGCGCTCGGAGGCTGTTCTCCCTGGTCCGGATTGGCCGGGGCGTTCGGCATGGGGGGTTGCCCGGTGGTAGTGGTGGCGGAGCGATCGACCACCTTGGGCAGAGCCGCGATTCCGGTCGCGGCGTCCGCGATGGCAGCGGCGGACTCCCCGGCGTCGAGTCGTTGCCCTTCCGGCACGGTGAAGACGATTGTCCCCTGCCCACCGCTGGCCTCCGGGAGTTCCTCATGCAGTTGGTCAATGACCTGCTGACTTGGTGTCCCATCGATTGTCATGCTGGAGGAGATGCTGCCTCCGCTGGTGGCGGCTAATCCGAGGACGCCACCCAGCAGGAGCAGCCAGGCCAGAAGGAAGAACCACGGGCGGCGATGGGCGAGCCCGCCCAGACGTTGCAGGAATGTGGACATGGGTGATGGCCCTTTCGGGGTGCGTTCGACTCCGTGGTGGTCGAATGACCGCCACGTTGGGGAGGGTGGGAAGTGTGTGGAGAGTCAGAAACCGTCGCGCAGGTGCGCAAAGGTGAGGTTCAGAAAGCTGTTGAGAGTCATGGTTGGTGCCGTCTCCTGATCAGAGGGTTCGGGCGAGTCCTCGGGTCGGACGATGATGTGGCCTTCGAGTACGGATGTGAGGGCACCGTAGGCGGCACCGACGAGTAGGTGGGCGTGGATGGGACTGACGTCGCCACGAGCAAGGACGACGTCAAGGGCGCTTTGTCGGATGAGACGTTGCACCTGAAGCACGTGAGGACGCAGTGGCGGGTATCCCTCTGAGAGCGTCCGCAACTCCTGCAGGACGCTGAGCAGCCCATCGCTGAGCTGTTGACGGGCAACCGAGTGAAGCCACTCGACCAGGGGAAGATTCTCGTCCGGAGTGGTATCCAGGGCGTGGACCACTCGCTCGATGGCAACGGCAACGATCGCCGCTTCCTTCCCGGAGTAGTAGTTGGCAAATGTGCGCCGGGAATACCCGGCTCGGGCTGCCAAATCGTCGATGGTGAAGCCGTCCACACCGTGTTCCCGCGCTAGATCGAAAGCAGTTTGTGCCAGAACCATAGCGGTGGCTCGACGTTTGGTCTCCCGAAGATTCGGTTGGCTCATGGCCCAACTATGGCACAGAATTGCCCATTGGGAAAGGTTGCGCATCGGGCAATTTCATTGCTGGGCCCGTTGAAGTGAGATACCCTGGGGGGTATGACTCCCTTTGGTGACCATCGCCTGCCCTCCTTCGACACAACACCCGATCTTGGAGAGGTGCCGTCGTGGGGGTCGGTGCTTGCGGTGGTGGCCCACCCGGACGACGAGTCATTCGGGCTCGGGGCCATCCTCGACGGTTTCGCACGTCAGGGGGCGGCGGTGTCTGTGCTGTGCCTGACGAAGGGGGAGGCCTCCACGCTGGGAAACCACGCCGATCTCAGCCAAGTGAGGGCACAGGAACTTCGTGAAGCAGCGAAACAGTTGGGAATCGGGTCAGCGGTCCTTCTCGACTATCGCGATGGGCTGTTGTCAGATGTCGTCGAGAAGATTCTGACAGCAGAGGTGTTTCGTGAAGTGCGGGAACGCCCGGTCGATGGACTCCTGGTTTTTGACCCCTCTGGCCTCACCGGTCACCCGGACCACATGGCAGCAACCAGCGCCGCACTCGCGGCAGCTCAGAAGTTGGCTCTCCCGGTGCTCGGCTGGACGATACCCGTCGAGGTTGCGGACACGCTGAACGCCGAGTTCAAGGCTGGTTTCATCGGTCATCGTGACGACGAGGTGGATGTCGTCATCGAGGTGGACCGGGACAGGCAGCGATCCGCGAGCCTGTGTCACAAAAGTCAGGCAGTTCCGGGCAGCGTTCTCTGGCGGCGGCTGGAACTCCTCGGGAACAGCGAGTATCTGCGCTGGTTGCGGTGAGTCCGACCCGGGGGAGTATCGCCGCTACCGTTGGGGCATGACTGATTCGGTGCAGGACTTCATGGATCGTGTCGCGAAGGCGGCGGAGACCGCACAGTATTCGGTGACCGCATCACCCGGGGGCTTCGATCTCAAAACAGACATTGGGAACAGGCAGTGGCTGGATCATCTGAGACAGGTGGGCATCACGCAGGCTCATCTTCATCACGTCGCGGTGGAGGGTATGACCTACAAAATCATGAGCGATTCCCGGGACCTTTCATGGGGGAAAGGCGTGCCAATGCTGGCCACGCCCAAGGAAGTCAGAAAGGCCTCTCAGGGCGTCAAGAGAACAATGGCTGCCCGTGGGGCACTGGCACGCAGTGAGGAAATCCGCGATCCTTTTGGAGCTGAGGCTGGCCGTCGCGTGATCATCGCCGCGGGTGATCAGATGGGGATGACCCACAAGCAAACTGGGCGACGTCTCGAGATCGCGCTCACCGCAACAGCGGTCATCCTCACGGTGGCCATTTCCTTCGCCGTTGCGGTGTGGGTCCTCTTTTTCAACTGAGGCACAGGGAATCTGAGCAACCGGCGCCCTATCGGGGTACGTCGATGGTGAGGGTTCCTCCGCCGAAACCGTTGTCGGTGTCCCTGCCCTCGACCGTGACTTCGTCGACGCCGTCAGGGATGTCCAGGCCGGACTGCGTGCGAGTGAATGGCTGCTCGCCAGCATGGTCGTGACCCAACGTGTGTTCACCGAGCACTGCACCGTCATTGCTCAGGACGCGCCAACCGTCGGCGTAGCGCTCGGGGGTGTCATACTCCGAACTTATCGTGACAGCCAGCTTCCAGCTTCCACTGCCGTCGGATTCCAGCGTGGCGTCGAGGACATCCGGGTGGTCAGCGTTTGCAGTGTCAGGCTCCATGGACACCGAAGATTCCGCGGTGACAGGAGACGAGGTGGATGAAGCTGGGACTGGGGTATCAGCGACGCAGGCAGTCAACAGAAGAAGCGCCCCCGCTGCAGTCGCTGTGAGGAGCGTCCTGCGTCGTGGCTTTGTGTGCTGCGATGCGGAAGAATGCGTCATCACTTCATGATGCCACCCTCCCGCGGCGAGGCAGTCAGTCACTCAACCCCGTCACGCGCATGGTGATGTTCAGGCGTCCGCCTTCGAGGCCGCACCCGGACGGGGCCGTATGGGGATGGATCTTCGTGACCCCGTGGAACGCCAGACGGGACGGACCACCGAACACGAAGAGATCGCCAGAGCGCAGGAGGATGTCCTCGTAGGGCTTGGTGCGAGCTTGCGTATTGCCAAACCGGAACGTGCATGTGTCGCCGATGGAAAGAGAGACCACCGGCGCCAGCGCTGATTCATCCTTGTCCTGGTGCATCCCCATACGGGCCTCGGCGTCGTAGTAGTTGATCAGTGCCGTGTCCGGGGTGTAACTGTCTCCGGCCCGTGGATCACCTGTGGCTTCGACGAGGGCGCGACGGCCCAGCCTCACCATCCAGTCCGGAAACTCAAGGACTCGGTTCCCATTGACGTCCACGGCCTCACGGCTGTAGCGGTATGGCCGCCAGTGCCACCCCAAACAGAGAGTTTTGACACTCATCTCGTGTCCGCGCACCTTGGCGCTCCTGATGGGAACGGGGCCATCCGCCCACTCATGGAATCGCTCCATGATCCAGGCCTGCTCCTTCAGCGTGAGGAAGCCGGGTATCCACTGCGCACCGGGAGCAAGTTCGCGCGGTTGCTGGCCTTCGGACTCATCGAAAAGTGCATCGGACACGTGATCCCCCATCCGGGCCGATAGTTCAGAGAAAGCCCTCGGTTCAAGGATAGAAGACCCTGAAGGTGGTTGCCTTGGCCTACTGGTGCCATCACGGTCACAGCCTGAGTAGGGTGAGCAGTGGCAACTCGCGAGACATGCATCGGTGTCGAGGAGCGTGAGAGCCGGGAAAGGAATACATGAAGATCAGGGTGGGTGCCAAGGAATCGGACGTCTCTGTGGCGAGGGCCGAGCATTTGGCCGAGCAGTTGCGTGGGCAGAATCACGAGATTGACATCGTGTTGCTGCCAGACACCGGAGACCGGGAGAGCATTGGGCAACTTCGACTTGGCCTGCTGCGCGACGACTTTGATGTCGCCATTCACCGCATGAACAGGGTTCCCACCGCTCCTGTCCCCGGCCTCGTTCTGGCCGCCATCCCAACGCGCGATGATGCACGGGACGCCTTCTGCGCGAGGGACGGCGTGATGTTGTCCACACTTCCCGATGGTTCCAGCATCGCCACGCAGGGCCCTCTACGACGGGGGAACATCAGGCGCGTGCGCTCACAGATGCACTTCGAGGACCTGAAGCCCAGCATCTCGGAATGCTTGGACAGGGTTGCTTCAGGTGAGCTGGATGCCGTGGTGGCCAGCGCAGCCGACATCGCCATCATCGGTCGCCAGGATGCAATCACAGACTATGTGGGGGCCGTTTCCGCTCCCGGTTCCGGAGCAGTCGGTTTCGAATGCCGGGAGGTGGACACGGAACTGGTCGAATTGCTGTCGCAGTTCGACGATCAGGACACCCGCATCTGCGTCATCACGGAGCGGGCCGCACGGGCCGCGCTGGATGTCTCGGAAGAGGTCTCCGTGGGTGCCTTTGCGCGACGCAGCGGCCTTCTCACGCTGAAGGTGGACATCATTCCTCATGATGGGTCAGCCGTGATGACCGCTCAGATTGGCATGCCCACGTCTGAGTTCCATGCCGTTCGTTGTGGTCAGCGTGCCGCCCAGTCGTTGAAGCTGCGCGGCGCCGAACAGATTGGCCGGACGCCCAAGCCGGAACCAGAACCGGAGGATCAGGAGCGCCCCAGAACCACCGTGCTGAGCCAGGCCCGAGTGCTGGTCCCGCGTGAAGAGGGTCGGCTCTCGCAGGGGCTGCGGGATGCCGGCATCACCGTCGATTCCGTGCCGCTGCAGCAACGAGACGTTCTCTCTGTCAGCAGCACTCTGGATGGGGCGGACTGGGTGGCATTCACGTCGCGTCGAGCCGTGGACAGCATCCGCGAACTGGGACTCACGCTGCCGCGCGATGCGAAGGTGGCGGCGATTGGCCCCGGTACAGCGGACGCCCTCGTTGATCTGGGCTACAGCGTGGATCTGCAGCCGACGAAGGGGTGGGGCATCAATGCGCTGCTGAGGATGTGGCCGGAAGGCACCGGCAAGGTTCTGGTCCCGGGATCCGCACTTCTGGCTCCCGCATTCGTGGCTGGGTTGCAGGCCAAGGGGTACGTGGCCCAGTTGATCCCCGTCTACACGATGAAGGCCATTCCTGTGGCGCCAACGGAACTTGTGGAGGCCTGGAATGATGGCCGCTACGACGCCGTTGTGATTGCTTCGGGATCAAGTGCGTTGGCTGTCAGCCAACTGCTTGGCTGGAGGCGTGACATTGCCGTGATAGCGGTGGGCGAATCTGCTGCCGCGGTGTTGAAGCGTGTGCAAGTGGACGTCGCAGGCGAGGCGGCATCCTACGAGCCGAACGAAACCATAGAGTTGCTGCGCACCGCGATCGAGGGTCGACCCGTCGAGGCGTAGTCGCGAAGATGTGTCTGAAAAGGGGTGGCGCCGGATTTCCGGCGCCACCCCCCAACACCTATGAGGAGCAGGTTAGCAGGTCAGCGATTCTGCGGCCGGCGCCGGCGGGCCACCAGCGTGGGCAGCGCCACAGCCCCCCGGACAAG
>JBQCZU010000003.1:0-83848 GCA_052089385.1 Arachnia sp.
GGCAAACCCGACCCGTATCACGCCTACCAAAGCGTTCTGCTGCCAATTCTTCCTGTCGTACCGTCGCTTGCTAAGGCACTTGCTGAGCGCTGATCGGTCATTGACGAAGATGCAAGGAGCCCCCACACTCACATGTGTGGGGGCTCCTTGTGGCTCGGGGGGCGAGAAGCGGTCACGCTGTCACAGCAGACCGCGGGCAGCGTATGGCGCCAAAATGACATCGATGCGCTCAAGCATGTCGGGAGTCAACTCCCATTCCACCGCTGCCGCGTTCTGGCTGACATGCTCAGGGATTTGTCCCCCGGCGATCACCGACGTGACGGCAGGTTGTGAGACGAGCCAATTGATGGCCACATGGTTCAGAGACCGGCCGATCTCGCTGGCAAAGGTGCGCAGTTCTTGTGACGCTTGGTAGTACGCCTCGAAGAGTTCGCCACGCAGTTTGGGATTTTCGGAGCGCACATCGCTGTCGTCGAAGTTCCCGGTGTGCTCGTAGGTGTCGGTGAGCAGGCCCTGGAACAGGGGGCTGTAGGGGAAGAAAGCCATTCCCTCTTGTTGGACCATCGGCAGGATTTCATCGGCGGTGCGATATTCGAGGGGGAGCGCGTGGTAGCCCACCGGGTTGTGCTCGAGGAGGTTGTAGAGACCCTGGTATGAGGCGATGGGGGCCGTGTTTCGGCACTGCTGAGTGCGTTCGGCGGAAAAGTTTGTCACCCCGATGTGGCGGATCTTTCCGGCTGCCTGCAGGTCTGCAAGCACCTCCATCGAATCGTCCACAGGCGTGGCCGGGTCCGGCCAGTGCATTTGGTAGATGTCGAGATGCTCTGTCTGAAGTCTGCGGAGACTGTCATCGATTTCGCTCCTGATGGAGGCTGGGCTCAGGTCGTTGCGAATGACGCCCCCGTCATCCCACAGGAGACCGCATTTGCTGCCAATGAGGACCTCGTCTCGTCGTCCCGCCAGGGCGCCGCCCAGGACTTCCTCGGCGTGACCGAAGCCATAGACGGGTGCGACATCGAAGAATGTGATTCCGAGGTCCAACGCAGCATGAACCGTCGCGACCGACGCTGCGTCGCTGGTGCCGTTCCAGACGTCGCCGCCACTGATGCCCCAACATCCGAATCCGACCGCTGAGAACGACATGCCCGGCATTGCAGCCACAGATTTGTACTTCACAGCGTCTCCCTCAGAGGTCCGCGCATCTTCATCAGCTTCAGTGCTGGTGTGAGGCAACACGGATATTTCGTCACAGTACACTCACGCGTTGCCTTGAAAATGCGAGGGTTCCACCAGGTGCTTCGAGTGGAGTGCTCAGGAGGCGTCGCAGGGCAGAGAATCATCAGAGGTCCCACCAGCGCCATCTCCGGTTGTGATGAATGTGACGCACTGCGGGGTGCGACGGTTGGGACGGGCCCCGTGGTGGTGTCTGTACGGGTTTTGACCGAGAAGCGGGCTACAGGTAGAGTTTATATCTGTGTCCGCACTCGCGGACACTGTGTGCGTGCCCTGGCATGATCCGCGAGCCTTATTCGTTGCGAAGAGTTCGGGATGGTCTCTGAGTCCGCACGGTAGTCAACAGTGCTTGGTGAGTGGAAACGGTGACCCGCGATCCCTGCACAACCGGCTACCCGCCCAAGGATTAGCAAATCCAGACAACGAAAGTGATGCCAACAAGGTGCCAACGATTCAGCAGCTGGTCCGAAAGGGTCGGTCCGACAAAACGTCCACGAGCAATACGCCCGCGCTCAAGGGTTCACCCCAGCGTCGTGGCGTGTGCACGCGTGTGTACACAACGACGCCCAAGAAGCCGAACTCTGCCTTGCGCAAGGTCGCGCGTGTGCGACTGAGCTCCGGCATTGAAGTCACCGCCTACATTCCGGGTGTCGGCCACAACCTGCAAGAGCACTCGATGGTGCTGGTGCGCGGAGGCCGGGTCAAGGACCTGCCCGGTGTTCGATACAAGATTGTCCGCGGATCCCTCGACACCCAGGGTGTCAAGGGCCGCAAGCAGGCTCGTAGCCGCTACGGCGCCAAGAAGGAGAAGTAATGCCTCGCAAGGGTCCAGCGCCGAAGCGCCCCATCAACATTGATCCCGTCTACGGCTCTCCTCTGGTTTCCCAGTTGGTCAGCAAGATCCTCGTCGACGGCAAGAAGACCGTCGCGCAGGGCATCGTGTATGACGCACTTGAGGGAACTCGCCTCAAGACCAACACTGACCCGGTGCAGACGCTCAAGCGCGCACTGGACAACGTGAAGCCCTCGGTCGAGGTCAAGTCCCGCCGCGTCGGTGGCGCCACCTACCAGGTGCCCATCGAGGTCAAGCCGGGTCGTCAGACCACGCTCGCCCTGCGTTGGCTCGTCAGCTTCTCCCGCGCCCGTCGCGAGAAGACCATGACTGAGCGTCTGCAGAACGAGATCCTCGATGCCTCCAACGGTCTTGGTGCCGCGGTCAAGCGTCGCGAGGACACCCACAAGATGGCAGAGGCCAACCGCGCCTTCGCGCATTACCGCTGGTGATTGTGCCGCCCCCGAACCCGTGAGGGTTCGGGGGCGCCTCACCGCTCACACGAGTTTTTTTGAAGAACAACGAATAAGGATGAACAGTGGCCAACATTGACCTGCGCACGGTCCGCAATATCGGCATCATGGCCCACATCGATGCCGGTAAGACGACCACGACCGAGCGCATCCTCTTCTACACCGGCAAGAACTACAAAATCGGCGAAGTGCACGACGGCGGCGCCACGATGGACTGGATGGAGCAGGAGCAGGAGCGCGGCATCACCATCACGTCCGCTGCCACCACATGCTTCTGGCATGACCACCTCATCAACATCATCGACACCCCCGGCCACGTGGACTTCACCGTTGAGGTGGAGCGCTCTCTCCGCGTGCTCGACGGCGCTGTCGCTGTCTTCGATGGTGTGGCCGGTGTTGAGCCACAGTCGCAGACCGTGTGGCGCCAGGCTGCCAAGTACGGCGTGCCGCGCATCTGCTACGTCAACAAACTGGACCGCACCGGGGCCTCCTTTGATTTCTGCGTGAAGACGATCAAGGAGCGCCTGAACACCACGACCGTTTTGCTGCAGCTCCCGATTGGTTCTGAAGGCGGTTTCCTGGGCGTCATCGATCTGGTGCAGATGCGTGCCCTCACGTGGCGCGGCGACACCAAGATCGGTGAGGACTACGAAGTCGAGGAAATCCCGGCAGACATGCTCGAGCAGGCCCAGGCCGCCCGTGCAGAGTTGCTCGAGAAGGTTTCGGAATTCGACGACGAACTCATGGAGATGTACCTCGAGGGTGAAGAGCCCACGGTGGCGCAGTTGAAGGCAGGCGTCCGCAAGGGCGTGCTGAACAACCACTTCACTGCCGTCGTGTGTGGCAGCTCGTTCAAGAACAAGGGCGTGCAGCCCCTTCTCGACGCCGTCATCGACTACCTCCCCTCGCCCATGGACGTGCCTGCTATCGACGGCTTCAAGCCCGGCGATGAATCTGCGGTCATGGAGCGTCACCCGGACAACGACGAGCCGTTGTCGATCCTTGCGTTCAAGGTCGCCGCGGATCCGCACCTGGGGAAGTTGACGTTCATCCGTCTGTACTCCGGTGTGCTGAATTCCGGCTCGCAGGTGCTCAACACCACGACCGGCAAGCGTGAGCGCATCGGGAAGATTTATCAGATGCACGCCAACAAGCGTGAAGAGATCGAATCCATTGGTGCTGGCCTCATCTGTGCGGTCATGGGTCTCAAGAACACGACCACGGGTGACACCCTGTCCGATCCGAGCAATCCCATCGTGCTCGAGTCCATGACCTTCCCGGCGCCCGTCATCGAACAGGCCATTGAGCCCAAGACGAAGTCGGACCAGGAGAAGCTGGGTATGGCCATCCAGCGGCTCGCTGAGGAGGATCCCACCTTCCGTGTTCACACGGACGAGGAGACCGGACAGACCATCATCGCTGGCATGGGCGAGCTGCACCTTGAGGTGCTGATCGACCGTATGCGTCGTGAGTTCAACGTGGAAGCCAACATTGGTAAGCCGCAGGTGGCGTACCGCGAGACTCTTCGCAAGAGCGTGGAGAAGGTGGAGTACACGCACAAGAAGCAGTCGGGTGGCTCAGGCCAGTACGCTCGCGTGATCATGAACCTTGAGCCGCAGGAGGCAGGGACGGGCTACGAGTTTGTCAATGCCGTCACCGGTGGACGCATTCCTCGTGAGTACATCCCGGCTGTGGATGCGGGTGTCAAGGAAGCCATGAAGTTCGGTGTACTCGCCGGTTACCCCGTCGAGGACATCAAGGTCACACTCGTCGATGGCGCCTACCACGACGTGGACTCCTCGGAAATGGCATTCAAGCTGGCCGGATCCATGGCGTTCAAGGAGATGGCTCGTAGAGCCGATCCCGCCATTCTGGAGCCGGTGATGTCCGTCGAGGTCATCACGCCGGAGGATTACCTGGGCACCGTCATTGGTGACCTGAACTCCCGTCGCGGCCAGATGCAGTCCATGGATGAGGCTCACGGCAACCGTGTGGTCAAGGCCATCGTGCCGCTGTCCGAGATGTTCGGCTACGTCGGTGATCTGCGGTCCAAGACCTCAGGCCAGGCGAACTACTCCATGGAGTTCGACTCCTACGCGGAAACTCCGAGGTCCGTCTCGGAAGAGATCGTCGCCAAGGCTCGCGGAACCGAGTGATGCACGGGGGCCTTGCCCCTGTCGTCCCGGTCCACCCCGGGTAAACGTCAAATGAGTGACCGGGCGCATGCTGATTGGCGCCCGGTCCTCTTTTGCTGTTCAATGAATTCGACCAGTCCGTGTGAATGCAATCGTCCCGGTTTGACTATGACGGTTTCCTGCACAAGACTGGTGAGGATCCCTGTGCCCAAACATCAGGGATGACCCCAAAAATGTTTGCCTCGCAAGGTGCGGGGTGGAATCCCAGAAGGAGCCCACGTGGCAAAGGCCAAGTTTGAGCGGACCAAGCCGCACTGCAACATCGGCACGATCGGACACGTCGACCACGGCAAGACCACTCTTACCGCGGCGATCACGAAGGTGCTGCATGACGCATACCCCACGTTGAACGCAGTGTCTGCGTTCGACGCGATCGACAAGGCGCCCGAAGAGCGTCAGCGCGGTATCACCATCTCCATCAGCCACGTCGAGTACCAGACCGAGAACCGGCACTACGCGCACGTCGACTGCCCCGGCCACGCTGACTATGTGAAGAACATGATCACCGGTGCTGCGCAGATGGACGGCGCAATCCTCGTGGTTGCCGCGACCGATGGCCCGATGGCCCAGACGCACGAGCACATCCTGCTCGCCCGTCAGGTTGGTGTGCCCGCGATCGTCGTCGCCCTGAATAAGTGCGACATGATTGCCGACGAGGACGCTGACCTCATTGAGCTTGTCGAGATGGAACTGCGCGAGATCTTGGATGCCCAGGGCTTCGACGGTGACAACTTGCCGATCGTTCGCGTCTCCGCCTTCCAGGCGATGCAGGGCGACGAGAAGTGGAGCAAGACCATCCTCGAGCTCATGGATGCGGTGGATGAGTCCATCCCGCAGCCGGAGCGCGACACGGACAAGCCCTTCCTCATGCCCGTCGAGGACGTCTTCACGATCACCGGTCGTGGAACCGTCATCACCGGTCGTATCGAGCGCGGCATCGTCAAGACCGGCGAGACCGTCGACATCATTGGTATCCGTGAGGCCAAGCAGTCCAGCACCGTGACCGGTGTCGAGATGTTCCGCAAGATCCTCGATGAGGGTCGCGCGGGAGAAAACGTCGGCCTGCTGCTCCGCGGCACCAAGAAGGAAGACGTGGAGCGTGGCATGGTCATCATCAAGCCGGGTTCGGCCACGCCGCACACCGACTTCGAGGCGAATGTCTACGTGCTGAACAAGGAAGAGGGTGGCCGTCACAAGCCGTTCTTCTCCAACTACAGCCCCCAGTTCTACTTCCGCACCACCGACGTGACCGGTGTCGTTCAGCTCCCCGAGGGCACCGACATGGTCATGCCTGGTGACAACACGGAAATGACTGTCCACCTCAACAAGCCCATCGCCATGGAGGAGAACCTCAAGTTCGCCATCCGTGAGGGCGGCCGCACCGTCGGCGCCGGCAACGTCGTCAAGATCCTCAAGTGATCTGACACAAGTCGATCGATTGGCCCGCACCCCTTTGGGGGTGCGGGCCTTTCTGCATGTTCAGGCTTGGTTCCTTGAGTTTTGTGGGCAGATGACCAGCACCTGAGCGGGTGGGCGCACGGACATGGTCTGGGATGACGAGTCCATCCCCGGGGAACCGTGCCGACGCTCCACACGCTCCGGCGGCCACTCAGGGGACGATACTGATCCCCGATTCTGCGGGGAATCCAGCAGAGACGAAGGAGCCGATGACGTGTGGCTCAGGTTCAGCCCTTGCGCTTCTGGATGGCCGCCCACTCGTCGCGGAGGCCGACGGTGCGGTGGAACAGCAGGGGCTGATCCACATCGACGGCGAAGTAGCCCAGTCGCTCGAACTGCACCACGGTGCCGGGCGCTGCCGTCCGGAGTGCGGCTTCAAGTTTGCACCCGCTGAGCAGTTGCCGGGATGCGGGGTTGAGGTCGTCGAGTGGCTCGCCGGTGCGCTCACCGGGGGCCTCGGCGCTGAAGAGGCGTTCGTACAGAGCAACTGTGGAGTCAACGGCGTGGGTGTCCGAGACCCAGTGCATCGTCGACTTCACCTTGCGACCGTCCGGTGCCGTTCCGCCCCTGCTCTCGGGGTCGTACGTGGCGTGCACGGCCACGACGTTACCCTCTGGGTCCTTCTCCACGTCAGTTGCCGTGACCAGGTATGCACCACGCAGCCGGACTTCCCGGCCGGGGGAGAGTCGGAAATACTTGGGCGGGGGCACTTCAGCGAAGTCTTCCTGCTCGATCCACAGTCGGCCACTGAAGGCGACGGTTCGCGTGCCATCCTCGGGACGCTCGGGGTTGTTGGCCACCTCGAAGTGTTCGACGACGGGCTGCCCGTCAGCTTCGGTGGGCCAGTTGTCCAGGATCAATGACAGGGGCCGCAGAACAGCCATCCGTCGCTGGGCCTCCATGTTCAGCACTTTGCGCACGTAGGATTCCAGCGCCTCGATCGAATGGCGGCTGTTGGTGCGGGTGGTGCCCACCTCGCGGCAGAAATTCCTTATTGCCGCTGCTGGATATCCGCGACGCCTCAGCCCGCTCAGGGTGGGCATGCGGGCATCGTCCCAGCCCTCCACCACGCCGTCGGTGACAAGCTTTGCCAGCCGACGCTTTGACGTGACGGTATGGGTGAATTCCAGGCGTGCGAACTCGATCTGCCGGGGGGCTGTCTGATCCAGTTCCAGGTGGGACAGGAACCAGTCGTAGAGGGGACGGTGGGATTCGAACTCCAGGGTGCAGATGGAGTGGGTCACGCCTTCGATGGCGTCGCTCTGCCCGTGCGCCCAGTCATAGGTGGGGTAGATGGACCAGGCGTTGCCGGTGCGGTGATGGGCGAGGTTGCGGATGCGGTACATGATGGGATCGCGCATCTGCATGTTTTCGTGATTCATGTCGATGCGTGCCCGCAGAACGCGGGAGCCGTCCGGAAACTCACCAGCCCGCATGCGGTGGAACAGATCGAGACTCTCCGCCGGATCCCGGTCACGGAATGGACTCTCGACGCCGGGCTTGCCGTAGCCGCCACGACCAGCCGAGATGCTCTCGCCATTCTGGTCATCGACATAGGCCAGGCCACGGGTGATGAACGTTTCAGCCCAACCATAGAGCTGTTCGAAGTAGTCCGAAGCGTGGCGTACCTCAGCCGGCTGATAGCCGAGCCAGTTGATGTCACCACGAATGGAGTCGGCGAAGGATTCCTCCTCGGTTTCCGGGTTGGTGTCATCGAGCCGGAGGAAACAGATGCCGTCGAAATCGCGGGCGGTCTGGAAGGCCACGACGATTGCTTTGGCGTGTCCGATGTGAAGATGACCGTTGGGCTCTGGAGGGAACCGCGTCTGGACGCGTCCGACGTAGGTGCCGCGTGCGATGTCAGCGGCGACAATGTCGGAGATGAAGTTGGATGGTGCGGTCCCGGCTTCGGTCATGGCCCACAAGTTAGCATGCAGATCAACGTCGACAGACGCCGACGATTGGGGGCTCAGCCACCCGTGACCAGAGAGTCCAGCCACAGCAGTAGCGCGATGGGGACTGAGAGCACCACGGCCATCACGACGAGCACCATCACCAGGACACTGATCCAGTACCACAGCGTTGTTCTGCGTACTTGTTCTCTGTTGGCAATCGTGCGCTCCAGCAGCGTGAAGTTCTTGTGGTTGGAGCGGTAGGCCGCGTCGAGGAAGGCGCCCAGGAACGGCAGCAGTCCCAGCAGCCAATCGATGACGTAATTGCCCACCATGCGCAGCAGAACGGAGATGGGGGCGCGAAGACGGACGGCGTCGATGAGGATCACGGTTCCCATGACCGCACCCACGGCGGTACCGGCGAAGGGAACAATGCTGAGGATGGGATCGACACCGAATCGGAGCTTGGTACCCGGTACGCCAACGAGGTCATCCAGTACCCACGCGAATGTCCGCGAGATCCGGGCTGGCTCTCCGGAAGCGAGCGGCAGGCGTGCAGGTGTCGTGCCGCCTTCACCGGGAGAGGACGGGGCCACTGAACCCTCGAGTGCCTCCTTGGCCAGACGTCGGGCGCGTTCCAGTGAAGCCGGATCTGGAGGGGAGGTGTTGGTCATGGGGTCACAATGCCAGCAGGAGGGCGGCAATTGGCTCCCATCTCCACCGCTAGGGTGGGATTCATGAGTGAGCCCACCACCCCCGCCCGTACCCGGATTGCCCCTTCGCCCACGGGTGATCCGCACGTCGGGACCGCTTTCATGGCGCTGTTTGACCTGGCATGGGCACGGAAGACGGGGGGTGCGTTTGTTCTTCGCATCGAGGACACGGATCAGGCCCGGTTGATCGAGGGTAGTGAGCAGCAGATCCATGATTCGCTGGAATGGCTTGGCCTGTCCCCGGACGAGGGTCCGCTCCAGGGCGGCGGGTATGGACCGTACCGGCAGTCCGAGCGGCTGGAGACCTACACACCCTTTGTGGAGCGACTGCTCGCCGACGGCCATGCCTACCACTGCTGGTGCTCTTCCGATCGTCTGAAGGAGCTGCGGGAAGAACAGGCCCGCACCAAGCAGGCCAATACCGGCTACGACAGGATGTGTGTCGGCAAGACGCGTGAGGAACGAGAAGCCCTGCCCGGATTTGCTGAGCATCCCGTCGTGCGTATGTTGGTGCCCGATGATGCGTCCACCGAGTTCACCGACATCATCCGCGGCACCATCAGGGCGCCGCATCCAGATGATCAGGTGATCCTGAAGGCCGATGGTTTCCCCACCTATCACCTGGCCGTCGTCGTCGACGACCACCTCATGGGCATCACCACTGTGGTCCGGGGCGAGGAGTGGATCAGCTCCACGCCCAAGCACGTCCTGCTGCACGAGTGGCTGGGGCTGGAGCTCCCACAGTTCGCGCACATGCCGCTGCTGCGCAACACGGACAAGTCCAAGATCTCCAAACGGAAGAACCCGGCAGCTCGTCTGCTGTGGTTCAAGGAGCAGGGCTACCTGCCGGAAGCGGTGCGCAACTTCCTCCAGCTCCTGGGCTACCCGCCGAGCTCCGACGATGCCGAAGTGGCCACCTTCGAGGAGTTCGTCGAACACTTCTCGTGGGACAAGGTGAACACCACCGGGCCGGTTTTCGACGTGAAGAAACTCGACTGGCTCAATGGCCACTACATTCGTGGCCTGGAGGCGGAGGAACTGTCGGAGCGGATCGTGGAGTACGCCGTTGCATCCGGACAACTGGCACAGGCCCCAGACCGGGCGCAGAAGAAGATGCTCCGTGCGGCGGTTCCCATCATTCAGGAACGCTTGACGCTGCTGGCTGATGCCATTCCCCAACTGCAGTTCCTTCTCGTGGCCGACGAGGCACTCGAGGTGGAGGAGGTCTCACGCGCCGCCCTGCGGGACGACGCCGCGGACGTGCTGGACGCAACGATCACGGTTGTTGAAGAGGTCCAGCCCTTCGAACACGACGCCATCCAGGCCGGTCTCCGCGCCTCATTGGTGGAGGGGCTGGGTATCAAGGCAAAGTTTGCCTTCGCGCCAGCACGGATCGCCATCACTGGCAGCAGGGTTTCGCCACCGCTGTTTGAGTCCATGGAAATCCTTGGCCGGGGATCCTGCCTCACCCGGCTGCGAGCATTGCGCGCGACTCTGTCGTGAGAAGTGCCGCCTGAACCTGACCCGACATTCCGCGACCACTGGCCGCCGAGCTCATATGTGCTTCGGTGGGCAGTGGTTGCGGCGTGTCCGGCTGTCGAACGGCTCGGTGGGGCAGGCGCGAGGGATCAGGCCAGGGATTCCCTGCCGTGCGGAGTGTTCCAGCCTGCCTCATCGGGGCCCTTCGGAACGATCTGCAGCGGGTTCAGGTCCGTGTGCACGATGTAGTAGTGCTGCTTGATCTGCTCGAAATCGACGGTGTTGCCGAAGCCGGGCGTCTGAAACAGGTCCCTGGCGTAGGCCCACAGCACCGGCATCTCGGTCAGTTTGCTGCGATTGCACTTGAAATGTCCGTGGTAGACGGCATCGAAGCGGACCAGCGTGGTGAACAGGCGCACGTCCGCCTCGGTGATGGCGCTCCCCATGAGGAAGCGGCGCTGTGACAGGCGGCTCTCCAACCAGTCCAAGGCTGCAAAGAGTTGGTCATAGGCCATCTCGTAGGCCTCCTGGGAACCGGCAAATCCACATCTGTACACACCGTTGTTGACGTCGGTGAAGATGCGCTCCATGACCTCGTCCATCTCCTCGCGCAGCGCCTCCGGGTACAGATCGGGCGCATTCGAGGAGTGGAACTCTTTCCACTGTGTCGAGAAGTCGAGCGTGATCTGGGGGTAATTGTTGGTGATCACTGCGCCGGAGCTCTCCTCCACGATCGCCGGAACCGTGATCCCACGCGGATAGCCGGGGAAGCGCTTCTCGTAGGCATCCTTCAAGCGGGGAATTCGCAGCACTGGATCGACGCCGCCCGGGTCAAGATCGAAAGTCCAGGAGTTGGCATCGTGAGTGGGGCCGCACACCCCCATGGAAAGTGCGTCGCCAATGCCGAGCAACTCCCTCACAATGATGGAGCGGTGTGCCCAGGGGCAGGCGCGAGCGACCACGAGCCGGTACCGCCCGGCCTCGACGGGATGCTCGTCTTCGCGGGAGGGGACGGCAACGATCCTGTCCGTGATGTAGTTCCTGTCACGCGTGAACTCCTTGCCCTTGCTGGAGTAGACCCCTGACTCCTTGTGTTCGCTGTTCATGGGATCAGCGTATAGGGGGCGCCCACCCAGCATGTCCCGTCGCCGGCCGGTTCGTCTCTGTGCCCGAGCGTCGGTCACGACCAATCGTCAGCATGACGCGCTCAACAACCGCATCCACAGACATTGAGGGGGAGTCCGGCGGCCCAATAGTGGTGGGAACACGCTCTCGCAGGAGGAGCCAGGTCAGCGCACCGAGGGCGAGGCCCACGGGCAGTGCGGCCCACGCGCTCATGGACAAAGGGGGAAGGAGGAGGACAACTGCAACGAGGAACGACATGACGGCGGCAATGGGTGTGCGCCGGGGGAGGCCGCCACCCAGGCACTTCCATGTGATGTGTGGAATCGCCACCACATGCACTCCGCCAACGCCAAGGAAGAGTTTTGCCTGCGCGGCAATCTGGACGTCATCGTCGACGCCCGTCATGGTCATGGAATTGGGATGGCTGGTGTGCGCATGCACCAGCGTCGTGCTGCCCTCCTCCACACCGGGGGAACAGCGCAGCAGGATTACGGAGGACGAATCGTCGGTGCACGCCAGAATCGAGGTCCTGTAAAGATCCCGCACAGGAGTGGCGGGTGGGATCCTTTGCCATACGGGTAATGGCATGTGTGGCCTTCATGAGATGACCCCTCAACGGATACCCATTGACGGGGTGGGGGGAATCCGTCGGGCACTGCTGAAATCAATGCTAACTGAAATGCTTCTCAAGGTACACGGTGCCCCACCAAAGAAATGATCCGGCTGAACGGCGCTCGGCTCTTCCGCGACTTGCGAACCTGCACTGTTGTGGTCAAGAGTCATGGTCAACCTCGACACTGCAATTGCCGGACCAACGGAGAATCAGACATGAGTAACGAGATCACCTCCTTCGCGCCGGGATCCGGACGACGTGTGCGTCCGCGATCACGCGTCGCCTCGGATGCGCCCACCCTGGACCTGTCCGGCACGTGGCGTTTCCGGTTCTCCCTGCGCCCGGATCTTGCCCCCCACGGTGCGCAGGCAGCAGATTTCGACGACTCCGCATGGGACACCATCGAGTTGCCGGGTCACTGGGTGTTGCAGGGCCGCGACGACTGGGGGCTTCCCGCCTACACCAACATCGCGTACCCGTTCCCCGTCGACGTCCCGAACGTTCCCGATGAGAACCCGACGGGCGATCATCGTCTGGGTTTTGACGTGCCGCAGGGTTTCGTTCCTGACGGCGGGCGTGTGCTGCTCAGATTCGGTGGAGTTGAATCGTTGTGCATCGCTTCGCTGAACGGCGTGGAGGTCGGGGTTGTTCGGGGGAGTCGTCTGGCACAGGAACTCGATGTCACCGACGAACTGCTCCCGGGTGCCAATGTGTTGCACCTTCGTGTTCACCAGTGGTGTGCCCACAGCTACCTGGAGGACCAGGATCAGTGGTGGTTGCCGGGCGTCTTCCGCGAAGTGGAGTTGCTGGCGCGCCCGGCCGGGGGTATCGAGGATCTCTGGTTGCGCACTGATTTCAATCCCGGGAGTAGAGAGGGTGTCATCACCCCAGAGTTGACTGCTGATCCGGGTGCATGGCCCATCACCATCTCCATTCCGAACTTGGACTGGGAGCAGACCTTTGCGTCGCCCGGCGATGTGGGGCCCATCACCGTGGGGACTGTCGATCCGTGGAGTGCTGATGTTCCACGGCTCTACGACGTGAAGATCTCCAATGCCACGGAAACACGGTCCCTGTGGGTGGGGTTCCGGCGGGTCGAGATTGTGGGCCACGAGTGGCGGGTCAACGGCATCAAGCTGCGCCTGCGTGGGGTCAACAGGCATGAGTTCGACCCTGAGCATGGTCGCGTTTTCAATCGGGAGCGGGCACGCGAGGGCCTCCTCCTGATGAAGCAGCACAACATCAACGCCATCCGCACTTCCCATTACCCTGCCCATTCGCAGCTGCTTGAGTTGACCGATGAGCTGGGTTTCTGGGTCATTGATGAGTGCGACCTGGAGACCCATGGTTTCGTGTTCGACGACTGGCAGGACAATCCCACAGACGATGAGCGGTGGCGCGATGCCTATCTCGATCGTGTGGAGCGGTTTTTTGAACGGGACAAGAACCATGCGTCGGTGATCTGCTGGTCATTGGGGAATGAGGCCGGTACCGGCTGCAATTCGAAGGCGATGGCTGCGTGGCTCTATCGTCGAGACCCCGAACGGCCTGTGCACTACGAGCCTGACTTTGACGGTACCCACACGGATCTGGTGTCGCGCATGTATGCCACCGTCGAGGAGATGGCGGACATGTCACGGGGGACCGGGACACACGAATTCGCAACCCCGGGCCGCAACGCCGTCCTGGCGCAGCGCCCCATGATGTTGTGTGAGTACGCCCACGCCATGGGCAACGGGGCGGGCGCCCTGTCCGTGTATGAAGAGGCCTTCGACACACTCCCGCAGTGGCACGGGGGATTCGTGTGGGAGTGGCGAGACCATGGACTGCTCAGCAGCACCGCCAGCGGGCAGCAGTTCAGCGCCTACGGCGGAGACTTCGGTGAGGTGGTGCACGATGGCAGCTTTGTCTGCGACGGCATGGTGCTCTCCGACGGCACACCCACCCCGATGCTGGCGGAGTTCGCGGCCGTGGCGTCGCCCATCAAACTGTCGGTGAGGAACGATGTCCTGGTGGTGGAGAACCGACGCCACGACGGGGACACCTCTGATCTTCGCTTCTTCGTCGTGGATGAGCAGGACGGCCATGTGGTCGCCGAGACCACGCTGGATGTGCTGCCGGTTCATCCGGGAGGGGGGTCCACTTCCGTTGATCTAGCCCAGCCGATGGTTCCCGAGCAGGGGGAGGCCTGGCGCACCGTACACGCAGAACTCGCGCAGGACACGGGATGGGCGGGCCGGGGTCACATCGTGGCGTGGACGCAGGTCCGGACTCACGCGGTCAATTCTCCACCGTCCAGACGCCTCCCGGGGACGGCACCGAAACGTGATGAAGGGGGCCTCTCCATGGGGTCGGCAGTCTTCGATGCCGTCACGGGTGATCTGAGAACTCTTGGTTCTCAGCACATGAGTGGTCCTCGCCTCGAGCTGTGGCGTGCCCCCACCGAGAATGATGTGCTCGGTGACTTCCCCTCCTACGTGGACGTGGAACCGGTCGCCAGTCGCGGAAAAGGCGCGCCGGGCCCGTCGTCGGTCGACCAATGGCGAACCGCAGGTCTGGATCGACTACAGCGGCGGGTACTGGCGGTCGACGTGGGCAATGATGGGATCAGGGTGCTGCATCGCTACGCCCCGGCGGCCAGCCGCCAGTTCGTGGTGCTGCAACTCCTGTGGACGGTGCGCGGGGGCGAACTCACCCTTGAAGCCGACGCCCAACCCTCAGCTGGCTGGACCGGAACCTGGCCGCGGATCGGGTTGCACTTCGAGACTCCCCTCGATGTCGGCCCCGTGGACTGGTTCGGGACAGGTCCTTTCGAGAACTATCCGGACTCTCGTCGCGCCGCCCGAGTGGGACGCTTCTCCTCAACCGTGGCTGATCTCGCCGTCAACTATGCGGTACCCCAGGAGAGCGGGCACAGGGAGGGACTGCGGGAACTGGTGCTGAACGGTCTGGGGTTGACGGTGGAGGCCGACGACGTCGCGGGCATGCGCCCCGGATTCCAGCTCCGCACCCACGATGTGCACGACATCACCGCAGCGGCACACCCGCACGAACTGCCGGCATCCCGGAATGCGCACCTCATCATTGACGCCGCTGTTCACGGGCTGGGCTCTCGATCGTGCGGGCCGGACGTGCGCCCCGAGTATCAGTTGCGTCCATCTGCGGCCCAGTGGTCCCTGAGATTGCGGACCTGATACCGCTCTGGTGGGCGGCTCGTGAAGGGCCACCCACCATGCAACGTCGTGGATTTGGCGACCCGCGGAGGGCATGCAAGAATAAGCAGGTTGCTCCGCAGGGGGCTGGTCCGTCGTGGACGCTTGGATTTCCGGGTACCGCGGGTGGATCGCCACCAGGACGAGGTCGCGCGAGTTGTCCAGCGCAGCCCACGGAACTTCCACCGAGAGAGATCTCAGAGGAAATACCAAGGCTGCGTTACGAGAATTAATGCGACACTCCCGACCTCGGGGGTCGGAGCAGTCAGGATGTCAGCCCTCATGCTGGCATGACCGAAGAAACGACAGAGTGAGGACAAACTGTGGCGGGACAAAAGATCCGCATCAGGCTGCGGGCATATGACCACGAGGTCATCGACAGCTCGGCGCGCAAAATCGTCGACACCGTGACCCGTACGGGCGCGAAGGTGGCTGGGCCTGTGCCTTTGCCGACGGAGAAGAACGTGTTCTGCGTCATCCGTTCGCCCCACAAGTACAAGGACAGCCGCGAACATTTCGAGATGCGTACGCACAAGCGGCTCATCGACATCCTCGACCCCACGCCGAAGACAGTTGATTCGCTGATGCGTCTCGACCTTCCGGCTGGTGTTGACATCGAGATCAAGCTTCCGTGAGGTAACTGACCATCATGAACGAACGAAACGTCAAGGGCATCCTGGGCACCAAGCTCGGCATGACCCAGTTGTGGGACGCCAACAACAAGGTCGTCCCCATCACCGTCATCCAGGCCGGTCCCTGCGTCGTCACGCAGGTCCGTACCCCCGAGGTGGACGGCTACAACGCTGTGCAACTCGGCTACGGCGCGATCAAGGCCAAGAAAGTCACCCAGCCTGCCGCCGGCCATTTCGCCAAGGCAGACGTCACACCGCGCAAGCACCTCCTTGAGATGCGCACTGCTGATGCAAGCGAGTACTCCCTCGGTCAGGAATTGACCGCCGAAGTCTTCGCCGACGGCGACATCGTTGATGTCACCGGCACCAGCAAGGGCAAGGGCACCGCTGGCGTCATGAAGCGCCACGGTTTCCATGGCCTCAGCGCCTCGCACGGTGTGCACCGCAAGCACCGCTCACCCGGCTCCATCGGTGGCTGCGCCACCCCCGGCCGTGTCTTCAAGGGCATGCGCATGGCGGGCCGTATGGGCAATGACAAGGTGACCGTACAGAATCTCACCATCCACGCCATCGATGCCGATCGTGGCCTCGTGCTGGTCCGCGGAGCGGTTCCCGGCAACAACGGGTCGCTCGTCGTCGTCCGCACCGCAGCCAAGAAGGGTGTTGTTTCATGAGTGACGCACGCGTCGTCGACGTCGTCGATGCCAAGGGCAAGAAGGCTGGCAAAGCCGAACTCCCTTCGGAGATGTTCGACACCCAGACCAATGTGGCTCTGATCCACCAGGTCGTGACCGCACAGCTCGCCGCTGCCCGCCAGGGAACCCACGCCACCAAGACCCGCGCCATGGTGCGCGGCGGTGGCAAGAAGCCCTGGCGTCAGAAGGGCACCGGTCGTGCCCGTCACGGCTCCAGCCGTTCACCGATCTGGGTTGGCGGTGGCATCGCCCACGGCCCCCAGCCGCGTGACTACTCGCAGCGCACCCCCAAGAAGATGATTGCCGCCGCTCTGCGTGGGGCACTCTCCGACCGGGCCCGCGACGGCCAGGTCCACGTCATCTCAGAGATCGTGGCGGGGGAGACCCCCTCCACCAAGGCCGCAATCGCGACCCTGTCGTCGATTGGCGATCTCTCCAAGGTGCTCGTTGTGCTGGACCGCTACGAAGACGTCGCCTGGCTGAGCCTTCGCAACGTTCCCCAGGTTCACGCGCTCGCCGTTGATCAGCTCAACACCTACGACGTGCTGGTCAATGACGCAGTCATCTTCACCTCTGCTGCCCTGGAGACCTTCATCGGTGGCCGGGATGCATTCGGTGTCGAGACTGTCGCAACCGAGTCGGAAGCTGCCGCTGAGCTGGCCTCCGCCCAGACTGAGGAGGACGCCAAGTGAACGAGTTCAAGATTCGCGACCACCGCGACGTGATCCTTCGCCCCGTTGTCAGCGAGAAGAGCTACAACCTCCTCGACGAGGGCAAGTACACGTTCGTCGTCTCGCCTGACGCGAACAAGACCGAGATCAAGATCGCCATCGAGTCGATCTTCAAGGTCAAGGTGACTTCGGTCAACACCCTCAACCGTGAGGGCAAGACCAAGCGCACACGTTTCGGGATCGGCAAGAAAGCCAACACCAAGCGTGCCATCGTGACCGTCGCTGAAGGCGATCGCATCGACATTTTTGCCGGCCAGGGCGACTGACGGCGTCGAGAAGCAAAGGACTGAAATAACCTCATGGGTATTCGCAAGTACAAGCCGACCACGCCGGGCCGTCGTGGCTCCAGTGTGTCGGACTTCGTCGAACTGACACGTTCAACCCCCGAGAAGTCGCTGCTCGTTGCCAAGCCGAAGACCGGTGGCCGCAACAACTCCGGACGCATCACGACGCGTCACATCGGAGGCGGACACAAGCAGGCCTACCGCCTGATCGACTTCAAGCGCTATGACAAGGACGGCGTGCCGGCCAAGGTCGCTCACATTGAGTACGACCCCAACCGCACAGCCCGCATCGCACTTCTGCACTACGCCGATGGTGAGAAGCGCTACATCATTGCGCCCAACAACCTCAGCCAGGGCACGACGATCTCGGCCGGTCTCGGCTCGGACATCAAGCCTGGCAACAACCTCGAACTGCGGCAGATTCCGGTGGGCACCACGGTGCACGCCGTGGAGCTTCGTCCCGGTGGCGGTGCCAAGATGGGTCGCTCCGCTGGAGCGTCCATCCAGTTGGTGGCCCGCGAGGGCAAGCACGCCACGCTGCGCATGCCCTCGGGTGAAATGCGTCTGGTGGACATCCGCTGTCGCGCGACCGTCGGCTCTGTCGGCAACGCCGAGCAGTCCAACATCAACTGGGGCAAGGCCGGCCGCAACCGCTGGAAGGGTATCCGCCCGACCGTCCGTGGTGTTGTCATGAACCCGGTTGATCACCCGCACGGTGGCGGCGAGGGCAAGACGTCCGGTGGACGTCACCCCGTGTCCCCATGGGGCAAGAAGGAGGGACGTACTCGCGACAAGAACAAGGCGAGCACGCGCCTCATCATCCGACGCCGCAAGTCCGGCAAGAAGCGCTGATAGGGAGCCGAGACAGATATGCCACGCAGCCTGAAGAAGGGCCCCTTCGTTGACGATCACCTGCAGAAAAAGGTGGACGTACAAAACGAAAAGGGCACCAAGAACGTGATCAAGACCTGGTCGCGGCGTTCGATGATCATCCCCGACATGCTCGGACACACCCTCGCGGTGCACGATGGTCGCAAGCACATCCCCGTCTTCGTCACAGAGGCGATGATCGGTCACAAGCTGGGCGAGTTCGCCCCCACACGTACCTTCCGGGGACACGTGAAGGACGACAAGAAGGCCCGCCGCCGCTGAGGCGAGCAGAAAAGGATGAGGATTAACCAATGAGCAACGAAAACGGCAACAGCCGTCGTCGAGAAGCCCTGCTCGGAGATCGTCCTGGCTCGTTCGCCACTGCGCGGCACGTCCGGATGAGCGCCAGCAAGGTGCGCCGCGTCGTCGACCTCGTTCGAGGCATGAACGTCGCCGAGGCCCTGATCGCACTGCGGTTCGCACCGCAGGCGGCCTCTGAGCCCGTCTACAAGGTGGTCGCTTCGGCCGTCGCCAACGCCGAGGACACCGAGGATCTGCGCAGCGATGACCTGTACATCTCCTCGGCATTCGTCGACGAGGGTGTCACGCTGAAGCGCATCCGCCCTCGCGCCAAGGGATCTGCCAGCCAGATTCTGAAGCGAGGCGCCCACATCACAGTGGTCGTCGAACCCCGTGTGCAGAAGGGAGCCTGACAATGGGCCAAAAGATCAACCCGATTGGCTTCCGCCTCGGGATCACCACCGACCACACCACGCGCTGGTACGCCGAGAAGCAGTACTCGGCGTACGTGGCTGAAGATGTCAAGGTCCGCGAATGGCTGAGGAAGAACCTCGAGCGCGCCGGTATCAGCTCCATCGAGCTGGAACGTCGCTCCGAGCGGATCACCATCTTCCTTCACGCCGCACGTCCAGGCATTGTCATCGGCCGCAACGGCGCCGAAGCTGAGCGCGTTCGCAACGAGCTCGAGAAGATCACCGGTAAGCAGGTGCAGCTGAACATCCTCGAGGTGAAGAACCCCGAGATCGATGCGCAGCTCGTGGCCCAGGGTGTCGCCGAGCAGCTCGGTGCCCGAGTCGCTTTCCGTCGCGCCATGCGCAAGGCCATGCAGACGGCCATGCGTTCCGGTGCCCAGGGCATCAAGATCAAGTGCTCCGGACGTCTGGGCGGCGCTGAAATGTCCCGCTCCGAGGGATACCGCGAGGGCCGCGTGCCCCTGCACACCCTTCGTGCCGACATTGACTACGGCTTCTTCGAGGCCCGCACCACATTCGGACGCGTTGGCGTCAAGGTGTGGATCTACAAGGGTGACGTGACCGGCACCCGCTCCGAGCGCGCAGCCCAGAAGGCAGCCCGCAACGCAGCCCCCGGTGGCCGCCAGCGCCCTGCCCGTCGTCCGGGCCGTGGCGAAGGTCGCGGGGATCGTCCTGAGCGCGGTGGCGGACGCCGTCGCGCTGATGCAGCCCAGGCTCCGGCCGAGGCTGCTCCCGCAACCGAGACCGCAGGAGCCTGAAGCCATGTTGATTCCTCGTCGCGTCAAGTTCCGTAAACAACATCGTCCCCATCGCACGGGCATGGCCAAGGGCGGCACCAAACTCGCCTTCGGTGAATACGGCATCCAGGCGCTGGAGTCCTCCTACCTGACCAACCGTCAGATCGAGGCAGCCCGTATTGCCATGACCCGTCACATCAAGCGTGGTGGAAAGGTGTGGATCAACGTCTACCCGGACCGCCCGCTCACGAAGAAGCCTGCCGAAACCCGCATGGGCTCCGGTAAGGGTTCTCCCGAGTGGTGGATCGCCAACATCAAGCCCGGACGCGTGTTGTTCGAGCTCTCCGGAGTTCCGGAGGACATTGCCCGCGAGGCCATGCGTCTCGCAATCCACAAGCTGCCCTTCAAGGCACGCTTCATCAAGCGCGAAGCAGGTGAGAACTGATGAGTAAGGTCGTATCCGCACACGAGTTGCGTGGCCTCTCACGTGACCAGCTCAACGCCAAGGTGGTCGAGCTGAAGGAAGAACTGTTCGGCCTCCGTTTCCAGGCGGCCACAGGTCAGCTGGAAACCCACGGCCGGCTGCGCGCCGTCCGCAAGGACATTGCACGCATCTACACCGTGCTGCAGGAGCGCAACCTCGGCATCGTTGATGAGCCCGCGGTTCAGGAGAAGTGAATATGAGTGAAGAAACCACCGACAAGACCGTCGAACCGCAGACTGAGGTACGGGGTCGCCGCAAGGTGCTCTCGGGCGTCGTTGTCTCGGACAAGATGGACAAGACCATCGTCGTCCTCGTCGAGGATCGGGTGAAGCACCCGCTCTACGGCAAGGTCATGACGAAGTCGACGAAGCTGAAGGCCCATGACGAGGAGAACACCGCCGGCACCGGCGACACCGTCCGCGTCATGGAGACCCGTCCGCTGTCCGCCACCAAGCGCTGGCGTCTGATCGAAGTGATCGAGCGCGCCAAGTAATTGGAGTTCTCGACCGGAGTCATCATTGCGGCCCGCTTCCCTTCGGGGGAGCGGGCCGCGGTGCGTCTGAGTGGTTTCCTCCACCGGAGGTGGTCATCCGCATTTCGTGCCGCGAGTACCCGGCTCAGGTTGCGGGTGCTGTCGCCGATGGGGGACGGCAGCGTCGACATAGTCGGATCTTGCCCGGCCAACCCCTGCTCGCCAGTACAGCCGCTACTTGGGCTGCTACCGCGCAGGGATTCTGGGCGACGTCGTTCCACCCGAAGCGCAAAGTGACGAATCCTGCCACCGTGTGTCGGTTGTCCCGTGCAGCGTCTCGGAATGCGCTGTGGCCGCTGTGGCCGAGGCGCCCGTCGAGTTCGACGACGACAGCATGATCCGTGTAGACGACGTCCGAGCGCGTGCCATCGCTGAGGCTGAGTTGGCGGACACCTACTGGTAGGGCATGTGCCCGTTCCACGTCTGTGAGATATCGCGATTCAAGAGGGCTCTCGATGCCGTCGCTCACGTCGTGAAGCAAGTCCAGAACCAGCCGTCGATTGCGGAGGTTCACCAGTTCTATGGCGCGTGAACGAAGGCGATCCACGGTGGTGCGACGGCCTGCCACGGCGGCAGCGAGCACCGCGATGACGCCGTCGAGCGCGGCCGCAGCGCAGACTTCAAGAGTGGCGTCCTCAAGCGAGACCCGAGGTGGGGAGCCGCGCGCGGCCCGTGTCCCTTCTCTGAATCGCCACCGATTCCGATCCCGCAGCCGGTGTTGACCGGACCACACGGTGATGGTCTCGGGAGGATCACCAACGCCGTGGAGGTGCAGGGCCGCCTCGGCGCCCAACACCCCATCACCGTCCGCGAGAAGGAGGCCAGCCCATGCGAGCGCGGTCCAGCTGGGGGTGGGGGAGTGGGAGTAGACGCCGTCGGCTACCCCATACCACTGCTGGTCTCGCAGCAGGCGAGCGATCGTGTGGCGTCCCACCCCATGGTCCACCGCTTGAGCGCGGCTCACGATGCCCGACTGGGACGCAGCGAGTCGCAGCAACGACTCGGGGGTAGATGTTCTCCTGCGCATGACCAATACTGTGGTCACGCCCGGAGGCCCTCAACCATCGGGTGTGCTCGGCTGTGCACAACTTCGTTCAGGGCCCTCTGCGGGCAACCGTAATTCTGGCCGGGTAGTCCCGGCTCAAATTACGTCTGCCCCAATTTCAACGCCCGCCGCGACGGGCTGACGACTCGCTGACGCGCGAAGTCTCCCCCCGGGTACGATTTCACGTGGCGTAGCGGTGTGCTATAGGCTGGGAAAGTTGTCATGGGTCTGTGCCCGCCTGCTGCAAAGTGCGTGGGGACCTTTCTCAGGACAACACAACCACGAAGCTTCTGGCTTCGGGGCGCCTCCTGGCAAAATCCAGGGGGACCATCACAGTTTCGAACAGGCCTGATACGGGAACCGGTCGGACGAAGGAGAACTAATGATCCAGCAGGAGTCGCGACTCAAAGTCGCCGACAACACTGGTGCCAAGGAAATCTTGTGCATCCGTGTGCTCGGTGGCTCGAAGCGTCGCTACGCCTTTCTCGGTGACACCATTGTCGCCACGGTCAAGGATGCGATCCCCGGCGGCAACGTCAAAAAGGGTGAAGTGGTCAAGGCCGTCATTGTGCGTAGCAAGAAGGAACGTCGCCGTAGCGATGGTTCCTACATCAAGTTTGACGAGAACGCCGCCGTCATTCTCAAGACCGACGGGGAGCCGCGTGGCACCCGCATCTTCGGTCCCGTGGCCCGTGAACTGCGTGAGAAGAAGTTCATGCGCATCGTTTCCCTCGCACCGGAGGTGATCTGACATGTCAGGACTTCACGTGAAGAAGGGTGACCGCGTCAAGGTCATCGCAGGCAAGGACAAGGGCACGGTCGGCGAGATCATCGCCGTCAATATCGAATCGCAGCGCGTGACCGTTGAAGGCGTCAATGTCATCAAGCGGCACCGCAAGGAATCCCAGGGCGAAGGCGGGAAGCGCATCGAGGGCGGCATCATCACCAGCGAAGCTCCCGTTCACGTCTCCAACGTGCAGCTCGTCACCAAGGTCGATGGGGCTGACGTTGTCACCCGTATCGGTTTTGAGCGGGTTGAAGTCATGAAGAAGCGCGCCGATGGCACCGAGTACAAGGCCATGCGCTCCAAGCGCATCGCCCGCAAGACCGGGAAGGAGATCTGATGAGCACCGAGACTACTGAGGCCACTCAGGTGGAAACCAAAGAGAGCCCGCGCCTCAAGCAGCGCTACCGTGCCGAGATCACCAAGTCGCTGCAGGACGAGTTCAACTACGACAACGTCATGCAGATCCCCGGCCTCGTGAAGATCGTCGTCAACATGGGTGTGGGCGAGGCAGCTCGCGACTCCAAGATCATGGATGGCGCGGTACGCGACCTCACGGCCATCACCGGCCAGAAGCCCTCGGTGACGAAGGCCCGCAAATCAATCGCCCAGTTCAAGCTGCGTGAGTTCCAGCCCATTGGCTGTCACGTCACGCTGCGTGGCGATCGTATGTGGGAGTTCGCTGACCGTCTCCTGACGCTGGCACTGCCACGAATCCGCGACTTCCGCGGGCTCAATGGCCGCCAGTTCGACGGCAATGGCAACTACACCTTTGGTCTCAACGAGCAGGTCATGTTCCTCGAGATCGACCAGGACAAGATCGATCGTGTTCGTGGTATGGACATCACCTTCGTCACGACAGCCACCAACGACCAGGAGGGTAAGGCGCTTCTGAAGCACCTTGGTTTCCCGTTCAAGGCAGTGGATGATCCAAAGAAGGCTCGTGCCAAGCGCGGCCCCGCGTACTACGCCAAGAAGAAGTGAGCTGAAGGCATATGGCAAAGACAGCACTCAAGGTCAAGCAGGCCCGCAAGGCCAAGTTCGGCGTTCGCGCCTACACCCGCTGCACTCGCTGTGGTCGTCCCCGCTCGGTGTACCGCAAGTTCGGTGTTTGCCGGATCTGCCTGCGCGAGTTGGCCCACGCTGGCGAACTGCCCGGCATCACCAAGTCGTCCTGGTGACCTGAAACTCATTCATAGCTTGAACAAATTGCGCGTCAGGTCCCAGTGTGGAAACCGGCGCGAGAAAGAGACTCAACAGCCATGACAATGACTGATCCAATTGCAGACATGCTGACGCGTCTGCGCAACGCCAACCAGGCGTTCCTGGATTCGACGTCCATGCCGTCGTCGAAGATCAAGGTGGGAATCGCCGAGATCCTCAAGGCACAGGGTTTTATTCAGAGCTTTGCACTGACCGATGAAGAAGGCCAGGTTGGCAAGGTTTTGACGCTGACGCTGAAGTACGGGGAGTCGCGCGAGCGCTCCATCGCCGGACTTCGTCGTATCAGCAAGCCCGGACTTCGCGTGTACGCCAAGGCGAACGCGCTGCCCAAGGTGCTCGGCGGCCTCGGTGTCGCCATCATCTCCACCTCGCACGGCCTGCTGACTGACAAGCAAGCCAACGCCAAGGCCGTGGGCGGCGAAGTACTCGCCTACGTCTGGTGACCCGGACTACTGAGAAGGAGAACAGATAAATGTCACGCATTGGCAGGCTCCCGATCACGGTCCCGTCCGGGGTCGAGGTCACACTCAATGGTCGGAAGGTGAACGTCAAGGGCCCCAAGGGTTCCCTGGAGCACACCATCGCCGAACCTCTCACCATCGCGAAGAATGAGACTGGCGAAGTTGAGGTGTCGCGTCCGAATGACGAGCGCGAAAACCGTTCGCTCCATGGACTCACTCGCACGCTGGTATCCAACATGGTCATCGGTGTCACCGAGGGCTATGCAAAGAAGCTCGAAATCGTTGGCGTCGGTTACCGCGTCATCGCCAAGGGCCCGACGCAGCTCGAGTTTGCACTCGGGTACTCGCATCCCGTGGTGATCAACGCACCCGAGGGTGTCACGTTCACCGTCGAGGCCCCGACCCGTTTGACGGTGTCCGGCATCGACAAGCAGTTGGTCGGCGAAACCGCAGCCAACATCCGCAAGCTCCGCAAGCCGGAGCCGTACAAGGGCAAGGGTGTCCGCTACGCGGGCGAACTGGTCCGTCGCAAGGCCGGAAAGGCTGGTAAGTAATGGCTATCTCGCTGAAGGCTCGCAAGGGTCTCGCACCCAAGAGCGCGTCGCGGGCTCGCCGTCAGCTCCGCGCCCGCAAGAAGATCAACGGTTCCGCTTCGCGGCCCCGTATGGTCATCACCCGTTCCACCCGCCATCTGTTCGTCCAGGTCATCGACGACGTTCAGGGCCGCACGCTGGTTTCTGCTTCCACCATGGAAGCCGATCTGCGCGCGGTGGAAGCTGACAAGTCGGGCAAGGCCCAGCGTGTTGGCTCTCTGATTGCGGAGCGCGCCAAGGCCGCAGGAATTGAACAGGTCGTTTTCGACCGTGCCGGTAACAAGTACCACGGCCGCATCGCGGCGCTTGCTGACGCAGCGCGCGAAGCCGGCCTGGACTTCTAAGACAACGACGAAAGGACAGGCAAAACGATGAGTGAAACTTCTCAGCGCGGCGCAACCGGTTCAGCCGGTGCAGGCCGTGCAGGCGGCGGTGATCGTCGTGGCCGTGACGATCGTCGTGGTCAGGCGCGCCAGGAAGACAAGAACCAATACCTCGAGCGCGTAGTTGCTATCAACCGCGTCGCCAAGGTCGTCCAAGGCGGTCGCCGCTTCAGCTTCACGGCGCTCGTCGTCGTGGGCGACGGCGAAGGCATGGTCGGAGTCGGATACGGAAAGGCCAAGGAGGTGCCCGCGGCAATCGCCAAGGGTGTCGAGGAGGCGAAGAAGCATTTCTTCCGCGTCCCCATGGTTCAGAAGACCATCACGCACCACGTGCGGGGTGAGAAGGCTGGCGGCGTCGTGCTGCTGCGCCCCGCATCCCCGGGTACCGGCGTCATTGCCGGTGGCTCGGTGCGTGCGGTGCTGGAGTGCGCTGGCATCGGCGACATTCTCTCGAAGTCGCTCGGCTCCACCAACGCCATCAACGTGGTGCACGCCACCGTCGATGCGTTGAAGCAACTCGAGGAGCCCGAGGCCATTGCGCGCCGTCGCGGTCTCCCCGTGGAAGACGTTGCTCCGGCAGCTCTGTTGCGTGCTCGCAAGCAGGAGGTGACTTCCTGATGGCAGAACTGCGGATCACCCAGCACAAGTCGGGTGTTGGCGGCAAGCAGTCGCAGCGTGACACGTTGCGCACCCTGGGCCTCAGGCGCATCGGAGCTTCCGTTGTGCGTGAGAACCGCCCCGAGGTGCTGGGCATGGTCAACGCCGTGTCGCACCTCGTCACAGTGGAAGAGGTCAAGTAACGATGGCTCTGAAAATTCATCACCTGCGTCCCGCTCCGGGAGCCAAGACCGCCAAGGCCCGTGTGGGTCGTGGTGAGGGCGGCAAGAGGGGCAAGACCGCTGGTCGAGGCACGAAGGGAACAGGCGCTCGCAAGAACGTCCCCGCCGGCTTCGAGGGCGGCCAGATGCCGTTGCAGATGCGCACACCCAAGCTGAAGGGGTTCAAGAACCCGTTCCGCGTCGAGTACCAGGTCGTCAACGTTGGGCGTCTCGGGGAATTGTTCCCCCAGGGCGGCACCATCACCGTTGAAGATCTCGTGGAAGCCGGCGCTGTGCGCGACGGTGCCCTCGTCAAGGTGCTTGGCAACGGTGACGTGTCCGTGGCGATCAACGTCTCCGCCAACGCATTCTCGGCTTCCGCCAAGGCGAAGCTCGAAGGAGCTGGCGGCTCGGTCTCCGAGCTCTGAGCTGACGAAAGATTGACTGTGGCCGGTATCCCCAAGGGGGTGCCGGCCGCAGTCGTTTCTGGACGAGGTCGCGCTGGAGCTCGCCCGGAAGGCAATACCACTGGTCCTTGCAACACCACTGATGTAGCGCTGGTCGGCGGTAGTTCGGCTGGTATGAGGCCACGAGCAGACGGTTTCAAGGATCAGGGACCAGCCGCTCGGTTGGGAGAGCTGCGTCGCGGTTGATAGGCTGCCCGGGTTGCCTTCATCGGCGACGCTTTCCTGTTGACTCCGTAGGAGAAAGTGGGGCCGGATGCTATCCGCCTTCGCAAACGCATTCAAGACGCCAGACCTGCGCAAGAAGATATTCTTCACGCTGGGTGTGCTGGCGCTGTTCCGCCTCGGATCGACGATACCGACGCCCAACGTTGATCTCGTCCGGATCAACGAGTGTGCTTCGCTCGCGTCCCAGGGCGAGCAGGCGGGTATCTACTCGATCATCAACCTGTTCTCCGGCGGTGCGCTTCTACAGTTGTCGATCTTTGCGCTGGGCATCATGCCCTACATCACGGCATCGATCATCCTGCAGCTCCTGACTGTGGTGATTCCCAAGTTGGAGGCCCTGAAGAAGGAAGGGGCCACCGGCACGGCGAAGATCACTCAGTACACGCGCTACCTCACGCTGGTGCTGGCTGTACTGAACTCGACCGCCTTCATCACCTTGGCCCGCACGGGTCAACTGTTCCCGGGATGCGAGAACATCCTGTACAGCGAGCAGCTCCCGGCTGGAGAACAGCTCCTGCCTCTTGTGACCATGGTGCTCATCATGACCGCCGGCACCGTCGTCATCATGTGGCTGGGCGAGCTCATCACTGAGCGCGGCATCGGCAACGGCATGTCCATCATGATCTTCACCCAGATCGCGGCAAGCTTCCCGGCGGGTCTTTGGGCCATCAAGTCTGCCAGCCCCGGAGCGACGGGCTGGTTCCTGTTCTTCGGTGTGATCGCGATCGGACTGGTCGTGATGCTCGGCATCGTGTTCGTGGAGCAGGGTCAACGTCGGATCCCGGTGCAGTACGCCAAGCGAATGGTCGGACGACGCCTCGTGGGTGGATCGACCACCTACATTCCGCTCAAGGTCAACCAGGCGGGCGTCATCCCCGTCATCTTCGCCACCTCAATCATGTATTTGCCGGTCCTGTATGCGCAGTTCCGTCCGGAGAGTGTGGTGTCCACCTGGATCGCGACCAACTTCGCAAACAGCAGCTTCTGGTACAACGCAGTGCAGTTCTTCCTCATCATCTTCTTCACCTACTTCTACGTCTCGATCACCTTCAACCCGGAGGAAGTGTCGGACAACATGAAGAAATATGGCGGATTCATTCCCGGGATCCGGGCAGGCAAACCCACCGAGCGGTACCTGGCCTACGTGTTGTCCCGGCTCACTGCGCCCGGATCTCTCTACCTGGCGATCATCGCCCTCGCGCCGACGCTTGCTTTTGCCAGCGTTGGTGCGGCCGAGAACTTCCCGTTCGGCGGTACATCGATTCTCATCATCGTGGGTGTGGCCCTGGACACCGTCAAACGGATCGAGAGTCAGCTCCAACAGCGCAACTATGAGGGCTTCCTGCGGTGAGGCTCTTGATCATGGGTGCACCGGGTGCAGGCAAGGGCACCCAGGCCACTGCACTCGCGCAGCGATACGGGGTCCCTGCCATCTCGACGGGTGACATCTTTCGCTCGAACATCAAACAGGGGACCGAGCTCGGCAAGCAGATCAAGGCCATCATCGACTCGGGGGAGTACGTCTCGGACGAGATCACAGAGGCCATCGTGGCCAGCCGCCTCGAAGAGGACGACTGTGCAGAGGGCTTCCTGCTGGATGGGTTTCCCCGGACGATGAATCAGGTGCACTTCCTGGAGCAACATCTGGCGGCCAAGGGTGTGGGGCTGGACGCCGTGGTCTCCCTACAGGTCAACCCCGACGACCTGGTGGATCGTCTTCTGGAGCGCGCTCAGGTGGAGGGCCGCCAGGACGACAACGAGGACATCATCCGTCGTCGCATGGAGGTCTACGCAGGCCAGACAGCACCTCTTCTCTTCCACTATGAACGCGATGGCATTCTCGCGGATGTGGACGGAACTGGAAGTGTCGAGGAGGTCCGGCAACGGATGTTTGCAGCCGTCGATCGTCAGAGCGGAGTCTGAGGACCCCCATGCGGATTGAACTGAAGACAGCAGAGCAACTGAGGACCATGCGCCGCGCAGGCCTGGTGGTGGCCGAGGGGTTGCAGGCCATGGAGGACGCTGCGGCACCCGGAATGACCACCAGAGAGCTGGATGCGGTGGGACGTGAAGTTCTCCAGCGCAACGGTGCCACCTCCAACTTCCTGAACTACGGTGCCGAGTATGGCGTCGGCTTCGGTGGAGTCGCTTGCATCTCCGTGAATGAGGAACTGGTCCACGGCGTCCCGGGGGACAGGGTGTTCGCGGATGGCGACGTCGTCTCCATTGACTTCGGCGCAATCATTGAGGGCTGGCACGGGGATGCGGCTCGCACATTCATCATCGGGGAAGCCTCCGAGGAGGACTCCACCCTCTCCGACGTCACACGTGGCGCTCTGTGGGCAGGGATAGAGCAGGTGCAGGCCGGAGTCAGAGTGAGCGGTGTCTCCCGCGCCATCGACGAATTCGTCCGCGCCCAGCCTCGTCGCTACGGAACGCTGCGGGAGTACACGGGCCACGGCATCGGATCAGAGATGCACATGGCTCCGGACGTCCCCAACTTCCACAAGCGGGGCCCCAGCCCGAAGCTTGACGTGGGCATGGCCATCGCCATTGAGCCAATGCTGACTCTCGGCTTGCACCAGACATCTGTCTGCGAGGACGACTGGACCGTTGTGAGTCGCGATGGCTCCAAGGGGGCGCACTGGGAACACTCGGTGGCCATCACCGAGCATGGACTGTGGGTACTGACAGCGGCTGACGGCGGTGAAGCCGAATTGTCGGCCCGTGGTGTGAAGTTCGGCCCCCTGGCAGACTGAGCGGCCTGTCCCGCGGTGACCTACCATGGGACGCATGAACAGTCTGCCCCCTTCGTCGCGATATCTGCAGCAGTCGGGCGCTGAAGTGGAGGACACTGAGCGCGAAGCCCTCACCGAGCGTCTCTCCGATGCGTTTGCCGACGGCCGTCTTACCCAGGATGACTACATGGCCTCCCTGGATGTGGTCTACGGAGCCCAGCGGCTGGGGGAGTTGGTGCCGGTCATCGAAAGGCTGCCGGCAGCTTCCGTCACCACGCCGAACCTTGTGCAGACGTCGAAGCTTCCTGCAGGAGAAGTCAGTACATCTCGCAGTGTGCTGGTGCCAGCGCTCCTCGTGACGGGCGCCATCCTTGCGCTTTTGGTGATCCTTGCCATTGTCGTGGTGCTGTTCGCGGGCGGAATCTGACGAATTCACAGGTGAGGCTCACCCTGCACCGAGCAATACGGTGGCTGCGCGACCTTCAGGCGAACATGCCAATGGGTGGATTCCACAGCTCGATTCGGCGGTCGGAGATGGCCCCCTCCAAAAGGAATGGGTCCTCGTCGAGCATTGCAATGACGTCAGAGCGGGACTCCGCTTCAACAAGGAGCAATGCACTCGGCTCCACCGCTTCCGGGTAGGCGCCGGCAGCGAGCAATCCTCTACCCACGAGGGCACGAAGAAAGTCCCGGTGCGCAGGACGGTGTTCCTTCAGAAGGTCGGGATTCTTGACGTAGGAATAGTGAACTGCGAAGTGACTCATGGCCAGCCACGCTACCGGTTGTTCCACCGTTGTGGGTGTGGCCGGTTCCGCGTGGGATTTGGGTGAACCCGGACGGCGGCGTAGAGTCATGCAATAATCACTTGATTTTTCAACTAATGATTGAGAGCACATGGCGAAGAAAGAGGGAGCCCTCGAAATGGAGGGCGCTGTCGTGGAGGCACTGCCGAACGCGATGTTCCGTGTGGAACTTGCGAATGGACACAAGGTGTTGACCACGATCAGCGGCAAGATGCGCCAGCACTACATTCGCATCCTTCCTGCTGACCGGGTTGTGGTGGAACTGTCGCCCTACGACCTCACTCGTGGTCGGATTGTCTACCGCCACAAGTGATCCTGTTGTGATCTGTACCCAAACGCCCGGTTCTGCCGGGCGTTTGGCATGTCCGGGCGCGGATTGCGGCCATGCGTACGTGGCCGCCAGTGGGGGGGGGCGGCAGCCGTGAGGATCGACACGATTTGGGCAAAGGCCTGCCGCTGCCGTAGCCTTGGGCGTCGGTCCATGATGTCCGGCTGATTCTCGTGTGCTCGCGCACACGCGCCGCAGTCCGTACGTGATGGGTATCCGAGTTCATCCACCATTGATGGGGCTTCAGCAGTCCCGTCGAGAAACGAAAAGGTTGCTCGAATGAAGGTTCAGCCGAGCGTCAAGAAGATGTGTGACAAGTGCAAGGTCATTCGTCGGCACGGTCGCGTCATGGTGATTTGCGAGAACCCGCGTCACAAGCAGCGCCAGGGCTGATGCCCGGGCGCTCGACGAGGTAAGTCGAGCAGATCGTCGCGGAACAGGGTCGATCGCCCAACCCGCCTGACAATTCAATAACGTGAATGCAAGGGTCCTCGAAATTTGAGGACCTCCACCCCTGGGCGAAGGCCAGGGCCCCGTCGGTTGTCAGATGCAACCGAAAGGCACGGGGACGCATCACGCCCCACACCTTCTCGGTCCTCGACCGGGCCTCAGCTGAGGTCACGGACCGGAACACTTTGGAAAGGTATCCGCCTGATGGCACGCCTACTCGGTGTCGACCTGCCGCGCGAAAAGCGCCTTGAGGTCGCACTCACTTATGTATTCGGTGTCGGGAAAACCCGCGCCGACAAGACCCTCGAAGCCACCGGTATCAGTGGCGACTTGCGTGTTCACGAACTCACCGACGACCAGCTCGTCGCGTTGCGTGACCACATTGACGCCAACTACGAGACCGAGGGTGACCTCCGTCGAAGCGTTGCAGCCGATATCCGTCGAAAGATCGAAATCGGCAACTACCAGGGCCGACGCCACCGCGCCGGACTGCCCGTTCGCGGCCAGCGCACGCGTACCAACGCACGTACCCGCAAGGGCCGCAAGAAGGCTGTTGCTGGCAAGAAAAAGGTACGCTGACCCGCGCGGTGAGCTGAAAATCGACTGGAGAGAATAGACATTCATGGCTACTGCAAGCCGTAAGACCGGCGGCGCCAAGACAAAGGTGCGCCGCAAGGAAAAGAAGAACGTACTCGCCGGACAGGCACACATCAAGAGCACGTTCAACAACACGATCATCGCGATCACCGACCCCGCAGGCGCGGTCGTCGCGTGGGCCTCAGCTGGCACTGTCGGCTTCAAGGGCTCCCGCAAGTCGACCCCATTTGCCGCGCAAATGGCAGCGGAGGCCGCTGGCCGTCGCGCCATGGAGCACGGCATGAAGCGCGTCGACGTCTTCGTCAAGGGCCCCGGCTCCGGACGTGAGACGGCGATCCGTTCGTTGGGTGCCGTGGGCCTCGAAGTTGGAGCAATCTCCGACGTCACGCCCGTGCCGCACAACGGCTGCCGCCCGCCCAAGCGCCGTCGCGTCTGAGCGCCCGAGACAAGAAAAGGACTGAGAATAAAACATGGCTCGTTATACCGGACCAATGACCAAGAAGTCCCGTCGTCTCGGGACAGACCTCGTCGGAAACGACAAGGCCTTCGAGCGTCGCCCCTACCCGCCCGGCGTCCATGGACGCGGTCGCGTCAAGGACTCCGAGTACTCGCTGCAGATGCGCGAGAAGCAGAAGGCGCGCTTTGCCTACGGCGTACTGGAGAAGCAGTTCCGTCGCTACTACGCAGAAGCGGATCGCCACACCGGCAAGACCGGCGACCGTCTGCTGCAGATCCTGGAAACGCGTCTCGACAACGTCGTGTACCGCTCCGGGTTCGCCAACACGCGCCGTCAGGCGCGCCAGCTCGTCGTGCACGGCCACTTTCTGGTCAACGGCAAGCGCGTTGACATTCCCTCGTACAGAGTGAAGGCCCACGACATCGTGGACGTCGCCGAGAAGTCGATGAACCTGCATCCCCTCGTGGTTGCTCGTGAAACGCACGGCACGCGTTCCGTACCTGCATGGATGGAAGCCCGTCCCAACCGGATGCGCATCCTCATCCACCAGCTGCCGCTGCGTGAGCAGATCGTGATCGACGTCCAGGAACAACTGGTCGTCGAGCTCTACTCGAAGTAGTGTCGCGGGGCTCAGCCCTGTGAGCCTGTGCCTCCACCGAGGCCCAGGGATCAACTGGAACAACGCAGTGAAATATCCTCCCGGGGTGCATGCCCCGGGGGGATCCCTGTGGAGATACGTCTCCCGCAGGGAAAGAATCCACAGAGAAGAAGCCATGAAGCACAGCTTTTTGGTCGCGCCCTCATATATCGGTCGGCGCGGGAAGGAACAATATGCTCATCGCACAGCGCCCCTCGCTGTCGGAGGTCCCGATCTCCGAACACCGCTCACAGTTCGCCATTGAGCCGCTGGAGCCCGGTTTCGGTTACACGCTCGGCAACTCCCTGCGTCGGACCCTCCTGTCGTCGATCCCCGGTGCCTCGGTCACGAGCATCAAGGTCGAGGGCAACATGCACGAGTTCTCCACGATCGAAGGAGTCGTCGAAGACGTCACCGAGATCATCCTCAACCTGAAGGGCCTTGTGCTCTCCTCGGAAGAGGACGAGCCCGTCGTCATGTACCTCCGCAAGTCCGGAGCAGGTGCGGTCACCGCAGCTGACATCCAGCCTCCGACCGGTGTGGAAATCCACAACCCGGAGGTCCACATCGCCACTCTGAACGAGACCGGCAAGCTGGAAATGGAACTCGTTGTGGAGCGCGGCCGTGGGTACGTCTCCAGCGCACTGAACAAGGATCCTGATGCAGAGATCGGCCGGGTCCCGGTTGACTCCATCTACTCCCCGGTTCTCAAGGTCAGCTACAAGGTCGAGGCCACACGCGTTGCACAGCGCACGGACTTCGACCGTCTCATCATTGACGTTGAGACCAAGCCATCCATGCTGCCGCGCGATGCCATGGCATCCGCCGGCCGCACCCTGGTGGAGCTGTTCGGGCTCGCCCGCGAACTGAACGTCAACGCTGAAGGCATCGAGATCGGCCCTTCGCCCGTTGATGAGCAGATTGCTGAGTCTCTGGGTCTGCCCGTCGAAGATCTCGAGCTGTCGGTACGGTCCTACAACTGCCTCAAGCGCGAAGGCATCCACACGGTGGGTGAACTCGTCGCACGCAGTGAAGAAGACCTGCTGGACATTCGCAACTTCGGCTCCAAGTCCATCCTCGAGGTGAAGGTCACCCTGCACGGGCTCGGCCTTGGGCTGCGTGACTCCGCTCCGGGCTTCGACCCGATGGAGGCCATTGAGCGCTTCGACGAGGACAACGAAGAAACTGAAGGCGACGAAGACTTCGCCGAGACCGAGCAGTACTGACCGCACGGGGGGCCCGCCCCTCGTGAACCCCCGGTACTGATGCCCGTTTCCCAGCACTGCTCGGGAACACTGAACTGAGAGAATTAATCAATGCCCAAGCCAACCAAGGGTCCTCGTCTGGGCGGTTCGCCCACACACGAGCGCACCATCCTCCGCAACATGGCCTCGCAGCTGTTCCAGCATGGCCGGATCAAGACCACTGAGACCAAGGCCCGTCGCGTTCAGCCGCTGGCCGAGAAGCTCATCACGAAGGCCAAGCGTGGAGATTTGCACTCCCGTCGTCTGGTGCTCCAAGCAATCACGGACCGCGATGTGGTTGACACGTTGTTCACCGAGATCGCTCCGAGCATGGCGGATCGTGAGGGCGGCTACACCCGCATCACGAAGGTGGGCCCCCGCAAGGGTGACAACGCGCCGATGGCCATCATCGAACTCCTGACGGAGTCCGTCGAGGAATCTCGCTCCACCCGCGTCAAGCCGGGCAAGGCAGCAGCCAAGCCCGCCGCAGCCGAGGCTCCCACCACGGACGACGCTTCTGAGCCAGAGTCCACCGAGTCAGAGAACATCGAGGAAGCAGCATCGCCCGAGGGCGCTGCCGCCGACGAGATCGCCGAAGACGTGGAGACAGAAGAAGCAACGGTCGAATCTGCAGAAACCAAGGCGGACAAGAGCGTCTGAGCTCCGTTTCGGTACTACGCATGCGAGGGAGGGGTCCGGTTCGCCGGGCCCCTCCTTCCTGTCCCTGGGGTTGTGTGTCTCATGCATGGGCACGTGGGGGCGCGGCGGCGCGGGTGCGGTAGAGTCCCGGCGAGTACACTTTTCGTCCCCGACCAGGGGCGTCCCTGAGGAGTTCGCGCATGTCGTTTCGCAAGCTAGCCGTCGCTCTCAGCGCCTCGGCCGCACTCGTTCTTTCAGCTTGCGGAGGTTCGGCGGAACCCGGCGACTCCACCCCGACATCCATGGACCCCACAGTTCCCGTCGAGTCAACGGGCGGTGAGATTCTTGAGATCGGGGTCGTCAACTATGTGTCACACCCTGCCCTCGACGCGGTCCAGCAGGGATTCATCGATGGATTGGCCGAGGCCGGCTACGCGGCGGACGAGCAGGTCAACTTCGATCTGCAGAATGCCCAGGGTGATCAGGCAACACTGACCGCCATAGCCAATCAGTTCGCGCAGGCAGACATGGATCTCGTGCTGGCCATCGCCACGCCGTCGGGACAGGCTGTCGCCCAGGTCATCACCGACAGGCCAGTCCTTTTCGGCGCGGTCACCGACCCCGTGGCCGCTGACCTCGTTGCTGACTGGGACGCCCCAGGGGGCAACATCACCGGAGCTTCCGACCTGAATCCGGTCGCGGACCAGTTGGAGTTGCTGCTGGATCTCGATCCTGACATCAAGACCGTGGGCATCGTCTACTCCTCGGGTGAGGTCAACGCCGAAGTGCAGGTGGAGGCGGCAGAGGTGGCCGCAGCCGATCTTGGTCTCACCATTGAAAAGTCTGCCGTTTCCAACTCCTCAGAGGTTCAGCAAGCGGCTCAGTCACTTGATGTGGACGCGTTCTACGTGCCCACCGACAACAACGTCGTGGCCGGTATCGAAGCGCTGATCCAGGTTGCGGAACAGAAGAAGATCGCGGTCGTCGCCTCCGACGAGGGCTCTGTCGAACGGGGTGCGATTGCGTCGCTCACGGTGAACTACGAGCTGCAGGGCCGCGACCTTGCTGCCATGGCCGTGGAGATCCTGGAGAACGGGGCAGACACAGCCACCATGGCGGTGAAGCTTCAGGACACCTTTGATCTGAGCGTCAACCCCGCAGCGGCGGAGCGCATGGGCGTGACCATTCCGGACGACATGGCCGAAAGCGCCGTCACCACCTTCTGAGGTGTCGGCGGCCTGAACCGCTGACGTGTTCCGAAGAGCCAAGAGACCGGGAAGCTGTTCATGGATATATCCGTCGTTGCCCTCATCGGCTCCGAGCTGGGGTTGCTCTACGCCATGCTGGCGGTTGGCGTCTACCTGACTTATCGGGTGCTGGACTTCCCCGACCTGACTGTGGATGGCTCCTTCACGACGGGGGCGGCGTTGGCAGCGGTGCTCATTGTGAGCGGGGCGCCCATCTGGGTCGCAATGCTGGCAAGTATTGCGGGAGGATTGGCGGCCGGTGTGGTCACGGGACTGCTCCACGTCTGGGGAAACATCAATCCTTTGTTGGCGGGGATTCTGACCCAGATCGCGCTGTACTCGATCAATTTGCGCATCATGGACAAATCCAACCTGCCACTGCTTCGTGAATCCACGCTCATGACTCCACTGCGGGAGGCGGGGCTACTGGGAACGTGGGGTGCCGTCGGGATCTTCCTCGTGGTGGTGCTGATCGTCAGTACCGGGATCTATGGGTTTCTCGGCACGGGTTTCGGCGTGGCCATCCGCGCCACCGGCGACAACGAACTGATGGCGCGTAGCCAAGGCATCAACACTGGCGTCACCAAGGTCGCGGGACTGGCGATCTCCAATGGCCTCGTGGCGTTCTGTGGCGCAATCGTCGCGCAGTACCAAGGGTACGCCGACATCTCCATGGGCATCGGGCTCATCATCGCCGGCCTCGCCTCAGTGATCATCGGACAAGCCATCTTTGGGGCTACTGCGGTGTGGCAGTCCGTTCTTGCTGCGGTCCTTGGTTCCGTGATCTATCGCATCGTGATCCAGGCGGCGCTCAGCGCCGGCCTGAACCCGAACGACACCAAGATCATCTCCGCCGTCCTCGTGGTGGTCGCACTGGTTCTGCCGCAGTGGAGTGTTTTCAAGAAGATGCGGCAACGCCGTCGCACCGCAGAAGCGAGGGCTGCGTGATGCTGCAACTCACCGGAATCACGAAGCGTTTCTTCCCCAACACGGTGAATGAGCGCACTGCGCTCGACAATCTCGACCTTCGCCTGGGTGAAGGTGACTTCGTGACGGTCATCGGATCCAATGGCGCCGGGAAATCAACGCTGCTCAACGTCATTGCCGGACGCTACACACCAGATGATGGCGAAGTCATCATTGATGGCCGAACCGTCACGAAGCAGGCAGAACACCGTCGGGCCTCCCGTGTGGGCCGCGTCTTCCAGGATCCGATGGCTGGGACCAGTCCCACCCTGACGATTGAGGAGAACTTGGCGATCGCCTTTGGCCGCGGCCAGCGTCGCGGACTTCGTCTGGCTGTCACCAGCAGCAAGAGGAAGGTGTTCCGCAAGGAATTGGCCTCGCTCGAACTGGGGCTTGAGGACCGACTGGAGATGCGCGTCGGGATGCTCTCCGGTGGACAGCGCCAAGCGTTGAGCCTTCTGATGGCCACCTATGCCAAGCCTGCAATCCTGCTCCTGGATGAACACACTGCGGCGCTCGATCCTTCCAGGGCGGAATTGATCACCCGCCTGACGGGAGAGCAAGTGGCCCGCCACAACCTCACTGCGTTGATGGTGACGCACAACATGGCACAGGCCATCGAACTGGGCAATCGACTGATCATGATGCATGAGGGCCGGATCGTGCTGGACGTTGACGAGGTCGCGAAGAAGACCACGACGCCGGAGAACCTGCTGGAAGAGTTCAGCAAGATCAAGGGCGCCACCCTCTCGGACCGCACACTCCTCGACTGAGGGATGTAGCGGGGAAGTAGGGTGATGGCGCTCACGTCCTGTCTCCGCAGCAGGCTCGTGACCTACGAGCTGGGTGAGTCGATGGATGACCTCTGCTGCCCGTGGATTCGGCTGCGGGCGGGTCTCTCGTAGGATGGCGCGATGAGGATCGCTCAGATGGCCAATTTTGTGGGGCCCACGTCGGGCGGCATGAAGGTGGTCATCGAGACCCTGGGCCAGGCCTACGCGGCTGCCGGGCACGAGCGCATCCTCGTCGTTCCCGGGGCGAAAGACGGCGTCCAGGAGACGGAATCAGGGATCGTCGTCTCTGTTCGGGCGCCGAAGCTGACGCCCCAGTACCGGATGATCGCCACACCATGGCAGGCACTGGAGGCGCTGGACAGGTTCCGACCCACCAGCATTGAGGTCTCCGACAAGTGGACTCTCTCGCCCGCCGGCCGGTGGGCTGCGAAGCGCGGCGTGGGCTCCGTCCTGTTCAGCCACGAGCGACTCTCGGACATGCTGGCGATGTTCATGCGTCGATCCTTCGGCGTGGAGAAGACGGTGGGGGTGCTGAACCGTCGGCTCGCCAAGCAGTTCGACGCGGTGGTGGTCACCAGCCAGTTCGCCGCCGACGAATTCGCCGACATCCCCGGACGGCTGGAACTCGTGCCGCTTGGCGTTGACCTCATGACGTTCAACCCAGCCGTGGGCTCCCCGGTGGACGATGGCGTCCTGAAGCTGGTCTACGCTGGCCGGCTCTCACACGAGAAGAGCCCACAACTGGCTGTCGCCACCGCGGCAGAATTGCATCGACGGGGAAGGGCCGTGCGGATGGACTTGTACGGCACGGGGCCGGACCAGGCGGAGCTGCAACGGATCGCCGGGGAGGCGCCGGTGTTCTTCCATGGTTTTGTGGACGGTCGCGCCGAGCTGGCGAAACGATATGCGGCGGCGGACATCTCGATGTCGGTGTGCCCCGCTGAGACATTCGGGTTGGCCGTGCTGGAGGCCCTGGCATGTGGGACCCCCGTCGTGACCGCAGACAGGGGAGGGGCCAGCGAGCTCGTCGATACCACAGCGGGTGCGAACGGTGCCCCGGATCCAGTGTCCCTGGCGGATGCCGTCGAGTCGCTGGTACCGCGTCTCGGTCCAGGACTCCGGGCCGGGGCGAGAGCCCGCGCCGAGAAGTACTCGTGGCAATCCACGATCCGCCAGATGCTGGCGCTGCACGAGGACGTCAAGACCGACGTGCCATTCCGGTCGCTGCGGGGCATCGAGCGTCTGCGACGAGCTGGCCGGATGTGAGGGTCATCTAGCTCGTGGATGTGCCACGTGTCTCAATGCTGCGGAAAGCGTGGGCGCCGATCGCGAGGAAGAAGATGATCGCGAGCGGTTGTGGCGCAATATCTGCGCAGAGGGTCACATCGCTGCTACTGCCCGCCCTCATGGACGTGTGGGAGACGCCTTCGATAAGCTGACGGTCTCGTCGCGACGCTATGTCAGCACTACGTTCGCAGCCCTGTCGCCCTCGAATTCACAGCGCGCCAAGAGCGGCACCTGTTGCGCTGCAGGCGGGTAGCCAAGGAGCGAGGTCGCAGATGCCCTGAGGGGTGGGTGTATCCGCCGGTTGATGTGAGGTAAACAGAAAGAGCATCGTGAATGCGAGGGAAAGAAACAGTAGCTTTGGCATGCAACCATGGTGGTGCGACCGATCGAAACTATCCCAGTTCCTTCCCGAACCGGCACGAAAGTACCGTGACCTGGGCGCTTCTGTACCGCACCTTGTTCCGTCGGCCCGGTTGAGTGATCCTGTGTGGCCGTGCAGAGCCTAAGCTGGGTGGATGCTCAGACGAGAGGTCATCGGCTCTGGCGGCGTGGAGGCGCTGACTGCCATAATGCTCTTTGCGCTGTCCGCGTACGCCGCGCTGGTTGGCCGGATCCCGATCGTCATTCTCGCTCTCGATGCTGCAGCGCTGGCCGTAGTGTTGGTGTCGCTTCGGTGGTTGCGGGTGGGAATAGCGGCTTCGATCGTCACAATTGCCGGTGTGCTCGTGTTCGACCCGCATGCGCTGGGTATTGCGCTCTACCTCTGCATGCTTCCCGTGGTCGCCGCGATCCGCCAAGACCGACTTCCCTTGGCTGCTGTCGCCACGGCCATCAACGGGATGGCAGGGTGGACGGTCAGTTATCGCTTGACGGGTGATGACAACAACGCTGTGGGCCCGATGCTGAGTTGGATCCTCCTCTATGGTATCGCGTGGGCCATCGGACTGGGGTTTCTCGCTGCCGGTAGGAGCGCTGAGGAGCGCGTGGCCACACAGTTCCGACAGCGCCAGATTCAGATGGCGTCAGAACTGCACGACTCCGTCGCGCGAGACTTGTCCGTGCTTGCCATGCAGGCCGACGCTGCCCGCCTGGCTGGATCAGCGACGCCCGCAGAACTGGATCTCATCGCCGAGTATGCGCGGATCGCAAATCGTTCCATCAGAGAGGTGACCCGCTTGCTGGGTGGGGCTGACCAGACGGCCGTCCCGGTCGCGACAGTTCGGACAGCACTCAGTGGGGGGTACCTCGAATTGGAGCGTCTCGGTTTCAGCGTTGACGTGACGGGTGAGATTGGACCTGAGCTTCCAATGACTATCGCCGTGGGCAGCGGAAGAATCCTGCAGGAAGCACTCCACAATGTGGCCAAGCACGGCGACCCCAGCGTGGGATGCAGTGTGTCCTTGCACAGAACAACAGACGCGTTTCAGATCACCGTTTCCAATGCGCCGATGGCCGAACCGGCAGCTCATGGGAAGGGGTGGGGGCTGGCTGGCATGCGCCACCGCGCGGAAGCCATTGGGGGCAGCGTCGACTCCAGAAAAGTCAACGATGCATGGGTGTGCAACATCGGTCTGCCTTTAACGACGCGGGAGCCAGCGGCGAGGCACTCATGATGCGGATCGGGATCTGCGATGACGATCCGATGGTGCGGCAACTCCTGTGCAACATAGTGGGGAGTGCGCCTGATCTCGAAGTTGTGGTCACCTGTTCATCGGGTGAGGAGTCGTTGGACGTCAAGAAGTCTGTCGACATGTGGCTGATGGACCTGCGGTTGCCGGGCATATCCGGGCGGAAGGTGTGCCAAATCCTTACTGCTCGTGGCCCCGCACCGAAGGTTCTGTTGTTAACTGCGTTTGGTGATGACATGGTGGGGGAGACGCTACGCGCCGGGGCGAGCGGCTATTTGTTCAAGGACGGCCGCCCAGAGGGCCTCGTCGCCGCAATCCGTGCCGTCGCGGCCGGGTTCAATGTCTCTTCTCCCGATGCAATGACGTCCGCTTTGCGAGAAGTGCCTGCGCCAAGCCCCGTGCTGCCCGCCAGCCTCGAAAACGATGAGGTCGCCAAGACGATCATCGAACAGCTTCTGCTGGGGGCCGGTTACGCCGAGATCGCTCGGAACGTGCACATGTCGGAGTCTGGGCTCAAGAAGCGAGTCGCGGCGTTGATGCGAAGAGTGGGAGCCAGCTCGCGCCCCGAGTTGATGGCCAAGCTGTATGAGCGTGACTGCGACATCTCATAGGAGCCTGTGACGTTGTGGTGACTGAAGACTGAGCCATATGAGCACTACTTGAGATATTGAGTCCACTTAGGGTTGCGGGTTGTTCTGCTTCTGCCGTTCGTCCTGCCTCGCGTTGACCCGCCAGCCCCGTAATCCACGGCGTTTTCGTGCCTTCTACAGGCTGTTTGCTGGCTGAAAGGTCCTGTGCAACTACAAACGCAGAGAAGGCGAAGTAGAGGAACTATAGTTTGGGTAGTTATAAGTTATCAAGATCAAAGGTGGTCCGTCATGAAAACCCGAAGAATACTCTCAACAATCGTCGCCGCTGTCGTACTTGCGGGTCCTAGTCATTGCACCTGCCTATGCGGATGACCGAGAGACGGACGCCCAATTGCAAGAAATCGTCGACAGGGCGTTTGCTGGGACAATCACCGATGGCGAGAAGATGATGCTAATTCGTGACCATCCCGAGATTGCAGCTGTGATTCCGGATCAGGAGTCGTCTGCGCAAACGTCTGCCAGTACCGTCACCTATGCCGGGAATTTCGCCGCAACGAGTTGCTCGACCTACACGGGGTGGAATGCACTCAAATCCCTCTTGGGATTCACCATCTACCGCTTCACTCACCGTGCGACGGCTTGCTCCAACGGATATAGGGTTACCAGCCACAGCTCTCCGACGTACACCATTTCCCAGGCCGACGAAACTGTTGATCACTGGAGTGTTACCGATAGAAGTGTCTCCGGTGTCGGAACATCGCAGTCGACTTCGCGGATGCAGGTCAAGGTGGTTCAGTGTGTGGTCAAGTATGGTTGCTACGCCAATCATTACCCCACCGGCACTATCGTCGCGAAAAAGAACAACACGGCGTCGATCAGTACAACACAAAGGTGAGACCTGTCGTGAGATCAGCTTCGATAGCCGTGTTGCTAGTAATAGTATGCTTGGTACTGCCTATCCTAATTGCCGGGCTCTTGTCTTTTGTGGGGGGCATTGGGGCTATTGAAATGATGCTCCTTTACGGCTTGTGTATAATAGGTGCTTCCGTTGTGTGGCGATCCATCCGGCGAAGAGCGCTGAAACGCTAGGCTAGACGCCAATCAGCACGGCCCCGGGATTGCTCCCGGGGCCGTCGTCATGTCTTGCCGCTGCTCAGGCAAGCGCCTTGCTGGCGGCCTGTGCCTTCGTGAGGCGCTCGGCGACGTCATTCCAGTTCACAACGTTCCAGAAGGCATCGACGTAGTCGCCCTTCACGTTCTTGTACTGGAGGTAGTAGGCGTGCTCCCACATGTCCAGCTGCAACAGCGGGATCTGGCCTGCGGGCAGGTTGCCCTGCTGATCGAAGAGCTGGTTGATGTTCATGCGGGCACCCAGGGTGTCCCAGACGAGCATGGACCAACCGGAGCCCTGCACACCGTTGGCGACGGCGTTGAAGTGCTTCTGGAAAGCCTCGAAGCCCCCGAAGAACTCCTCGATGGCTGTCGCCACCTCGCCCTCGGGCTGGCCACCGCCGTTGGGGGACATGTTCTTCCAGAACGTCGAGTGGTTGATGTGGCCGCCAAGGTGGAAGGCAAGATCCTTCTCCAGCTTGTTGACGGCACCAAGGTTGCCTGTGGCGCGACCCTCGGCGAGCTGCTCGAGGGCCGTGTTGGCGCCCTTGACGTAGGTGGCATGGTGCTTGCTGTGGTGCAGCTCCATGATCTCGGCGGAAACGTGGGGCTCCAGCGCCGAGTAGTCGTAATCCAGTTCGGGAAGGGTGTAGGTCATAAGACTTCTCCTCTGTCTTGTTGCAGTGGCTGCGCGGTGGGCCGCGCGTGCACGATCCATCCTATGCCGAGGCGTCACCACTGGGCCGAACAGTGAGAACCCGGAAGCCTTTGGCGGAGGCCAGTTTGGTCGTGGGCCATCCCTGCGCAGTCAGCCAGTCCGCAAGTGAGTCCCCGCCCAGGTTCTTGCTGACCACGAGGTGCGCCACCCCGCCATCCTTGAGATGCGGCAGCCAGCGCAGCATCAACTCATGGAGCGCGTCCTTGCCGATGCGAATGGGAGGGTTGGACCAGATCTGGTCGTAGCGGGTGTTGGGGGAGACATCGTCTGGGAGGGCGGCGTTCACCTGAGCCGAAACTCCCAGATCCTCCGCGTTGCGGCGGGTCAACTCCACTGCCCGCTCATTGACGTCGACGGCGTCCAGGGTGATGCCGGCTGACGCCACTGCCAACCCCACGGCGATGGGGCCGTAACCGCACCCCAGGTCCAGGACGTGTCCCGAGACGGGGGGATCGACGGTGCGCAGCAGGACGCTGGTTCCGAGATCCAGCCGGTTGCCGGAGAACACACCTCGTGCCGTGGTGAGTTCCAACGGGTTGCCGAAGATCGTCGCTCTGATGGTGCGGGTGACCAGCGGTGTGTCGTCATTGGTGAAGTAGTGACTCATGCGTCCTCCAATGTGCGTCGTGAGCGGGCAAGCCGGGCGCGTGCGGCGAGACCGTCATCGGTGGGGTAGCCCACCTCTTCCAGCGTCAGGCCGTGTCCCGGCATCACCAGGATGTGGTGGTGTCGCTGCGGGCTCATCGCCACGTCGTCCAGCCAGGCGCGATCCCGTCGCCCACCACCCACGGCAACGAGTGCGCCCACCACGGAGCGGACCATGGAGCGGCAGAAAGCATCAGCGAGCAGGTGGATTTCGATCACGCCATCGGGCCGCTGGGTGGCGGTGAGTTCACTGAGCTCCCGGATGGTGGTGGCGCCCTCTCGCGGTTTGCAGAAGGCCGCGAAATCTCGCAGTCCCATGAGGCTGGGCGTGGCAGCGTTGAGGACATCGACGTCCACGGGATGGCGCACTGCCACGACGTGGCGGCGCTGCAGCGGATCCGGGATGTGCTCGGAATCGATGAGCCTGTAGGTGTAGCGCCGCCAAATGGCAGAGAAGCGCGCCTCGAAGCCCTCGGGAGCCTCGCCCACGGCCTTGACGACGATGTCCCGGGGCAGAATTCGGCGAAGGAGCCGCTGCAGTTCGGCGGGGGAGGGGTTGTCGTCGCCGGGAGTGAACGGGACGTCGAGGTGAGCGACCTGCCCGCGCGCATGGACGGTTGCGTCGGTGCGCCCGGCCACGGTGAGTTTGGCGGGCGTCTCGAGGCGCAACACCTGGGTGATGTGGAACTCGAGGACCTCCTGCACGGTCCGAAGACCCGGCTGCGTGGCCCAGCCCCGGAAGTCTGTGCCGTCATAGGCGATGTCGAGCCGCCAGCGGATCATCGGGTGCGCTCGTAGGTCAGATCGTGGGCCTCACGCCCCGCGGCCAGACCGCGACGCTCGTACTTGGAGACCGGGCGGTCCTCGAACCGTGGTGCCCAACCGTCGTGGGTGTTTCTCAGGACGGCATGGCCATCCAGCGCCTCCCGCTGCCAGAGTGCGTAGTCCTCCCAGTCCGTGGCCAGGCGCCACAGCCCGCCGGGGGAGAGCTTGGCGGCCACGACGTCGGCGAACGCGGGGGTGACGAGGCGTCGCTTGTGGTGTCGCGACTTGTGCCACGGGTCTGCGAAGAACGTCCACAGTTCGGCCAATGAACCGTCATCGAACAGCGTCGACAAACCCTGGGCGCCGTCAATGATGGCAATGCGGATATTCGTGACGCCGGCCCGCCCGATGCGGCCGAGCGTGGAGGCCACCGCAGGTTTGAACACTTCGAAGGCGATGAAATCGGTGTCCGGCCGTGCCGCAGCCATCGGAACCAGCGAGTCACCGTTGCCTGAGCCGATCTCCACGATCCGGGGAGCGGGGCGGCCGAAGGTGGCATCCCAGTCGATCCGGGTTCCCGCTGCAATGGACGCCGGCAGTGCGCCAATGGGGATGTCGAGCAGGAAGTCTGCTGCATGCCGCTCCCATGCCTTTTGCTGGGACTCGTTCATACGGGTGCTGCGGCGAACGAAGCTGACGACGTCGCGGTGAACGCGTGCATTGGTGTGTTCCACGGGCGTCAGCCTAGCGATGACCGCCGCGATGCCCACTTGTAGACTGGCAGCCACCCGCCCGCCACCCTCAGGAGATATGAAGTGCGCACCATCCTCAACATCATCTGGCTTGTGTTCGGTGGCATCTGGTTGGCGGCGCTCTACTTCATCGCGGGAATCCTTGCCTGCATCTTCATCATCACCATCCCCTTCGGGATCGCGTCGTTCCGGATGGCCCGCTACGTGCTGTGGCCCTACGGCAAGGCTGTTGTGGCCAAGCCCGGTGCAGGTGTGGGCAGCAGTGTGGGCAACGTCATCTGGTTCATTCTGTGTGGCTGGTGGTTGGCCATCGGTCACATGATCACGGCTGTGGCGCAGACATTGACCATCATCGGCATCATCGATGCCGTTGTGAACATCAAGATGATCCCCGTCACCTGCTTCCCGTTCGGAAAACGGATCGTCGACCGGAACTCCCTGCGCCCGGGCGATCGGCCCCTGCACTCCATCTGATGGCCATCCGCTGGGCCGCCGGGCCCGCAGAGGCGGGGTGGACGGTGTGGTGATGATCGGTTGGAGGCGTCGTCGGGAAGTGCACCTGTTTCTCGTTTTGACCGACGGGCACTTCGCAACATAAGCTATGTAGCTGTTGCGCACTCGCTGGCCGTGCCTGCACGAGTCGACGATTCGAGTGCAACCTTCAGAAGAGTATTAACGAATGGAAGTTGGTCTGCGTCCGTGTCCACGTACACCCCAAAGCCCGGCGAGAATGCCCGGAACTGGCTCGTGATTGATGCTGAAGACATCATCCTCGGTCGCCTCGCCACCCACGTTGCCACGCTGCTGCGCGGCAAGCACAAGCCCACGTACGCCCCCCACGTTGATGGTGGGGACTTCGTGGTCGTCATCAATGCGTCGAAGATTGCCCTCAGTGGCAACAAGCGTGTCGATTCGAAGCGCTACTCGCACTCCGGTAGCCCGGGCGGCCTGAAGGAAATCTCCATTGGTGATCTCCTCAACAAGGATCCGCGCAAGGCTGTCGAGCGCGCAGTGTGGGGCATGCTGCCGAAGAACAAGCTCAGCCGCCAGCTGATCAGCAAGCTCAAGGTCTACGGTGGCCCCGAGCACCCGCACGTCGCGCAGAAGCCGCAGGCGTTTGAGATCACCCAGATCGCCCAGTGAGTCGAGAGAGCCAACAGATGACTGAGACCCCAACCGACGAAACGGTCGCCGAGACCCCCGTCGAAGAGTTCAAGCCCTTCACCGATGAGCAGGACCGCGAAATCGCGTACCGCTCCGACGCCAACCCGACAACTGCCACGGGGACGCAGGCCCGCCCGGCCGTCGTCGCCCCGAGCAACGCCACCGGCCGCCGCAAGGAAGCCATCGCCCGCGTGCGCATGGTTCCCGGAACCGGTCAGTGGTCCATCAATGGCCGCACCCTGGAGGATTACTTCCCCAACAAGGTGCACCAGCAGCATGTGTCCGATCCCTTCGTGACCGCAGGCGTCACGGATGCCTATGACGTCATCTGCCGCATCCACGGCGGCGGCGTGACCGGACAGGCCGGCGCACTGCGTCTCGGCGTTGCCCGTGCGCTGAATGCCGTCGATGAAGAGGCCAGCCGCCCCGCCCTGAAGAAGGCCGGCATGCTGACCCGCGACGCACGGATCAAGGAACGCAAGAAGGCAGGCCTCAAGAAGGCCCGTAAGGCTCCCCAGTACAGCAAGCGCTGATCTGGCGCCAAACACGCCCTACAGCCAGGCCCCCACGGTTATCCGTGGGGGCCTGTTGCGTTCTGAGTCCCACGCATCCGCCCGCCGACTCGCTTTCCCGGCGCTCCTCTTCGCGCAACCTCTAAGCTCGACAGAGTATTTCCGACGAGTGGGAACGGGGAGCAGAACCTTGCGAGAGCACAGACAGTCCCGCATGCGAGTCCTTGCCGGCATGTCAGTGGTTGCGATGGCTGTCGCCGGGTGTGCCCCCGGTGGTGACACGAATGGGATCGAGACAACGACGAACAGCAGCGCGTCACGTTCGATTGTCAGCGTCGCGCCTCCAAATACTGACGCATCAACCGCAGTCCTGGATGAGAGCGTGGACGGGGCCGTGAAGTGGATCGTCAGGACGTGGGAGATCGACGGCGTGTCCTTTGCAGACATCCAGACCCTCTCGGACACCGTCGTTGCACTGAGTGCGGCTGGCGCGGTCCCCGGCACGGTTTTCACAATGTTGGAACAACTGCAGTGGAAGGGACGAGAGATTCTGGAGGAAGACCTGGCCGACCCTGTGGCACTGGCGAGGATTCTCCTGGCGGCCGAGATTGCGAATCAGGATCCCCGGGAGTTCCTCGGCTGCGACGTCGATGCCATGGAGGAACTGCGATCCATGATCGAGGCGGATCCGGGACGGACGGCGGTTCTCGTAGCTGGCCAGCCCTACGTGGTGGGCATCGCCCTGCATCGTGGCGGCGAGTCCATTCCCGGGTGGTTGATCGCGGAGATCCAGGATCGACAGGACGGAGGCTTTCGCCAGATACTGGGCGAAAGTGTCAGAGAGGTCGATCCTGTTGCGACCGCACTGGGAATCTCCGCCATGAACGCCATCCGACGCAATGTCGACGACGGCCGGGTGCAGGAGGAAGCCGAGGACAGCCTTGCTGCAGCCATCGCCTGGACGAAGGATCCTGTCAATCAGCGACCAGACGATTCCAGTGACGGCATCCGCTGGTCCGATGACATCATGGCAACCGGCATGCTGAGCGCCGCTCTCGGTGACGTGCTGGGCGAGGGGGCATTCCCCGGAGCCGAACCCGACATCGCTGCACCGGTGCGCTACATCCGGGGGCTGCAGCTTCCCGACGGTGGGTGGCCCGGATCGCCCGATGGTGGTGAATCCAATATCGCGGCCACCCTCCACGCTCTGATGGGTGTCGCCGGAACGGGTTACGGCACATCCCGGAGCGTCGATGTTCCCGCCCTGACGCTCTGCCCAAACCAGCCGACTTCCCCCGCAGCGACGGCCAGCGGGCCGGGCTGACCCTGCCTCCTCAGGCGATGAAATGGGCACGCCTGGAGGCGCGCCGCAGGATCCGCAGCATGGCAGGGCCGACGAGGGTCATGGCCACGATGTTGACGATCGCCCGCATCAGGTTCCAACCCATGGACGTGGCCACGTTGAACACGACGAAGCGTTGAAGGTTTTCCACCAGCGGGGCTCCTGCCACGAAGCTGGCATCGGTGCCCGAGCCCAGAGCGAACGGCCAGAAGGCGAGGTCCAGTAGCCATCCGAAAGCGAATGCCGCCACCAAGCAGTACAGCGACAGCAGTCCAATCTCGGCCCAGCCCCGCACCCTCGGAAGCAGCGCCGCACCCATCCCGACGAAACCAGCGGCCAGCATCTGATACGGCAACCAGGGACCGACACCGCCCGTCACGAGGGCGGACACCAGCAGCGTGGTGTTGCCCAGCAGGAATCCGAATCCCGGCCCGAAAACGCGACCGCCGACGATGAGCAGGAAGAAGATGAGCTCGATGCCGGCTGTACCCGCGCCCAGCGGACGTGTGAGGGTGCCCAGCGCAGAGACCACACCCAGCATCGCCAGGGCCTTGGGAGAGATGCTGCCGGAGGTCAACTCCGAGATCACGATGACGATGACCACGGGCAGGAGGAGGGCGAAGACCAGCGGCCCCTGGCTCGCATTGTCCAGGGCGGCGCCCGGAATGACGAACAGGGGCCATACGAAGGCGGTGAGCCCGATCAGGGCAGCGAGAGCGAGAACGATGCCCGATCGCCTGCGCACCGGGATGGCGGAGTCCGTGGTCATGCGCTGAGCCGGGCGGCTGTGATCTCAGCGAGTGTCAGGACGTCGGCGGGATGAAAGACCTTGGTGACTTGCGGGGCAAAGCTGGGCGAGGAGCTGCACACCTGACGCGTGGTGCCGTCAGCCACCACTTCGCCCTCGGCCAGAACGATGGTGCGTTGCGCGGTCTGCGCCGCGAACTCGACGTCGTGGGTGGACACCACGACACATGCCCCGTCGGCGATCAGGGACGCAATGATGCGGGTGAGTTCATGCTTCATGTTGTAGTCGAGGCCCCTGGTGGGCTCATCGAGGCAGACGACACGGGGGTTCGCGGTCAATTGGATCGCCAGTACGAGAGCAAGACGCTGCCCCTCGGAGAGATCCCGGGGATTCCTGTCCCCGGGCAGATCCGCACCGAGGCGCTGCAGCATTGCCCGCGCGGTCCCGGGGACGACACCGGATTCCGTGTCCGCCTGACTGCATTCGGCGTCCACGTCAGCCAGATAGAGCAGATCTGCCGGACTCTGCGGGACGAGGCTGACAAGGCGGCGGGCCTCATCGTCGCCCACCCGGCGCGGATCCCTTCCGTCCACGCTCACACGCCCAGCACTTGCCACGGCGCCCTGCAGCGCCCACAGCAGGGATGACTTGCCGGAGCCGTTGCGGCCCATGAGTGCAACAGAGGTGCCCGCGTGCAACTCCAGATTCACACCAGCGACAGCAGTGACCTCGCCGTAGCTGACCCGCAGGCCCTTCATCTCAGCGATGACGGGCTCTCCATTTCCGCGCCAGGACAGGGCCTCGCGCATTTCAGGTGCTGGGGGAAGGCTGATGTGGGGTCCGTGATCGCGGATCCGCCGTCGTGCTGCCCGGACGCTGAGGGGAACCTCGCTCCAGCCCAGGGCCTCGGCCAATTCCACGAGTGGGGGCGAGGTGTCCGCGATGGCCAGGACCTCGGACGCCGTACCCGCCACGACACGACCATCACCGGGCAACCACAGCGCCGTGTCGGCCTCCTGCATGACCCGCTCGAGTCGATGCTCAGCGAGGACGACGGTGAGTCCCACGTCGTGCACCAGGGTGGTGATGGCGGCAAGGACGTCCTGGGCTGCCGTCGGATCCAGGGCCGAGGTGGGCTCGTCGAGCACCAGCACGCGCGGCTGTACCGCCAGGACTGCAGCGATCGCAACTCGCTGCTGCTGGCCTCCCGACAGCTGCCACAGGGAGCGACGACGCAGATCGGCGATCCCCATCAGGTCCAGCGTTTCTTCCACACGTTTCCGCATGACCGAGGGCGAGAGCCCGAGCTGCTCCATGCCGTAGGCGACTTCGTCCTCCACCACATCCGTGACGAAGCCGGCGAGAGGGTTTTGTCCCACCCAGCCGACGACATCAGCCAGATCGCGGGGCCTGTGCGTCCGCGTTGAGCGCCCGGCAACGCGGACGTCGCCAGCCAGTGTGGCTCCGGAGGCGTGGGGCACGAGGCCGTTGATGGCCCCCAGCAATGTGGACTTGCCCGTTCCGGTACGGCCCATCACCAGGCAGAGATCACCATCGGCGATGCTGAAGGTGGCGTCCGAGATGATGGGGCTGGCAGCCTCGGGCTGCGTGATGGACACACCGTCGAAGTGGATCATGTCGGGTCTCCCGAGAGCTGGGGTCGTGGCGTGAGGACTGCGGGCAGCACAAGCAGGAATGGGATCAGAAGTGCAGGCAGCGGCAGTACGGGCCAGGTGAGTGGAAAGGGAGGCGGATTGAGTGCGTCGGGGTATCCGAGGGGGCTCGTCAACCACAGACCCACCGCGACGCTGAGCAGGCCGCCCACACACACGAGGTTCTCCGGCAGCCCCCAGGGGGCAGGGCGGTAGCGCGTGACGGACAGCTGCTTCCCGGCGCTGCGCATGCCCACGCCTCCCAGTGCCACACCCAGCACCAGCAGTCCGAGGGCCAGCCAGTGCTGCGGCGCCAGCCACAGCACGGTCTCAGGGGACGCGGCCACGCCCAGTACGACGAATGCACTTAGCAGTATGCACACCAGAGCAACGAACAGGGCGATGCTGGTCACCAGCGGAACCTTCTGCTGGCCCCTGGTCCGGCCGTAGCCGCGTGCCTCCATGGAGGCTGCCAACGTCATGGAGCCCTCCACGGCGTCCTCGACGACGGGCACCAGCACTGCACCCAGGCCCCTGAGTCCGCGCGAGGTGTTGCCGCGCAGGCGACGGCCGCGGCGCACACGGTGGGCGGAGGCGATGAGTTGGGGCAAAACGGTCAGCGTGATGACGACAGCGACGGAGATGTCGTGGAGAGCCGCCGGCACCGATTTCAGGGCGGTCCGCGGATTCGCCAGCGAGTTCGCGGCGCCGACGCACACGATGATGGTGGCGAGGCGGGCGGCGTCGGTGGCTGCCCAGACCAGCTCTTCGGCAGTGACTGGACCACCGAGCCGGATTCCGGCGGCCCATGAGGGCAACTGTGCCTCGGGCAGAGCGAAGAGCACAGTCCCGTTGGCGGTTCCGCCGAGGATCAGACGAAACAGGATCCGTCCGCCCACGATGAAGGCAGCCAGCAGCAGATAGAACTTCAGGGATCTCGCCCAGTTCCCGTCGTCGCGACGGGCGAGAACCACTATCACCAGGGCAGCGACGATCAGTGTGAGTATCAACGGGTTGAGGGTGAGACTGGCGGTACCACCGGCAGCCAGTGCCCACGCCCACCAGGCCCAGGGATGGGTGGTGCGACGGGGCGGCCGGGTACGCACGACGACGTTGCTGTCCGGTTGCGCCACGCGGGTGATCAGGCGTGCCACGTCAGCGGCCGCCCACCTGGTCATCGTCAGGGCCGGGCCTGCGGCGCCACCAGAGCAGTGCCACAATGCCTGCCGCGACGAGGGCACCGGTTCCAATGAACGCCCAGGGGGTACTCGCAGGAACCGGGACGGCATCGTTCCGCGTGGGAGCCGGATCTGCATAGTCGGCGGCCTCCACCCCCGGCACCAGGATTTGTTGGTCCCCCGAAATGATGGTCAACAGGGGTGGGGTACAGGAATTTTTGCTGTCCGCGTTGTAGCACCAGGCCTCGATGCCTCCGCTGGGCGGCCGTCGGGTGGCGGCACCCTCCTTGGAGTAGGTGTATTTCTCACCGGGGGTGGCGTGATGGTAGTTCCAGTAGGAACCGGAGAAGGCAGCGGGGCACTGTTCCGGATGCCCGGAAAGCGAACAGATGAGGCGGCCCGAGGAGTAGCGAATCTGCAACCCGCCGCGGGCCAATGCCTCTTCACCGGAGGCAGGAGTTCCAACGCACTGATTGGCCAGCACCTCGCCGTCGCCGTCAACGACGAAGAGCCAGACCTGCTCGGCTGCCAGGCAGGAACCCACCGCATTCGATCCGGGCGCCGGTGCCGGCGGTGTGTAGATGTCGTCGGCCCTGGCGGGAGAGGGCAGGACCAGAAGCAGGATCAGGAGTGCTGTGAGGCCAACGCGGACCGTCCAGCCCCACAGGTGGGGCCTTCGGGTGCGTGGGTGCATGTCGGGGATCAGCGTAGTGGCTGTCACGTCCCGCCCATCTTCGTGTCATGAATGGTGGATCGCCGGGGTGGGAGGAGATTCCCACCCCGGCGCACCATACTTGTGATCCTGACAGTGGTTTCCGGGTCAGGAGAACTGCACGATGTTGTTGAAGATCTCCTTCGTGACCCACTGGTAGCGCACGGGTTCGCCTGCCTTGGCAACATTGGCGATGATCTGGGCCGTGACGTAGGACCTGCAACCGTTGCCCCCGGTGACGGCGGTGTTGCACTCTGTCCTCCATTCACGGCCGTCAGCAGCGGTCCACTGGCCCTGTGAGGCCAGCGGGTTGCCCGCCCAGGTGGACTTCTTGGCCGGCAGATAGGTCAGGTTGTTGAAGACCCACTTCTGGGAGGTGGTGAAGGTGCCATTGCTCTCGGAAACTGTCTTGGCCGAGATGAGCGTCCGGCACCGCTGCGTGGCGGAGTACGGCTCGCAGCTGGTGAACCAGCTCCTGTCGTTGTAGGAGTGGTAGCCAGGTGTTGTGTAGATGTCCCCCGGGTAGGACGGTGCCGGCGGGGAGGTGACGGGCGGGGTGGTGACCGGAGGTGTTGTGACCGGAGGTGTGGTCGCGACGGTGTTCACTGTGAGAACGGCAATCTCGGACACCGCGTAGTCCTTCGCGTTGGTGGCGACTGCACGAACCCTGAGGCCATCCGAATCCACGTCCACGTTCGGCAGTGTCAAGGTGGTGCCGGTGGCATCCTTGATGGCGGTCCAGGTGCCGTTGACGTCCTTCTCCCATGTGATCCCGGGCTCGGGGTCACCGGTGGCGGCAACCGTGAAGGTTGCTGTGTCCCCGGCGGCGACGGTGATCGATTCGGGCTGGGTGGTGAACGCAGGCGCCACGGCGCATGCGGATGTGACCTGCTCCACTTCGAAGGAGGCTTCGCCGTAGGCCTTGCCTGCGACGGCGAAGATGGCCTGGGTGGTGGACATGCCGTTGGAGGTGGTGCCGTTCAGTACGTTCGAGAACGCGCCCGTACCCGTCAGCTTCTGCTGTGCGCGCAGGAAGGCCTGCGGCGAGGAGATGTCCTCGCCGGCCTCCGCGAGTGCGCCGGCCAGGATTCCCGTGGAGTTGGCGGGGGAGAACGTGCTCCAGAAGTAGTCGCCATCCTGGGTCTTCTGGTTGGCAGAATCATTGGCCCAATCCAGAGCCTTCGTGATGGCGACGTCAGCGGCATCACGCATGGCTTGAGGATTGAGTTCGTTCTCACTCGTACCCACGAGGGCGGAAAGGGCAAGACCGGTGTCGTCGGGCGAGCCGAAGCCACCGTCGACCTTCTGGCGGTTCATCAGCAGATCCCAGACATTCTGCGGAACTGCCTTGTCGAGGCGGTTGAGGGCGATGGTGACCAGGTGCGGTCCCCACCAGTTGTTGAGGCTCGGCGCATCATCGGCGATGAACGTATCGAGCTCTGCAGTCAGATCACGGTCACAACCAAGGAAGTTGTTCGTGTCCTGTCCGGTCATCTCGAGTGCGATGAGCATTTTGGCGAGGGAGTCCGCGCCCCGGCTGTAGTAATCCAGATCCGTGGTGGTCATCGCCCGTACCATTTCAGAGATGACCTCGGGGTGCGCCTCGGCGGCGGCAAGGGCCATGACATTGTCGGCCAACCCGGCTGAGGAGTGGGTTGCATCGGCGTCCCACTGACCGGCGATCCAGTCCGCCGCAGCAGTGGCGCTGGCGACGTTGTCGTAGGCGGCAAGAGCCAGACCAGTGCGTGGCTCGGGATTGGTGGAAGAAGTCGCATTCAGCGAGAACGACCAGCCCTCCCACTCGCCCTGCTCGGGCTCGTAGCCCATGGCGCCAAGGTTGGAGTACTCCCAGTTCGCGCCCTGGTCATCGGAGTGCCAGTAGGACCAGTAGCCATTGGCGGGGGGTGTCCGAACGCACTTCTCGGTGTAGGTGGGGTCCTCGTCGATGGGGACGATTTCGTCCACTGCCGGTCGGCCGTCGATCCTGCAGATGAATGCATCACCCCACTGGTCGACGCCCTGCATCTCGAAGCCGGCGCCACGAATGGCTTCCACGCCGTCCTCCGGATCGCCGGTGAAGCAGCGCACCTCTGCGCCGCCACCGAGCTTCTGGAAGTCGATCACCATTGTTACGCCGGTGTCGCCCACACAGGGCCCGGCGTGGTTGGTGGGTGCTGCAACGGCCTCGTCGGCATAGCTGGTGGCCGGGACGCCTAGCCCCAGGAGCAGTGCGCCGGATGCGGCGACTGCGAACCATCGCTTGATGTGTGACATGTAAGAGTTAGTTCCTTCAGTTGTTGAACAGGGAAGTGGACGCAAAGTGAGAGATGGTCATGAGAACTGGACCACGTTGTTGAAGATGTCCTGGGTGACCCAGCCGTAGCGGACGGGCTGACCCGGCTGGGCGACGTTGGCGATCACACTGGAAGTGATGTAGGAGCGGCAGCCGCCGCGTCCGGTGACGGCCGTGTCGCACTCCGTGCGCCATTGCCGTCCGCCCTCCGTCCACGACACTTTCCCGCCCACTTCTCCGTATGCCGCCAACTTGTTGTTCTCCCACAGCGAGCGGGGCGAGGGCAGGTATGTCAGGTTGTTGAAAACGTACTGATTTGCCGCGACAAATGTGCCGTTGACCTGCTTCACCGTCTTGGCCTTGATCATGGTTGTGCAGCGCTGGGTCTGGGAGAATGGTTCACACGATGTGCGCCATTCACGGCCATTGACGACCCTGTCGCCCGGGGTGTTGTAGACGGTCTCGACTGGCTTGGGGGGGACAACAACCGGGGGCGTCGTCGGAGAAGTCGTGTCGCAGTCAACCAATTCGGGAACCTGGGTGCTGCGAATGGTGCCGTAGCCGGCACCCGTGACCCCGAGGATGGCCTGGGTGGTCGCCATGACATCGGAATTCTTGCCGTCATGGGATGCGGGCCAACCGCCATCAGTCTTCTGCTGGTTCTTGAGGTAGCGAACGGGGGATGTCACTTCCACACCCACCTCGGACAGTGAGCTGGCAAGCATGCCCGTGGAGTTGGCGGACGAATAGGTCTCCCAGTAGTAGCTGTTGCTGGCGGAGTCCTGTTGTTGGTTCTTCGCATCGGCGGACCATGTCTTGGCCTTTTCAACGTTGGCGGCGACGCGGGCCTTGTCCGCGGAATTCTTGGGGTTGTTGGCAACCCGATCCATGGCGGAGATCCCCACGGCGGTGTAATCCGGGTCGCCGACGAAGGAACCATCTTTCTCGTAGTAGCCGAAGCCGCCGGAGGTGTCCTGGTTCTTTTCCATGTCCGCGATCACCCATGCGGGGACCTCTTCGTTTGCGCGGGTCAGGGCAATTGCGATCAGGTAGGGCCCCCAGTACTCCCGGCTGTCCACAGGACCACCGTCAACCATCTCCTTCAGGTCGGCCACCAGGTCTCTTTCGCAGCCGAAGAAGGTGCGGGGGTTCTGGCCGGCCATGTCCGCAGTCATGATGACCTTGGCGAGTCCGGCGGGATAGCCGCCGTCGAAGTCCGTGTAGCCGGGGCCACGCTCCTTGAGGTTCAGGAGCATGGAGCGCACGGTGTCGGGATACTGGTTGGCAGCGCTGAGGGCAATGATGCCGTCCGCCACGGTGCCCGCAGCAAAGAACTTGGTGCCCTTGGTATCTGCGTCCCAGGTCTCTTTGATCCAGGTGGCAGCGTTGGAGATGCTTGTTTCGTCGGGCACTTCCGCGTGGGCCGTCGGTGGCGCCATGAGGCCGAAGAGGAGGAACAGCGCGACAAAAATTGCGCCTGTTCGTTTCAAGAGGGACAAAAGGGAACTCCTTGTTCAGGAGGCCTGCTGTTTGAGAAAGTTTGGGCGCTTGGTACGTGCGCCGAACCCACCGCAGACCACGACGATGACATCGAACTCATTCAGTGCAGGTATTCCGACTCTGGAAGAGGTACATGGGCCCCACCATCACGGTTGCGGGTCAGTTCCGGATTTGCACCGGGATTCCCCCACAGCTGAACAACGCTGACCCTACACGGGACAGGCCGTGAGTTGCCCATGTCCTACCAATTGCGTGTTCCTGTGCCGCCTTCATCCGGTGCATCGCCGCTCTGCTGCTCTGCAGCGCGCTGCCGTTCCTCCTGGGCCTGTTTGGTCCGCTCATCCAGTTCATCAGTGGGGTCTGCGGAACTCTCCGACTCCTCCGGTGGGGTCCACGTGGCGTTGCCCTCGGTCTTCTTGGATTCAAGGCGCTGACGGGCCTCGCTCCAGGAGTCAGCCAGCGTTCCACCGCCCGGAGCGGGTGCATCCGAGCATGTGGTCTCAGCGAGCACCACTTGCGCCTGGGTGTAGCGCACCAGCGCGCCCGGGACGTCGTCGGCGTCTCGCAATGCGTCAGCGCCGGATTCCAGCGCCAGTGACCAGTTCAGCCTGACAGTGCACTGTCGGCTCTCCGGAGCAAGGGCGGCTGCCTGCTGGAAGTCCTCTGCGGAGGCATCCCAGCTGGACTGGTCAAAACGGGCGACGCCCCGGTTGTGGACGGGAATCCACTTGTTGAGGACTGAAACGCCCATTGAGAGCGAGTACTGGCGCTCGGCGTCGGCGTTGTTGCGCTCCTGCCATGCAGAGTTTCCAGAAGCCAGGAACCCGAGTTGCAGCATCAGGGACACAGCGGCCACCAGGAGTATGAGCGCCAGCAGGGCAGGGATGAGGAGCCACTGGCTGCGACGTGGTGTGCGGGTCATGGGGAGACCTCCTTGCGTGCATCCCGGGTCGCTCGCAGCGTGAACCAGCCGTCGACGGCCAGAACAGCAGCCGCAGCCAACGCCAGCAGCCAGGCCAGGGAATAAGTGGGGGTTCCCGTTTCGCTGGCGGCCGCGCCGGCGCCGTCAGACCAGAAGTCGAGGCCGCCTGGGCTCGTGCGATGCGCATAGGTGCCCCCCAGATCATCGGCGATTTGCTGCAGCGTGGCTTCATTGATCGATGAGATCTGCGGAACACCGTCGCGCTCGACGAGGTCCTCGGTGTCCGGCCGCAATGTCATCTGTCCTCCCTGTTCGCTGCCGTAGCCCCACACCTGGGCGCCTGTCAGGAGCGGCGCGATGGTGTCGAAGGACGCAGGATTGGCCTCCATGGTCTGCTCGCCGTCGCCCAGATAGAGCAGGAAGCGCCGCGCCTGTGGACGCGATTCGGCGGAAGCGCTCAGAAGGTCCTCGGCCAGGGGCTTTCCGACGGAGATGTCGCTGCCGATACCGAAGGTCTCCTCACGCCATCCCATGGTTTCCGCGAACGTCAGCACCGCTGTGGTGTCCGTGGTCCACGGCACCTCGATCCGCGCGTCGTTGTCCATCACAACGACCGAGTAGCGCGCACTCGGCATTGCCTCGACGAGCGCTGCGACGTCGGCGGCCACACCATCCATGCGGGGACGCTGACCGTCATAGTCGGCTGCCCCCATGGACGTGGTGCGATCAATGAGGAGGACGACGTCAGTGGCAGTGGGAGTGGGCGGATCCTCACTCCCCGCTATTGCGGGTTGCAGTGCGATGGCAGCCAGGAGAATGAGAGCTCCGGTGCGCAGCCACACCGCGGGGGTGCGTAGCGCTCCGCGTGAAGCCCAGAGGTGCAGCGCGGCGATGATGATGACGGCTGCAAGGAGGAACCACAGGGGGGTCGCAGTCATGCCGTTGCCCTTCGTCGATGCGCCAGCGATGCACTGAGCACGCCGAGTAACGACAGCGCCACACCCGGCCAGACGAGGGGGACAGCTTCGCTGCGCGAGATCCCAGCCATGGCGGTCCTCTGAGAGGCCTCAACGGCACGGGTGATGGAGGAAAGATCGGGTTGCGGGCCGAGCAGTAGCACCTCGCCGCCCGTGGGGGCGAGGGTGGCACTCAGGTCATCGGTGGCGGCGACGCTGTTGTCGGAGGGGACGACACCGAAGACGAGGACGTCGCGCTCCAGCGCACGCTGGACGGCATCCTCGACGGAGAACAGGGCGGTTCCGGCCACCTGGTTGTCCGTGGCGAGGACCACGGTGCGAGAGCGCTGCGTCTCGCCCTGATCAAAACGCTGCAGACAACTCGCCAGGCCGTCTCCGACGAGCGAAGAACCGAGGTCCCCGACGCGGGTCCCCGCCACCTCTGTGCTGCCGAGGGTTTCGCTGGTTTCCCGTAGGTGTTGGGCGATGTAGGCCGCATCGTCGGTGAGGGGAAAGACCGTCACCGCGGAGGCGTCGAAGAGGACGAACCCAATGCGTTCGCCGTCCAGTTCGACGGCGAGGTCGGCGAAGCTGTTGATGACGTCGCGATCCACCTCTGACATGGACCCGGAGACATCGAGACACAGCACGATGTCGCGGTTGCTGCGCTGCTCGTTGACGGTTTCTGTGGAGACGGGGCCGGCCGCCAGCAGCGCCACACCCAGGGCCGCCACTGCGAGAGAGAGGGATTCGATCAGAAGCCAGCGCACGCGCGCCCGGACGAGGTGTGCGAAACGGGGCAACGCCCGAATGCGGGCCGTGTTGGCCAGCGGTAGCGCCCCGGCGGTACCGCGACGGCGGCGCGGCCACAGCCACGCGGCGATACCGATGACTGCGAAGAAGATGAGGACGGCGACCCCGTACCAGGGTTGTGTCAGCGCCATTGGTGGATCACCCCAGAGGCGGATGCGGCGACGGCGTCGACGTCGGGACGGGCGGTGGGGGAGAAGCAGTCGGCCTGAATACTGGTGACGAAGGTGGCAACATCGAGGAGCCGAGGGTCTCGACGAGCCGCAGCGCTGAGCTGAGCGGCGGTCTCATAGTCAGCGTCGCCATCGGATGCCGTGCCGGCAAACCAGCGGGCGGTGCGGCCCATCTCCTGGACGGCATTCTGGGCATTGATCCCGCCAGCGTGGTAGGACGCAGCGGCCTCACTGACACGGGCCAGAGCGTCGGAGCGCAACGTCGTCAACGACGTGTCCGACGACCCATCCGTCGTCCTGCCCAGTGCCCGCCAGCGCGTGACACCAAGTGCCATGACGGCCACCGCGGCCACTACCAGGGCTGCGGCGATGGCCCACCAACGCCAGTCGAGACCGACGGGAGGATTGATTTCCAGCAGGATGTCAACGGGCATGGCGGTGACTCCTGATCAGTGAGAGGACGGCCGGCACCAGAGCTTCGGTGCCATGGAGGTGGAGATGGGAAATGGCCAGACGGGACAATGCTGCGGTGCGTCGAGCGGCACGCTCCGCCCGGTCCGCCATGACGGCATCGCGGAGTTCCGGGTCGCTGCGAAGCTCACGCAGGAGTTCCCTGTGGTCGTCAAGGCCGACGACTGGGGAGGTGGCGATGCTCGGATCTGTGGGATCAAGGTCCGCGATCGAAATCAGGATGACCTCGTGCTGGACCACCAGACGACGCAGTCGGGTTGCGAGATCAGCGTCGATGTCCACGTCGTCGCACACCACCACCACGATGCCCCGGCGGCGAAGGGTGGTGGCGGTCACCTCCAGGAGTCGACTGAGGTTGGCGGGGGCGGAGTTGATACCGGAAGCCTCCTCAATGTGGCCGAGCATGCGCTCCAGTTCGACGTCGCGGGTGGACGGTCGATCAGCGCGGATGTCGTCGCCGTCGCATCGCAGAACACCGACGTAGTCTCCGTGCTGGGTGGCGATGGAGCCGAGGACTCCGGCCACCTGGACGGCGACATCCACCTTCTTCTGCAGGGGTGAGGCCATGCCGGCGAAGCTGCGGCCAGTGGCCACGGCCACCATCAGGGTGGTTCGACGCTCAGCGATGTGTCGTTTCACGAGCAGGTTTCCGCCGCTGCGGGCCGAGGCCTTCCAATCGATCTCGGCCACGTCGTCGCCACGCACGTACTCACGAAGATCGTTGAATTCCATGCTGCGTCCAGCATGCAGCGAAGAGTGGGCGCCCTCGTAGAGCCCGCCCACCCGGTGCCGGGTGGCGAGCGCGACGGCGCGACGAACTCGTGTCAGACGGGCCATGGGACTACGGAGTGGGGACTGCGTCAAAGACGGCGTCGATCAGGTCGTCCGGGCGGACCTGCTCGGCCATCGCCTCGAAGGACAACACGAGGCGGTGGCGGAGGATGGAGTGGCGCATGGACACCACATCATCCGGCACCACATGGTTGCGGCCAGCAAGCAGGGCGTTGCTGCGGGCCACCTGCAGGAAGGCGATCGCGCCGCGGGGGCTGGCGCCGTACTCGATCCACCGGGCGTGTTCGCTGCCGAGGAAATCACCGGGGCGTCGCGTGACGTTGATCAGTTCAACGATGTAGCGCTTGATGCTCTCCTTCACGTGGATCCGTCCGCACAGCCGTTGCAGAGTGATGATGTCGGCGGTGGTGGCCACCGGCTTGCCGGGCTTGTCGAAAGTGCCCCGTTCGATGCGGTTGAGCACCTCGATCTCGTCGGCAGGCTTCGGGTAGTCCACCACTTCCTTGAGCAGGAATCGGTCCATCTGGGCCTGGGGGAGCACGTAGGTGCCCTCCTCCTCGATGGGGTTCTGCGTGGCCATCACGGTGAAGGGAGCCGGCAGGGGGTGACTGATGCCACCGATCGTGGTCTGGTGTTCCTGCATTGCCTCCAGCATGGCCGACTGCGTTTTGGCGCTGGAGCGGTTGATTTCATCCAGCAATACAAAGTGAGCGTGCACCGGACCGAGTTCGGTGCGAAAGCTTGTGGTGGCCGGGTCGTAGACCTCGGTGCCAACGATGTCGCTGGGGAGCAGGTCAGGGGTGCACTGGATGCGGGCGAAGCTGGCGTCCACCGAGCGCGCCAGTGTGCTGGCTGCCAGCGTCTTGGCAAGTCCCGGCACAGATTCCACGAGGATGTGGCCGCCACTGAGCACCGTCGCCATGAGTGCTTGACGCAGCCGCGGCTGGCCCACGACGGTGGCATCGAAGTAGTTCGACAGCGCTTCCAGGGTTTCCTCCGCGCCGGCCATCTCGTCGCTGGTGAGGGTGTCCTTGACGGACCTCGAGAAGGTGTCGTTGCTGGTCTCGGTGGTCATTCACGTCTCCCGATTGGTGGTGCTGGATGTCCAGAGGTGGTCGAGTTGATCGCTGCGGCGGCGGCGTCCGAGCGCGGACGGTGCGACGGCTGGGGGTGGTGGGTCAGATGGGATGGGATCGGCACTGCGTCGTAGTCCGCAGGCATGGCGGAGCGCCCGCAGGGTGGGCAGCCCGATGAGCAGTACAACCAGGGAGTTCACCACTGCCCGGGTCAGATCGACGGCCAACGAGGTGGCGAGCGTGTACTCAATCAGGCGTTGCAGGGCGTCCATGGGTGGCAGCCCGGGCAGGAAACCTCCAGCGACAGCGCCCCGTTCATCCGTCCAGCCCGTGATGTTCAGGGCGAGGCCGGTGACGACTCCCAGTGGAAGAGCAAGGACAGTGGCCGTGAGCCACGCAGCGATGGGGGGCAGAGCACGCAACAGTCCGCCGACGGCGCCCCACACCCCCCACACCAGGATCTGTCCCACCAACGGGGTGTCGACAAGTCCCAGAGCGACGGAGGAAGAGAGGGCTGCCACTGCGCCGGTCAGGAAACCAGCCGGGGCGCCCAGGGCGGCACCTGCGAGCAGTGGCAGTGCATAGACGGGCTCGATCCCGGCAGCTGAGGGGGACAGCACGAGACGGATGACGACGTCGACAACCACCACGAGCAGGATGGGCCCGAAGACCGCGGCGCGGCGTCCCGCGTCCAGCCAGATGGACATTGCCAACACACCCAAAAGTCCCAGAACGGCGGCCAAAAGGAATGGTGTCTCGACCTGAAGCGCGTCACGGCTGGGCGCAGTGAAGGAGAACAGGACGGGCCAGCCCAGCCATCCTGCGCCCACGATTGCGAGAAGGAGAAGCGACACCCCGGAGCGCCACTGGAGCATTCGGATCATGCGGGCGCCTCCGTTCGGGTGCTGTCCAATACATCTGTCAGCCGCAGGTAGCGGGTGGAGCCAACGGCTCGGGAAACGATGGGAGCGGTGGGTAACAGATCCACCACCGCACTGGGTGAGCCGTCGCCGATCACCGTTGCATTGCGCACGACGATGATCCGATGACAAGCGCGCACCAGGAACTCGGTGTCGCGGCTGGTGATGAGTCGGGTGCCATGGGGGCGGGTGCGCAGGTCCTCCGCCAACGTGTGCCGATCGCGTGGATCGAGGCCGGCCTGGGGGTGTGACAGCCAGAGCGGCGTCTCCACGTCTTCGGCCAGCGCCCGACGAAATGCAGAAAGCTGGCTGGGGCTGAGATCGTTGATCAGTGTGTCCGGGTGCAGGGGCGCAATTCGTCGCAGAACGGTCCCCGGCGACAGGCGATGCCGGCGTTCCCAAGCCCTGGCAGCAGCACCCAGGACCAACGTGGCGGGCAACTGGCTGGCAACCACGTCTCCACCGGGAAGCTGCGCAATGAGGCGCCTGGTCAGAGCCTCTGGACGGCCCCCGACATCGACGAGGCCAAGACACTCGCCGTGGCGGATCTCAATACCTGCGCCGCTGAGGCCAATGGTGGCGGCGTCAATGACCGTGCTGGACCCCTTCGGGGCTGCACCGTCATGTATTCGCACGGGGAACAACGGAAGCTCCACCCCGTGCTCGGCCATCGTTTCCCTGGTGGTCAGGGGCGTGCGGCAGTCCAATGGGGGCATTGCAAGGGCGCGCGCCAGCGTCAACAACGTCGGCTCCGGCAAGCTGATGGGTTCCCACTCCTGCGGGCGGCCCTCCCAAACGATCCTGCCGTCGACGAACTCCACCACCTGGTGAGCGTGTTCCCAGACAGCGTCGAGGTCATGCTCGGCCCACAGCACCGTGGATCCGGCGCGCGCCAGGGCACCGAGCAGCGAACAGAACCGATCCCGCGTGGCGATGTCGGCGGCACCCAGAACACGATCCACGAGAATCAGTGCGGGCGGTGACTCCGCGCTCTGGGCCATCAGGGTGGCGCAGTGCAGGCGGAGGCGCAGATCAATGGGCAGGGCGGAGAGCCGGCGCGTCAGATTGTCGGTCAGGTCGAGTTCGTCGATGACGGACAGATTCCCGAGGAGCCCACGGATGGTTTCTGCGACGGTGCCGCCCGGTAGGGCTGAATCCGATATCCAGAGCACGGTACCGATGAGTTCATCTGGAGTGGCGCCGTCGATCCGGCGGCCGTTCAGGGACGCGGTCCCGGACAATCCTGCTCTGGGAGGAAGGACGCCAGCAAGAGCACGCACCAGGGTGGCAGCACCGGAACCGGATCGGCCGGCCAGCGCTGTGATGTGTCCATCCGCGGCCACGAGGTTCATGTCCTTCAGAACCGCTCCTGTGGACGGTACGGCGCAGTGGAATGCCTTGAGTTCAAGCATGGACGGCCACCGCCCTGCGTGGGGTGTGTTGACCTGAGAGGCCGACCGCCACGGGCAGCAGAACTGCGGCTCCGGCGATGGCCAGGGGAAGTGAGGGTACCGCGTCGAGGGCGGGGAAGAGCGCAGCGTCCTGATGGAGAACTCCTCGCAGCACCCACGCGGAGGTGAGCAGGAGGGCGACGGCCGCCTGAGGTACATCCGTTGCACGCCATCTCCACAACAGTGCTGGCGTACCGGGAAGTGCCATGCCAGTCGCCACGGCAAGAACCACCACGATCGCGACGATGTCTGTGCCGTAGAGGTTGTTGGTGACGACGGGGGGAAGAACGCCGAAGGAGAGAGCCAGAACGGGCCCGATTGTCAGAATGACCAGAACTGTGATCCGAAGAATCTCCACTGAGGGTCGAGGTGCGCGGCGTGGGCAATCAGCACGTGCGATCTCGCGCCCGGCAACGAGCATGGATGTGAGCCAACCCGCAGAGGTGCCGCGGCCCCAGCCCTGCAGTGAAAGCCGTTGACGGGCATTGAATGCTTCGACGCTGGCCTCACCGAGGGTGGCCAGCGGATGCAGTGCGGGTGCTCCCGCGCCCAGCGTTGACCGGGAAAGCGCCAGCCAGCCGCGTGCGCTCACCAATTGTCCCGCCAGTCCGAACAACAGGATGATCACCACGGCACGTAGTCCTCCCAGGAGCCCCGTCATCACTGAGCCAAGGCTCAGCGGACCGCCGAAGGTGACTCCGGGGCCCGGTGTCCAGACCGGCAGGATGAGGAGGGCATCCGCGGCCGTTCCTCGTGGAAGAAGCAGGGTCAGAACCACCCAGGTGATCGTTGCCAGTAGAGCGGCGCCCAGTGCCGTCACCAGGCTGGGACGACGGTGGCCGCCCGCCAGGAAACCGGTGGCGACCAGCGCCACGGCCATGACCAACAACAACAGTGGGTTGGTGGTGTTCATCGCGATGGTGCCGCCCACGAGTAGCAGCCACAACCAGACCACGGGGTGCCCGTCCGTCATCGCAGGCCTCCTCGTCGTCGCAGTCCTGTCCCAGCCCCCACCACAGTCAGCATGATCGTCACGACGGCAACTCCTCCGGCGGCCAGAACGACCGTTGTCTCCGGATGGGTCTCCACGACGTTGGCGCCCGAAAGATCTTCACCCACCGGTGGGGGTTGGAAGGGTGTCAAGGGCTCTTCCGAGATGCCATCAACCGTGGGCGTGGTGAGCCACAGCGGTGAGATGGCGGAGTCACTGACGTTGCGCAGCCGAAACTTGTGGGGCGTGGACGTGAGACCGCGCGGGACCGTGTAGGCGAGGGTGGTGACATCGTCTGGACGGGGGGAGCGGTCATTGGCGTCGTCGGAGCCGGCGTTTGTGCCGGTATCGCTCGCGGCGGGCTGGTCCGCGGCCGTCGCTTCCTGCCAGACCCCGTCGTCGTCCTCGTAGTCGACGGCGAACCGGGTTCCCGGGATGATGCCAGTGAACTCAAGATCAAGCGTCGCACCGGCTGGCTTCTCTTCACCATAGCCGTCGCCGAGTATGCGCGGCACGCGCGCACCGAAAGGGACGAACTGGCCCACGGTCTCCAGGACATCAGTACCGTCCTGCAAACCACCGATGCTGATCAGTGCCCAGCCGCTGGCGTCACCAACAGCATCGAGCGTGGGGATGGCCACTTCCGTGATCGCGACGCCAGCGGAATTCGTGATGACTTCGGCCTCGTTGCTGATGGGTCGCAATTCCGTCAGTTCACCGTCGGACAGGATGGCCTGGTAAACCACCACCTGGACGCGAGCATTGGCGTTGCCGATGACGGTCACGGGGAAAGTGGCACCCTCGCGGAGCCATTCGTTGGTTTCCAGCGAGCAGCCGCGGGGGGAACCCGAGCAGAGACTCGCGGCCTGCGCAGGGGGCTCGGCGGCTGCGCGCTGGACGCCGAAGGGGATGCTCAGGAGACCAAAAGTGAGGCACAGAAGGATGGTGCGGCGGATCACTCCTCTTCCACCACCGGGGGCGTGGAGGTGTGGAGTCCACGCACAAAGGCGGTGCCGAGACCACCGACGATCACCATGGCGCCAGCAACGGCCGCCAGTTGTGACCAGGGTGCCGGCGTCTGTGCGCGGGTTGCTGCAGAGCTCTGCCTGGTTGCATCCTCGCGACCCCAGACGATCGACGGCGTCGGGCTGGGCGCGGTGGTGGCTTGGCCGGTACCTTCCTCAGGCGGCTCGATGGCGGGGTCCTCGATGGGAGGAAGCTCCGGCATGGGTGGTGCCGGCAACTCGAACGGAGTCGGGTCCACCGGTGGCCGTGGACGATTCGTCGGGGGCTGAGGATTGGGCGTGGAGGGCGCTGCAAGGGTGGGTTGGGGGGTGCGCGATGGTTGCTGGGACGAAGAGGGGGTCTCCGAGTTCGTGGGAGTCGCGGTGCCGGGGGTCGCGGTGCCGGGGGTCGTTGGTGGCGTGGCTGGTGGGAGTGGAGCGGTGGGCGGGTCGACGGGTGGGTCGGGGACGCTCTCGCCGGGTTCGCCTTCGCCGGGTTCGCCGTCGCCGTCGCCGTCGCCGGGTTCGCCGTCGCCTTCGCCGTCGCCGGGTTCGCCTTCGCCGTCGCCGTCGCCGTCGCCGTCGCCGTCGCCGTCGCCCTCGCCGGGTTCGCCTTCGCCTTCGCCGTCGCCGTCGCCCTCGCCGGGTTCGCCTTCGCCTTCGCCGTCGCCGGGTTCGCCGTCGCCGTCGCCGTCGCCGAATCCGGGAATACTGATGGGAGCTTGTTTGCTGTCTGTGAGTCGCACGCCGACGAAAAGGTCTACCTCGGCCTCAGGGTTCCAGGCGTTCAAGCCGTTCCACACGCCTTCGCCATCGATAACTTCTCCAGTTACGAAATGCCAGGTTCGTCCATCTTCCGCAGCGTATCCGTTGATGCTGGTGACAACACCGTTCGGAGCGTCATAGTCAACGCCGGTGGACGCCACTACAGAGACGGTGTTCGGTCCCGCCTCGACGGGATACATCTCACCGGGGCCAAGAGGTATGCATCGCACCAGATCCGTCTCGCCTGATGAGTTCGGATCATCACTCCAATCAATGATGACGGTGACGCCCTCGGCCTGGTCACATCTGCCGTCTCGGGTGGTCACATCGTCCGCCCGAGCAACACTCGGCATCGCCAGGGCCCCGACGGCGGCAATACCGACGACGGCCAGCATCGCGGTGAGGCGGCGGGCGCTGCGGCGGGTGTGTGACACGGGCTGCTCTCTGCTTGCTTGGGCTACTCAGCGCGACGTGCAATCGCGCCACGCAGTCCACGACGTGGGGCTTTCCAGAAGTCCCTGCGGGTATCCCGGCTCGTCCACCAAAAATTGGCGGCATCACGGTTGCGGGTCAGCGCCGGGATCACACCGGCTTCCTCTGTGTGCAGAGACCTCACCCGCTTTTCACGGGCCCGCACAGCATAACCCGGAGACGGCCGAAAGCTGCATGGCGAGCGGTCCACTTGCTGCATCCGACAGAAACAACAACTCCGGGGGACAACCACCATCCGGTCCCCTCTCTCAACCATTGCTGAGCAGGAGTACTTTTCTTTCCAGCACAGAAGCAAAGGGCCCCAATGCGTGCCACCAGGAGGACTGATGACCAAAGGAGTAGTTGACACGAGTGGACGCAGACGATGGCTCGGACTGTTCTTCATCAGCCTTGGCGTTGCGCTCATCATCGTGGATTCCACGATCGTCAACGTCGCCATCCCCTCCATCATCGATGACATCGGACTGACCTCCAGCGGTGCCCAGTGGGTCCAGGAGATCTACACGCTCGTCTTCGCGGCGCTGTTGCTCATCTGGGGCAGGTTGGCGGACGAGTGGGGCCGTCGCAGACTTTTCATCGTGGGCGTGGTGATCTTCGCCCTCTCCAGTGTCCTTGCCGCGCTGGCCAGCTCCGGCGAGTTGCTCATCGCAGCTCGCGCTGTACAGGGCGTGGGTGGCTCGATGATGCTGCCAACCTCGCTGTCCATCCTGAACGCCACCTTCCGGGGCAAGGATCGGGGCATCGCCTTTGCCTTTTGGGGCGCAACCATCGGAGGCATGGCCGCTCTCGGACCCCTTCTGGGTGGCTGGCTGACCACGTCGTTCTCCTGGCGGTGGGCCTTCGGCATCAACATCCCGCTCGGCGCTCTGGTCATCGTCGGCATGCTTCTCTTCGTGGCCGAGTCCAAGGATGAGAACGCCGTCAAGGGTGCTGACGTGCCCGGTGCAATCCTGGCCGCCACAGGCTTCGGCGGTTTTGTCTTCGCTCTCGTTGAGGGCCGCAACTTCGGGTGGTTGCGCGCCACTGGCGATTTCGTGGTGTTCGGATGGACGTGGCCGTTCGCCGTCTCAGCCTCAGCTGTCGCTGGCACGATTGGTGTCGCAGCCCTGGCGACGTTTGTTCTGGTGGAGCGAGGGCGCAACACCAGGAGTCTGCCCTCGATGCTGGATCTCAGCCTGTTCTCCATTCCCTCCTTCCGCAACGGCAACATCGCCGCAGCCATTGTCAGCATGGGCGAGTTCGGCATCATCTTCAGCCTGCCCCTCTGGTTGCAGAACGTGACAGGGTACAGCGCCTTCCAGACGGGGCTCGCCCTGCTCCCACTCGCTGTGGGCAGCTTTGCGGCAAGTGGTGTCAGCGCCACGATCGGTCAGAAGTTCACGCCCGTGACGCTGGTCAGAGCCGGCATTGCTCTGGAGGTCATCGGCGTGCTCGGTCTGGGTCTGTTCCTCCAGACCGAAAGCGGTTGGCTCACCACCTCACCGTTGCTGTTCATCTACGGTGTCGGCGTCGGCCTGGCGACGGCGCAGCTGACCGGAGTCGTACTGGTGGACGTGCCGGTGGAGCGGAGCGGGCAGGGGTCCGGCACGCAGAGCACCGCCCGGCAGGTGGGCTCTGCCCTGGGCATCGCCGTGCTCGGAACCATCCTGTTCACCACGCTGGGGACCCGGCTCGAGTCGGCACTCGAGGCCATGGCGCAATTGCCGGAAGCCGCAAGGTTGCAGTTCGTCGAGGTTGTGAAGCAGACAGCGGGAGCCATCATCCCGTCGCTCAGCGCCGATCCCGCCACTGCTGCCGTCGCCGAAGCGGCACGCACCGCCTTCACCGACGCTGCCAGGGCGTCGGCTCTCAGTGCCGCCGCGTTCCTGGTGGTGGGGCTCCTCGCCTCACTGTCTCTGGGTGGCGCGAAGAAGCCGACGCGTGCGGGCGCCGGGGTCGAGGATGGCGACATCGACCCCGACACCGTTGTCCACCGCGGAGCCACCGACTGACCGGACACGCCGCATCGACTGAGCGCCGTCCCCCATAATCGACCAGACACGCCGCACTCACTCCCGTCCATGTACACATACGTCACGGCGAGCACTGGCTGCGGCGAGTCTGGTCGGAGCGGCTGGTCGTCATCGAGGGAGACTTGGGACTAGCCTCGTGGGAAAGCGCTGGTCAATGTCTGAAAGAGGTGGGGATCATCACTGATCTGCGATGGTCGAAGAGACCCGACGAGGCGGATGAGCCCCGCGTCGAAAAGGATGGCGACCTCTGGCGCATCCGGTCCTTGGAGGTGGCGCGACAGGTGTTGCGCGCCCGCCACGCCACGACGCAGGCTGGATTCACTGCGGAGGCAATCCCTCAGGGCTTCCTGAAGAACCATCCCATTCTCTTTTCCGATGGCCCGCTCCATGATGAGCAACGCTCCAAGGTCGCGCGATTCTTCGCACCCAAGATTGTGGCCACCCGGTATCAGGAACTCATGGATGCCGCGGCGGACGGCGTGATTGCCGAAGCAGAAACACTCGACAGCTTCGAACTCGACGAGCTCAGCCTCTACTTCACCGTCGAAGTGACCGCTGAAGTGGTGGGACTCACCAATTCCAAGGTAAAACCGATGGCGCGGCGGTTGGTGAAATTCTTCAATCAGCCCGCCTTCGACATCACGCGCAAGGACCTTGGACGCACGAACAAGCAGTGGATCCAGGCTGCCCTCAATGGATTGTGGCCGGTGGTCAGATTCTGGTTCGCCGACGTCCGGCCCGCTATCCGGGCCCGGCGGAAGAACCCGCAGGAGGACGTCATCAGCCACCTCGTCAGCGAGGGCTACGGCAACATGGACATCCTCGTGGAGGCCACCACCTACGGCACTGCCGGGATGGTCACGACGCGCGAATACATCTGCATGGCAGCTTGGCATCTCCTGCGAAACGACGCGTTGCGCGCGCGCTACCTGGTGGCGGGGGAGAAGGAACGCCACGCCATCCTGCACGAGATCATTCGGTTGGAGCCCGTCGTCGGCCACATCTACCGGCGCGCTCAGGAAGCCATCGAGATCTCCGACGGTGATGACTCATGGACCATCGAGAAGGGCGATCTGATCGACCTCTACATCCGGCATGCGAATGCGGACCCGGAGGCGGTGGGTGAAGAACCGCTGAACCTCTGCCCGGCCCGGGAGTTGCCGCGAGGGGTCAATGAGACAGTCATGAGCTTTGGCGACGGCGCACACAAGTGCCCGGGTCAGCACCTGGCCATCTCTGAATCCGATGCTTTGCTCAGACGCCTGTTGGGCCGCGAGGTCGCCATCGTGAGCGAACCACGGATGGGCTGGGATGAACTCATCTCGGGCTACATGCTGCGTGGCTTCGTTCTGCATCTGGGACGGGAGCGGTGGCGTGCAGAGTCCGACGGGGCGCCGCAACACGACATCTGACACTGTCACCGTGGGTTGATCCGGCGGAAGCGATCAGTATCTCTGCACAAACTGCCGCTAGGGTGTTCGGGTGGCTCGACTATTTGGTACTGACGGCGTCCGTGGCGTCGCAAACGTGGACCTGACGGCAGAACTCGCTCTCGACCTTGCGGTTGCAGCGGCTCACGTCCTGGGTGAGGCAGGAGCCTTCGGGCGACGCCAACCGACGGCGTTGGTGGCGCGTGACCCGAGGGCCTCCGGAGAGTTTCTCGAGGCCGCAGTTTGCGCAGGACTCGCGAGCGCGGGCGTCGACGTCATGCGGGTGGGCGTGGTGCCCACCCCAGCTGCCGCCTATCTGGTGAACGAGTACCGCACTGATCTTGGCGTCATGATCTCCGCCTCCCACAACGACATGCCGGACAATGGCATCAAGTTCTTCTCCCGCGGTGGGGTCAAACTCAGCGACGACTTGGAAGACGCCATCGAGCAGCACCTCGGTGAGAATTGGCAGCGGCCCATCGGGGACAAGGTGGGGCGGATCATCTCGCAGCCGCATGCGGTGGATTTGTACGTTTCGCACCTGGTCAAGTCCTTGCGGAAGAAGAAGCCACTGAGTGGTTTGACGGTGGTGCTTGACTGCGCCAACGGTGCGAGCTACCAGACAGCGATGCGCGCCTTCGAAGAGGCAGGGGCTGCCGTCACCACCATCTTCGCCAAGCCTGATGGAACCAACATCAACGCGGGATGTGGTTCCACGCACCCGGAAACGCTGCAGCGAGCCGTGGTCTCGTCCCATGCCGACATGGGCCTCGCCTTCGACGGCGACGCGGACCGCTGCCTTGCTGTGGACCACGAGGGCAACATTGTGGACGGCGATCAGGTGCTCGCCATCCTGGCGCTGTCCCTGCAGGAGGACCACCGGTTGGCCTCCAACACGGTCGTGGCCACCGTCATGAGCAACCTGGGCTTCGTCCAGGCCATGAAGGCCAACGACATCCGCGTGGACCAGACCAAGGTGGGCGACCGCTACGTTCTGGAATCCATGAACGCCAACGGCTTCAGCCTGGGCGGTGAACAATCCGGCCACGTCATCATGAGCGAGTTCGCCACCACTGGTGACGGCGTCCTCACGGGCCTGCACCTCGCCAAGCGCGTGGTGAAGACGGGCAAGACTCTGCAGGAACTGGCGACGGTGATGACGCGCCTGCCGCAGGTGGTCATCAATGTCCGTGACGTGGACAAGCTACGGGCCGGTATTGATCCCGAGATCAACAGCGCCGTCTCCGATGCCAACCATGAGTTGGGGGAAACCGGCCGCGTGGTGTTGCGTCCGTCTGGGACCGAGCCCTTGGTACGCGTGATGGTTGAGGCGCCCACCATTGAGAAGGCTGAGGAACTTGCGCAGCGGCTGGCTGAGAAGGTGCGTATCCGACTGGGACGCTGACCGCCACCACGGGGTCACGCCGTGTGCACGAAGCGTGATTCCTCGAAGAATGTGGAGAACCCCCGGACCTTGACCCTGCTGTGAGCGGGGGTTCGGTCCGGGGGTTCTTGTTATACGGGGGGTTCAGGAAACGCGCACGGCTCCAGCGAAGGGCATGGAGTCCAGCGACGTGGTGTTCACACCGGTGCTGGGATTGGCTGCGTGAACGATCTTGCCATTGCCGATGTAGAGCCCCACGTGGCTCACGGGGCTGTAGTAGAACACGAGGTCGCCGGGCTGCAGGTTGCTCTTCGAGACGCTTTGCCCCGAGGAGAGTTGGGCAGTTGAGCTGCGAGGCAACGTGATGCCGACTTGTCGATAGGCGTAGCTCGTCAGACCGGAGCAGTCGAAGGCGTTCGGGCCTGACTGCGCGTACACGTAGCTGCTTCCTACCTTGCCGAGCGCTGCGGCGACGGCCTCCTGGGCTGCGGTCTGCGTGGGTGCGGCCTGTTCTTTCGGTACGCCCTTCAATGCGGGGGCGGCGGCAGGGATGCTTCTGACTGCCGGGATGCTGGAGGTGCTGAACTGCACGATGTTGTTCACGACCCACTTTCCACCTGTGAGCGCGTAGGAGCGGCAGCCGTTGCTCCCGGTGGCTGCCGTGTCGCACTCGGTCTTCCACTTGCGGCCATCAGAGGCAGTCCACGAACCGGTCTTGCCCAGCGGGTTGGAGGACCAGTCCGCGCGGGAGGAGGGAAGGTAGGTCAAGTTGTTGAAGACCCAGCCGTTGTACGTGGCACCCGAGGCAGTTTGCTTCTCACCGTAGATCTTGGTGGTGCAACGCACGACGGTGGACGAGTACTCCTCGCATGCAGTGTTCCAGTACCGACCGTTCACCAGGTGATTCCCGGGCTGGGTGTAGACCGTGCTATCCGACGAGCCGGAATTGGCCTGCGCAGTCAGGGGGGCCAGTCCGATTGTCGAACCGAGCAGGGTGGCCAGCAGGAGAGGCAGGATGCGCTTCATCAGTGGGGTGAACCTTCGCTTGGTGGTGTGCGTGCTTTGCGACAATAACCTTTTTTTCTGAGGAAATGCAAGGAACTTCTCAGGTTGAGTGTTCGGATTGTTCATTTCGTTGCGCGGCCGGGCGTGCAGGGTGCGGTTGTTGAGAATTCTCACCCGGCTGTCTCAGGTGAGTGGAGACAGCTCATGCCTGTGGCGGGGTGATCGGCTCCCTTGCCGATGTTGCCCCAAGGAGCCCGCGCCCCATGCGTTTCAGACCTTGCGGATGGCGATCGTCTGAATGCTGTGGTCGGCTCCCTTGCGGAGGATCGCGGTGGCACGGTCCCGGGTGGGGGCGATGTTGAAACGCAGATTGGGGCCGTTGATCGCGTCCCACACGTTTGAGGCGTACTCCCGGGCTTCCTGGTCTCCCAAGGAGGTGAACTGTTTGAAGTAGCTGCGCTCGTCCTGAAAGGCCGTGTCACGCAGTGCAGTGAACCTCTCAAGGAACCATCGCTTGATGTCAGTCTCGTCGGCGTCGACGAACACGGAGAAGTCAAAAAAGTCGCTCAGAGCGGGGCCCGAGGTGCCGTCGGATTCGATTCGTGCGGGTTGGAGGACATTGAGTCCCTCCACGATGAGGATGTCCGGTGATTCCACCACGATGCTCTGGGTGGGATCGATGTCGTAGAGGAGGTGGCTGTAGACCGGCATCTCCACGCGGGGTTCGCCGGACTTCACATCCACGACGAACTGCAACAACTCGCGGCGGTTGTAGGACTCCGGAAAGCCCTTGCGTTTGGCGAGCCCGCGGCTTTCCAGTTCACTGTTGGGGTAGAGGAAACCGTCGGTGGTCACCAGGTCCACGCGGGGCGAACCGGGGGCCCGGCGAAGAAGTTCCTGCAGCAGTCTGGATGTGGTCGACTTGCCCACTGCCACTGATCCGGCCACGCCGATGACGAAGGGCGTGGGGAGAACCTTGAGTCGTAGGAAATCGTTGCTGTCATCGCGCAACTGGCACGCGTTGGCCATGTAGAGATGCAGTAGCTGCGTCAGAGGGCGATACACCTCAGCGACATCCTCTTGTGACGTCGGGTCACCCAGACCGCGCAAGCGCTCCAGCGTTGCCTCGTCGACGTCGATCTGGGTGGCATCAGCCAAGGAGGACCACGCCCCGCGCCGGAGGATCACAAAGGGACGGGCCACAGTTGCATCTCATCTCGCTCGGGTTCTCCCAAGCATGCCAACAAGTGGAGCGCCGCATCAACTGTAGGCAGAAACTGACGGTCCCGTGGTGGGGTGGTGCGCTAGCGTTTTCCCATGTCACCCACCTCTATCCTCTGGTTGCGCCGAGATCTGCGGCTGCATGACCTACCTTCCCTCGGTGCTGCCGCAGACCAAGGCCACGTGCTGCCGGTCTTCGTGTTGGACGAGCGATTGCTCTCGGAATCCAGCGTACGCACCACGTGCCTGTTGCGGGCACTGACATCCGCGCAGGAGTCCTATGACGGCCACATCGTCATTCGCAGCGGTAAGGCTGAGGATGTGCTGCCGCAGCTTGCCGAAGAGGTGGGGGCCAGCACCATTCACATCTCGGGAGAATCTCAACCCTGGGGACGGATTCGCGATCAGCGGGTCCGCAACGCCCTGGGTGAGGACATTGAACTGCGGTCGACGGGCAGCCCTTACGCAGTGGACCCCGGAACCATCATGAACCAGTCGGGGAAACCCTTCCAGGTGTACACGCCGTTCTCGAAGGCGTGGCGGGCGCATGGATGGGGTCCACCAGTTGCGGTCCCGAAGGCTCTGTCCTTCGCCACCGGTCCCGAAAGCCTGGAGATTCCCGAGGCCCCTGGGGTCGAGGTGGACCTGCCGGAGGTGGGTGAGGATGTGGCGACGGCGCGGTGGGCTGATTTTCTGGACGTCATCAGTGAGTACGACAAGATGCGGGACTTTCCGGCCCTCGACAACACATCCATGCTGTCGATGCATCTGAAATTCGGCACCATCCACCCTCGAACGCTGCTGGCAGACCTCGACGAACGTCGCCCCGGACACAAGCGGTTCGTCTCGGAGATCGGTTGGCGGGAGTTCTATGCCGACGTGCTGTGGCACAACCCGGAATCTGAGTGGGAGGACCTCAAGCCCGGGCTCAAGGACATCCCGTACGAGGATCCCGTCAACGACGAGGCTGTCGCCGCCAGGTTCGCAGCCTGGAAAGAAGGACGCACAGGGTTTCCGTTCGTGGATGCAGGGATGCGTCAACTGGCAAGCATTGGGTGGATGCACAACAGGGTGCGCATGGTGGTGGCGAGTTTCCTCACCAAGGATCTGCACATCTGGTGGCCCCACGGAGCCCGCCATTTCATGGAGCTGTTGCGGGACGGTGACCCTGCATCCAATTCGCATGGCTGGCAGTGGACCGCCGGCACCGGGACGGATGCCTCGCCGTATTTCAGGGTCTTCAATCCTGTGACCCAGGGCCTCCGCTTCGATCCGGATGGAGAGTATCTACGCCAGTGGATCCCTGAATTGAGGCATCTCAGCGGCAAGCGTGCCCACGAGCCATGGGACCAGCAGGACGGGCTGGATCACGGCTACCCGGAGCGGATCGTCGATCATGCGGCGGAACGCGACGAAGCACTGGAGCGCTATGGGGAAACCAAAAGCTAACAAAGGTCCGATGTCAAGAACCGTGCACATTTGCTGTACGGTTCAGGGCGTGTGTGGAATTGTGGGTTACCTGGGACATCGTGACGGACGGGCCGTAGTGCTCGCTGGCCTGAGGAGGTTGGAGTATCGAGGCTACGACTCGGCAGGCATAGCTGTCGTGGATGATGGCGCCATTGAGTACCGAAAACGGGCTGGAAAGATCGCCAATCTGGCTGCGGCACTGGATGCTGACCCCCTGCCTGTCTCGGGCACGGCGATCGGTCACACCCGGTGGGCCACCCACGGCGCGCCCACCGACGCCAACTCCCATCCGCACGTGGCACAGCGGGCAGCCGTCGTCCACAACGGAATTATTGAAAACTTCGCAGTTCTCCGGTCCCGGCTGGAGGCGGATGGTGTCGAGTTCTTCTCGGACACCGATTCCGAAGTGGCAGTGCGTTTGCTCGAGCGCGAGCTGGTGGCCGGTTCGGACCTGCTGCAGGGAATGCGCGCCGTCGTCAGTCAACTGGAGGGCGCCTTCACGCTCGTGGCAGTCGACGCGGCCGATCCCGACAGGATCGTGGCTGCTCGTCGCAACTCCCCGTTGGTGGTGGGAGTGGGCAAGGACGAGTACTTTCTGGCATCTGATGTGGCGGCGTTCATTGAACACACCCGCGATGCCATCGAACTGGGTCAGGATCAGGTGGTGGAACTGACCCCCCAGGGCGTTTCTGTCACCGGTTTTGATGGATCTCCGGCCACGACCCGGGAATTCCACGTCGACTGGGATCTGGAGGCCGCGCAGAAACAGGGCTTCGATTGGTACATGCGCAAGGAGATCTTTGAGCAGCCCAAGGCCGTCGCTGACACCCTGCTGGGGCGCCTCAATGAGCGTGGTGAGTTGATGCTGGACGAGCTCCACATCAGCTCTGACGAACTGCGCCGCGTGAACAAAATTGTCATCGTGGCATGTGGTACCGCCTTCTATGCGGGGCTCGTGGCCAAGTACGCCATCGAACACTGGACACGGATTCCGTGTGAGGTGGAGCTGGCCTCCGAATTCCGTTACCGCGATCCGATCATCGACCCCATGACCCTGGTGGTCACCATCTCCCAGTCCGGTGAGACCGCGGACACCCTGATGGCCATCCGCCACGCCCGCGAGCAGCATGCCAAGGTCATCGCCATCTGCAATACCAACGCCGCAACCATCCCCCGCGAGTCCGACGCCGTGATCTACACCCATGCGGGCCCGGAAATTGGCGTCGCCTCCACCAAGGGGTTCACCACCCAGGTAGTCGCGTGCTACCTGCTGGGGCTCTACCTGGCGCAGGTTCGAGGCGTGAAGTTCGGCGATGAGATCGCGGCCATCCTTGCCGAGCTGGAAACGATGCCCACCCACATGCAGTGGGTACTGGAGCATCAGCAGAGTGTGCTCGATCTGGCCGAAGAGTTGAAGGCTGCGCCTTCAGTGCTGTTCCTGGGCAGGCATGTGGGCTACCCCGTCGCTCTTGAAGGGGCGTTGAAACTCAAGGAACTGGCCTACATCCATGCTGAAGGATTCGCGGCAGGGGAACTCAAGCACGGTCCCATCGCATTGGTGTCCGAGGGTCTTCCGATCTTTGTGGTGGTGCCTCCTTCAGGGCGCGATCAACTGCGTGACAAAGTGATTTCCAACATCGCCGAGGTTCGGGCACGCGGTGCACGCACCATCGTGCTCGCGGAAGGCGGCGATGACGATGCGAGAGCGAACGCGGACACGTTCATCGAGTTGCCCAAGGTCTCCACCCTCCTACAGCCGCTGGTGTCCACCATCCCGCTCCAGATCTTCGCCTGCGAACTGGCGACGCTGATGGGCCACGACGTGGATCAGCCGCGGAACCTCGCGAAGTCGGTCACAGTCGAGTGAGGCTGCCAGCCTGACCAGGCAGCCCACTTGGTCCTGCTAGGAGCAGCGACCGTAGCGCGCAGGCGCCACCCCTGTGTTCTCGCCGAGCTCGGTGTAGGTGAGCGTTTGGCCCTCGTCGGTGGTTTCCAGCCTGACCTGTGACGTGATGAGGTCATCGCTGTCGTCCTGGTAGGAGAAGGTCCCCTCCATGCTGGCGGCGTCGCTGGTCTCCACCGAGACGAGCTCGCTGAGGGAGGCGAAGGAGCTGATTGTGGTGGCTGTGACCTCCAGGATCGTCCCTTCGCCCTCTTCCACCTGTTCGCACTCCGGGATTTGCTCGCTGTCTCCGAGGAAGATCCATCGACCCTGGAGGGCGGAGGGCACGCCCGCGGCGGGCGCAGAGTCCTCGGGCTCAGTCGCAGCGCTTGGTGATGCGTCAGGGCTCTGTGAGGTTGCGGCGCTTTCCTGGGGTGAGCTTGGGGAAGCCGTGGCGGAGGACTCCTGCATGCTGGTCGTCCCAGCAACGGAAGGGCTGGCAGGAGCAGGAACCGAATTGGAAGTTCCTGTGCAGGCAGCGAGGGAGCTGAACGCTCCAAGGACGAAGAGGGTGACAAGACTTCTTCTGATCTTCATCGTTGCATTAGAGTACTTCTGGGGGCTCGGCATTCGAGGCGCATCCACGGATGGAGGTTTCCATCCTCAGAGATTTCGGCATTGGGGAGTCGCCGGCGTTGGCTGTAATCCCCATCTGCCCGTAGCACCTAGTCTGATGTGCATGATTGTGGGAATCGGAACGGACTTGTGCGTGGTGGAGCGCTTCGAGGCGATGCTGCAACGGCGTCCCGGGATTCTGGAAAGACTTCTGACGCCATCTGAGCAACAGCTTTCCCTGCCGTCCCAAGCCGCCCGGTTCGCGGCCAAGGAGGCACTGGCCAAGGCGCTTGGCTCCCCGGGCGGTATGAGTTGGCTCGACTGCACAGTGGTGAAGTCCAACGGGGGCGCGCCATCTTTTGAGGCCACCGGCACGGTCGCGGCGCGCATTGAAGCGCTGGGGATTGCCACAATCCATTTGTCCATCTCCCACGACGGTGGGTACGCAACAGCAATGGTGGTGTGTGAATCATGAGACCAGTCGCATCGATCGCCCAACTCAGGGCCGCCGAGGAAGGGGTATTTGCGGAGCAACCCGGCATCGATCTGATGTCCACGGCAGCCGACGCCATCGTTTCGGTGGCGCGAGTGCTGGCGCCCAGCGGACCTGTGGTGGTGGCCGTCGGCCCGGGCAACAACGGCGGGGACGGACTCTACGCAGCTGCCACGCTCGCGGCCGATCGTGAAGTGCTGATCTGGCTCGCCATGGGAGGTGCGCACGAAGAAGGCGTGGCGCGCGCACACGATGCGGGATGCCGTCAGGTGGACGCAGTGGAAGCCATCGAGTCCCTGGGGGATGCTGCCCTCGTCATCGACGCGGTTCTGGGGATTGGTGGGCGTGCAGGGTTGCCGGATGAACTGGCGATCTTTGCCGACGCCGCCACCACCCTGGGTGTTGCGGTGCTCGCCGTCGATCTTCCGAGCGGCCTCGATGCCGACTCGGGAATGGCACATACAAGTTTCATCGCCGATTGCACCGTCACGTTCGCCGCGCCCAAGCCCTGCCATGTGATGGGGGCCGCCTCTCAACTGTGCGGAGACATTGTGGTGGCCGACATTGGCGTCGTCGTCGGGGACACAGGCATCGAAGTGGCCGAGGAATCAGACATTGCGCGTTGGTGGCCGGTACCGGGACCCGCGAGCCACAAGTACACCCGAGGAGTTGTGGGAATGGACGTCGGCTCCCGCAGCTACCCGGGCGCAGCCCTGCTCGGCTGTGCGGGCGCCCTCCTCGCGGGACCAGGCATGGTGCGCTACCTCGGGGACGCGCCGGAATCGCTGATCCTGACACGGTTTCCAAGCGTTGTCATGGCAGGCGGCAGGGTGCAGGCCATGGTGCTCGGCTCCGGTTGGGGTGATCTGGATGATGCGCGACAGCGAATGTCGCGCGCCATCGATCGGGGTGTTCCTCTCGTGGTGGATGCTGATGCTCTCGCGCTGCTTCCGATGCCGCTGCCGGAGGGCAGCCTTCTGACGCCGCACGCTGGAGAACTGGCGAGGCTTTTGAATGTGGGCAGGGATGAGGTGGAATCCGATCCCATGGGATCCGCGAAGCACGCTGCTGCGCGCTTCAGTGCCACGGTGCTGCTCAAGGGTGCAACGCAGTTCGTGGCGACGCCCCTGGGTAATGTCAGCATCGCCGTTCGTGGTCCTGCATGGACCGGTCAGGCCGGCGCCGGCGACGTCCTTGCGGGTGTCTGTGGCACGTTGCTGGCGGCCGGGCTCGGTGCCGAACGTGCAGCGATCATGGCAGCGAGCCTGCAGGCCATTGCAGCGAGCAGGCATCCGGGACCGTACCCGCCCGATGTCCTGGCCTCGTTCTTCCCTGCCGTGATCGCCGATCTGGTGGAGGTCAACACTCGTCCGTGACGAAAAAGTCCGTCCAGATCACCGAGGTGATGCGGAAAAGGCCCACGACTGGATCCAGCAGTACTTTCTCGTCAACGGGCCCGCGGCCAGAGCCAGAAATTACTACTGGGGGCTGCGTCGCCTAGACTCCGAGGTGTGCGAGTGGCTGTCATCGCGGAATCCTTCCTGCCGCAGGTCAACGGAGTAACCAATTCCGTCCTGCGGATTTTGGAGCACCTTCGCGCACATGGACACCAGGCCATGGTGATCGCTCCGCAGGACAGTCAGAAGCAGACCCCCCAATTCTGCATGGGGTTTCCCGTGGAGACGGTGCCGTCGATCGGTCTTCCCGGCTACGGAATGGTGCGGGTGGTGACTACTCCGACCCACAGCGTTGAGAAGATGCTGACCAGTTTTGGCCCGGACATCATCCATCTGGCCGCTCCCTTCCAGATTGGCTTCAAAGCCGCCTCTGTGGGTGCCAAAATGGGGCTGCCCATCGTGGCGGTCTACCAGACAGAGGTGCCCTCCTACGCGATTCGCTATGGCTTTCCGCATCTGGAGCCTCTGCTGTGGCACCACGTCCGCAAGTCACACATGCTCGCGACCCTCAACCTGGCGCCCTCCACGTTTGCCGCCGAACAGCTTCGGTCCCAGGGCATCCCACGGGTGCGTGTCTGGGGGAGGGGCGTGGACGCGAAACGGTTCAACCCTGAGAACCGCTCCGAAGTTCTCCGTCGTCAGATGGCACCCAACGGTGAACTCCTCATCGGCTACATGGGCCGGTTGGCGAATGAGAAGCAGGTGGAGGATCTTGCGGTCCTGTCCAACCTGCCCAACAGCCGGATGGTCATCGTCGGCGATGGGCCCAGCCGCAATGCACTTGAACACAGCCTTCCGGGAGCTCAGTTCCTGGGTCACCTCGACGGCAGCAAGCAGGCCGAAGTGCTCGCGAGTCTCGACGTCTTCGTCCATCCGGGTGAGCTGGAAACCTTTTGTCAGTCCATCCAGGAGGCAAAAGCGGCCGGGCTGCCGGTCGTGGCGCCGCGTCGCGGGGGCCCCATCGACTTGATCGAGACCGGGGTGACAGGACTGCTGTACGAACCAGGCGACCTCGACACCATGCGGTCGCACGTGAAGATGCTCCTGGAGGATCCCATGGAGCGCGAGCGGCTCGGGAGATCGGCCAGAATGTCAGTGGTGGAGCGCACGTGGGATGCCGTGTGCTCCGAACTGATGGCGCACTACGCCGAGGCCATCAAGCCGTCGGTGCGCCGGGGGCAACCCGTCGGGTGAGAAGGAGCGTCTACTCGTCGCCCTCGTGCGTGTGGTAGGTGTCCTGCTCCTCGGTGAACTCCTTCACCGGTGCCACAACGTCGATTTCCTGGCCATTGTCGTAGACGAGCGTGCAGGAGATTTCTTCGCCGCCTGCGGGTAACTCGCGAGTGAGGTCCATCAGCATCACGTGGCCACCCCCGGGGGCTAGGTGTTCGTGCGATTCCTTGGGAATCACGATCCCGGGTTCTGCTTTCTGCATCATCATCTCGCCGTCGGACATCACCATCTCGTGGATCTCCACCATGCCGGCGACGTCGCCGCAGTCGGCGGAGATGAGAGTGATGTCCTCCGACGTGGGGTTGGTCATGTTCACGAACAACGCGGTCATGTCCGTGCGCTCCGCTCCATCAGTGGTGCGCACCCACGGATCGGCAGTGATCACTCCGGGATTGGTCTCCTCGGCGGGGGTCGTTCCGCATGCGGCAAGCAGGAGTAGGGCGGCGGCTGCGGGAACGAAAAGCGTCTTCATGACCACGATGGTACCGGTGTGATTGGAAGGCCTTCGACACACTTCGTAGACTGGTCGCATGTCTGACGCCGCACCCCTGAAACGCCGCGCCCTGTTCGGGTACGCGGGCGCAGCGGGGGTTGGTGCAGCGGCTGGAATCGTGGGCACCCGCGTCAGCGTCGGGTCCGAGGCTGGTCCACACTCGCTGCCCGTGGGTGAAGGAGTGTCGCGGCAGCGGTACGAGGCCCACGGCACCCACCAGCCGGGGATACTGACACCAGCGCCTGCCGTTCACCGGTTCCTGGCCTTTGACCTTCTGGGGAAGACGGATGCCGACGCGCTGGCACGGTTGCTGCGCGTGTGGAGTGCAACCATCGCAGCGCTCATGGCGGGAAGGGCAGCCCCCGGGGACGCGACACCGGATCTCGCGCAGGAAGCCGTCTCCCTCACCATCACCGTGGGATGCGGGCCTGCAGTCTTCGCGCTGCCCGGACTGGAAAGCAAGCGTCCCTCGGGATTTCAGGAGATCCCGCCCATGGATCACGACGAATTGCAGGAACGCTGGAGTGGGGGAGACCTTCTCGTCCTGGTTCAGGCTGATGACGAGACCACCGTCAGTCACGCCTGCCGTCGCATGAGCGTGGATGCTCGCCCTTTCGCTCTGCCGCGCTGGAGCCAATCAGGGTTCTGGCGGGGCGTCGATGCCGAGGGCAACCCGGTCACGGGCCGGAACCTCTTCGGTCAGGTGGACGGCAGTCGCAATCCGTTGCCGGAAGAACTGGGACAGGCTCTGTGGTCCACTGATGGCTGGTTGTCCAATGGCACGCAACTGGTGCTGCGTCGCATCGAGATGGATCTCGATGAATGGGACACGGTGATACGGGATCGACAGGAGGCGAGCATCGGGCGCGATCTCACGGAGGGCGCGCCGCTCACAGGCGGGGGGGAACGCGACGACATGGATCGCAGCGCCAAGGTCGATGGCCGCCTCGTGGTGGCTCTGGATGCGCACGTTCGTCGAGCCCACCCTGCCGAGAACAGAGGGCGACGCATGCTCCGTCGCGGGGTCAACTACACCCACATCGACGATGCAGGTCAGGAAACCTCAGGACAGTTGTTCGTCGCGATGCAATCCAGCATCGCCGAGCAATTCATTCCCGTGCAGCAAACCCTGGATGCGTTGGATGCACTCAACGAATGGACCACAGCGATTGGGTCCGCGGTTTTCGTGCTGCCCCCCGGGTTTTCCGCGGAACGGCATCTGGCAGCCGGACTCTTCGACTGAAGGGAAGTAGCCCACCAGGCGCCGCCCTTTTGGGGAATCGTGATGCGCTCCGGTAAAGTGGAACGTGGCCAGATTGGCCCCCCGCGACCGTGCTGCTCCGGTCCGCGTATTTCATCCGCCGGCCAAGTTCTGGGTCGGTAGCTTCATCGGTACAGCAGCACCATTGAGGCGCGACATTGATCGCATCCTCTGGCCGTCTTGTATTGGGACACCTTTTGGGACGAGACGAGCCACTGCCGGGCGCAAACCGCCGCCGGGCTCGTGAACGATCCATTTGAGGAACCACCATGGCCATGCCCAAGAAAAAAGCGCCCAAATCACGCAAGGCGGACGGTACGCCCAAAAAGCGTTGGAGCGCCGCTGACCGCGCCTCCAAGGGTGCAAAGCCCCGCAGCGGAGGCGGGCACCGCCCTTATGAGGGCTCCCGCCCCTACGTCGATCGCGCCGAACGCACCTCCAGCGACGAGCGTTCCCCACGCACTGATTCCGGCCGCGACGACCGCGCGCCGCGTTCCAGCGCGGGTCGCGATGAGCGTCGGTCCTTTGATGGGCGCGATTCCGGCACCTCTGATCGTCGGTCCTCTGATCGGCGCGATTCCGGCACCTCTGATCGTCGCTCCTTTGATCG
>JBQCZU010000003.1:83948-153329 GCA_052089385.1 Arachnia sp.
TGATCGGCGCGATTCCGGCACCTCTGATCGTCGCTCCTTTGATCGTCGCGACTCCGGTACCGGTGGCCGTTCGTTTGACCGTCGCGATTCAGGCACCTCCGATCGCCGGGATTCGGGCTCCAACTTCTCGGGCGATCGTCGCTCCTTTGATCGTCGTGACCGGCCCACCGAGGGTGGACGAGGCGGTTTTGAGGACCGTCGCAGCAGCTTCGGAGGCCAGAGCCGCAGCGACAGCAGCCGCAGCGAACGTGGGGGATCCAACTACGGCAGCCGCGACAGCCGCGGTGGCGAAGAGCGTGGCCGTGGTGGCTACGATCGCCCCCGCCAGGAGTCGCGCGGCAACGACGACCGTCCCCGGTTCCAGGATCGCAATGGTTCCAGTGACCGTGGATACCAGGGTCGCGATGACCGTGGCGCACGCAGCACCGAGGACCGTGGCGGCCGTCGCTATGACGATCGTGCCCCCCGTCGCTTCGAGGATCGCGATTCCCGGGGAGGTGAGCGTCGCAGCTTTGGTGGCGATGCCGGCCGACGCGGCCCCTCCAGCGACTTCCGTGAGCGTTCTCACCAGCCCCGTCGCGATGATCGCCACGATCAGGGCAATGACATGGGCAACCCCGAAACCGACCAGATGAGCTGGACCGAGGGCGCCGTCGCTGACGTCAAGGTGTCGGAGGCCCATCAGGCGTCGGGCTTCGCCGAGCTCGGAGTGGGGCTGCCGCTGGTTGCTCAGCTCGAAGCCCGTGGCATCACGGAACCTTTCCCCATCCAGCGGGCCACCATCGTCGACGGCATCGCCGGGCGTGACGTACTTGGCCGTGGTCGCACCGGGTCCGGCAAGACGCTGGCCTTCGGGCTCTCCCTCCTGACCAGGCTGGCCGAAGGCAAGCCCACAGGTACCCCCCGCGCCATGATCATCACCCCCACCCGTGAGCTTGCGCTCCAGATTGCCAATGATCTCTCGCCGCTGGCCAAAACGGTCGGACTGGGACTGACCCTGGTCACCGGGGGCATGTCCTTCGTTCCGCAGACCCGCGCATTTGAGCGCGGCGTGGACATCGTCGTGGCCACACCCGGCCGCCTCATCGACCTGATGGAGCAGGGGGTTGCCGACCTGTCGCAGGTGGAAATCACCGTTCTCGATGAGGCCGACCACATGAGTGATCTGGGCTTTATGCCCGCCGTCACGACTCTGCTGCAGGCTGTGCCGGACCACGGACAGCGGATGCTGTTCTCCGCCACCCTGGACCATGCAGTTGACCGGGTGGTCCGGAAATACCTGCACGATCCCGTCACGCACGAGGTGGACTCGTCCAAGAACTCGGTGACCACACTCACGCACCACCTGCTGCAGCTGGCGCCGCACCACAAGAATGTGATCACTGCGGAGATCGCCAACCGTGACGGCAAGTCCATCATCTTCGCTCGGACCCAGATGGGCGTCGATCGCATCGCCGGTCAGCTCCGCGAGTCCGGCATCATGGCCGGTGGACTGCACGGTGGGCTGACGCAGGGCGCCCGCGCCCGCGTCCTGGAGGCGTTCAAGGGTGAAGACCTGCCCGTCCTGGTCGCCACCGACGTCGCTGCCCGCGGCATCCATGTGGACGATGTCTCCCTGGTTCTGCAGGTGGACCCGCCCATGAACTCCAAAGATTATCTGCACCGTGCCGGGCGTACCGCCCGAGCCGGTGAATCCGGCGCGGTCGTGAGTGTCGTACTGCCGCACCAGCGCAAGGAGATGCGCCGCATCTCCGGCCAGGCAGGTGTCAACGTGGATCCCACCGACGTCAGCCCAGACAGCCATGAGCTGCGCCAGGCCACCGGATCACGAGTTCCCTCTGGCGCTCCGATTCCCGAGTCTGAGTACCAACGGCTCATTTCTCCCAAGCAGCAGCCACGTCGTCCCCAGAACCGCGGCGGCGGAGGTGGCGGTGGATTCCGCAAGGCCTCCGGCGGCGGTGGCGGTGGATTCCGCGGGCGCTCCGGCGACGGCGGTGGCGGACGCAACCGCAACTGGAAGTAGGCGGTCGCGGCTTCTTCGGAAGCTGCGGCGCTAGAATCGCCGACGACATGAACTCCTCACCCCAGGTCTCGCTTCGGCTGGCTCAACCGGCCGATGCCCCCGCCATGCTGCGGGTCATCCACGAGGCCTTCGCGCACCGTAGGCACGTCGACCCACCGCCAGCAGCTCTGACGGACACCGTCGCCGACATCGCGCACGCGCTCGATGTTGGACATGGCGTGTGTGCAGTCGCTGACGGACAGGTCGTCGCCTGTCTTCTGATGCAGCGTCACGGACCCGTTGCCACCCTGAGGCGGGTCAGCGTGCTGCCCGGCGTGGCCCGCGGTGGCTTGGCCCGCGCGTTGGTGGAGGCGGCAGGGGATCTCGCAGCCAGCCTCGGCTGTTCCGAGGTGGAACTGCTGACCCGGCGTGAGTTCCCTGAGCTCATGAAGTGGTGGGAGCGCCACGGCTTCGCGATTGTGCGCGAAGAGCCTGACGGTTTCATCCTGGGTCGCGAACTTCCCGTCATGCTCGAGGTGTGGTCGGCGGAAGCCATGAAGAACCTGGGCGCTTCGTTGGCACGTGTTCTGAGGGCCGGTGACGTGCTTGTGGTGGACGGCGAGCTCGGCGCCGGCAAGACGACGCTCGCGCAGGGCTTGGGGGCAGGTCTGGGTATCAAGGGACCTGTGATTTCGCCCACGTTCGTCATCTCGCGCGTCCATCGGAGTCTGACCGGCGGCCCGCATCTCGTCCACGTCGACGCCTACCGTCTGGGAGATGCTGCTGAACTCTCCGACATTGACCTGGACGCCTCCCTGGCTGACTCGGTGACCTACATCGAATGGGGTCAGGGCAAGGCTGAGTGGCTCTCCGATGATCGCCTCGAAGTGGAGATCCTTCGCAGCATCGACCCCGCCACAGACCTGCGCACCGTGCGCCTCCAAGGCGTCGGTGAACGCTGGAAGGGCGCCCTGGAGATTTTTCGGGAGCATGCATGACCTGGACCCTTGCCATCGACACCTCGTACTTCGTGGCCGCCGGGTTGGCGCGCGACGGCGTGCCCATCGATGCCGAGGTGGTGGCCGACACCCGTGCGCACGGTGAATCCCTGATGCCTTGCGTGGTGGAAGTCTGTCGACGCAGTGGTGTGGACGTTTCTGAGGTCGACGAGTTTGTCGTGGGTATGGGGCCCGGTCCGTTCACGGGCCTGCGCGTCGGTATCGCGGCCGCGGCCACGCTGGCACATCTGGCGGGCCGCGAGTTGCATCACGTCTGCTCGCTGGATGCTCTGGCGCGGCAATGGTGGGCCGGGGACGCGCCGTCGGAATTCGTTGTGGCCTCCGATGCGCGACGCAAAGAGCTCTACTGGGCCCATTACCGCGACGGTGCGCGCGTGGGTCAGCCTCAGGTTGGAGGACCCGGGACCGTACCGCCGATACCGGTGGCCGGACCGGTGCCCGAGAGCATGCAGGATCGGATCGATTTCAGGTTCGACGGCCCACGCACCATCGACCCCGCCCTGCTGGCCGCCGCATGGCGCGAACTGGCAGAGGCACCGTCGGAGCCGTACTATCTGCGCCCTGCTGATGCAACGGTGGGCGGTCCACCCAAGTCCGCCCTGCCGCGGTTGAGGCTGCGGTGAACACCATCCGGATCGCTGAGGAACAAGACCTTGCAGGGCTGATGGCGTTGGAGGAATCCTTCCCGGAAGCTCAGCGCTGGAGCGAAGAATCATGGTTGGGGGAGCTGAATGGTCCCGGGCGTCACATCCTCGTGTGCCAGGGTGTTTCGGGCCTCGATGCAGCCGCCACCTTTTCCCTGTGCGAGGACGTGGTGGATCTGCACCGAATCGTCACGCGCGTATCCGCACGCCGACGGGGCATCGCTCGCCAGATGGTGACTGCGGGGATGTCCTGGGCCCACAGCGAGGGGGCGGCGAGGATGCTGTTGGAGGTGGAAGCCACCAATACGGCCGCCCTCTCCCTGTATGAGGGCGCAGCTTTCCACCGGATCGCCGAGCGCCGCAACTACTACGGCCCAGGCCTCCACGCCGTGATCCTTCAACGACGTATCCAAGCTTTGAACATGGCAATGGCAGAAGGAGAATTCTCGTGAGCGGACCCTTGGTTCTGGGGATTGAGTCCTCCTGCGACGAGACCGGTGTGGGCATCGTGCGCGGTCGGGAACTGCTCGCCAATGAGGTGGCCAGCTCGGTGGATCTGCATGTGCGCTTCGGTGGCGTGGTGCCGGAGGTGGCCAGCCGTGCGCACCTCTCGGCCATGGTGCCGGCTCTGGAGCGCGCCGTCGACACGGCGGGAATTGACCTGCGCGACCTTGATGCTGTCGCCGTCACCGCCGGCCCCGGACTCATGGGGGCGTTGCTCGTGGGCATTTCTTCGGCGAAGGCCCTCGCGACGTACCTGGGCAAGCCCTTGTATGGGGTGAACCACCTGGTGGGTCACGTGGCGGTGGACCTCCTCGACCACGGGGAGTTGCCCATGCCGAGCGTCGCACTGCTGGTCTCCGGCGGCCACACATCCCTCCTCCATGTGACCGACATGACCCGCTCCATCACGGAGGTGGGCACCACCATCGACGACGCGGCCGGTGAGGCCTATGACAAGGTCGCGCGGCTTCTCGGACTGGCGTATCCGGGTGGACCGGCCATCGACAAGCTCGCCGCCGAGGGGGATCCGAAGGCCATCAGGTTCCCGCGTGGTCTGACGGCTCGCCACGACATGGAAAAGCACCGGTTCAATTTCTCGTTCTCCGGACTCAAGACCTCTGTGGCCCGTTGGGTGGAGTTGCGTCGTCTCGAGGGAAGCGAGATTCCCGTGGCTGATGTGTGCGCCAGCTTCCAGGAGGCCGTGTGCGACGTCCTGACAAGGAAAGCCGTCGACGCCGCACGACATTTCGAGGTGGACACGATCCTGCTGGGTGGGGGAGTGGCTGCAAACTCGCGGCTGCGAATCCTGTTGGAGGAACGGGCAACGGCCGCAGGGATTGAGCTGCGCCGCCCACGCCCCGCACTGTGCACCGACAACGGCGCCATGATCGCCGCCGTCGGATCTGAAGTGGTGCGTGCCGGAGTGAAGCCGTCGCCGCTGGACTTCAGTGCTGACCCCGGTCTGCCGGTGTCAACGATCGTCGTCTGACTCCGCCCTCAGGCGATGTATTCCTCGTCGTCCTCGGCCGGGCGCTCTCGGTCATCGCGCCCGATCAGGTGATCGATCCTGCGTCGATCCCGTTTGGTGGGGCGGCCGGCGCCCCTGTCGCGTCGTCCCATGGGAGCGGATAGATGTGTGGGCCTCTCGGGGGAATGGTCCACGTAGGCCTCAATGGCCACGGTGTGGCCGACGCGTTTCTTGAGAAGCTGCTTGACCTCGAATTCACGGACCCAGCCCGGTTCCTTCACGCTCACCTTGTCCCCGGTCTTGACGACACGAGCCGGCTTCACGGGATCGCCGTTGAGGCGTACGTGTCCGCCACGGACAGCGTTGGTGGCCATCGAGCGGGTCTTGTAGATCCGCACGGACCACAGCCACACGTCCAGTCTCGTCATCTGCGTCCCGCCTCCTCAGGGTCAAGGCTTTGATCCTACGCCGCCACCAGATGGCGAACCTCTGCCCGGCCACTCGACCCAGGAACTCGGTTGGCCTGAAATGAGCCCGTTCGGAATTTATGTAGGTTGGCCGGATGGACATCCTCTCCGATCAGGGCCGTGCAGCGCTGGCGGCAGCGAGTGCTGAAGACGATCCGGGATCCTTGGGTGCTGCCAGCCGGATGCGGAAAGAGTTCCCCCCAGAACTGGCCGCGGTGGCTCTGTCGCAGGTGGCGCTGCGCAGGAGGGCCTCGGCGAAGTTTCCTCGGGCAGAGGAGATGTATTTCACGCCCGCAGGCTTGGAGCAGGCAACCCGCCACCCCGTCTCTTTGTGGCGCGCCCAACAGTTTCGTGCCGCCGGTGTGAGTGAGGTCTACGACCTCGGCTGCGGGATTGGGGCTGATGCCATGGCCTTCCTTGAGGTGGGGATCGACGTGCATGCGGTGGAAGCCGACCCTGACACCGCTGCCCTGGCATCAGCGAACCTTTCGCTGATGGGTGGGAGCGCCGTAGAGGTGGGCTACGCCGAGGGGGTTGATGTTCCACCTGGGGCCGGGGTGTTTCTGGACCCGGCCCGCCGCACTGACCGTGGCCGCACCTGGCGTGTGGAAAACTTCTCCCCGCCATGGTCGCTCGTGCTGCAGCATCTTTCCAGCGACAGATTCACCTGCGTCAAGATGGGCCCCGGACTACCGAAAGAACTCATTCCTGAGGGCATCCGGGCCACGTGGGTCTCCCATCACGGAGATGTGGTGGAGGCGTCGCTGTGGAATGGGCAGGGACCATCCCGGGCTGCTGTTGTCTTTCCGCGGACTGGAGAAGAGCCCGTCGAACTCGCCGCTGAGGTGCCGCGGGTCCTTCCCGTGCGGCCCCCGGGGCGATATCTCATTGAACCGGACAATGCCGTCGTGCGTGCCGGGCTCGTGACCGAGATCTCGGACGACTGCAACGTGTGGCTCCTGGACGAACACACCGCCTACCTGAGTGCCGACGAACCCCTCGTCTCACCGTTGGCTGACTGCTTCGAAATACTGGAGATTCTCGCCTACGACGTCGCCGTCCTGCGTTCCTACGTCGCGCAGCACGGGATTGGCACGCTGGAAATCAAGAAGCGGGCCATGGACATCGATCCTGCGGCACTGCGGAAGCAGCTGCGACCCAGGGGGAACCGACAGGCCACGCTCATTCTTGCCAGAACGGCCCATGGCGCCCGCGCACTGGTGGCCCGTCGAATGTAGAGGTTGCTGACCCCTGAAGAAGACAATTGGGTAACGAATCGAGCTTTTTACCGCTGGAGAGGCACTTGTGCGCCGCAATGTCGATATTGTCCGCAGCATTGCTTCCTCCATTGCGGGGGACGGTCTGCGACGACAAGGAGACAGAATGAAGATCAGAGCCAAGGGCACAGCGGCCCTCGGTCTGCTGCTGAGCGGAGCGCTCGTCCTGAGTGCCTGCACCAGCGGAGACCCGGAGACCTCGCCGGAAGTGGAGACCACTGACACCGCCAGCGTGGAGCCCACTGATGACGCCATGATGGAAGAGGGCGCTGGCTGCCTTCAGGATGTCGGCATCACCGAAACCCAGGATGGACAGGTCAGCTTCACCGCTGGCCCGGGTCCCTGGAACGGTTACAACGATGTCACCAACAGGACCTACTCCACCTACAACAGTGTGATCGCTCAGCAGATGTTCTCCGGCTTTGTCTACTTCGGCACGGATGGCACCATCTGTGACAACACCGAGTTCGGCACCATTGAGGTCGTCTCGGAAGATCCTCTCGAGGTCAAGTACACGATTGCCGACGATGCCGTATGGTCCGATGGCACCCCGGTGACCTACAACGACTACCTGTTGGAGTGGGCTGCCAACAACCCCGAATGGCTCGCTCCCGGTTATGCAAGCCAGGAGGACCCTGATGCAGCCGCGGTCTTCGACCACGTGAGCGCGTCGTTTGCCGCGGATTCGACAGAGGGCCCGGTGGGCGAGATTGACGGTAAGGAATTCACCGTCGTTTTTGACACCAAAAACCCCGACTTCCGAATCATCGTGACCACCGCGAAGCCAGCCCATGTTGTGGCCGAGCAGTCCGGACTTGAGCCGGCGGCGCTCTCCTAGGCCATTCTGGATCAGGACGTTGCGACCGTGACCCAGGCTGCCGAGTTCTGGAACGACGGCTGGATCTTCAATCCGGGCGAACTGCCGGACATGGAGCAGGTTCCGTCCAACGGCAAGTTCAAGTTGATCGACGATGGGTGGAACGACACCTCGCTCACCCTTGAAGCCAACGACCAGTACTGGGGCACCCCCGCCGGTACCAGCAACTGGGTCTACCGGTTTGTTGAGGATGCCGGCATGGCGCAGGCGCTGCAGAACGGCGACGTTCAGGTCATTGAACCGCAGGCGACCGTTGACACCGTGGCGCTGCTTGAAGCCATCGGCGAGTCGGTCACGGTCGAAGGCAACCAGCAGTTGACCTGGGAACACCTGGACTTCAACTTCCGCGACAACAATGTCTTCTCCGACGCACAAGGTGGTGTTGCGTTGCGTGAGGCGTTCGCACTGTGTGTGCCACGCCAGGGCATCGTGGACTCGCTGATCGCCCCGATCAACCCGGACGCCACGATCATGAATGCCCGTGAGGTCTTCCCCTTCCAGGAGAACTACGAGTCTGTTGTGGGCGAGTCCTACGACGGCCGCTTCGATGAGGTGGACATTGCTGGCGCTCAGGCCAAGGTCGAAGAATCGGGCATCGCCACCCCCATCCAGGTTCGCATGGGCTACCGTGCCCCCAACCAGCGTCGTAGTGAAACAGTTGCGGCGATCGCTGCTTCCTGCCGTGAAGCGGGCTTCGAGGTCACAGACAGCGGATCGGACAGTTTCTTCGAGAATGACCTGGTGAACGGTGACTACGAGGTGGCGTTGTTCGCCTGGGCCGGTTCCGGTCAGATTGCTTCCGGTCAGAACATCTATGCCACCGGCCTGCCACAGAACTTTGGCGAGTACAGCAACGCCGACGTTGATGCGGCCTGGGACACCCTCGCGAGTTCCTTGGACCCGGAGGTCCATGCGGAGCAGACCGTGGTCATCGAGAAGCTGCTGTGGGATACGTTGTACGGCATTCCGCTCTACGCCCACCCGGGCGTTGTGGCATACGATTCCGCTCTGGAGAACATCCGGCCGAGTTCTGCTCAGGACGGAGTCAGCTGGAACGCCAGCCAGTGGAAGATCAGTTGATCCGGAAGGGTTTCCTGATCTGAGACTGATCTAGTCAAGGTAGAGGGGCGGATGGCCTGCCGGGCCATCCGCCCTCCACCTTTTTTCACGGGGAATCTGGTTTGTTCCCCATCGATAGCCGGCAAAACGTAGGCTGCCCTCAGCTGTGCCACGCATTGGCCCTCCACCCAGGTGGCTGGCCCTCATATCCGTGAGAAGGACCCCTCGTGATCAAGTTCATTGCCAAACGGCTGGGAATCTCCCTGGTCATCCTCGTGCTGGGGTCGGCGCTGCTCTACATCCTGACCATCAACTCTGGTGACCCACTCGAGGGGTTGCGCGAGTCAAACGCCCCTAACCGTGAGAATCTGATCCGGCAGCGGACCATCAACATGAATCTGGATCTGCCGTGGTACGAGCGGTACTTCACGTGGCTGACTGGTGCATCGAAGTGCTTGATCGGTGCCTGCAACCTCGGCACGAACGCAGCTGGCCAGGACGTCACGAGCCTCGTGGTTGCTGCTGCCGGGTCCACGCTGCGGCTCGTCGTCCTGGCCACTGTGCTGGCGATTGTCATCGGTGTCACACTCGGCATCCTCACGGCTGTGCGGCAGTACAGCGGATTCGACTACGCCACCACGCTGATGGCTTTCGTCTTCTTTTCACTGCCCGTCTTCTGGGCGGCCGTTCTCCTCAAGAACTACGCGGCGATCGAGTTCAACAACTGGTTGGTCGATCCACAGTGGAGTGTGTTGACCACCATCATCACAGCCGTAATCCTCGCGTTCGTGGTGCAGGCGGCACTGGGCGGCAGCACGAAACGACGACTTGCCACCTTCGGAGCACTGGCCGTGGTGATCGCCGGCATCATGGTCTACTTCGACGCTGTGTCGTGGTTCCGGGTCCCGGCCATCGGGTTGCCCATTTACATCCTGGCCGTTGTGGGAATCGGTGTCCTGGTCATTTACCTCGGAGCAGGTTTTGACAACAAGAGGGTGCGCAACGCGGTGGCGGCAACCGGCGTCGTGAGCATCGTCGGCTACGCGTTCATGCGGGGTGTGCTCCTGAGCAGTCCGAGCACGTTGTTGCTTTTCGGCTGCCTGGCGGCGGGCATCGTTGTTGCTCTGGCGGCGGGCATCTTCCTGGGAGGGTTTTCCCGGAGAAAAGCGGTCATCCAGTCTGCTGTGCTCGTGCTGGGGGCGTCATTCGTCGCCATCATGGACCTGTTGCTCAGCAATTGGAACGCCTACATTCTGGCGCAACCGCGTCCGATCCCGACCATCGGCTCGCAGACCCCGAACTTCTCGTCGGACTACTGGGGCCATGCCATTGATTCACTCACGGCGCTCCTGCTGCCCACCATCGTCCTGACGCTGGTCTCCATCGCCAGCTACACCCGCTACACCAGGGCATCCATGCTGGATGTTCTCAATCAGGACTACATCCGCACAGCGCGTTCCAAGGGAGTCGCGGAGCGCAACGTCATCACGCGTCACGCCCTGCGCAACTCCATGATCCCCCTGGCCACCATCGTCGCCTTTGATTTCGCGGGGCTGATCGGCGGCGCCGTGGTGACGGAGACAGTCTTCGGGTGGCAGGGCATGGGTAACCTGTTCCGCACCGGCCTGCAGGCGGTGGACCCCAACCCGGTCATGGGTTTCTACCTTGTGACCGGCACCGCCGCCGTGGTGATGAACATGGTGGCAGATATCGCGTACGCCTTCCTTGATCCGAGGATTTCCCGATGAGCAGCAACGATGACCAGACACGACCGACGGAGCCCGTCATGAGTGAGATGCCGGAGAAATCCGATCCGATTGATCGCCTCCTGACGGTGGAGGAGGATCTGGAGGGCAACACGGAGAAGTCCTACTCCCAGGGCACCCTGGTCCTCAGGCGCTTCCTGCGGCACCGGGCGGCCATGGTGGGGCTCATTTTCCTTGTCTTCGTGGTGCTGCTCGCCTACACCTCCATAGGCGTTGGCCCTCTGCCGGGATGGTGGGGCAAGACCTACACAGACCTCTACCCGCAGGTCAACGGTGGTTCGCCGACAATGACCCTCTGGCCGCCGGCCATTGGCGAGCATCCCTTCGGGCAGGACACGATCGGCAAGGACTACTTTGCCCTGGTCATGCGCGGGACCCAGATCTCACTGCTGATTGCCTTCGCCGTGGGGACCCTGGCCACCGTCATCGGGACCGTTGTGGGTGCCGCTGCTGGCTATCTGCGCGGAATCGTGGAGGCCATCCTCATGCGCACCACCGACCTCTTCATCATCATCCCACTGCTGGTCCTCGCGGCAGTGTTGGGACAGATTGCATCGCGAGCAGGAGTTCTTGGGCTTGCGCTGGTGCTGGGTCTGGTGACCTGGACGGGACTGGCGCGCCTGGTGCGCGCGGAAGTGCTGTCCCTTCGTGAGCGAGAATTCGTGGCCGCAGCCAGGGCCATCGGTACTCCCACTCCGCGCATCATCGTCCGCCACATCCTTCCCAATACGTTGGGGACAATCGTGGTCAATGCAACACTGCTGATCTCGGCGGCGATCCTGCTGGAAACGGCCCTGTCCTTTCTCGGCTTCGGAGTGCGGGCCCCCGACACATCACTCGGCGTCCTGATCTCTGATTACCAGAACGCCCTGACCACACGACCGTGGCTGTTCTGGTGGCCCGGTGTCTTCATCCTGGCCATCGCCCTGTGCGTCAACTTCATTGGCGACGGCTTGCGAGATGCCTTCGACCCGCGTCAGCAGATGGACTGAGGAGCCAGATCATGAGCACCGCATATTCAGAGAACACCCCTGCTGCCTACAACGCGGCCACCGATCCCGTCCTCAAGTTCACGGAACTGGACGTCAACTTCAAGACTGAGTTCGGCCGTGTGCATGCAGTGAAGGGCCTTGATCTCCAGGTGATGCCCGGAGAGGTGGTGGCGCTGGTGGGTGAGTCCGGATCCGGTAAGTCGGTCACCGCCACCACAGCCCTGGGGTTGCTGCCGAAGACGGCACGCATCCAGGGCAGCACCATGGTCGCCGACCAGGTGGTCAACGAACTCTCCGATCGCGGATTGCGGGCAATCCGCGGCAACCGCGTCGCCATGGTCTTCCAGGAGCCCATGACGGCGCTCAACCCAGTCATCAAGATTGGTGAGCAGCTCACTGAGTCCCTCGAGGTGCACGGCGTCGCGCACGGACGTCAGGCGTGGGACCGAGCTGTCGCACTGCTGGAGGCGGTGGGCATCCCCGCCGCGGCCCGTCGCGCCAAGGAGTACCCACATGAGCTTTCCGGGGGCATGCGGCAGCGGGTGGTCATCGCCATGGCTCTGACGTGCGATCCGGAAGTCATCATCGCTGATGAGCCCACAACGGCCCTGGACGTCACGGTGCAGGCAGACATTCTTGATCTTCTGCGCTCTCTGAAGGACCAGCTCAATACCGGCATCCTGCTGATCACCCACAACATGGGGGTGGTGGCAGACATGGCCGACCGTGTTGTGGTCATGTTCAAGGGAGACATCGTTGAGCGTGGAACCGTGGAGGAGGTGTTGCTGCATCCGCAGCATTCCTACACACGGAGGTTGCTGGAGGCGGTACCCCACCTCGGTGAGGGTCATGGACAGTTCGGAACCGCACCAAATCCGGTGGCGCCCGATGCGGGCATGGCGCTGGAGGTGAAGGACCTCGTTGTGGATTATAGGAGGACCGGGAAGAAGCCCTTCCGCGCCGTCGATGGCGTGTCCCTCGATGTGCGGCGTGGCGAGATCGTTGGTCTGGTCGGGGAATCGGGTTCAGGCAAATCCACCATCGGACGTGCTCTGCTGGGGCTGATCCCGTCGGCCAGCGGTGAAGTACGCGTGCTGGGAACCGAAGCGCTGTCCCAGAAGGGGAAAGAAGCCAAGGAACTCCGCAAACGGATCGGTGTCATCTTCCAGGACCCGGCGGCGTCCCTGAACCCGCGTCTGCCCGTCGGGGATGTGATTGCGGAGCCCATGAGCGTGCACAAGGTGGCCAAGGGCAAGGACCGGGAGAAGCGAGTCCTGGACCTGCTCGAGGCAGTGCAGCTTCCACGTAGCGCCTACAACCGGTACCCGCATGAGCTTTCCGGTGGTCAGCGCCAGCGTGTCTCCATTGCTCGCGCGCTTTCGCTCAGGCCGGATCTGCTCATTGCCGACGAACCCACCTCGGCACTGGATGTGTCGGTGCAGGCATCCGTGTTGGCAATGCTGATCGATCTTCAGACCCAGTTCGGATTCGCCTGCCTGTTCATCAGCCATGATCTCGCCGTCATCGACTCCTTGGCCCACCGCGTCGTGGTGATGCAGTACGGGAAGATCGTGGAATCGGGTGATCGGGAGCAGGTGTTGCTGAACCCGCAGCAGGAATACACCAAGCGACTGCTGGCCGCGGCCCCCGTGCCGGACCCCATCGAACAGCGGCGCCGTCGGGAAGCACGGCACGCACTCATGGCGGAGCTGGGGGACAAGGTCGTCGAGTTCGACACGCGGGAAATGACGCCCTAGCGGCTGACGGTGCCCTGAGTGTTCTCCACGATCAACGATCAGTGGTGCCGCGAAGGTGCGTGCGCAGTGCCGGAGGGTGTCCCGAATTGGGCTGACTGCTGGCACTCGGGTTGAGTGAGTGCTAAGTCCGGTGTAGTTTGGCCATTGGCACTCGGATGGTTCGGGTGCCAGCGTGTGCGGGATGTACCGCGACGACATTTCGAACACGTTGCTTCACCCACAAACCCAGAACACTCAACCGGCTCAGCCGGACGTCTACAGAAAGGGGTTTGACGTGGCAACCACGATCAAGCCGCTCGAGGACCGTGTCCTCGTTGCTCCCCTCGAAGCCGAACAGACCACTGCCTCTGGCCTGGTCATCCCGGACACCGCCAAGGAAAAGCCCCAAGAGGGTCGCGTCATGGCCATCGGCCCCGGCCGCACCGACGACAAGGGCAAGCGTGTGCCCATGGACGTTGCTGAAGGCGATGTCGTCATCTTCTCGAAGTACGGCGGCACCGAGGTCAAGTACGACGGCCAGGAGTACCTGCTCCTGAATGCTCGCGACATCCTCGCCGTCGTCTCCAAGTAAGGAGCTTCTTTTATGGCAAAGATTTTGCAGTTCAATGAGGAGGCACGCCGCTCACTCGAGCGTGGCGTCGACATCCTCGCCAACACCGTCAAGGTGACGCTTGGCCCCAAGGGTCGCTACGTCGTCCTCGACAAGAAGTGGGGCGCACCCACCATCACCAACGACGGCGTCACCGTCGCCAAGGAGGTGGAGCTCGACGATCCCTACGAGGATCTCGGTGCCCAGCTGGCCAAGGAAGTGGCCACCAAGACCAACGATGTTGCCGGTGACGGCACCACCACCGCCACGGTCCTGGCCCAGGCGCTCGTGCACGAGGGCCTCCGCGCCGTCGCAGCCGGCGCCAACCCGATCGGCCTGAAGCGTGGCATCGACAAGGCCGTTGAGGCTGTCATCGAGCGTCTTCGCGCCAACTCCCGCGAAGTGGACACCACCGATGACATGTCGTCTGTGGCCACCATCAGCTCGCGTGACGAGAAGATCGGCGCACTCATTGCTGACGCGTTCGACAAGGTCGGCAAAGACGGCGTCATCACGGTCGACGAGTCCCAGACCTTCGGCACCGAGCTTGAGTTCACCGAGGGCATGCAGTTCGACAAGGGCTACCTGTCCCCGTACATGGTGACCGACACCGAGCGCATGGAAGCGGTTCTTGACGATCCGTACATCCTCATTCACTCGGGCAAGGTCTCCTCGATGAATGATCTTCTCCCCCTGCTGGAGAAGGTCATCGCAGCCAAGGGCACCCTCTTCGTGGTGGCCGAGGACGTCGACGGCGAAGCGCTGTCCACCCTGGTGGTCAACAAGATCCGTGGCACGTTCACCTCTGTGGCCGTGAAGGCGCCTGCTTTCGGCGATCGCCGCAAGGCCATGCTGGAAGACATTGCCACCCTCACCGGTGGGCAGGTCGTTGCACCCGAGGTTGGGCTGAAGCTCGATCAGGTGGGTCTCGAAGTGCTGGGTCGCGCTCGTCGCGTTCTCGTCACCAAGGACGACACCACCATCGTTGATGGCGCTGGCTCGTCTGAGGACGTCGCCGGTCGCGTCGCGCAGCTGCGCGCCGAGATCGATCGCACCGACTCCGACTGGGACAAGGAAAAGCTCCAGGAGCGCGTTGCCAAGCTCGCCGGTGGCGTTTGTGTCATCAAGGTGGGCGCTGCCACTGAGGTGGAGCTCAAGGAGAAGAAGCACCGCATCGAGGACGCCGTCTCCGCGACGCGCGCCGCGATCGAGGAGGGCATTGTCGCCGGTGGCGGCTCCGCTCTCATCCACGCGGGCAAGGCACTTGATGGTGACCTTGGTTTGACCGGGGACGAGAAGACGGGCGTCAACATCGTCCGCAAGTCTCTGGTGGAGCCGCTGCGCTGGATCGCCGAGAACGGTGGCGAAGCCGGCTACGTCATCACCAGCAAGGTTGCCGAGATGGAGGTTGGTCATGGCTACAACGCCAGGACCGGCGAATACCAGAACCTCGTCGAGAACGGTGTCATTGACCCGGTCAAGGTGACGCGCTCCGCGCTCGCCAACGCCGCGTCGATCGCCGCTCTGCTGCTCACCACGGAGACCCTCGTGGTGGAGAAGCCGGAAGAAGACGACTGATTCGCACCAGCTGAACCGCTGTAAAGAGTGAACCCCGGGGCTTCGGCCCCGGGGTTTTCTCGATAGAAGTCATCCTTGCCGATCGAGTAGTTGCGCTGACAGACGAGCAACGGTGGGTGGATCCCTTTCGGAGATACGAGGTTTCGAGACGAAGCAGACTCGTACCTCATCGATCACCACTCGACCGGCGGATGTTGTGGCGCGCCGGGGTCACCCATGTGTCAGATGCGCTGACTACAGTCCTCACCATGCGAATCAACAGGCAACCGGTGAGGCGCGTTGAGGCATTAGGTGGGGAGGCAACTCCTCTGGCCCGATCCTGGCCGTGGACGATTCCTGCCGTGGGACACCTGATGAGCAACGGGCTTGATCTCGGAGACCTGACGATCCTCGTCGGGGAGAACGGTGCGGGCAAGTCCACGCTCATCGAGGGCATCGCCATGGCTTACGGCCTGAACTCCGAAGGCGGCTCGACGGGCGCCAGGCATGCGACGGCCGCCACAGAATCGCCTCTGCACGAGCATCTGCAGCTGATTCGTGGGCTTGGTCCCAAGTGGGGGTACTTCATCCGTGGCGAGACGCTCCATGGCTTGTGGACCTACCTGGCGGGCAAGGATGACTTCCATTCCATGAGTCACGGCCAGAGCCTTCTGCACCTGCTGACCGATGAGAACCGCTTCGGGCCGAAGCACCCCGGCTTCATCGTCCTGGATGAGCCCGAATCCGGGCTGTCCTACACCTCGCAACTAGCCGTGTGTGAGGTGCTGCAGCGGCTCATCAGCACCGGATCCCAGGTGCTCATGGCAACACATTCGCCGATACTGGCTGGAATCACTGGCGCCGACATCTGGCAGCTCGACGACGAAGGGATGGCCCCGGCATCATGGGTTGACCTCGACGTGGTGCGGCTGCACCGTCGCTACCTGGAGTGGCGCGCAATGGCCTGAACCGACTCATCACCGCACAACCGCTAGACTCATGCAGTCCGACCGACAGGAGTCACCCCACCTTGTCCGCTCTTACTGGTTCCGGCGTACCCGGCCCCTTCGAGGCCCTCGGCCTCACCTTCGACGATGTCCTGCTTCAGCCCAACGAGTCCGATGTCATCCCCTCCGAGGCGCGCACGTCCACGCAGTTCACCAAGCGGATCACTCTGAACATTCCGTTGGCCAGTGCCGCCATGGACACCGTCACAGAGGCGCGCATGGCCATCGCCATTGCTCGTGAGGGTGGCATCGGTATTCTGCACCGCAACCTGTCCATCGAGGACCAGGCGCACATGGTGGACCAGGTGAAGCGTTCAGAGGCGGGGATGGTCAATGAGCCCATCACCATCGCTCCGGATGCAACCCTTCGCGAGGTGGACGAACTCTGCGCCAGCTACCGGATCTCCGGGGTCCCTGTTGTGGACGCAGACCAGATGCTGCTCGGGATCATCACCAACCGCGATCTGCGTTTCGAGAGCGACCCCAGCCGGTTGGTGGCTGATGTGATGACGCGCATGCCGCTCATCACGGCACCCGAGGGCGTCTCCAGCGCAGACGCCATGACGTCGCTGGCCCGACACAAGGTGGAAAAGCTTCCCATCGTCGACGGCGACGGCAGGCTCACTGGGCTCATCACTTTGAAGGATTTCGTCAAGGCCGACCAGTATCCGGATGCTGCCAAGGACGAGGCCGGCCGGCTCCGAGTCGGGGCTGCCATTGGCTTCTTCGGTGATTCCTGGGAGCGCGCCATGGCGCTGGTGGACCGTGGCGTGGACGTCATCATCGTCGATACGGCGCACGGCCACAGCCGCGGAGTGGTGGACATGATCCGCAGACTCAAAGCCGAACCGCGCGCGGAAGCCGTGGACATCGTGGGCGGCAATGTCGCGACCTATGCGGGTGCCAAGGCGCTCGTCGAGGCGGGTGCCGACGGCGTGAAGGTGGGCGTGGGACCAGGTTCCATCTGCACGACGCGGATCGTGGCGGGCGTCGGTGTACCGCAGGTGACTGCCATTCACGATGCGGCTCGCGCCTGCAAGCCGGCCGGCGTCCCGTTGATCGGGGACGGTGGGCTCCAGTTCTCCGGCGACATCGCCAAGGCGATTGTCGCCGGCGCCAGCACGGTGATGCTCGGCTCCCTGCTGGCCGGCTGCGATGAGAGCCCTGGTGAACTGGTCTTCACCAACGGCAAGCAGTACAAGTCCTATCGCGGCATGGGATCCATGGGTGCCATGGCAGCGCGGGGTCGTAAGGCCTCCTACTCCAAGGACCGGTATTTCCAGGGCGACGTCACCTCTGACGACAAGCTCGTGCCGGAGGGCATTGAGGGGCAGGTGGCCTACCGTGGTCCTCTCTCCTCGGTGGCCTACCAGCTTGTCGGAGGGCTCCGACAGTCCATGTTCTACTCCGGCGCGCGCGACATCCCCGAATTGCAGAATCGTGGCCGGTTCGTACGCATCACTGCGGCGGGCCTGCGTGAATCACATCCCCATGACATCCAATTGACCGCAGAAGCACCCAACTACTGGGCTCACTGAGCGCCCGGGCTAGGAGCACCACCGCATCATGTACGAGCTTGGACGCAGCAAGCGCGCCACACGTGCCCACTCTTTCGACGACGTCGCCATCGCGCCGACGCGTCGAACCCGGAGTGAGCACGAGGTGGATCTCTCCTGGAAGATCGACGCTGTCACCTTTGAGACGCCAATCGTCGCCGCACCCATGGACTCGGTCATGTCCCCGGCCACCGTCATCAGGATGGGGGAGCTCGGGGGCCTCGGCGTGCTCAACCTTGAGGGATTGTGGACCCGCTACGAGGATCCCTCCAGCCAGTACGAACAGCTCACCGAGCCGATGGACCAGGTCACGGCGACCCGACGCATGCAACAGATCTATGCAGAGCCGGTCAAGGGTGAGCTGATCGCCGAGCGGTTGAAGGAGATTCGCGACGCGGGCGTACCGGTCGCGGGGTCCCTGACCCCCGCCAAGACACTGGAGTTTGAGTCGGTCATCGAGAAGGCCGGGCTCGATTTCTTCGTGGTCCGCGGCACCACCGTGTCCGCGGAGCACGTCGACAGCTCGGACGAGGCGCTGAACCTCAAGGAGTTCATCTACCGTTTCGAGACCCCCGTGATCGTGGGAGGGTGCGCCACCTACCGCACCGCCCTGCACCTCATGCGCGCTGGCGCCGCGGGTGTTCTCGTCGGCTTCGGCGGCGGAGCGGCCCACACGACGGCGTCGGTGCTCGGCATCGAAGTGCCCATGGCCTCCGCGGTCGCAGACGTGGCCGAAGCGCGCCGCGACTACCTGGAGGAGTCAGGCGGGCGCTACGTCCACCTCATTGCCGACGGCGCCGTCGGGCGATCCGGTGATGTCGCCAAGGCCATCGCGTGCGGCGCGGACGCCGTGATGGTGGGTTCGCCGTTGGCGCGCGCCACCGAGGCTCCCGGCCGTGGTTGGCACTGGGGACCGGAGGCCTGGCACGCGCAATTGCCGCGCGGAGAGCGCGTCTTCTTTGACCAGGTGGGGTCCCTGGAAGAAGTGGTGAACGGCCCGAGCCACCTCCCGGACGGCACCATGAACCTGGCCGGTGGACTGCGCAAGGCCATGGCACTGACCGGGTACACCGACATCAAGTCCTTCCAGCGCATCGATCTGATCCTCCACTGACATGGATCAAGCACAGGCACGCGTCGAGCTGGAGCACCTGCGGGGGAGCATCGACAACATGGATTCCGCGCTCGTGCACCTTCTTGCCGAGCGTTTCAAGGTCACACAGCAGGTGGGTGTGTTGAAGGCTGCGGCGGGGTTGCCGCCCGCTGACCCAACGCGGGAGGCCGCCCAGATCCAGCGGCTGCGGGCGTTGGCCGTCGACGCCCAACTTGATCCTGAACTGGCCGAGAAGTTCCTGAACTTCATTGTGGCCGAGGTTGTACGCCACCATGAACGGATCAGGGCCGAGAAGGCCTGACACCCATCTCCTCGAAGGGGAACAAGCACCATGCAGATACTGGTCATTGGAGCAGGGCTCGCCGGCCTGAGTGCCGGCAAACTGCTGATGGAGCGCGGATATCATGTCACGGTGCTCGAGGCGTCGTCGCAACCCGGTGGTCGTGTGGCCACGGACGTCGTGGACGGCTTCCTCTGCGACCGGGGCTTCCAGCTCCTGAACCCCGGCTATCCGGAAGCCAAACGAGCGCTGGACCTGAAGGCACTCGACCTGCACGCCTGGGGTCGTGGTGTGGCCGTGCGTGATGCGCGCGGAGTGGAGGTACTGGCCGATCCCAGCCACCACCCGGCCCGCATCCTGGGGCTGCTGCGAGGCACCGTCTCCATCAGTGATCTCAAGGCTGCCTACACCTGGGTGAACGTGTCGAAGGACGCCACGTTGACGCTCGCCGCCAGCCTGGACGCAGCGGGTTTCAGCCCGGCGCTGAGGCGCGTCATTGAGCGCTTCTTCCAAGGTGTTGTGGGGGACAGAGAATTGGGTGTTGCCGCGCCGTTCGCTCGTCAGCTGGCCCTGTACTTCACCAAAGGATCGCCGTCACTTCCGGCGCAGGGCATGGCAGCCGTCGCCCATCAGCTCGCTGAGCCGCTGAGGGATCACATCCACTACAACACTGAGGTGGTGGCGCTGGAGGACGAGGGTCAGCAGAAGGTGGCCGTCACTGCCGATGGTCAACGCCACGTTGCCGATCAGATCATCGTGGCCGCGGGCCCACGCTCCACAGCCCGACTGCTGGGGCGCCCGAAGCCCGGAATGCACTCCATCACCACATGGTGGTTCGGGACCCCGAACCGTCCCAGTGACAGCAGCTTTCTTTTCGTTGACGTCCGCGATGGTGCGGTCGTCACCAACACGTCGGTGGTCACACAGGTCTGTCCGTCGTATGCCCCCGCCGGGCAACACCTCGTGCAGGTCACTGCGGTGGGTGAGCATGGGTTGAGCGACGACGAGGCCAGAGCCCAGGGTGCGGACATCTTGGGTGTGCTGGACCCGCAGTGGCGGCTGTTGGTTCGCCACGACATCCACGACGCTTTGCCGCACATCGCACCGGGCAACACACCCTTGGTGAGCGATCGCGCGGGCATCGTCGTGGCGGGGGACACCGGTGAGGCCTCCATCCAGGGGGCCATGGCCAGCGGCGCTGCTGCCGCCCGGGCCGTGGCCGCAGCTTCCACACTGAAAGCGGGCATGCAGTGAGCGACACGTTCGAGGTGCGAATCATTGTCCCCGAGGCCGCGCGCGTGGTGTGGTCCCGCCTCATTGATTTGGATGCCCACTCCGCAGCCATCCCACTGACGGTGGTCACCCCGGTGGGGGAAAGCATGCGGCAAGGTCTGCGGTTCGTTGGTGAGACCTCGTTGGGTCCCATCCACATGAATGACTCCATGCTGGTGACGCGGGCGGATGCGCCCGCCCACGGGCATCCCGGCTGGTTGGTGGTGGAGAAGTTTGGCCCTGTGGCAGGGATCGTGGAAGCCTCCGTGGAACAAGTGGCCACCGGCACGCTGGTCTGTTGGCGGCAGAGTTTGCGGCCTGCGTGGTTGCCCGTGTTCCTGCGCCCGGCCGGCGCGGTCGTCGCGAAGATCGCCTATGGTGTGGGGTTGCGTCAAATTCTTCGTTGACGGTGACACGTGAGCGCCGAGACCTCCAATGCCTTCGTGAACACTCTTTCCTGGGCGCCGCGGGGGGCCTACGATTGGTCAGCCCGCACCGCGTGGGCGGCAGGGGAGGCAACAGGCCCATGGCATTCGTGTCTGCGCATCAGCTGAAAAAGACGTACAAATCCAAGTCCGGTCCGGTTCACGCGTTGGACGGGCTGGACATCGAGATCGAGCAGGGGACTGTCCGTGGACTGCTTGGCCCCAATGGGGCGGGCAAGACCACCGCCGTCAAGGTGCTCAGCACTCTTCTGCGTCCCGACAGCGGCCGGGCCCACGTGGCGGGCGTCGACGTGCTCGAAGATCCCGCGGAGGTACGCCGTCGCATTGGCGCATCCGGCCAGTACGCCGCGGTGGATGAGCGTCTCACCGCCCGGGAGAACCTGCTCATGGTGGGGCGGTTGTACCACCTGGGCAGCAGACGTTCCCGGAAGAGAGCTGATGAGTTGCTCCATGCATTTGACCTCGTCGAGGCCGCAGATCGTCCTCTCAAGGGGTTTTCCGGCGGCATGCGTCGCCGGGTGGATCTGGCCGGCGCCCTCGTGATCAATCCCCCCGTGCTGTTCCTCGACGAACCCACCACAGGTCTTGACCCCCAGGCACGGCTCGGCCTCTGGGACGTCATCAGAGCGCGCGCAGCCGAGGGGACGACGGTCCTGCTCACAACCCAGTATCTGGAGGAGGCCGACCAGTTGGCCGATCAGATCTCCGTCATCGATCACGGCAAGGTTATTGCCGAAGGCACCGCCGATGAGCTGAAGGCGTCAGTGGGTGGCCGTCGGGTGCAACTCACGCTCGTGGACGAATCCGATGCTGCGCGGGCCGCCGACATCCTGGCGCGGCACGGCCGCGGTGACGCTGCGATCTCCGGCAGAGGCGTCACGATCCAGGTGGAGGATGCCACCAGCGCACTGCGTCTGGCTCTTGCCGAGATTGAGGAGGCCAACATTGCCATCCACGAGGCGGGCGTCCGTCGTCCCACCCTCGATGATGTGTTCCTGACGCTCACCGGGCACGGCGCCGAGGACAACGAGTTGGAGGAGTCGAAATGAGCACAACGCAGACACAAGAAGCCCCGGAGTTGCTCACCGCCGACGATGGCAGGAGTGCCGTTCAGAACTGGTTCACTGACGTCCACGCCGTCACCATGCGCAACCTGACGCGACTCAAACGAAGCCCTGACGTGATCGGGTTCGCGCTCCTGCAGCCCATCATGTTCGTGTTGTTGTTCAGCCAGGTCTACGGCGGAGCCATCCAGGTGGAGGGCAGCAACTACACCGAGTTCCTGATGGCGGGGATCTTCGCCCAGACCGTAATTTTCGGCTCCACCATCTCCGGCAGCTACATGGCCGAGGACATTCGAGATGGAATCATCGACAGGTTCCGCAGCCTTCCCATGGCGCCCAGCGCCGTGCTGGTGGCGCGTTCGATCTCGGACTTTCTTTTGAACATCGTGTCCATCACAGTGATGCTCATCACGGGATTCGTGGTGGGGTGGCGCTTCCGCGAAGGCGTACTCGACTTCGTCCTCGGCCTGGCTCTTCTGCTGTTCTTCGCCTGGGCCTTCAGTTGGGTGATGATCTTCATCGGGCTCAGCGTGAAATCGCCGGAAACCCTGAACCAGGCCGTGTTCATCATCCTGTTCCCGCTGACCTTCATCTCCAACGCCTTCGTCCCCAGTGACACGTTGCCGACAGTCCTGCGGGTGATCGCGGAATGGAACCCCATCTCCGCGCTCGTCCAGGCCGTGCGTACCCTGTTCGGCAACCTGGGGGACATGCCGGCCCCGGATGTCTGGCCAATGCAGAACCCCATCATCACGGTGCTCATCGGGATGGTTGTCGTGCTTCTGGTGTTCCCGCCACTTGCAGTCCGGAAGTTCCGCAACAAGCAGATCTGAAGTGTCCATATCCAGATGTAGGGGTGTCAGATCGCCCGATCCGGTGCGGCGCAGCCAGGACTGATTGATCAGTGGTTCCCTGAGGGTGCCTTCCACAACGATGCTCTCGGGGGAACGGGACACCGCAGTGTCTTTGGCGCGCCCCGCCGGGTCGGCGAGCCTGACGAAGGCACGGCTACCGTCATCAATTGTGATCAGCTGGTCAGCTCCTGATCAGAATGCTCGTCGTAGTGATCCTCGTGCACCGCGTGCCGATGGCCATTGTGCACGTAGTCCAGATGTCCATTGTGCGGAATTGCGGGGTGCCCGCACTCCGGTCCGTGCTCATGTGCGTGACGCTCTGATGCTGTGTGCCTGCGTGCTGCCAACCGGCTCGTGATGCTTCTGGCGGTGACGGCCAGCGCAAAGAGTGCGATCGCACACAAAACGATCGTTCCACCGGTGGAAGTGTCGGCGTAGAACGAGGTCACGACACCACCGACGGCCGAGAGAACCCCGAAACCTGCCGCCCACCAGATCGCCGTGCGGAAACTTTTGGCGACCTGCTGGGCCGCCGCATTGGGAACGATCAGAAGTGCGCTGATCAGAAGAAGTCCAACCACCCGCATCGCGACCACAACGGTGATGGCAGTCAGCGCGGCCAGCAATAGGTTCAGCACTGTCACTGGCAGTCCGCTGGCACGCGAGTACTCCTCGTCACCAGCCACCGCGAAAAGTCGCTGACGCAACACGGTTGTCAATGTCACGATGACCGCGGACAGTACACCGAAGACCATGAGGTCAGCCACGCTGGTCGTGGCGATCGCTCCGAACAGATAGCCGGTCAGGTTCGACGTCTGGCTCCCATCAACCTTGTTGATGATCACCACCCCCGCTGCCATCCCGCCATAGAACATGATGGCCAGGGCGACGTCGCCATTGGTTCGTCCACGCAGCCGAATGAGCTCGATTCCCATCCCTGCGGCCAAGGCGGCCACCAGAGCGGTGAAGAGGGGCTCCTGGTTCAACAGAACCCCCACTGCGACGCCTCCCAGCGCCACATGGCCCATACCGTCGCCGATCAGGGACAGACGTCGCTGTACGAGGAAGATACCCACCAGAGGTGCTGACACGCCGACGAAGAAGGCAGCGAGCAGCGCGTTGCGCATGAAATCCAGCGACAGAAGTTCACCCATCAGGATGCTCTCTTCGTCGGCGCTGGAATGGCCAGGCTCTGACCGCTCGCGGAGGTATGACCAGCGCTAGCCATTTCATGGAGAGGCCGCCCCACTGTGGGGTATGGGTGCGGGTTCCCCGTCGAATGCAAGGTGTAGCTCTCCGGTGTGCCGTCGAAGCTCACGACGCCGCTGTTCATCTCGATGATGTGGTCGAGGACACCGTGGAGAAAGGACAGTTCATGGGTCACCACCAGCATGCTCACGCGATGGGCGACGAGTCGACGCAGTACGTCGACGAGCCCGCTCTGGGAGGCCTGGTCCACCCCTGCTGTCGGCTCATCCATGATGAGCAGCGCGGGTTCGCCAACCAGCGCCCGTGCGATGAGGACGCGCCGCTGCTGGCCACCCGAAAGCGTGGCAACATCTGTTCCGGCGCGGTCGCCCAGGTTCACGAGGGTCAGTGCCTCATCCACCAGGGCGTCGTCCTTGGGCGTGGCGGGCTGCCACCAGGGGCGATGTGCGAGTCGTCCAGTGGAGACCACTTCGCGCACTGTGGAGCGCACCGAAGCGTTGAGAGTGTGCCGCTGGGGAACATAGCCCACCCGGCTGCGGTCCCGGCGTCGGCTGAGCCGTGCTCCCAGAACACGAACTTCCCCGGCGAGGTGTTCATTGAGCCCAAGGAGACCCCGGACCAGAGTTGATTTGCCTGAGCCATTGGGTCCCACCACCGCCAGTACTTCGCCGGCGACCATGCTGAAGTTCAGGTTGGAGACGATGGAGCGCCCGGCATAGCCGAAAGCGGCGTTCTGGGTCGTGACCACCTGCTCGACCGTGGGGTTCACGAGCAGCCCTGACCCTCACGCAGGGCGTCGAGGTTGGCGTACATGATCTCCAGATAGTCCGTCCCGGCGGAGCTCTCGTTGATTCCCTCGATGGGATCCAGAACGAGAACCTGGGCCCCGGTTTCCCGAGCGACGGTCTCGGCGATCCTGGCTCCGAGAAGAACTTCGGAGTAGACCGTGGTGGTGCTGGAGGCCTTCACGATGGCGCTGACCTCGGCCAGACGTGCTGCTGAGGGTTCAGATTCCGGTGCCAGACCGGTGATGCCGATCTGATGGAAGCCATAGGGTTCCGCAATGTAGAGGAAGGCCGTGTGGCTGGTGATCATGTCCTTCTCGGTGCACGTGGCCAGCGCGGTGTCGTAGCTCTCCTTCAGCGTGCTGAGCTCGGTGGCCAGTTTCTCGGCATTGCCGCGGTATGTCCCGGCGTTTTCGGGATCGATCTCGGCCAACTGGTCAGCGATCGCGAGGGAGACGTCACTCATCCGGACGGGATCCAACCAGAAGTGCGGATCCATGACGTCAGGATTCTGGTCTGCCTGTTGTTCAGGGGCGATCAGATTCGCGGCATCATTGACGTCATAGGAATGATTGGGCGCCTGCACCTCGACTGCCTGGTCCACAGCGGCCTGCAGGCCAGCGGAGTAGATCACCGCATCTGCCCGTTTGATCTGCGCCACGCTTTGTGGGCTCAGCTCGATGTCATGGGGATCGACCCCCGGTGCCGTGAGGGATTCGACCGTGGCAAGGTCTCCCGCAATTCGGGTCGTCGCGAATTCCAACGGATAGAAGCTCACCACCACATCCAGCTCCGGGGGTGTCGAAGGAGGGGACGACGAGCCGTCGGCTCCACTGCAACTGGTGAGCAGTAGTGCAACGGCGGACAGCACCACAGGGATGAAGAGACGCAGGCCGCGTGGACCCACATGGGGTTGTGTGATGTCGGTCATCTCTATCAGTGCTCCGTGTGGGCGCCGGTGTTGACGGCCACGACATGGGTGGGGGAGATGTCCAGATCCATCACATCTTCAACAGCCCATGCGTCCGTGTCGATGGAGGTCAGCGTCTTGCCCATCGGATCCGTCAGATACGCGACGGTACCCACAAGCGCCAAGCCGGGAGTGGCGGTTCCATGGCCATCCGGCAGGTCGAACGCATCAATTGCCTGCACCTGACCCGTCGGCTCCCCATTGGTCGCGTCGAATCCACGAAGAATGCCGTCGGTGCCCAGAAGAATCACCTCTTCGTCGGCTCCCCGCACGATGGGCCCATACGTCTGCGAAACATCGAAGGTGGTGAAGGTGTTGTTTTCGGCGTCGATTGATGCGATGCGGGCATCGGAGTAGTTCCCGATGAGGATGGACGATTCGGATGCTGCGTACAGGGAACCGACACGGGCGTCGCCGTCCTCCTCCGGGTAGTCGAGATTGGTGCTTTCCCCATCGTTGAGAAGGAGCACGCTGTCTGCGCATCCGAAGGCGATGACGGACTCGGTGGTGGCCTCACCGTGCAGCCCGGGACAGGCGTCCTTCCACTCGTTGACCATCTCGCCAGCGGCGTCGATTTCAACGAGCGACTCGGGCAGTCCCTCCTCGCCGGAGCGTTGCGTGACGATGGTGCTGTCCTGAAGAGGTACGGCGACGCCGTGGTGCGCAGAAGTGGCTATCACGGTGTCGAACTGAAGACCGCCGGCTGTGATGTCAGCAATGTCAAAAAGGTTGACGATGCCGTCCCCATCATTGAAGATTGCCGTCCGGCCGCCGTGGTTGACCACGTGGACTGGGGTATCTCCCTCAATGACGTCGGGACGTAGAGCGGGTTCGCGAAGGTAGTGGTGGAAGTGGTCTCCGTGGGGCTGCGAGTACGATCCCACGTCGAGTACCTGGGTGCGGTTCTGATCGCTCTCGATGACGAAGACGTGCCGGTCATCGGGTGCCACGACCAGATTCGGTGAGGTCTCGACGTCCAAGCCGGCCACGGCGGAGATTCCCGAAGGTGAGGCATCGAATACTTCGACGCCCTGTTCATGGGAGATCGCAAGTCGGGGGACAGCCGCATCGGTCTCAACAGCTTCTCCGGTCGCCGCGGATGTGGTCGAGGGGGTCGCCGTTGCAGAACCGGGCGCAGATGCGCTCACCGTTCCTTGGTCGGTTGACCCGGCACCCGCACACGCAGCCAGGGAGAGCGTCAGGACCGCCGCGGTCCCCATGAAGATGCTTCGTGAGGCCTTATTGATAATGATTCTCATACGCGAAAGACAATCACATGGGGGTTGGTTTGTCATATCCGGGCAGCCGCGGCGGGCGTGAAACTCCTTCGTGCGGTTATGCCCGTGCCGCGTGACGAGGAAGAAAATACGGATGTGCAAGATCTGATACGTTCGTATCATGACGGATGACCGAACCGCGCGGGCCCGGCTGCGGGACGCAGCCATCACCCTCATCGCTGAACGCGGTTCCGCGGCTCTGACGGCCCGGGCCGTCGCGGAACAGGCACATTTGTCGGCGGGCCTGATCCGCCATCACTTCGGTTCCATGGCTGAGCTGGAACGCTCCTGTGATGAGCATGTGGTTGAGCTCATACGGGAGCAGAAAGCCAGCGCCATGTCGGAGGGTGCCGGTTTCGACATGTTGCAGGGCCTTCGCTCCAGCAACAACGGTGAGGCCATCCGCTATCTTGCGCACAGGCTCACTGAGAACTCCTCGGCGATGGATCATCTCGTGGACCTGATCGTGGAGGATGCGCAGCAGTACCTGGCGGTGGGAGTTGTGAACGGCGTCGTTCAGCCATCAACCCAGCCGCACTCACGGGCCGCGTTGCTGACCCTGTTCTCTCTGGGGTCTCTTGTGTTGGGCCGGCACGCGAAGCGACTGCTTGGCGTGGATGTGGGGGCTTCGGATTTGCAGGCCGAGCCCGGCATCGTCGACTACATCACCGCCACCATCGAGCTGTTCAGTCAGGGGCTCCTGACAACAGAGGCAGCCGCAGCCTATGAAGCAAGCCTCAACGCTGACGAAGGGAACACGGCATGAACGCGCAACCAGCCATCCAGACGCACGGCCTCTGCAAAACCTACGGCAGTTTTCCCGCCGTGGTGGACCTTGACCTGACCATCCGTCGGGGCGAAATCTTCGGATTCCTCGGGCCCAACGGTGCCGGAAAGTCCACCACCATCCGCACTTTGATGGATGAGATCCGCCCGACGGCAGGCTCGGCCACCATGCTTGGGTTGGATGTGCACCGCGACGCGGTCGAGCTGCACACACGCGTGGGCTACCTGCCATCGGATGTGTCTCTGTATCCCAAACTGACGGGCCGGGAAACCCTGACGTTCTTCGCCAACCTGAGGGGAGGGCATTTACTTGACTACGCCATGGAGTTGGTGGAGCGCCTCGATGCGGAACTCGACAAGCGAGTTGGGGAGCTGTCGACGGGTAACCGGCAGAAAATCGGTCTGGTGGTGACCTTCATGCACCGACCCGAACTGTTGATCATGGATGAGCCCAACGCAGGTCTGGATCCATTGGTGCAGCACGAATTCCATTCACTGCTGCGGGAAACCGCAGCGGAGGGCCGGACCGTCTTTCTTTCGAGCCACACGCTGAGCGAAGTGGAGCGGGTGGCGGACCGGGTGGGGATCATCCGCAGGGGACGGCTGGCCGCGGTGGAGGACGTCGCAGCCCTGCGGGCAAAGATGATTCGTCGTATCACCATGGTGCTGGGGGATAGCCCCATGAGGGAGGAGTTCGAGCAAGTCTCCGGCGTTCGTGACGTGGCTGTGGACGGCAAGCGGGTTTCGCTCTCTTTTGACGGCAACATGGAGGATCTTCTGGCAGTTGCGATGCGTCGTCATGACTTGCATGACATCGCCACGCAGGAGGCTGACCTGGAAGAAGTGTTCCTGGCGTTCTATCAGGACGAGGACCCGTCATGAATGTGGGCATCATCGCCACCCGGGAGCTGGCGTCCAGTTGGCGGGGGCCCGCAATAGCAGTCGTGACAATTTTCGCCACGCTTGTGCTCGGCATGGCCGTCTATGCAGGGCTCGACGTCGCCATTTTCGACACGCTGCCGGATGTTGCCAGGAGCCTGATCGGGGTCCCCGAAGGAGCCGGCGTGGAGACGCTGGCCTACAGCTACATGTTGGACACCATGGGTTCCCTGGTGCTCGGAGCCATCGCCATCGCCATGGGAGCGCGCATCATTGCGGGGGAGGAGGCCGAGGGCACTCTCTCCATGGTGCTTGGTGCCGGATCATCCCGGATCCGCTTCGCCGCATGGAAAGGCGTGGCTCTGGCGCTCCTGATCATGGTCTCGGGTGCTCTGATGTGGGCTTCTGCCGAGCTGGCACCGGTGGTGCTGGGCATCGACAAGGGCGACGCAATGCTCGCGGCATCCCTGATTCATCTCACGGCCAATGCTCTCGTCCACGGCTTCCTGGCGTTCGCCGTCGGTGCGGTTACGGGACGCCGGGCGGTCGCCTTGGCAGTAGCGGCATTCGTCATGGTGTTCGGGTGGTTGCTCGCAGGTCTCCTGCCGCTGTTCGACCAGACACGGAGCTCGGCGGAATTCGTTCCCTGGACGTGGTTCAACGGAAGCCAACCACTCCTCAATGGGGTCGACTCCACCCACCTGGCCCTGCAATTGGGCTCCGTGTTCGTTTTTTCGGTCATCGCTGTCATGGGCTTCACCCACAGGGATCTACGCGCTGTTGCGTCGTCGGTGACCCTTCTTTCGCGGCTGCGATCGCTTCCGGTGTTCCATGCAGTGGGAGATCGATTCGCCATCACAGCCCGATCCCGTGGATTGTTCGCACTCCTTTTCTCCTCCCGGCTGGCGTTGGTTTCCCTCATCTCCATCGGAATGTTTGCCCTCATGGGCGTGGTGATGGGGCCGCTGTATGCGGCGATGGCTGACCAGCTCGGTCAACTCAGCGACAGCCTCCCCGTCGAACTGATGGCAATGATGGGCGCCGGTGACATGTCGACGGTGGAGGGTTTCTTCTGGGGAGAGACCATGGGTCTGATGGCGCCGATCGCGGTCATCGTGGTGGGTGCGGCCGCCGCCTCCGGCGGTATAGCGGGTCAGGAGAAGGCGCGGCACCTGTCATTGGTACTGGCAACTCCGGTGCCACGCTGGCGCATCGTCGCCAGTGCTGCCGGTGTCATGACTGCCTACATTGCCATCGTCAGCGTCGCAACGATGTCTGGGATCTGGATTGGCTCCGCAATCGCCGGGCTGGGGATGGACGCAGCAGCAATTGCGGGAGCGGGAGTTCAACTCTTCCTGCTCGGATGCGTGTACTCGAGCGTGGCGCTTCTGGTGGCGGCAGCCACAGGGCGCCCAACAGCCGCGATCGGCGCCAGCGCAGGGCTGGCCGTGGTGGGTCATTTTTCGAGCGCCTACCTGAACCTGTCGGAGAAGACGCAGAACTGGGCCGTGCTCTCACCGTTTCACTTCTATTCGGCAGACAATCCGCTGGTCAACGGCGCCAACGGGGAGTCGGTCGTCGTGCTCGCAGCGTTGAGCGTGGCTCTGGTGGCGGCGGCATTCCCGCTCTTTCAGCGCCGAGACCTCCGCATCGGCTGAAATGGGCGACCCGACACGCCGCAGCCAGTGGCCGCAGGAGCAGATGGCTACCCGGTGAACAGTGGTTGCGGCGTGTCCGGCCAGCCACGTCGCGGACCAGGATTTGAACCGGGTCTCAGGCGATGACGTCGCCCTCTCGGACATCGCTCGGAGTGCCGACGACGGCTCCGCGGGCCGGAACATCCTTCACGACCAGGGCATTGGCGCCAATCTTTGCGTCATTGCCGACGGTGATGGCGCCGATCACCTTGGCCCCCGCACCAATCAGGACCCGATCGCCAATGGTGGGGTGACGCTTGAATCGTCCACGCGCCCGACCGCCAAGGGTCACCTGGTGGTACATCAGGACGTCGTCACCCACGACTGCGGTCTCGCCGATGACGACACCCATGCCGTGGTCGATGAAGAATCTCCGGCCAATGCATGCGCCCGGATGAATCTCGATACCAGTGGAGAAACGCGCCCACTGGCTGATGAAGCGTGCCAAAGGTTGCAGTGCGGGGGAGCTGCGCCACAGCTTGTGCGCGATCCGGTGCATCCAGATGGCGTGAATGCCCGGGTAGGCCAGCGCCACCTCCAGCTTGTTCCGGGCAGCCGGATCCTCACGCATCGCAGCTGCGAGGTCCTCGGACATGCGCGCGGCGATCAGCTTGAGGCGGCTCATCATCACTGGTCGATCAGCCCTTCGAAGAGCACGGTGGAGAGATAGCGCTCGCCGAAGGAGGGAATGATGACGACGATGGTCTTGCCGGCGTTCTCGGGACGTGCGGCCACTTCGGCAGCGGCTGAGAGGGCGGCACCGGAGGAGAGTCCGACGAGCAGTCCTTCCTCACGGGCGGCGCGACGGGCCCATTCCACCGACTGGTTGATGTTGCGTGGGATGACTTCGTCGATGATGCTGCGGTCCAGAATCTCCGGGATGAAGTTTGCCCCGATGCCCTGGATCTTGTGCGGGCCGGGCTTGTTGCCCGAGAGGATGGCTGATTCCTCAGGCTCCACCGCAATCATCTGCACTTCAGGCTTGTGCTTCTTCAGTCCCTGCCCGATGCCAGAGATGGTGCCGCCGGTGCCGATGCCTGCCACCACGATGTCGACGGTGCCATCGGTATCAGCCCAGATCTCTTCAGCCGTGGTGCGGCGGTGAACGTCGACGTTGGCCTGATTGGCGAACTGACGCGCCAGGACGCCGCCGCGCTCGGCGGCGATCTCCACCGACGTATCAACGGCACCCTTCATGCCCAGGGGGCCCGGTGTCAGGACGAGCTCCGCACCGAAGGCGCGCAGCAGGGCGCGGCGCTCAGTGGACATCGTTTCGGGCATGGCCAGGACCACCTTGTATCCCTTGGCCGCTCCCACCATGGCCAGTGCGATCCCGGTGTTCCCGCTGGTTGCCTCCACGATGGTGCCACCGGGCTGCAGAGCGCCAGCAGCCTCCGCAGCCTCGACGATCGCCACGCCAATGCGATCCTTGACCGAGCTGGCGGGGTTGTAGAACTCGAGTTTCGTCAGCACCGTTGAGCCCTCAGGGACAATGCGGTTCAGCTTGACGAGCGGGGTGCGACCAACGGCGGCCGTGACGTCAGGGTAGATGTTCATGCTCTGCACAACGCGGTGAGCCCCTGGAGTATTCCCCTGGCCGTGGCGGACTTTCGATGTCACGGCGTGAAACGCCTAGACTGCGGAGCATGATCGCTGAGCACGACACCGTTTTGGTCGTCGACTACGGAGCACAATACGCACAATTGATCGCCCGTCGGGTGCGGGAGGCCTCCGTCTATTCGGAAATTGTCCCCTCCAGCATGTCGGTGGCCGAGATACTTGAGAAGCGACCTGCTGCCATCATTCTCTCGGGTGGACCGTCGTCGGTCTACGCCGAGGATGCGCCACAAATTGACCCGGCTCTGTTCGAGGCAGGAGTGCCCATCCTGGGCATTTGCTATGGCTTCCAGGCCATGGCCAAAGCCCTCGGCGGCACCGTCGCCAAGACCGGTCACAGGGAATACGGCCGGACGCCACTGTCGATATCGAACAACGGGTGCCTGTTGGACAGCGTTCCCAACACGCTCAATGTCTGGATGAGCCACGGGGATTCGGTGTCCAAGGCACCGCAGGGCTTCAGGGTGTTGGCGCGCACTGCGGGAGCGCCCGTGGCTGCCTTCGAGGATCTCGAGCGCAAGCTCGCCGGCGTGCAGTGGCATCCCGAGGTCAAGCACTCCCAGTGGGGGCAGCAGGTCCTGCAGCACTTCCTCTTCAACCTTGCCGGTCTCACTGCGGACTGGACGGCGGAAAACCTCGTCACCGAGTCCATCGAAGGCATCAGGAATACGGTTGGGGACCGCCGCGTGCTGTGTGCGCTTTCTGGCGGCGTTGACTCGGCGGTAGCCGCAGCCCTGGTGCAGCGAGCCATCGGCTCCCAGCTGACGTGCGTGTTCGTGGATCATGGCTTGCTCCGCGAAGGCGAAGCAGATCAGGTGAAGAAGGATTTCGTCGATGTGACGGGCGTGGACCTCGTCGTCGCGGACGAGCGCGAACGCTTCCTGAATGCACTGGCGGGTGTGACCGATCCCGAGGAAAAGCGCAAGATCATCGGACGGGAGTTCATTCGAACGTTCGAGGCCACGGCCGGTGCGCTTGCCGGTGAACGAGGCATTGACTTCCTCGTGCAGGGGACTCTGTACCCCGACGTCGTGGAGTCCGGTGGTGGGGGAAGCGCGAACATCAAGAGCCACCACAACGTAGGGGGTCTGCCGGACGATCTCGAATTCACGCTCATCGAGCCGTTGCGCACCATGTTCAAGGACGAGGTGCGCGCCGTCGGCAGCCAGTTGGGTCTTCCTGACTCGCTCGTGTGGCGCCACCCCTTCCCCGGTCCCGGGTTGGGCATTCGGATCATCGGTGAGGTGACGGCACAGAGATTGGACATTCTGCGCCAGGCCGATGCGATCGCTCGGGCCGAAGTTGCAGCTGCCAAGCTGGAACGCGACATCTGGCAGTTCCCGGTGGTGTTGTTGGCGGACGTGCGATCCGTGGGTGTGCAGGGGGATGGACGGACCTATGGTCATCCCATCGTGCTGCGTCCTGTGACGAGCGAGGATGCCATGACCGCTGATTGGGCGAAGCTGCCCTATGAAGTGCTGGAGAAGATTTCGACCCGGATCACAAATGAATGCCCGGAGGTCAACCGCGTGGTGGTGGACATCACCAGCAAACCTCCGGGCACCATTGAGTGGGAGTGACCTCCCCGTGGCTCAGATGGTGAAATCCGAGCCGTCGCCTGAGCCACTCTTGCGGTTCTTGCGATCAACGTTCCACTCCTGAGCCTTGTGGAGGCCGTCCTCTGCGATGGTTCCTCCGGTTGGGCGCGGCATGATTGCCCACAGCGCCAGGTACACGAAGAGCCCACCACCCCAGAACATGCTGGTGACGGCGAAAACGATACGGACGATGGTGGAGTCAACACCGAGGGATTTGGCCAGGCCTCCGGCCACTCCGGCGATCCACTTGTCCTCTGCTGAGCGTTCGAGTTTCATGATGGGTTCCTTTCCATTCCTGCTGTGACAGTTGTCCACCAGGGGTTGTTGGTATGAGGGTATTGGTGAAGCGGTGTCGATATGACACTTCTGTGGGAGGCGAGGGCGGGGTCCAGTGGTCATTGTGGTCATCGCCTCGCTGCCAGGAGGCTGACGATCAGTCCAATGATTCCAGCCGTCATGAGGATGGTGGCGAACCACATCGCAGGTGGTCCGATGACCTGCCCGCCGGAAAGAATCCAGGCAGCCACGGCTGCAAAACCGAGTGTGATCATTCCTGACACAAGAGAGGGGACATCAGTGGAGCGCCTCATGACAGTGTCTCGATGTCGATCACACTGAAATCCCCGTCGATGACGAGGGTGACGTCGCTCGCTGTCTGTGACCTGCTGGAATAGGAGGTCTCCACCGCAATGGTGTCACTGTTCACCTCAATGGAGCCCGGGGGATCATCGAGGCGTATTTCCACCACCGAGGCGGTCGCGTCAATGAATATGGTGGTCGCTTCATCCGATGGCAGTCCGGTCAGATCCAGCCGTGCAGGAGCCTCGCCCAGGTATGAGTGGAACTGGTCCCCGACGGCCATGCCGGCCGGCGCTGCATCAGCAACAGGTACACGATTACTGGCCAGCAGTCCCGTGGCCACGGCCCCCGTCAGCACCAGAAGCAGTAGAACCGCTGGTAGTCGATGCGATCGTAGGAACAGTGCGTGCAGGAGGATCAGCACAGCCGCGGTGCCACTGGCCGCGACGCCCGCCCACAGGACGGCCGAATCGAGACCCATCGCAATCGGCACCGCGGCGGTGATGGCCATGGAGACAATGATGGTGGTCGTGGCCCACCAATTGGTGCGCCGCGTTTCTTCGGCGGGATGTGCCGGTGGAGTCCGTGAAGGCTCGGCGGCATAGAGATCCACCAGTGGAAGTGGCGAGTCGTTGTGGGGCGATAATCTGGCCCGCCATTGCTCGACGCTCTCGGTGCTGCCGCGGACGGGGCTCGCCTGCGTTGCGGCGGAAGAACTGGTGTGTGGTGGAGGGTAGGAGGAGGTGGCAGCCTTGCGGCGACGTCGTGCCAGCCCCCATGCAAGAGCCCCCACCACGATGACTGGACCCCAACCAACACCGGTCGAGCGCGCCGTACTGAGAACAAGCACCAGCGAGGACACCGCGACGATGATCGCCTGGGTGTTTTTCGGCCAGGTTCCAAAAGCCGGAAGCCACCGAAGAATGGGAGGGGTACCACCAACGCGAGGGATCAGCAGCCACCCCCATACATACAGGGCGATTCCGACGCCGCCAGCGAATGTCAGTGCAAGAAAGACCAGCCGAACAATGAGGGGGTCCACCTGCCAACGACCAGCCAGTGCGCGGCACAGGCCAGCCGAGAATCCGGTGGATTGTTCACGAGTCAGGTCCGCAAGGCGCGGATCCAACTGAGAAGGGTGGACGAGTTCAGGCATGTACCCATCCTCCACTGCGTCTCGCCGGTGGCACATCAGGTGAACCCCTGATCCAGACCTGAGTGGACCCCGGTAACCAGGGCAGAGGGGTTTCAAAGAGGGCTCAGGGGTGCCAAGCTGGACCAACCATGACGACTGTGCCGGATACCACTCCGCCCTCGGCTCCTGCCCCGGAACTCCGCCGGGATCCTGCAGGGAAGGCCATCGCTGGCGTCGCCAGTGGACTGGCAGCACACCTTGGCATGCCCGTGGGGTGGGTGCGTGTCGCTTTCGTTGCGCTGGCGTTCCTCGACGGTCTGGGTGTTCTTCTGTACGCGGTGCTGTGGTTGATGGTGCCCGGTGGGCCGCGAGATGAGGCCGTGGGGTTGGAGGCAGCGAAGCGCCGGGGCTTCCGACCGCAGCAGCGAGTCGCCGGTGTGGACGCTGGCATGATCTTCTCCATCGGTTCGCTGGTGGTGGGAATCTTCTGGGTCGTGGTCACCGGGGGAGTGTGGGTTCCCTCCCGAGTCTTCTGGCCCATCGTGCTTGGCGGCGTGGGCGTCGTCCTCGTATGGCTACAGGTGGACGGGGCCGCTGAATCCGGGCCGCGGGTGGCAAACGCCAGCGTGTGGCGTCGGCTCACTTCGGGCGCTGGTCCTGCCAGCGTGTTGCGGCTTGTGGGGGGCGTGTTGCTCGTGGGGGTGGGCGTGGCCTGGATCCTGGCGTCACAGGTGGGAATTGCTCAATTGCCGCAGGTCTTGGGCGCGGCTGCGCTGCTGTTGGCCGGGGTCATGGTGGTTGCCGCACCGTGGTTGTACTCAAACCGCCGCCGGCTGCGCTCCGCCGAACAGGAACGGATGCGCGCTGAGACGAGGGCAGACATGGCTGCTCACCTGCACGATTCGGTTCTCCAGACGTTGGCTCTGATCCAACGCCAGAGCACGGACTCCACGCAGGTGGCGCTTCTGGCCCGACGGCAGGAGAGGGAACTACGCACTTGGTTGTACGGCAGTGTTCCGGCCGCCAGCACCCTCCGCGCAGCACTCGAGGAGATTCGCGGCGAAACGGAGGCCAACTTCGCCATCGTCGTTGAGGTGGTGTGCGTGGGCGACACAGAAACCGATGAACCGCTGGCTGCCATGGTTCAGGCCGCCCGGGAGGCGGTCACCAACGCCGCCAAGCACTCGGGCGCTGATCGCGTCGACGTGTTCGTGGAAGTGGATTCCCGAAAAGTCGAAATCTTCATCAGGGATCGGGGACTCGGATTCGATCCCGATCAGGTGTCTTCGGACAGGATGGGCGTGAGAGAATCCATTCGGGCCCGCATGGAGCGGCATGGGGGCTCCGTCCGGATACGCACAGCGCCGGGTGAAGGGACAGAAGTGACGTTGGAGATGAGTCGATGAGCGATCAGGTGGACAGCCCCGCCAACGAGCTGAGTGTGGTGCTGGTGGATGACCATGCCATGTTCCGGGCCGGAGTTCGTCACGAGATCGGCGACCTCTGCCGCATTGTGGGCGAGGGCCACGACGTGGCCAGTGCCGTGACCGTCATCTGCTCGACGCTTCCCGACGTCGTCCTCCTGGACGTCCACCTCCCGGGCGGTGGTGGTGCCGAGGTCATCAAGCAAGTTCTGACCGCTGCTCCCGACGTGAAATTCCTTGCACTGTCTGTCTCGGATGCGGCGGAGGACGTCATCGGAGTCATCCGCGCCGGAGCTCGGGGCTATGTCACCAAGTCCATCTCGTCGGAAGAACTGATGGATGGCATGCAACGTGTTGCCTCCGGCGACGCAGTCTTCTCGCCGAGGCTCGCAGGCTTCGTCCTGGATGCCTTCTCCGGCAGTGTGGACATGGCAGCGATCGATGAAGAACTCGACCGGCTGAGCGCCCGTGAGCGTGAGGTGATGAAACTGATTGCACGTGGCTACTCCTACAAGGAGGTTGCCCGAGAGCTGTTCATCTCCATCAAGACCGTGGAAACCCACGTCTCCAGTGTGTTGCGCAAACTTCAACTCAGCAACCGTCATCAGCTGACGAAGTGGGCCACGGACCGGCACCTGGTGTGACTTCGCCGTCTGATCGTTGGCCATGTTCAGTACGTTCTGGGTGGAGCGTCCAAGTCGATCCAAAGTGGTGATCGCCAAGCAGACGCCCTGGATCAGGGATTTGAGTGCGCGATCGAACTCCGGGCTAGTGGCCCGTGCTCCAGGCAGGGGACTGTCGCGTAGATCCCAGATGGACTTGTCAGCCGCCACATGTACCGGAAGGGCGCGTGGGTTGGCCGTCGGGATACCTTTACTGCGGCGCAGTGAGGACTTCGGCTCCATTGCTGGTGATTGCGATCGTGTGCTCGCTGTGTGCGGTGCGGCAACCGGTCGCGCTTCGGAGCGTCCATCCGTCGCTGTCGGTGATGAGTTCGGCGGTGTTCACCATCACCCAGGGCTCCAGCGCCAGCATCAGTCCGGGGCGCAGCTTGTATCCTCGGCCGGGACGTCCAGTGTTTGAGATGTGTGGGTCCTGGTGCATCGTCGTTCCGATGCCGTGACCGCCGAACTCGGTGTTGATCGGGTATCCGGCGGCGGTGAGAACGGATCCGATGGCATGGGAGATGTCGCCAATATGGGCGCCGGGGACGGCGGCAGCGATCCCTGCGCTCAGCGCGAGTTCAGTCGTGCGGATCATCGCGACACTCTCCGGGGGACGCAAGTCGCCGATGATGAAGCTGATGGCGGAGTCCGCTGCGACCCCTCCCAGTATGACGGCGAGGTCAAGGGTCAGCAGATCACCGTCGGCCAGCACGTAGTCGTGTGGCAGTCCGTGAAGTACGGCGTCATTGACGGCCGTGCAAATGTAGTGCCCGAAGGGCCCACGTCCAAAAGATGGTGCGTAATCGACGTAGCAGGATTGCGCTCCGGCCTCGACGATCATGGTCTGGGTCCAACGGTCGATGTCCAGGAGATTCGTCCCGACCGTGCTACGACTTCTCACCGTCCGTAAAATTTCAGCGACCAAAGCTCCGGTGTCTCTGGCTTGGGCCAGCTGTGCTGGGTTCATTATTTCGATCACGTTGCCTCTTTCCAATGATAATACCGGTCAAACTATACCGGTACTATGATTGGGTCATGGTCAGGTTGCCGCTCACGCCCGCAGAGATCGAGCGCGGAAAGCGACTCGGTTTTTTGTTGCGCCTTGCCAGGGGTGAACGATCGACACTAGAGGTCGCGCTCGCTGCGAAGGTCTCTCCTGAAACCCTTCGCAAGATCGAGTCCGGCCGCGTGGCTACTCCCTCGTTTCCCACCATCGCCGCAATCGCGGCGGTGGTCGGGCTCTCGCTCGACAGCGTTTGGGCCGAGATAACCCAACCCCAACGTGCAAGTCCGCCTACTAAAGCTCAGCACGCCGCGAATGGCTAGCCCAGCAGTTTTCAGCGGAACTTGCGAGCATTGGCAAGCTCCGTACCAACCGGGTCGCGTTATTGTGAAGTGAGAACAAGGGGCTGTCGAAGGTGCCGAGGAAGCGCAATAGAGTTTCACAACTGGCCTGTCTCACAACCATCTGTTGCGACGACCGCCTATGAGGTGTGACAGACGACAACACCGCCACTCGACAAGCAAAGCTACGGGCGAACGCACAAGAGGGCCGCCCGCAGAAGCGGACGACCCTCATGTGGTTCGGTGAACGGAAGGCTCAGGCCTTCTTCTTGTTCATGAGGCCGTAGATGAAGAGGATGAGAAGGGCGCCCAGAATGGAGAACACGAGACCCTCAAAGGAAAAGATGTCGGTGTATTCGACATCGAACAGCAGTCCTCCGAGGAATCCACCCAGAAGTGCACCGACGATGCCGAGGATCATGGTGATGAAAAGGCCGCCTCCCTGCTTTCCGGGGAGAATGGCCTTGGCGATAGCGCCTCCGAGGAGGCCGATGACGATGTACGCAAGAATTGTAAGCGTTCGCAATAGCATGCACCCAAGTGGGGGTCATCCGCTAGTCCAAAGTGCTCTTCAGCCCCCCCAGAGTCGTTTTTCACCCTTTGGGGTGCAGCCATAGCCTTGATCCGTCTTTTTTTGGTGGCAGTCGAGAGATTGCGATTCTGGCGATCAGAGAATCGGTCGCCAGGGGCTCAGCAGCAGTTCAGTGCTCTTGGCAACCCAGGATCGCGTGCGCCATTCCTCGAGTGACAGCTCGTAGGTGTTGCGCTGGTCAACTGTGAAGATGTCCTCCATCTGCGCAGCCAGGGGCTCGTCCAAGATCTCCAGGTTGACTTCGTAGTTGCCCCGAAGGCTCAGCCGGTCGAGGTTCGCGGTGCCGATAGTGGACCATGCCCCGTCGATCGTTGCCGTCTTGGAGTGCACCATCGCTCCCCGGTAGAGGAACAGCCTGATGCCGGAACGCAGGAGGTCGTCGTAGTACCCGCGGGAAAGCCAGTCGGCCACCACGTGATTCGACTGGGCAGGGACAATAATGCGAACGTCCACACCTCGTTCCACGGCGTCGCGCAAGGCGCTGACAAGGTCATCGTCGGGAATCAGATAGGCATGTGTCAGCCAGATTCGCTCACTTGCCCGGTCGATGGCTTCGAGATACATGTTGCGGATGGGAAAGACGCTCAGTTTGGGCAGATTGCGATGCAGTCGGAGGTTGGAACCCCATCCCCGGCGGATGTCGTCAGGCAGTTTCCGCAGGCCTCGCCCACGTACGTGCAGGTTCCAGAAGTCGATGAAGGCATTCTCGAGCTCCTTCACCCCGGGACCGACGACGCGGGCGTGGGTGTCACGCCACCCCGTGGCATAGAGATCCCCGATGTTGTAGCCGCCAATGAAGCCGATGTCGTGGTCCACGACCATCACCTTGCGATGGTTGCGGCCCCAGGACTTTGGACTCCAGGGCACGGGGATCGCCGGATGGCGCATGGCGTGGATGTTCTCCGGCATGTGGAAGAAGGAACGCGGGACCACGAGATTGGCGAACTCGTCCCAGATGAGATGGACCTGCACGCCCCGATCAGCAGCGCGAGTGAACGCATCCTTGAACTGGTTGCCGACGACGTCGTCCTTCCAGATGAAGGTTTCAAAGTGAATGATTTCCGTAGCGCCGTCGATTGCCTCCAGCATGTGAGCGAAGAGGTCTTCGCCGTAGCTGTACACCGTCACCTCGTCCGGCCCCACCGTCATGGGGCTGGCGGGGGTCCAGGGGAACCGACGCACCTTCCTGCCCCTTTTGCGGTAGTTCTCCATCGAGAGCAGGGTGGTCACTGTGACGACTTGCCCCAGAAATACCGCCACTCCGAGTCGCTGCATCCACCTCCGCAGTGTCTGAAGAGTCTTTTGCATGCGCGCCAGCCTATCCGGCTGGGGCAGAAGGGCGTGGCGGCGGTAGGATTGGCAGCCGATATGACTGACTCGCTGTTTCCTGACCTGTATGCCGTCTTCGAGCCCAAGGTGAAGCCTCCCCGGCCCGAGGGTGTGCGAACTGCTTCCACATCGACGGCGCTGTCCATCAGCGAGGACGAACTCCTCGAGGGACTCAACCCGCCCCAACGCAAGGCCGTTCTGCACGCCGGGTCGCCGGTGCTCGTGGTGGCTGGTGCAGGATCAGGCAAAACGAGGGTACTCGCCCGTCGGATCGGGCACCTTGTGGCGCACCGAAACGTCCACCCCGGCGCCATCTTGGCCATCACTTTCACCAACAAGGCTGCGGCAGAGATGCGTGAGCGTGTGGTGCAACTCGTGGGGAACCGGGCGAAGATGATGTGGGTTTCCACCTTCCACTCAGCCTGTGTGCGGATTCTGCGCAATGACATCGACAGGTTTGGCATTTCCAAGAGTTTTTCCATCTACGACGACGCCGATTCCAAACGCCTCATGTCATTGGTGTGCCGGGATCAGGAACTGGACCCCAAGCAGTACCCGATCCGTGTGGTGATGAACGCAGTCAGCAACCACAAGAACGACCTGGTGGACTTCGAGACAGCACTCGCAGGCGCCGAACAGCCGCGACAGCGGATCGTGGCCGAGGCCTACGCCGAATACCAGCGACGTCTGCGCGCCGCCAATGCCCTCGACTTCGATGACCTCATCATGACGACGGTGCATCTCCTGCAATCCTTTGGTGACCTCCGGGAGAAGTACCGACGCCGATTCCGGCACGTACTGGTGGACGAGTACCAGGACACGAACCACGCCCAGTACGCGCTGGTGCGCGAATTGTGCTCCGAGGCTGCCGCGCCGTTGGTGGAGGGAACTCCGATGGTGGAGCCTGCTGAGCTGATGGTCGTGGGAGATTCGGACCAGTCGATCTACGCCTTCCGGGGGGCGACCATCCGCAACATCATGGATTTCGAGTCCGACTACCCCGGAGCCGAGACCATCGTCCTCGATCAGAACTACCGCTCCACGCAGAACGTCCTGACGGCCGCGAACTCTGTGATCGCCCGCAACCAGGGCCGCCGTGACAAGCGCCTCTGGTCTGATCTGGGCGAAGGAGAACTCATCGTCGGCTACGTTGCCGACACCGAGCATGACGAGGCCCAGTTCGTGGCCAGCGAGATAGACAAGCTCGCCGATGCCCAGGGGATGAGATACGGCGACGTCGCAGTCTTCTACAGGACCAACGCCCAGTCCCGTGCGCTCGAAGAAGTCTTCATCCGGGTGGGTCTGCCGTACAAGGTGGTGGGCGGCGTCCGCTTCTACGAGCGCCGCGAAGTGCGCGACGCCATCGCCTACCTGCGGGCACTGGTGAATCCCGCCGATGACGTGTCGGTCCGTCGGGTACTCAACGTACCCAAGCGGGGGATCGGGGATCGGGCCGAGGGTGCAATCTCGTCGATGGCGTCCGCGGAGCGCATTTCCTTCACCGACGCCATGCGCCGGGTGCAGGAGGCTCCCGGAATGGCGGCGCGTTCCCTGAAGCAGGTCACGGCCTTCGCCGACATGATGGATGCCCACCGGATCATGGTGGCCGAGGGGATGAGTGCAGAGGAGGTGCTGACGTCGGTGCTCCAGGCCTCCGGATACATCCCCGAGTTGCAGAAGTCCACGGATCCACAGGACGAAACGCGTTTGGAGAATCTTGAAGAACTGGTGAGCGTCGCCGCCGAGTTCGTGGCCAGCGCCAACACGGTGGACCTGGATGAGATCGAGAGCCCGCTCGTCGCGGGGATGCCGGAACCCGACGATTCGCTTGCGGCATTCCTCGAGCGCGTCGCCCTCGTGGCCGATTCGGATCAGGTCCCCACAGGTGACGCCGATGCAGGTGTCGTCACCCTCATGACCCTGCACACTGCCAAGGGTCTGGAGTTCGACACCGTGTTCCTCACCGGCATGGAGGAGGGAGTGTTCCCGCACATGCGCGCGTTCGACAACATCAATGAGTTGGAGGAGGAGCGCCGGCTCGCCTATGTGGGCATCACCAGAGCGCGGAAGCTGCTGCACCTGAGCCGGGCCGCGGTACGCGTCACCTTCGGCCAGCCACGCTACAACCCCGGCTCCCGCTTCCTGGAAGAGATTCCCGAGCACGTTCTGGACTGGCGACGCACAGCTGAGGCTCTGACGACCTGGGCCAACAGTTCTGCGACGAGGGAGCGTCAGACCAGCACCACCATGGCGAGCTTCGGCTCAGGGCGCGCTCCGGTGAAGACCGTGCCGCATGTCGTCGTGGGGGACCGAGTGCTGCACGCCAGCTTCGGTTTGGGAGAGGTTCTCGCCGTGCACGGATCGGGCGACGCCACCAAGGCCGACGTCGACTTTGGATCCGCCGGAACCAAACGGCTCAGCCTCAAACACGCCCCCATGGAAAAGCTCTACCGCTTCGGCCTGGCAGCGGTGCTGCAGAATGCACACTGACGGGATTCTGACATCCACGAGGACAAAAGAAGTGGCGGTCCCGCAAGGGGACCGGCCCAGCTCAACTGCGTTGGGGGGCGCCCCCCAGGGCCGTCGTGGGGCATGGTCCCCGAGGATCAGATGTTGACGCCGAGGCTGCGCATGAACGAGAGGGGGTCAGAAGCCGAGTAGACCTGCCCCGGTGTGATTCCCGGCTTGTAGTACTCAAGGTGCAGGTGCGCACCGAACGAGCGACCGGTGTTACCGACGTAGCCGATGAGGTCTCCGGCTTTGACGGCCTGACCCTGGCTGGCAACGCGCTTGGACATGTGGGCGTACAGGGTGGAACCGCCATTGGCGTGCTGGATGACCACGTTCGTGCCGGCCCAGCTACCCGCGGTGGGGCTCAGAACAATCCCGGATGCAACGGCATAGATGGGTGTTCCGCTGGGAGCGGGGAAGTCCTGTCCGGTGTGGTAACGCGACCAGGACCCGGTGGCTCCGAAGCCGGAACCGACGCGGTAGTTGGACTTCAACGGCATGGAACCACCGCTGGATGAAACGGCGGAGAGATCTTCTACTGAAACCGCAGAGGCGTCGTCAGCCGCAGACGATGACGCATCCTTTGACGATGACGCATCTTCTGACGATGAACTTTCCTCGGAGGCCGCGGCGGCCGCGGCGGCCGCAGCTTCGGCGGCTTTGCGTGCCTCTTCCAGGCGACGAGCAGCTTCTTCGGCTTCCTTTTTCAGCTTTTCCTCTTGTGCCGTGACCAGCACCATGTCGGCGGCCATCAAATCTTCTCGCTCGGCGGCCGTGCCCTCGGCTTCGTTCGTTTGTGACTCCTCGACGGAGTCATTCAACAATTCGTCGCGATCCTTGGCTGCCTCATCCGCGATTGCCTCGGTGAGGTTCGAGCGAACAGCGTTGCGGGACGCAGCCTGTGAACGATCCTCGAAGGCCTTTTCGACCGACAGCAGGGCTGCCTCGGGGATGGCGAGTTCGACGGAGAGTTGCTCTGAGCTCAATTCATCGTCACCGTCGAGTGAGGTGGAGGCAAAGGCGATGATGCCACCCACCGCGAGTGTGCCTGCCACGACGGTGGAGACCAAGGTGCGACTGAAAGACGAGGCTCGGCGCCTACGGGCGGCGCCTGTGGTTTCGGTGGTGACCTCTACTGCGGAAACGACGAGATCGTCAGCGGCCCTGCGTGGGCTCTTGGCGGCGCTGAACTTGTTCAACAGGACTCCAGACAGATGACTGCGGCTTGATTCTTTGGAACCTTAGCATTTCTCAGAAAGCTCTCAAACTCAGGGCAACTGAGTGCGCAGTACTACTGTCCACACGAATGATCGGTACCAGCTGTATCGTATAGAGAACCGCGCAAACTCAATGATCGGAGCTGAGGGTGGACCTCCTCGAATATCAGGCACGTGAACTGTTCGAGTCTTTCGCTGTGCCAGTACTACCCGGTGTGGTTGCCACCACGTCGGAGGGTGCACGGGATGCCTACACGCAACTGAATACGGACGTGGCGGTGGTGAAAGCGCAGGTCCGCACAGGCGGGCGCGGAAAAGCGGGAGGTGTGAAGCTGGTCCGCAGCGCAGATGAGGCCTCACGTACCGCGTCCGACATCCTGGGTCTCGTCATCAAGGACATCCCCGTCGATGCCGTCATGCTGAGCCCGGGTGCAGAGATCGTGGATGAGTACTACTTCTCCATACTTCTGGATCGCACAGCTGGAACCTATCTCGCCATGTGCAGTGTGGAGGGCGGCATTGATATTGAGACGCTGGCTGTGGAGCGCCCCGAAGCGCTCGTCAAGCTGCCCCTTCACCCCGTTGTGGGCATCACCACAGAGGTGGCGCAAGAAATTGTGGAGAAGGCGGGCTTTGCGGAAGCTGATCGTGGCGATGTCGCTGAAGTCCTCGAGAAGCTGTGGACCGTTTTTCGTGAGTCTGACGCCACTCTCGTTGAGGTGAACCCGCTCGTGAAGGTGGCCTCCGGTGAGATCCTGGCACTCGATGCCAAGGTGACCCTCGACGAGAACGCGGAGTTCCGCCACGACTCGTGGGGCGACTACCACGAGACCTCCGGTGATGTGGATCTGGAACGCCAGGCACGTGAACTCGATCTCAACTACGTCAAATTGGACGGCAGCGTCGGCATCATCGGCAATGGTGCCGGTTTGGTGATGAGCACGCTGGATGTTGTGGAGCGGGCAGGCAGAGAATTGCCGGGTCAACCGAAACCGGCCAACTTCCTGGACATTGGTGGCGGAGCTTCCTCCACCGTCATGGCCAACGGTTTGCGCATCATCATGAGTGACCCGCAGGTGAGAGCGGTACTGGTGAACGTCTTCGGCGGCATCACTGCCTGCAATGACGTGGCGCAGGGAATCGTCGCTGCGCTTGAAGTATTGGGCGACGAAGCCACGCAACCCATAGTTGTGCGCCTCGACGGCAACTCGGTGGAGGTGGGCAAGGCCATTCTGACGGAAGCCAATCATCCGCTCATCCGGGTGGAATCCACCATGGACGGCGCGGCAGCCGCCGTCGCAAAACTGGCGAGTGAGAGGAGCTGAAGCGGCCATGGCCATTTTCATCAATGAGAGTTCACGCATCCTGGTGCAGGGCATGACGGGACGGGAGGGCCGAAAGCACACCCAGCGAATGATCATGTCCGGCTCCCGGATCGTTGGCGGTGTCACGCCCGGCAAGGGCGGTGAGTCAGTGGTGTTCGAGGAGGATCCGGTGCCGGTCTTCAGCTCGGTCTCGGAAGGAATGGACGCCACTGGTGCAAACGTGTCGGTGGTCTTTGTTCCGCCGCGCTTCGCCCGCGAAGCCGTTCTGGAGGCAGTCGAGGCAGAGATCGCGCTGTGCGTCGTCATCACCGAGGGCATCCCGGTCCGCGATGCGATCGAATTCCAATCCGCGGCCGCGTCGAGCAGGACGCGCATCATCGGGCCGAACTGTCCCGGGTTGATCTCCCCGGGCAAATCCAACGTCGGCATCATCCCCGCACATATTGCGGGGAGGGGCAATATTGGGCTGGTGTCGAAGTCCGGGACGTTGACCTACCAAATGATGTACGAGCTGCGCGATCACGGCTTCTCCACTGCAGTCGGCATTGGGGGGGACCCGGTCATTGGCACCTCCCACATCGATGTCCTGCAGGCATTCGAGGACGATGAGGACACCGACATCATCGTCATGATCGGTGAAATCGGGGGGGATGCTGAAGAGCGCGCCGGGGCTTATGTGGCCGAGAACATCACCAAGCCTGTCATTGGCTACGTCGCCGGCTTCACGGCACCGCCGGGCAAAACGATGGGTCACGCCGGCGCCATCATCACTGGCAGTGGAGGAACCGCGATGGCGAAGAAGCAGGCGCTGGAGGGTGCCGGGGTGCTGGTGGGGGAGACCCCCAGCCAGACGGCTTCGCTGGCCCGCGACGTCATCGCTGAGATTCGGCGCAAGGTCGCGTAATTCCCCGGATCAACAGCTTCGGCCCCCTCGATCTCGAGGGGGCCGAAGTCGTTGAGGAGCGCTGAGCGGGTGGCGGGCGCCTCAGCCCTGGCTGTTGCGCTGGGCGACCCGTAGCGCGATTCTGGCCTGCTGGCCTGAGGAGAACGAGTAGTCATCCGTGACGCTGGTCAGGAGATAGCTGACGCGGGTGTCAGCGATCGCGACGACCAGTTGATAATTCACAGCCGCATCGTCGCCGGTGGCGAGGTCGATGTTGATCATGGACGCCGAAACGGGAACTCCGTCTGCGCCGGTGCCATTCACGGCCCCGAGGTCAGTGACCTCGGCGGTTTCCCTGCGGTCCGTGCAGGACAGCAGGTTCTCGATCAGTTTCTCGGTGAACAATCGGGCCGAGACATTGTCCTCGAAGTCGAAGACCATCTCATCCATCCCGAAGCCATCAGGAGTCTCGTCGTCCTGCGTCAGGAGATATGTGCGCTGCTGACGCTCAATGGGTCCGGGTTCAGTGGCCAGAGGGAGATTCTCACAACCCATGCCTGCGGACGTGATCTCCGCAGGATCAGTGGGGGCCCAGCGCCCGTAACCGGGCCGGATTCGAGGAAGATCCGCGATGATGAGCCATCCCGCAGGATCAACGACGGGAGGCACAGCAGGAGAGATTTCGGGGGTTGATGGGCACTCGCCATCGACTCGCTCACAGATTTCCCCCAGCGACCTCTCCAGTCCGGCGATGGCGTCCTCCACCGGTACTTCCTCATCATTGCGGGTCACATCCAGGATTGACAGGGCACGGCCGGTACGCACGAGCAGCACCGTGTGCAATGCCACTTGTTCTTCCTGATAGGCGACTGTCAGCTGAGTCACTTCATCGCCGAGACCCGTGATGCTGGATGCCGAGATGATGTTGGCCTGGGTCTCGTCGCACTCGCTGAGGCTGACGACGCGTTCCATCTGCACCCGTTGGGCCGACTCCTCGTCCGCATACAGATCCACCTGGTGCAGCGCTGCCAACGCGTCGTCCTGGGAGGTTCCAATGGCACGCTGGAACGTGTCAATGGGGTTCACGCCGCTCCGATCGGTGCCGATGCATGCTGGTCGGTCGGTTGCTTCCTCGCGATTCTCTGCCGTGGTGGCGATGTCCCAACTGGCGCCGTCGACAATCGCATTGGCGTCGTCAAGGGTGAGGAGATCGTCGACGCTCGCTGCGGGGGGAACGCTCACAGATGTGCTGGGCGATGGCGACGGCGCCGGCGGAGTTGCTGGCTCCGGTGCCGTGCCACGTCCCGCAAAGAACGAACCGAGTGCCACCACGAGTGCCACCACGAGAACGCCGATGACGAAGATGAGGAGAGACTTCTTGTTGTGCTGCACCCAGGTTTGCGACTCGGGTGGAGAAGTGGGTGTCCCACCTGCTGCAGGCTCAGGAGGAGTTGTGGAACTCACAGCGGAGCGGCGTGGCTCCGGTGCAGGACCATCAGCAACGCCCGCCATCCTGCGGCCCGAACCGGTGATTCCAAACGAATCGACGTCGCGCTCCGGCAGCACCGGCGCAGGTGCGGGCACCAGAGGTGCTGGATTGGGGGCTGTGATGCCGGCGGACTCGCTCCCCGGGCGCGCGAAAGGATTTGGCGGCTGGGGATTCGACGTCTGCTCAGGGACGGTGTCCTTGCCGGAGACGTCGCTGGCTTCCAGGTCGCGCCCGCGTCGCGCAGCAGAGGCCGACGAGACTGGGGTATCGTCATCCGCGATCGGTTTCTCGGAGTCGGTGTCGCGAGCGGATGCTCGCCGAGGACGGTGAAATTCGGACTCAGACATCAATCACCTCCACATAGGACTGATGAATGCCCCTATTGAACGGGACATTCCCGGGGACACAGTACCGGGTGCAGATTGGTGCACCACAGAATCGAGGGGAGTCGCCGTGGCCGACCGCCCGACCAAGCATCGCACGGTGGCAGTGGATGTGGACGCCATTCCCACACCGCAAGCGGAGACGCACCCGTGGCCGTGGTACGTCGTGGCGATCCTCGGAACCGTCGCCGTCGTGGCCGCTGGGTGGCTGATTCTGGCAGGCGCCACCACCCTTGGATGGCTCACCTCCCCTGAATCGCCACTGGATGCCTCTTTGCTGCTGGCCTCCGACGCCCTTCTGCTTGCGCACGGGGTCCCCGTCGCTGTCGGTGGGCAGGTGGTGACGGTTGTTCCGCTGGGGCTCACCCTCGTGCTGCTGGTGCTGGCGCAGCCTGTCGCCGCGTTGGCAGCCCGCCAGGCCGCTGGCTCCGTCGCGCAGTCGGAGGACACCGGGCGCATCTGGCTCAACGGAGAGTCGGTTGTCCTGCGGGTGGCGGGAACGACAGCAGCCACCCATGGGGTTCTCATTGCGGCCGTGACCGCCGCGCTGGATGTTCAAGGGGGCATCGTGCAGGGGTTCCTGGGCGGCCTGGTGTTGGGTGCAGTGTCAGGTCTGTGGGGTGCGAGCCGGGGAATTGGCTTCGATGCGCGGAAGAAATGGCCGGCGTGGCTGCGCTCGGTGCCGCCCGCCATGGGCTACTCGTCGCTCGTGGCGCTGGCAGGTGGGCTGGTGGCTCTGGTGGTGACCCTGTTGACCCACAGGGATCGGATCGCTTTCATCCACGAGGCATTGGACCCGGGAATCTCCGGAACGATTCTGTTGGTGCTCCTCCAGATCCTGTACCTCCCCAATCTCATCCTGTGGGCCACATCGTGGGTGTTGGGTGCCGGCGTCACCCTCGGTGATGACTCGCTGGTCAGCATTGCCGTGACGGATGTTGGTTTCCTCCCCTCGATCCCCGTTCTCGGAGCGGTGGGGGAGCCGGGACTCGGCGGTGGCGCCTTGTTCTGGTGGCTCGCAGTGGGTGTGGCGGCCGGACTGGTGGCTGCGCTGGTGGTGGGGCTCGCCAGACCCCGCGCACGCTTCGATGAGACGGCTCTGGTGGGAGGGCTTTCGGGGGTGATTGCGGGTCTCCTGATCACCACATTGTGTTCTCTTGCCGGTGGTGGGCTGGGCGAAAACAGATTGGCCCATATCGGGGCGACCACCGACCAACTCATCATCGTTGCTCCCGCCCTTCTTGGGCTTTCTGGGCTCCTGGGAGGGGCGGTTCTCGGGCTCGTGCGCCGTCCCCACACGGAGAAGTCCGGGGCCGTCATGGAGAACGAGGTTCCTGCTGAAGACGTGCAACCCTAGAATCATGGACGTGACACTGGATGTGGTGGTGCTGGTTTCCGGCACCGGAACCCTGCTGCAGGCCCTCATCGACGCCGTGGAGGCGGGGGCGGTCAATGCCCGCGTCGTGGCCGTCATCTCGGATTCGGAGGCCGCGCCCGCACTGGAGCGGGCCCGACGTCATGGCATTGAGGCAATCGCCCATCCCTTCGCAAAGGGTGGTGATCGCGCGGTATGGGACCAGCAACTTGCGGACATCGTCGCTGGGTTTGAGCCAGCCCTGGTGGTCTCGGCGGGATTCATGAAGCTGTTGGGGGAGCGTTTCCTCGCCCAGTTCGGCGGGCGCACCATCAACACCCACCCGTCCCTGTTGCCAAGTTTTCCAGGGATGCGTGCTCCACGTGATGCACTCGCTGCCGGGGTGAAGGTGAGCGGCGCCACGGTTTTCCTCGTGGATGAAGGAATGGACACCGGTAGGATCCTTGTCCAGGCCGCCGTCGAAGTTCTGGATGGCGACGATGCCGAGGCGTTGCATGAACGCATAAAAATAGTTGAACGACTACTGCTCGTACGCGCCGTGCGGGAATGGACACCGGGAGAAGCATGACCAAGAGCACTGGATCGCAACTCGACGCCAATCAGGAGACAGCCTCCACCCGCAATCCCGTGCTTCGAGCACTGGTTTCTGTCTACGACAAGGCTGGGTTGGAGGATCTCGGCAACGCGTTGCACCGCTCGGGCGTGGAAATTGTGTCAACGGGCTCCACCGCCGCACGGTTGTCGGAAGCAGGAATCCCTGTCACCGCGGTCGAGGACGTCACGGGCTTCCCGGAATGCCTCGACGGGAGAGTCAAAACTCTGCACCCCTTCGTGCACGCTGGCATTCTCGCCGATCGTCGTCTCCCCTCGCACGTCCAGCAACTGGCAGACATGGGAATCGCGCCCTTCGATCTCGTGGTGGTCAACCTCTATCCCTTCACCGAGACGGTGGCCTCGGGTGCCGGTCCGGACGAATGTGTGGAGCAGATCGACATTGGTGGGCCCACCATGGTCCGTGCGGCTGCCAAGAATCATCCCTCTGTTGCCGTGGTGACCTCTCCCCAGCAGTACGACGGTGTTCTCGCTGCACTGGAGGCTGGGGGGTTCACGCTGACGGAGCGTCAAGAGCTTGCCGCGGTTGCATTCCGTCATACCGCGTCCTACGACGTGGCTGTGGCCGGATGGATCTCCGGCACGCTTGCACAACAGCCGGCCGATGGGTTCCCGAACTGGCTGGGCAGCACTTGGCAGAAGGAGGCGAGCCTGCGCTACGGCGAGAACTCCCACCAGGCTGCGGCGCTGTACTCCGATACCCAGGTGCCGCGTGGCATCACGCAGGCCGAGCTCCTGCACGGGAAGCCGATGAGCTTCAACAACTACACAGATGGTGATGCAGCCCTGAGGGCAGCATTCGACTTTGACGAGCCGTGCGTCGCCATCATCAAGCATGCCAATCCGTGCGGGATCGCGCTGGGTGAAGATGTCGCACAAGCGCATCGACGCGCGCATGCCTGCGATCCCGTCTCAGCTTTCGGCGGTGTGATTGCCGCCAACCGACCCATCTCAGTGGAGATGGCACGCGCAGTCTCCGAAGTGTTCACAGAAGTGGTCATCGCGCCCGGCTTCGACGAGGGCGTCCTGGAAATCCTCGGCGCCAAGAAAAACATCAGGCTGTTGCGTGCCCCTCACTTCGAACACGCCGCCCAGGTCCTGCACCCCATCAGCGGAGGGGCCCTGGTGCAGCAACCGGACAGGATCGACGCTCCCGGTGACGCGGCACGCGACTGGCAGCTTGCCGCGGGTGAGGCTGTGGACGACGCCACGCTGGCTGATCTGGAGTTCGCGTGGCGTGCCTGTCGATCCGTGAAGTCCAACGCCATTCTGTTGGCGGCAGGACGTTCATCCGTGGGTGTGGGCATGGGGCAGGTCAACCGCGTGGATTCCTGCACACTGGCCGTCGAACGCGCTGGCGAGCGAGCGGCAGGCTCCGTTGCGGCCTCCGACGCGTTCTTCCCCTTCAGCGACGGCCCGCAGATCCTGATCGAGGCGGGCATCACAGCGATCGTCCAGCCGGGTGGATCCATGCGCGACGAAGAAACCATCGCACTGTGCAGGGAACATGGGGTGTCGCTCTACCTGACCGGCACCCGCCACTTCTTCCACTGAAATCGAGGCATCCTTCTCATGACCGCAACCAAAATGGCCGGCGTCCCGGTCGCCAGGCACATCAAGGCACTCCTGAAGGAGCGCGTCTCTCGTCTCAGCGAGGTCGGCGTCGTCCCGGGACTGGCCACCGTGCTTGTGGGGGACGATCCGGGTTCACACTCCTACGTGGCAGGCAAACATCGCGACTGCGCGGAAGTGGGCATCCAGTCCATCCGCGTTGACATGCCCGCGGACACTTCGGCCGAAGATCTCGCGGCCCGACTCGATGCGCTCAATCGGGACCCGGCCTGCACCGGCTACATCGTGCAGCTGCCGCTACCGAAACACCTGGATGACAACTGGGCGCTGTCCCTGGTGGAACCGGAAAAGGATGCCGACGGTCTCCATCCGGTGAACCTCGGCAGGCTCGTCCTGGGGATCCCGGGTGCGCTGCCGTGCACCCCGCGTGGGATCGTGACGCTGCTTCGACACCACGACGTGGAACTCAATGGGGCGCACACCGTCATCATTGGGCGCGGCACGACAGTGGGACGGCCCCTGGGTCTGCTCCTCACCCGGAAATCCGAGAATTCGACCGTGACGCTGTGCCACACCGGCACCAAGGACCTTGCGTCGTTGACGCGCCAGGCTGACATCATCGTCACGGCCGCCGGGCAGCCAGCGATGCTGAATGCGGACATGGTGCGAGAAGGCGCCGTTCTCGTCGATGTCGGTATCACGCGGACCGAAGATGGCCTCGTCGGGGACCTCCATCCGGATGTGTGGGAGAAGGCATCACTGGTCGCACCCATACCGGGAGGAGTGGGTCCCATGACCCGGGCAATGCTGCTGTCCAACGTTGTGGATCGCGCCGAAGCATTGCAACGCGGGGAAGCGCTGCATGCCGGACAAGCGTGACCTCCCTGCTGAGGAGTTCCCCAGCAATCCATGGCCCCTGGTGGCCGCCCTCGTCGTCCTGGGCGTCTCCCTGGTGTTCCTCGGTCTGGGGCGGTGGCGCAGCGCGTCGCTCCTGATCGCAGGAGCGACTGGGCTCGCGGCTTTGCTTCGATTGGTCCTGCGGGCGCGCGTGGCCGGACTGCTGGTGGTGCGTCGACGCTGGATCGACGTGGTGGGGCTGGCCGCCATCGCTGTGGCGATTGCTGCCTTGGCGCTTCTGGTGCCACCCGCCAGTTGAGCTGTGTGTTTTCGGGTCCCGCGGGTCGCTGGCTGCAAGGGAGGCGATAGGCTCGAAAGCGTCCGATTATCTCCATCAAGCAGGATCCACACAGCCCCAAGAGAGAGAGGCCGACAGTGAGCACTGAGGCTCCCGTAAAAATCGCCGTGACCGGCGCCGCAGGTCAGATCTGCTACAGCCTGTTGTTCCGCATTGCCAGCGGCGCACTGCTGGGCGATCGCCCCATCGAACTCCGTCTGCTCGAAATCACCCCCGCACTGAAGGCGCTCGAAGGCGTCGTCATGGAACTGGATGACTGTGCATTCCCCAACCTGGTCAACATCGAGATCGGCGACGACCCCAGCAAGGTCTTCGACGGCGTGAACCTCGCCATGCTCGTGGGTGCCATGCCCCGCAAGGCAGGCATGGAGCGCAGCGATCTGTTGAGCGCCAACGGCAAGATCTTCACCGGTCAGGGCAAGGCACTCAACGACGTCGCAGCCGACGACATCAAGGTGCTCATCACCGGCAACCCGGCCAACACCAACGCCCTCATCACCATGAAGAACGCCCGGGACATCCCCGCCGAGCGCTTCAACGCCCTGACACGGTTGGATCACAATCGGGCCATCAGCCAGTTGGCAGCCAAGGTGGGCGCACCTGTCACCGACATCTCGCACATGACCATCTGGGGCAACCACTCGGCCACCCAGTACCCGGATCTTTTCAACGCGCGGGTGGGCGATCGCAATGCCGCCGAGGCAGTGAACGACCAGTCCTGGATCGAGAACGACTTCATCCCCAAGGTTGCCAAGCGCGGCGCCGCCATCATCGAGGCCCGTGGCCAGTCCTCGGCTGCCTCGGCCGCCAACGCCACAGTCGAGCACATGCGCGACTGGGTACTTGGGACGCCCGATGGTGATTGGGTGTCGATGTCTGTGCCCTCTGACGGCTCCTACGGTGTGCCCGAGGGCATCATCTCTTCGTTCCCCTGCACCGTTGCGGGAGGCCAGTACGAGATTGTCCAGGGTCTGGAAATCAACGACTTCTCGCGCGCACGAATCGATGCTTCCGTGGCTGAACTTGTCGACGAGAGGGACGCAGTCACAGAACTGGGCCTCATCTGAAATCGCGGTGGATCGAGTGGCGGCGCGACGCGTGCCGCTACTCGATCCGCAGTGCTTGCCGCTACAGTCGTGACCCATGACCGACCTTGTTGTCACGCTCCAGTGCCCCGATCGCCCCGGCATTGTGCACGCCATCACCGGTGCGATCGTCGAGGCCTCCGGCAATATTGTGGAGCTCCAGCAGTTCACCTCTGAGGACACCGGTCAGTTCTTCATCCGCGTGGAAGTGGCGGGGGTCGACGTTGCCCGAGCCACGGAGGGCCTGGAAAGTCTCGCTCAGCGCTACGGCGCAGAAATGCGGATCCGTGAAGCTGGTCGCTCCACGCCCACACTCATCCTCGCCAGCAAGGCGGGTCACTGCCTCAACGACCTGCTGTTTCGTCAACGCAGCGGAGCCCTCCCCATAGACGTGGTGGGCATCATGGCCAACCATGACGATCTGCGTCTCATGGCGGAGTTCTACCGGGCACCCTTCACCCACCGCCCCGTCGATCCCTCCACCAAACAGGATTTCGAGGACGACGTGCGGCGAGCCGTCGAGGAGCAGGGCGTGGAACTGGTGGTCCTGGCCCGCTACATGCAAATCCTGAGTCCGTCACTGTGCGGTTTCCTTGCTGGTCGGGCCATCAATATCCACCACTCCTTCCTTCCCGGTTTCAAGGGCGCCAACCCCTACAGGCAGGCACACACACGGGGTGTAAAACTCATTGGGGCCACGGCCCACTTCGTCACCAGCGATCTCGACGAAGGACCCATCATCGAGCAGAACGTGGCGCGGGTGGATCACAGCATGAGCGTGGCCAAACTGGTGCGCAAGGGCCAATCCCAGGAGTCGCAGACTCTCGCCGAAGCCGTTCGCCTCTTCGCCGAGCATCGTGTTCTCTCAGATGGGGACCGCACGGTCATCTTCCGGTGAGCCACACTGAAGCAGGGGACGCCGCCACCACAATGACGTTTCGCCAGAGCAGGACACAAGGGACATGAACGTTATTCAGGACATCGCACTCATCGGGGTGTTCATCCTCATCGGCGGTACGTTCGCCGCCGCAGAGATGGCCCTCATAAGTCTCAGGGAAAGCCGGGTCAAGCAACTTGCCAACAAGGGCAAGCGCGGTCGGGCTATTCAGCGACTCGTCGCCAACCCCAACCTCTTCCTGTCTTCGGTGCAGATCGGCGTCACGCTCTCAGGCTTCCTGTCAGCAGCTTTCGGCGGGGCAACCCTGGCGACCAGTTTCGCCCCCGTCCTGCAGTCCTGGGGGGTTCCAGCAAGTATCTCCAACACCGTCGCGCTGGTGCTGATCACCGTGGTCATCTCCTACTTCTCCATCGTCATCGGGGAGCTGACTGCCAAGCGTCTGGCCATGCAACGTGCTGAGAGTTTCGCACTGGCCCTGGCCCCGCTGGTGTCCGGCATCGCGACGGTGGCACGCCCTCTGATCTGGTTCCTCGGCGTCTCCACCAACGCAGTGGTGCGCATCTTCGGCGGGGACCCCTCGCTGTCCAGAGATTCGGTGACAGATGAGGAACTGCGGGCCATGCTGTCGGATTCCGCCACGCTGGGGACCGAGGAACGCAGCATCCTTGATGAGGTCTTCGATGCGGGGGACTCCACGTTGCGGGAGATCATGGTGCCCCGAACGGAAGTGGACTTCCTGCCGGCCGACATGCCTGTGCAGCGGGCCTATCGTGAAGTGCGTGGTGCGCCGCACTCCCGGTATCCGGTCACCGATGGCTCGGTGGACCGGATCGTGGGCTTTCTGCATGTGCGTGACCTCATGGACATCGACGGTGCGGCTCGTGTTGGCGAGGTGCGCTCCATTGTCCGCCCCGTCCTCAGCCTCCCGGAGACGGTCAAAATCCTTCGCGCCCTCAGCTCCATGCGCAAAGCCGGTTCACACATGGCCATCGTTCGGGATGAATACGGAGGAACCTCCGGCATCGTCACGATGGAGGACCTCATGGAGGAACTGATCGGTGACATCACCGACGAGTACGACGTGGTGGGCGAGATTTCCACCGATCAGGTGAACCGCGTGGACGGGCTGACGACCATCGAGGAGTTTGCAGAATCCACGGGCTACATCCTGCCTGAGGGCCCCTACGACACGGTCGCGGGCTACGTCATGGCGCAACTGGGGGAGCTGCCCCAGATGGGCAGTAGCGTCACGGTTCAGCTTCTGCCCGAAGAGTTGACAGGAGATGGGGACGAACACGGTGAATTCACACTGACCGTGGTGGAACTTGACGCACGACGCGCCGCATGGTTCAGCCTGCGTCGGGAACTGCCCGATGACACACCCGGGGATGCTGATGGATGACGGGTCCCGTCTGCTGACGAGCACAAGGGTGGCCCCACTCCTGACCGCGGCGGTGGAGCATGCAGGTGGGGAGTTGGGTGAGTGGAAGCTCGACCATGTGGACACCAACCCCGAGCAGTCCACCACTGCCACGTACCTGGCACAGGTCACGTGGCCGTGGGGGGAACGCTCTGAGCTATTGGGCGTCAGCGCACGCGCGGGGGCATTGTTGCCCACGGATCGGGATGCCGAGGTCTTTGCCGATGGGAACAGGGAGGTGGCGGTGTGGCTCTACCCACACGATCCCGACCTGCCGGGCCTGCCACGGGCAGCGTTTCCGGACCAGCTGGCTAAGCTCTTCAACAGCTCAGGTGTCCTGAGTCGCCCTGTTACTGCGGACTCCCTGGCGGTGAGCATGATCGGTTATCGCCCGCGGCGTCGGGCTGTGGTGAGGGTCGGGGTCCGGGACAGTGCTGAGGTGTTCTACATCAAGGTGTTGCGCTCCAAGATCTTCGACGATGTCGTGGAGCGACACCGGTTGCTTCTGGAAGCAGGAGTACCGGCTCCCCGCGTGGCGTTCGTGACACCTGAGAACCTTCTCGTCACACGCGAGCTGCCCGGCGCATCCCTGGCCGCGGCGATCTTCACCGACGACGTCCCGTGCACCGCCGAGCAGCTGATCGGAGCTCTCGATGCAATGCCGCTGGCCGTATCGCAGCTCGAGCGTCGACCCCCATGGACCGACGCCGTGAGCCACTATGCGGCGATGGTGACATCGGCCGTACCGGCGCTCGGAGCGGACCTGGAGTGGTCAGTGCAGCGGATCACCTCGGGACTTGCTGGAGTGCCGCTCGGTGAGGAGGCAACCCATGGGGATTTCCATGAGGGGCAGCTCCGGGTGGCACAGGGCCACATCGTCGGGATGCTGGACATCGACACCATCGGCCCGGGGCGCAGAGCGGATGATCTGGCGTGCCTGATGGCACATCTGTCCACCATCCAGCGCATGAACTCCACGCAGGAGGCGCGCGTGCGAGACCTGCTGGCGCGATGGGTGCCCGTTTTCGATGAGCGGGTGGACCCGGTGGAGCTACGGCTACGCACAGCTGCCGTGGTGATCAGTCTCGCGACCGGGCCCTACAGGGGACAGGAAGTGGCATGGCGGGACACCACGGCGACGATGGTGCGCACTGCGGTGGAGCTCATCAAACAGGTGTCCTGACAAGCGGTTGTTCCGGTCGAGACCTGCTCAGATGTATCGGGAAGGTAACGATTGCCACATGGGCGAGCACGAACAACGTGCAGGCAGTAGGGTCAGCTATCCGCAAGCCTTTTACAAAATTCCACAGCTCTTCCAGGAGGAACACGCATCGTGAAGAAGTCATTGCTGAAGCTCGCATCGGTGATCGGAGCCAGCGCACTTGTGTTGGCCGGATGTGCCGAGGCACCCAACACCGAACCAGGTGAACCCACCGAGGTCGCTTCTCCCGTCGAAGGTGAGTCGATGGAGACTCCCGATGAGGGCGCCGCTACTGCCGATTACAAGGCGTGCATGGTTTCTGATGCCGGTGGCTTCGACGACAAGTCGTTCAACGAGACCGCCTATGCAGGCCTGATGCAGGCAAAGGATGAGCTCGGGATTGAGACCGGCGAGATCGAGTCCAACTCCGAGGGTGATTTCGCCCAGAACATCCAGGCCATGATTGCCGCAGACTGCGACATCGTGATCACCGTCGGATTCCTGCTGGCCACCGCCACTGAAGCTGCCGCCCAGCAGAATCCCGACGTCTCCTTCGCCATCGTCGACAACAACTCCTTCGAGGGTGTCGACAATGCCAAGGGCCTGATTTTCAACACCGCCGAGTCCTCCTTTCTGGGTGGCTATCTGGCCGCTGCCATGACCAAGACGGGCCAGGTCGGCACGTTCGGCGGCCTCAAAATTCCCACGGTCACCATCTTCATGGACGGCTTTGCGCAGGGCGTGGAGTACTTCAATGAGCAAAAGGGCGCTGACGTCACGGTCATTGGCTGGGACGCTGAAACCCAGGACGGCCAGTTCGTTCCCGGCAACGACCCGTTCGGCAACATCGCCGGCGGCAAGGAAACTGCCAGCACTCTGATCGCACAGGGCGCCGACATTCTCTTCCCCGTGGCAGGACCTGCCGGTCTCGGTGGACTCCAGGCTGCACAGGAGTCCGGCGGCAACGTCAACGCCATCTGGGTCGACACCGACGGTTGTGTCTCCGCTCCGGAGTTCTGCTCCAACATCATCTCCTCGGTCTACAAGGGCATGGATGTCGCAGTGTTCGACGCCATTCAGGCGGGTATGGATGGAAGCTTCTCCGGCGAGGAGTTCGTAGGAACACTCGAGAACGAAGGAACCGGTCTTTCCCCGTTCAACGAGTTCGAGTCCCAGGTCTCCGATGAGACCAAGGCTGAGCTTGAGCAGATCAAGGCAGACATCGTCAGCGGCTCCATCGAGATCACCTCGGAAGCACAGCCCAACTGATCGAATGAATTGAGGCACTGACGGCTGGTCGGGATTGTCCCGGCCAGCCGTCATTGTCGGCCTTGGGCACGAATGCGCCCATATCAGCGCGCGGATCGGGCATCCGCCTTGGCGCCCGCTTGAGGGCAGCACCTACACTTTCAAAACAATTGCGTCGTTTCGCACCAATCCATCAGACACCAAGCAGTTCGAGCACGGCCAGCGTCGGCCGAGGGGGTACAACAGGCAGTGAGCACCGCCACACAGGAAACCGTCGAGCACGAAGCGGAGGTCCTTCATCTGGAGGGCATCACCAAACGCTTCGGATCGCTGACGGCGAATGACTCCATCACCCTGGACTTCGTCCCCGGACGAATTCACTGTCTTCTTGGCGAGAACGGTGCCGGTAAGTCGACTTTGATGAACATTCTTTTCGGACTGCTCAATGCGGACGAGGGCTCCATTCGTGTGGGGGAGAAGGTGCTGCATCTCGAAAATCCGAAGCAGGCGATGGCTGCCGGCATCGGCATGGTGCATCAACACTTCATGCTGATTCCCGTGTTCACCGTGGCCGAGAACATGGTTCTGGGCCGTGAACCGGGTCGCTTCGGTGCCCTGGACCTCAACAGTGCCAGGAAGCTGGTGCGTGAACTTTCCGACCGATATCGGCTGGACGTTGATCCCGATGCCCTCGTCGAGGATCTACCGGTGGGTGTTCAGCAGCGGGTGGAGATCCTCAAGGCCCTTGCCAATGACGCGAGCTACCTGATCTTTGACGAGCCCACGGCCGTGCTCACACCCCAGGAGATCGACGAGCTCATGGTGGTCATGCAGACACTCCGCGATGAAGGTCGCGCCATCTGTTTCATCACGCACAAGCTGCGCGAGGTCGTGGCCGTGGCTGACGACATCACCGTGATCCGCCGCGGCAAAGTCGTGGGCCAGGCCACCCCGGATGCCACGGAAGGTGAACTTGCCGAGCTGATGGTGGGTCGCGCCGTGAATCTGAGCGTGAACAAGACCCCACCCAAGACGGCGGATGACCGGTTGGTCCTCAAGGGATTCACCGTCGCAAACTCGGCCGGAACCGTGGTGGTGGATCACCTGGACATGTCCGTTGCTGGCGGAGAAATCCTCTGCATCGCCGGCGTCCAGGGCAATGGTCAGACGGAGCTCGCCGCAGCGCTGCTGGGGACGATGTCGGTCATTGCCGGGACAGCGACCCTGGACGGTGTGAACGTGACACATCTGTCACCTCGCAAAACAATCGATGCCGGTCTCGGTTTTGTGCCGGAGGACCGTCAACGTGACGGTTTCGTGGGCGACTTCTCGATCGCCGAAAACCTCATGCTGAACCGTAGCTCCACGTTCGCCAAAGCTGGCAACCTCGATCTGGGGCGCATTCGCGGCAACGCTGATGAGCTGATCGAGGAATTCGACATCCGCACATCTGCGCAGACGCAGCCCCTGACGTCACTCTCCGGGGGCAACCAACAGAAAGTGGTGCTCGCGCGCGAATTGTCGCGGCCACTGACACTGCTGGTGGCCAACCAACCAACCCGAGGAGTGGACGTCGGGGCCATTGAGTTCCTGCACAGCCGCATCGTGGAAGAGCGCGATCGGGGCACCGCAGTGCTGATTGTTTCCACGGAGTTGGAGGAGGTGGAGTCCTTGGCCGACCGCATCGCGGTCATGTACCGGGGCAAGATCGTGGGAATTGTTGGTCCCGACACTCCACGCGACATCCTCGGCCTGATGATGGCCGGTGTCAGCTACGAGGAAGCCAAGAGCAGCGTCAGCACCACCAGGACGGAGAAGGAAAATGTCTGAGGACCTCGTGCAAGAGGAACAATTGCCCTCCGGCGCGGCCGAATCAGCCGCGCCACCGAAGGCTCCCCGCTCCCGTTCGTGGCTTGGTCTGGTGGTGACGGCGATCTCCTTCGTCCTGGCCTTCATCACGGGAGCCCTCGTGATGGTGCTCGCGGATCAGGAAGTGTTGAGCAAGTTCGCCTATTTCTTCAGTCAACCCGGCGACGCCCTGGGGGCATCGTGGGAGAAGATCTCCACCGCCTACGGTGCGCTGCTGCGAGGATCCATCGGATCGTGGCAGGCACTCACCGAAACCAGCGCTCAGGCAGCCCCGCTGATCTGTGCTGGTCTCGGCGTCGCCCTTGCCTTCCGTGCAGGCTTGTTCAACATCGGTGCACAGGGCCAGGCCATCTGGGGTGCTCTCATCGGAGCATTTGTCGGCTTCACCTTCACCGGGCTTCCGTTGTTTGTTCACATCCCCTTCGCGTTGCTGATGGCCATGGTGTTCGGCGCCATCTGGGGTGGCATCGCAGGCTTCCTGAAGGCCAAGACGGGTGCCCACGAGGTCATCGTGACCATCATGTTGAACTACATCGCGCTGTACATGTTGCAGTTTCTCCTGACGACATCCATTCTGCAGATGCCGGGACGTGCAGATCCCATTTCGCCGGTCGTGCAGTTCTCCGCCACGATGCCGCGGCTCGAAGGAACGCGCCTGACGCTCGGCTTCTTCATTGCGCTGGTTGCAGCGGCCGCAGTGTGGTGGCTGTTGGAGCGCACGACGCTCGGATTCCGCATCCGGGCTGTGGGTCAGAACCCGCACGCAGCCGCAACCGCGGGCATGAGTGTCTCCCGGACAACCATCATTGCCATGGCGATCGCAGGCAGCCTCGGTGGCCTCGCGGGAGCCCAGGCAACACTGACTCCCACGCTGCTCACCGGATATCCGACGCAGCTTTCACTGGGCATCGTCGGCACCGTGGGGTTCGACGCCATCACCGTCGCGCTGCTTGGCCGATCGCGCCCGCTCGGAGTCGTGCTGGCGGGGCTACTGTTCGGCGCACTCAAGGCGGGTGGCCTCACCATGGCCGCCCAGGCACAGACACCCTCTGATCTCACCAACCTGATTCAAGCCCTCATCGTGTTGTTCGTCGCAGCCCCCGCCTTCGTACTGTGGCTCGTTCCCGTACTCGGGGACAAGCGAAAGAAGCGCGTTGACTCGAGCGCAAAGGCGGTCACCGTATGAGCACCCAGGTCTTGACCCCTGAAAAGAACGTCACGGCACTGGACAGGGTGGAGGCGGGTGAGGACAGGATCCAGAGAATCTCCACGGGCGTACTGCTGGGTGTCGTCGGGCTCCTGCTCGTCTGGGCATTCTTCGGTACCGAGGGTGACTCCCGCATTGCCCTCTCGGATGCCTTCGACGCAGTGCAGCTACCCACGATCGTGTTGCCGGGCGCAGCCACAGTGGCCGTGTGTGCAGCGATCGTGCTGCTCGCGTCGGCGGGCTACCTCTCCGGCAAGCTCAGCCGCCGCTACGCAGCCATAGCTGGTGCTGTGGGTGGACTCGCCCTGCTGCTGGGGCTCATCGCCTGGGCGGCCGCCGGCAGTTCCGCGGTCTTCACCATGACCAACCAGCTGCAGGGAACACTTGCGGTGGCCACGCCTCTGGTCTTCGGTGCACTGTGTGGCGCCCTGTCCGAGCGCGCGGGCGTCGTCAACATTGCCATTGAAGGCCAGTTCCTGACGGCAGCCTTCGCGGGTGCCATCACGGGTTCCATCACCAAATCCATCGTGGCAGCGTTGATCGCCGCCATCCTGGCAGGCATGGCCATGGGTGCTCTGCTGGCCCTGTTCTCGCTCAAGTACTTCGTGGACCACGTCGTCCTTGGCGTGGTGATCAATCTGTTGGCGGCAGGCCTGACAGGGTTCCTGTTCCACCAGTTGGTCAGCGAGGACACCGCCAAGTACAACGCGGTTCCGATCATGGGGCGGGTCGCTCTTCCCGGACTCTCGCAGATCCCGTTCCTGGGCCCCATCCTGTTCAACCAGACGGCCCTCGCATACCTCGCCATTTTGATGGTGCCCGCGGTCTGGTTCCTGTTGTTCAAGACCAAATGGGGACTTCGCGTCCGCGCAGTTGGCGAGCACCCGCACGCTGCTGACACGGTGGGTATCAACGTGGTGGCCACCAAGTTCGCAGCCGTCGTGCTCGGCGGCGCCATGGCCGGACTGGGAGGCGCCTACTTCACGATCGGCTCCACGGGGTCCTTCCGTCCTGACATGACCGTTGGCAACGGCTTCATCGCGCTGGCTGCACTGATCATGGGCCGCTGGCACCCGGTCTACGCGGCTCTCATGGCCCTGTTCTTCGGCTTTGTGACCCAACTTGGCCAGACCCTCAACCCGCTTGGCAGCCCCATCAACAGTCAGTTCCTGCTGATGTTGCCGTATGTGGCCACCATCATCGCGGTTGCCGGCCTCGTGGGTCGCGTCCGGGCGCCAGCAGCCGACGGCGAACACTTCAGGAAGTCCTGACATGCGGGTTGACTGGGATGACCTGAGGTCCAGGGCTCGGGAGGTGTCCCAGCGAGCACATGCCCCCTACTCGAAGTATCGGGTGGGGGCGGCGGCGCTCGTTGATGACGGCCGGGTGGTGGTGGGATGCAATGTGGAAAACGCCGCCTACGGGGTGACCCTGTGCGCAGAATGTGGACTGGTCTCTTCACTCGTGGCGGGAGGTGGAGGAAAGCTGGTGGCATTCACCTGCGTCAATGGGAACGGGGAGCTGATCATGCCCTGCGGACGTTGCCGACAACTGCTTCAGGAGCATGGGGGCAAAAACCTGTTGATGGACACGCCCGAGGGGATCTGGACACTCGAGCAGGTTTTGCCGCAAGCTTTCGGCGCCGCTGATCTGGACCGGGTCGCGGGGCCTCCCGGGAGCTGAAATCAGTCCACACGTGTGGTCGCCCCAGCGAAGAACAAGAAGCGATACAGATGATGCACAAGAAAGGACCAGCCACTGTGCTTGGTGTGAAAGAGATCCGCGAACTGCCCAAGGTTGCACTGCACGACCACCTGGATGGTGGGCTGCGGCCCGCCACCATCATCGAGCACTGCCTCCAGAACGGCCACACGCTACCGACGACGGATCCGGAAGCACTGCGTCGTTGGTTCTTCGACGCAGCGGACTCCGGATCCCTGGTCAGGTATCTCGAGACCTTTGCCCACACCGTGGCCGCAATGCAGACCTCGGCCCAACTGGAACGTGTGGCCCATGAGTTCGTCCTGGATCAGGCTGCCGACGGCGTGATCTACGCGGAGGCTCGCTACGCGCCGGAACAGCACCTCAGCCACGGCCTCTCACTTGCAGAAGTGGTGGAGGCAGTGGGGCGTGGCCTCACGTCGGGGATGGCCGAGGCCGAGGAATCAGGAATGGCGATCGTCGCCCAGCAGATCGTGACGTCCATGCGCCACGCAGAGCCGACGATCGAGATCGCTGAGCTCGCCGTGCGATACCGCAACAGCGGCGTCTGCGGGTTCGACATCGCCGGGGCTGAGGACGGCTTCCCACCGTCCCGGTTCCAGGCAGCCTTTGACCATTTGAAGCACAACAATGCCTTCATCACCATCCACGCAGGCGAAGCCTTTGGCCTGCCTTCCATCTGGGAAGCGGTTCAACTGTGTGGGGCCAACCGGTTGGGGCATGGCGTTCGCATTGTTGAAGACATCACTATTGATGAGGAGGGACACCGCACACTCGGCGAGCTCGCGTCGTACGTGCGTGACACCCGCATTCCGTTGGAGCTGTGCCCCAGTTCGAATCTGCAGACAGGCATCGCCGACAACATCACCGAGCACCCCATCGGTCTTCTGAAGGATCTGGGGTTCCGCATCACGGTCAACTGTGACAACCGTTTGATGAGTGACACCACCATGAGCCGGGAATTCGCGAAACTGGTGGAGGCCTTTGGGTGGGGCATCGACGACATCGAATGGGCCACCACCAATGCCATGAAATCGGCTTTCCTGCCCTTTGATCAACGACTCGCTCTGATCCAGGGTGTCATCAAGCCGTCCTACGCAGCGTCAAAGGCGCTGCTGCACTGAAGCAGCGGTTGCTCATTTCACGTCAGTCCTCGATGAGAGGAACGAAGGAATAGCGGCCATGATGGGTGAGCCGCACCTCATCGGGGGTGCGGACAACCTTGGTCATGACGGTGTTCACCGGGATCACCATGATGCCGCCCACCGCCAGTTGTTGGACCAGGGCAGGCGGAAGGTGAGCCGCTTCGGCGGAGACGAGGATCCTGTCGAACGGCGCCGACGCCGGTACACCCAGCACACCCGGGGTCATGACACGGATTGATGCCTGGGGCCAGGGCCCGGTCCTCTCGAGAGAAACCCGGGCACTCAGCGCGAGATGTGCGATGCGTTCGACGCCGATCACGACGGAATCGGGACCGCCGAGATAGGCCAGCAGGGCTGTCGTCCAGCCGGACCCGGCCCCGACGTCCAGTATGCGGTGGCCGGGCTGTACGTCGAGGAGTTCCAGCATGGCCAACACAGTGCTCGGCTGCGAATTCGTCTGGCCATGGCTCAGCGGTAGAGGACGATCCTCGGCGGTGCGTCGTCGCAACGAAGCCGGAAGAAATGCGGCTCGGGGAACGGCATCGAAAGCTCTGTGGACTGCCGAATTCATGCTCTTCTCCTCACACCCGCGACTGTGAACAGCCAAGCCTACGTCCGTATCAGGCACAAGGACACAGGCACGATGACGGCCTTGCATGATCCCCGCCCATCGGAGCTGTTCCATCACTAGAGTCAGGGGTATGCAGACTTCTCGAGGCGTCGTGGTCATGGCCAAGGGCGAACCAGTGCAGACGGTGGAAATTCTCGTTCCGGATCCCGGACCGGGGGAGGCGGTGGTGGCGATCCAAGCCTGCGGCGTTTGTCACACCGACCTGGCCTACCGTGATGGTGCGATCAACGATGAGTTTCCCTTCCTGCTGGGCCACGAGGCAGCTGGCGTCGTGGAGTCCATCGGTGAAGGCGTCACCAACGTGGCGGTCGGGGACTTCGTGGTGCTCAACTGGAGAGCCGTGTGCGGTGAATGCCGGGCATGTCGCCGGGGTGAGCCGCAGTACTGCTTCGACACGTTCAACGCCTCTCAGAAGATGACACTGGCGGACGGCACGCCCCTCACCCCCGCCCTGGGGATCGGCTCTTTCGCTGACCGGACCCTGGTGCACTCTGCGCAGTGCACCAAGGTGGATCCCGAAGCCAGGCCCGCCGCCGTCGGGCTCCTGGGATGTGGCGTGATGGCTGGATTGGGTGCCGCCATCAATACCGGAGGCGTCACCAGGGGGCACAGCGTCGCTGTCATTGGGTGCGGGGGTGTGGGCGCCGCCGCCGTCGCCGGAGCAGCCTTGGCCGGTGCCAGCCGAATCATCGCCGTGGACCTTGATGACAGGAAGCTGGGATGGGCCCGAAATCTGGGCGCCACCCACACCATCAATTCGTCCCAGGGTGACGTGGTGGAGGGAATCCGTGAGCTCACCGGCGGTTTCGGAGCTGATGTGGTGATCGACGCAGTGGGTATCCCATTGACCTGGAAACAGGCCTTCTATGCACGTGACCTGGCCGGCACGCTTGTTCTGGTGGGCGTGCCCCATCCGGATGCGATGACGCCGGAGATTCCTTTGCTGGATGTGTTCGGTCATGGAGGGTCCCTGAAATCAAGCTGGTACGGCGACTGTCTTCCGGAGAGGGACTTCCCGATGCTCGTGGATCTCTACCGGCAGGGCCGCCTGGACCTTGACGCCTTCGTCACCGAAGAAATCGCACTGGATGATGTGGAAGGAGCCTTCACCAAAATGCACAACTCTGAAGTACTGAGATCGGTGGTGATCCTGTGAACGCCATCACGCATGCCGTGACAAGGGGCACCTTCAACCTCGACGGGGAGAGCCACGAGGTGGAGAACAATGTCTGGATGGTGGGCGATGACAGGGAAGTGATCGTGATCGACGCTCCCCATGATGTGGACACGATCCTGGCGGCTGTCAACGGCCGCTCTGTCAAGGCGATCATCTGCACCCATGCCCATGACGACCATGTTCGTGTCGCGCCCGAGCTTTCTGATCGCACAGGTGCACCCATCTGGTTGCACCCCGACGATGAAGCGCTCTGGGACCTCACACATCCCGATCGGAGTTGGGACAAGGACCTGGCGGAGGGGCAGCAGTTCGAGGTGGGAGGGGTCGACCTCTGGGTCATTCACACACCCGGACATTCCCCCGGCGCAATCTGTTTGTATGCAGCTGATCTCGGCGCCCTGTTCTCCGGCGACACGCTCTTCAAGGGCGGTCCGGGCGCCACCGGTCGCTCCTTCAGCGATGAGGACCTGATACTGGACTCCATCCGTCGCAAGCTCTTCGCTCTACCCGAGGAAACAGCAGTGCACACCGGTCACGGTCCGTCCACCACAATTGGTGCGGAGGCTGACGAGCTGGGCAGATGATCCGGGAGGCGTTCGGAGGAAATTTCCAGTGTCAGGGTGTGGGACCCGCCTGCTGGCACGGTGATCGCCTTGTGCTGGACGGTGCCCACCTCCACGCACACCATTTTTTCCCATTCGTCGGCCGCCCAGCCGGTGAGACTCTCGGCGCCGGCTGGACCCGGGTTCCAGACAACAATGTTGGCAGCGCCGGTGGTGCGCAGCGTCAAGGATCTCGAGGCGTCACGGATGATGAGTGTGCCGATGCCGTCGTAGATGCGGTCCGTGTGGCCTGAAATGCGGAGCTCCGGTTCGGCATCGCACCACGCGGCACCCGCCGTGTAGTCGCGGTAGCGAAAGCTCTCCAACCCCAGGACTTCGACGTCGCCGATCCCGGAGACCGCGAAGTAGGTGTGCAGGGCCTGATCCAGAACAAACGGTGTGGATGGCGAGCCGATGGTCAACGTCAGCGTCAACGTCTCGGCATATCGTGCGGTATGGCGGAACCAGATGTCGGAGGGATAGTTGTGGGCGCCGGGGAGGTGGGCGGTCTCCTCTCCGGAAAGTTCCCAGACAAGGGTGGTGGCGTGCTCTTCGATGTCTTCTTCCGCAAGACGCCATGGAACCCACCGTGCCAGGCCGTGGGGCCGTGGCACATCGACATCGTCGCGGCCGTGTCCGAACCATGGTGCGCAGATGGGGACACCTCCGTGGATCTCGTCCCCCTCGCCCACCAGGGCATCTCGGCTCAGAAAGAGCACTTCGGCATCCCCGCGGGGTTTCCAGCCAGTCACGGTGGCGCCGAGATCCACCGCAGAACCGGTACATGCGTCGTTGTCAACGAGGCTCAGCCCCGCAGATGTCAGTTCCTCAGGAGTTGCCATGCTGCACAAGGTATCGACTGGAAACCACAGTCGCGAAGTAGCATGTGCGCATGGTTGACGAAGCAGCGACGACGGCGACGGACTTTGAGGTGCTCACCTGGGCAGAACTGGGCGAGGTGACTGAGTATTTGGCCCGACAGGTGGTAGACTCAGGCTTCAGGCCTGATGTGGTGATCGCCATTGCCCGCGGTGGATTGGTGATTGCCGGGAGCATGACCTACGCACTGGACATCAAACTCGTCGATGCCATCAATGTGGAGTTCTACGTGGACATCAACGAGACCCGCCCGGATCCGATTCTGCTTGCACCCATGCTGGACAGCGCCTCCATTGCGGACCAGAGGATCCTCGTCGTGGATGATGTGGCGGACTCCGGGCGGACCCTGGCGTTGGTGCTCAAGTTGCTGCGCGGATTTGGCGCTGACGTTCGCAGTGCAGTGCTCTACCACAAGCCCCGCAGTATCGTGACGCCCGATTTCTACTGGCGCCACACCGATGCATGGATCACTTTTCCGTGGTCCGCCACGGAGCCCCTGATCAGGCGAGCCGAGAATGGCTGAGGTCCGCAAACACAATCCCGACGACGGCGACGCGCTCGGCAAACTTGTGAGGGATGCGCTGGGGGATCAGATTCGCCCCCACGCGCCGGGGCAGTCACGGGGGGAGGACGGGAAGACAACCATGGACGAGGAAGAAGAAGCAACCGGCCCAACAGCCTCGTCGCTTCCCTCGTGGCCGTCAGACTCGCCGGGGTTCACCTTCTAGGAGCCGCTGACACTGCCAAAGGACGTGCCGCTACGATGGCGGGCATGACTC
>JBQCZU010000004.1:0-29575 GCA_052089385.1 Arachnia sp.
GCTATGGTCAGCCGCAGCAGGGCTACGGTCAGCCGCAGCAGGGCTACGGTCAGTCGCAGCAGGGCTACGGTCAGTCGCAGCAGGGCTACGGTCAGCCGCAACAAGGCTACGGCGGGAAGCCTCCCCCAAATTCGAGTCCGGCGCTCGGCCAACAGTCATCGCCGGACGGACCTTGGTTCAAGAAGAAGCGCTTCGTTATTCCGCTGGGCGTCCTCGTTCTCGCCCTGCTGGGGGGAGTTCTCTCTCCTGGCGACGATAGCGAGACCGAAGCGGTTCCACAGGTCTCTGACACGACATCAGTAGCCGAAGTTGAGCCATCTGCTGAGGTTTCCGAGCAGACCAGCCAAGACGCGGTTGCGGAGGCGAAGGCCGCGGAGGAAGAAGCAGCGGCTAGCGAAGCAGAGGCTGAAAGAGTCGCTGCTGAAGAAGCTGAGACTGAAAGAATTGCGGCGGAGAAGGAAGAAGCTGAACAGGCGGCTGCCGAAGCCGAAGCCGCGCCAAAATTTCCCGGAGCAAAGGCAGGGGATATCGTTGGCGCCGCCGGAGATTCGCTGACTCTAGGCAAAGTATCGGTTGCGGCCTCCCCGCTCACGGCAGGAGACAACCTGTTTGGGGATACCCTCTGCACAGCGGTCAGCCTCCAGAACACTTCTGAAGACACCGTGGATTTTAACCTCTTCGACTGGAAGATCCAGTTCCCGACAGGAACCATAGTCAATGGAACTGTTTTTGGAAGTGACGACATCCTGGCAAGCGGGCAGATTGCGCCCGGTGGAACGGCCGCGGGAGACGTGTGCTTCGACGCGAAGGACTCGACGACCACTGGGCAGTATGTCGTGCTCTACGAGCCCATTCTTCTCTTTTTCTCCGATCGGGGGGCTTGGCTGAACGATCGATAGTTGTTCGTACCAGTGAGTGTGGCGGCACTCTACCGGCCACTGGAATTCGTGAGGGCCTCCGAATTCGTCCGCGGAAGAACCATCAACAGCGAGATCTGCCAAGAGTTTGACCGGGGAGGTGGTGACATCCAACACCTGTACGGCGGAGAGATTGAAGGCTGACGGTGCGAACGTTGGGGGTTTCCGTCCACGCAGGGACGCATGGGCCACGAGAAGCCTCGACTTCCGACTCGGAAATCTGGTTGCGGCAGCGCGCTGGCTGGGCTGGTTCGCGTTACCGCAACTGATGTGTTCGCCCCAGGAAAAATCAACAAGATCCTTGAGGTCTCGACGGACTGATCTACGCTTCCCAACGTCACATGGCACCCCCCCCCACCTCGAATCGGTTCCGCCTGACCAGTGCACTCCGGGGCGAGCCATGATTGAAGGCGCAAACCTGCATCGCCTGAACCAAGGTGGAGGTGCCTGGCCGTCGGGGCCGATCCTGGAGTCGGGCCGAACGAACAGCCCACTTCGTTCCTTTGCAGGGTCAGTATTCTGGAAGGTTCGAGGGACACCCATGTTCAACATTCGGGAAGGCGGGGCCATGGACAAGCGCTTCTCTCGAAAGCTGTTCCGCGCGCTAACCGGGGTCTTTGTGGTGGCTGTGGTGATCATTCTGGTAGGCGTTCTCACGGGAAGTGGTGAAGCGGTGGAGGAGTCCCGTGACGACCGCTCCCGCCGCTGCATCGGCGGGATGGTTGACCTCATCTCTTCTGACAGCATGGGAATCGACGTTAACAAGGACGTCATCAGTGACTTCAGCGCATTGTGCCCCGAAGCGTTTTCCGCCTACGAGGACTACATGTCCATCAAGGCGGACGCAGCCCAGATCGGGCCCGATCAATGCTCCAATCTGGAGAGGTACCAGGTGGACTCCGCCGCAATCCGACTGGCGGAGCGCGACGGGCACTGCTCCGACGAGCCGCATTGACGGGCATTGTGCGGCTGCCCTGCGTCAAGTGCACCGGTAATGACGACCACGGCTGCGCTTTCCGGGGGTGAAGCGCCAAAGAACGCGGCTACGGCCAGGCTATTCGGTTGTCGTTCACGTGATCACGAGTGGTGTGGGGACATGCGGACCCGACTCCAACAGACCGGAGATGTCCGAAATCTCCAAAGCGGGTAACAACCGCTAGAGTCTCTCATCCGAGTGCCGACACAGCCCGTCGCACCCACCTTGCAAAGGACCTCTGACATGCCCACACCCCACATTCGCGCCGAGAAGAGTCAGATCGCCCCGGCCGTCCTCATGCCTGGCGACCCCAAGCGCGCCGAGCGCATCGCGCACCTGCTCATGGATGACGCCGAGCTCGTCACCGACGTCCGCGGCATGCTCGGCTTCACCGGCACGGTCGAGGGAAAGCCGCTGACCGTGATGGGCTCCGGCATGGGAATGCCCTCAGCCACCCTGTACGCCACAGAACTCTTCGATCACTACGACGTGCAGCGCATCATCCGCGTCGGCACCTGTGGTGGCATGTCCCACAAGGTCAAGGTGGGCGACGTCATCGTCGGCCTCGGTGCTCACACCGACTCAGGAATGAACCAGCAGCGGCTTCCGGGGCTCAACTTCGCAGCGCTCGCCAGCTTCAACCTGGCGGCTGCCGCTGTCGCGGCGGCGGATGACTCCATGACCGTCCACGTGGGCCCGATCGTGTCCAAGGATCACTTCTACTTCGAGGGTGCCAGCAGCGTCGAATTGTTGAGCAAGTACGGCGTTTTGGGCGTAGAAATGGAGGCGGCCGGTATTTATGGTGTCGCCGCCGAGTTCGGCCGTGAGGCACTCACTGTGCTCACGGTGTCGGACCACCTGCTGGACCATGGCTCCGACATGAGCGCTGAGGATCGCGAAACCAAGTTCCAGGGCGCACTGAAGCTCGCTGTCGCCGCAGCCCTGAGCTGATCGCGCCTGATGAGTCAGATGCACTCCGCACGGGCGGCCACGCCGAGGCATGTGGTGCCGTTCTTCCTGCACGCCATCGTCATCCTCGTGGGAGTGTCGGTCACGCTACGGCTGACGGTGAACAATGTGGCGCCGGTGATTCCGATCATCCAGGAATCGTTGGGCCTGTCCGAGGCGGAAGCGGGATGGATTGGCTCCCTCCCGCTGATCGTGTTCGGAATCTTCGCCTTCGCGACACCTGGGGTGGTGCGACGCTTCGGTGCGCCGGTGACGATCGTCATCCTGCTCGTCATTATCGCCGCGGGTACCGCCATCCGGTTCATCCCCACGACGCTGGCCCTGATGGGTGGAACCATCCTGCTGTCGGTGGGCGTCGGGATGGGCAATGCGGTGGTCCCTGTGGCGATCCGCACCTTTTACCCCCGACGGGCCACCGCCTACATGGGTTGGTTCTCAGTGGGATTGAACGTGGGCGCCTCCATGGGTGCCGCCGCCACCGTTCCGTTGATGCAACAGGGGGGTCTCAGCTGGAATGCCGCGATCTCCGTCTGGGTGATCGTCATCCTCCTGGTGCTGGTCTGGTGGTTGATCGGGTGGGGGCTTGCCAAACGTCGCGGCAGCCACATGTTCCAGCGTCGGGAGAAGGACACGGTTGCGGGCGTCGGGGCCATGTTCCGCAACCCCACGCTGTTGGCCATCGCCGCACACATGGGTGTGCAATCGGCCATGTTCTTCGCCATCATGACGTGGGGTCCGGTCTGGTTCCAGGAAGCCGAGGCCACGGGCGCTGAATCGGGTGCCATTCTGGGCGCCTATGCGTTGGCAGCAATCCCGGGAGCACTGCTGGGGCCCAAGCTCCTGGAACTCTCGTCGTGGCGGGCAATCCTCGTGGGCTACGGGATCCTGTTCATCCCCGCGGTGGTGACAATGGGATATTTCGGCTTCGGGAACGAGACGTTGGGTTGGGCAGCGACGTTGATCGCGGGCGTCTGCTCCGGTGCGCACCTTGCGATGTCGCTCGCCCTGATCGTCGGCTACCCCGATGTGACCAAAGTGGCAAGTCTCTCGGCGCTGGCCAACGGCGTGGGTTTTCTCCTGGCCTCCATCTGGCCCGTGGGCCTGGGCTTGATCTCCGAGCAGTTGGGGGGCTGGGACGTTCCCATCATCATCGTCGCTTCGATGCCCATCATCACCCTGGGCATCACGTTCGCGATCAACCACAAGTTTCAGACAGAGCGCGAAGCAATCAGTTTGTCCATGCCCCACGAGTGACCTGACCCAAGGCACCAGAGGCATGACAAGGGCCCCGGAGATGATCTCCGGGGCCCTTGCCGTGTACAACGGTGTGAATCAGTCGATTGTGCGATCGCCTTCAAGCGCCTGGGTGGCTGCTTCCTTCTCCGTGCTCGCGGAGTCGGTGGAGAGGTGACCCTCGTCGTCCTGCAGATGCGCGCGGATGAACCACTGGTACTGCTCCATCTCGCCAGTCTGACCGATGAGCATGTCCTCGGTGATCGGATCGATATCGCCGGCGATCTCAAGAACGCGGCGATGGTTTTCGATCACCCGGGAGTAGGCAATGTCCAGGGCGCCGAGGTGCTCGGACGCCTGTGCGAGCCCAATGGGGTAGTCCTCCCAGTTTCGGTTCGCCACGAGTGCACCGGGCGTTCCGACGGGTGGGACGCCCATGGTTGCCATGCGCTCGGCGACGGTGTCCGTCATTTCACGAACACCATCCACCTGAGGATCAAACATTTCGTGAACCCCGATGAACTTGGGTCCGACGACGTTCCAGTGGGCATGCTTCAGCGTGAGGTGGAGATCGTTCAGGTTGTGCAGGCACGTCTGGAGCTCTCGCGCCAGCTTCTGGCCCTGTTCGATGTCAATGCCGGGCACCGTGTAGGAACCCATGAGATTGCTGCGGTTGGTCTTCTTTGCTGCCATCTTCCACTCCTCCATGTTGTGTGAGTATCGCGAGATGTCGCCAAGAATCTACGATGCTCAGCGAGTCATTTCCAACGTAGCGCGGCCTGGGCTCAGGCCAAGTCCCAGTTGAGCCAGCAGACTCAGATCAGTCCCTTCTCAGTCAACCAGTCCTCGGCGATGGTGGCAGGAGCTGCCTTTTCATCGCCCTGGTTGCGAGCGTTCATCGCAATGAGGTCCTCGGTGGTCAGGGCCTCACTGACGCCGTTCATCGTCTCATCGAATTCTTCGGAGACCCGGTCGCTGACGAGCGGGAACACCTGCTGCGACACGATCATGTTCTCGGGGTCCTCAAGGACCACGAAGTCCAGCTCGGTAATGGCAGGAGTGGTGGAGTAGAGATCCACCATGTCCACGTCCTCATCCACAAGCGCCTGCACCGTGAGCGGACCGCCGCCATCATCGATGGGTGTGAACTCGATGCTCTCAGCGGCGACGCCGTATATCTCCGTCAACCCCATGGGTCCGTAGGGACGGTTGGGAAGCTCTGGGTTGGCAGCCAGACGCAGGGTGCCCTCGAAGCCGGCAAGATCGGCCAGCGATGTGATGCCGTTGTCCGTGGAGAACTGGGAGGTCACCACGTAGGAGTCCTTGTTCTCGGCCGACGACGGCTCGAGCACCCGGACGTCCTCGGGGGCCTGCTCGCGCAGCGCCGACAGAACATCGTCTGCGGTCTGGGCCGTGGCCTCCGCATCGTAGAACTGCAACAGGTTGCCGGTGTATTCGGGGAGCAGGTCCACGGACCCGTCCTCGAGCGCCTTGATGTAGGTCTCGCGGGAGCCGATCTGCATGTTGCGCTCAACCGTGACACCGTCGGCCTCCAAAGCCTGGGCGTACAGCTCGGCAATGATCTCGGCCTCCGGGAACCCGGCGGAGCCCACCCTGACAGTGCTGGACGAGGCCTCGCCCGCAGCTGTCTCTTCGGTTGTGGAATCTGCCATGGGGTCCGCGTTGGAGCAGCCTGCCAACAGGGCAGCGGCAGCGGCGATGCCCACGAGGGCGCGCCTTGGGAAGAGGGAAGTCATGGATGTGGTCCTTTTCGAAGGGATTGACGTCCTTGCCGATGCTAGTCGCCGATGGGAGCGAGCATCGGATCCACTGTTGAGCTATGAGAGATATCGCTGGGACGACGACGGGGACCCTCCGCAGCCTCTATCCCTCGATCACTGCGCGAAGGTTTCCAGCATGGGAGGCCAGAAGCGCACTTGCCTGTCCAGGATCCAGATCGCGCTTTACACAGACAACCGCAGTCTTGACATCTCCGCCGGATGCCGAGAGTGCCTCTGCTGCTCTTTCGGGAGTTGCGCCGGTGATGTTCACGACAAGGTTGAGGGCCCGAACTTCCAACTTGAGGTTGGTGGCTGCGACGTCGACCATGAGATTGCCGTAGGTCTTGCCGATCCTGACCATCGGAAGCGTCGACAACATGTTGAGGACCTGCTTCTGTGCGGAGCCGGCCTTGAGCCGGGTGGAACCAGTCAGTACCTCTGGCCCCACCACCACTTCGATGGGGTGACTGACGAGAGCTGACAGTGGGGCTCCGGCGTTGCAGGAAAGTCCGGCCGTTGTTGCTCCGCAGGAGGTGGCAGCAGTGATGGCACCCATCACAAAAGGAGTCCGTCCCGACGCAGAGATCCCGACGACGGTGTCAATCTCTGTGACATTGAGCGCCATTATTTCGCTGAAACCGGCTTCGAGGTCATCTTCTGCGCCCTCGACTGCGGTGGTGAGGGCGGTATGGCCTCCGGCGATGATTCCATGGACCATCTCCGCAGGGGTGGAAAAGGTGGGTGGGCATTCTGATGCGTCGAGTACGCCCAGACGCCCCGCAGTCCCCGCTCCCACATAGATGAGACGGCCGCCGCGCGCCAGGCCGGAACTGATGGCGTCCACCGCGGAAACGATTTCCCGCATGGCTCGTTTCACCGCGCGGGGAACCTCGGCCTCGGCATCGTTCATGGCCGCAACCATTTGCGCCGTTGTCATGAGGTCCAGTTCGCGATAGCGAGGATCGACGGTCTCCGTGGTCAGGGCTTGCAAATCGCCTGAGGAAAGCTGGTGGGACGTCATGGATTGAGTTTCCTTCTGTAGCGCGAGAGTGGGTACTGAAATGAGGCGACACACCGCGATTTCAACCGAAGGATGATCAGTAAAGTATTTTCCACCATTGTTTCGCAACGGAAGAACGGCTTCACCATGGGTCGCTCTGAGGCGCGTTGGAAGACCAAAGGTCCACTCACGGCTCGACGCCCAAACGCGGCTTGTCCATCAGGGTAGCAAAGTTGCAGTGATTTTTGACAGCGAGAACATTTTCTCCATAGGCTCATCGGAACGCTATGTGGCACGGCGGCTGTGGGCTTGGTGCGGCTCCAGAATGGGGTACAACCATCCGTGGGTTCCGTGGCAGCGTCCACGCAATCGAAAGGAACAATGATGGTTTCTGTTGACCGATGGAAGAAGGCCGTACCGGCCGTGCTTCTTGCAAGCACGATGGCGCTGCTCGCTGGCTGCAGTGGGGAGAACAGTGACGACGCCGGTGAAGCTACGGGCGATGCCGCGAAGGACGGTCCGTCCCTCGTGGTATTTGCGGGCTCCCAGACCCCCATCGTCTCGAACTTCAACCCCTATTCACCCACGCTGCTGCCGGGGACCCTCGGCTCCATCTATGAGCCGCTGTTCTTCTACAACAAGGCTGCGGCAACGGAACCGGTGCCGCTCCTGGCGGAGTCCTTCGAATGGGCCGAGGATGGCATGTCGATGGACATCACGATCCGCTCCGGCGTCACCTGGAACGACGGCGAGGACCTGACCGCCGAGGACATTGTTTTCTCGTTCACCAATCCAGCCGTGGCCATGGATTTCCTCGAGTCGGCTGAGACGGTGGACGACAGCACCGTTCGCCTCAACTTCAATGTTCCCTCGTTCACCAACGAGTACGCATTGCTCGGTGCCACCTACATGGTCCCTGAACATGTCTTCGCGGACGTGGAGGACCTTGTCACATTCGCAAACTCTGACGCTCCGGTGGGTACGGGTGCGTTCATGCTGGACACGCTCACGGACGCCTCCTACAGCGTGGCAGCGAACCCGACCTACTGGGATGAGAGCCGCCCGGGGATCAACACGGTGCAGTATTTGGGTATCGACGGGAATTCCTCGGCGGAATCCCTGTTCATGGCCGGGCAGCTGGACTACTCCACGATGTTCGTCCCGGACCCGGACACGCTCACGAGCTCCGAGCGGTTGGGATACCTGCTCAGCAGCTCTCCCAACTTGGTGACGATCCTCACCTGTGAGAATGCAGAGCTTGGTTGCGAAGGAGCCCAGACGGACAAGGCCGTTCGCCAGGCATTCAACCTGTCGATCGATCGCGACGAGATCAACGAGAAGGCGTACTACGGCGTGGCCAGCCTGGCGGCGCCCACGTTCACCAAGCCCGGTCGTGACGAGAAGTGGGTTGCTGAGGGCATGCCTGAGACCCTCGCGAACGGGGCCGACGTCGATGGCGCGAAAGCAGTTCTTGAAGAAGCGGGGTATGCGCTCGGCTCCGACGGTGTCTATGCGAAAGATGGTCAGCGGGCCTCTTTTGAGCTGGTGTCCGTTGAGGGTTGGTCGGATGCCAATGCAGCTGTGGAGCTGATTGTCTCCCAGGCGGCGCAGGCCGGCATAGAGGTCATTTCCGACACCGTCACGCTGGATCAGTACACCGACATGCGTCAGGTGGGGGAGTACGAAATGATCTACTCCGCCGTCTTCGGCACTCCCATCTCGGACCCGTACACCATTTATCGCAACACCTTCTCCACCGGATACACCACACCCGTGGGTACAGCGCTGGACGTGAGTTCGACCAACTTCGCTCGCTACTCCAACCCCGTCGTCGATGCAGCGGTCCAGAAGGCCGCGCAGACCAACGACGAGGCACTGAAGCAGGCGGCCTATGCCGAAATCCAGGGAGAAATCGTCGAGGACATGCCCTACATCCCGATGTTCCACGGCGGTTCCCAGACGTTCTACAACCAGGAGGACTTCACTGGATGGCCGACTGAGGACGACCTCTACGCTTTCCCCGCATCGTGGGATGGCGTGTCTGCCGGCTACGTCATCTCCCGCCTGACGTACAAGTAATCGACGGGGTTCTTCTGGCTGGGGGTGGGGGCCGCGATCCGTGGCGCCCACCCCCTCACCCATGATGACCGGACTCTGACAAAGAACTGCGAGCGGAAACGAGACAATCCCGTGAAGTACTACTTGCGACGAGTCGTCTTCTACCTGATCACACTGTGGGGCGCAGTGTCCCTCAATTTCCTTCTGCCGCGCTTGATGCCCGGCGACGCCCGCTCAATCTTCATTGACAAGATGATGCGCAAGGGTGGTGAAATCACCCCTGCGATGACGAAATCCATCGACGTGATCTTCGGCGCGGAAGACGCGTCGCTGTGGGAGCAGTACCTGAGGTACTGGGGCAATTTGTTCAGAGGGGACCTGGGGGTCTCCGTCACCAAATTTCCAGCCCCTGTGACGGAACTGATTGGTGCGGCTCTGCCGTGGACCCTCACTCTGGTGGGGCTGGCCACGGCACTGTCCTTCATCATTGGTGTTGCGATTGGGGCGTTCGCGGGATGGAAGCGTGGCACCGCGGCGGACGCGTTGATTCCGGCCATGACCCTTCTCCAGTCGCTGCCCTATTTCTGGCTCGCGCTGATCTTCATCTCCGTATTCTCCGTGGGGCTCGGCGTGTTCCCCATCATCGGTGGGTACTCGTTGCGCGACTTCCCCGGAGGCCCCGAGGCCTCGTGGGAGTTCATTGGAAGTGCCTTCTATCACGGCCTCCTCCCCGCCATCACCATCGTCATCGCATCGGTCGGCGGTTGGGTTCTTGGTATGCGCAACATGATGGTGTCCACGCTGTCCGAGGACTACGTGGTCACGGCAGAAGCCAAGGGCCTGCGCAAGAGCAGGATTTTCTTCTGGTACGCCGTCCGCAACGCAGCGCTGCCTTCCATCGCGGGCTTCGGCATTTCGCTCGGATTCGTGGTGGCAGGCTCCATAGTCATGGAACAGGTGTTCACCTACCCCGGCGTGGGAAAACTGATGATCAACGCCGTTCAGGACAAGGACTTTGCTCTGATGCAGGGTGTCTTCCTGGTCATCACGGTCACCGTGTTGGCAGCCAACTTCATCATGGACATGATCTATGGTCTGATCGATCCGAGGGCTCGAACCAATGTCTGATGCAGATAACCACGTCATCCCGGCCCCCGCGGCCGCCGCAAGTCCAGCCCTGATCGCCACGGCCGATGCTGCGGCCGGCAACGGTGCCACGAGGCCGGGAAGCCGCTTCCGCGCGGCACTTCCACGGTTGGACTTCAAACTGTCATTGGGTCTCTTCCTCACCGTCTCCATCGTCGCCTTCGCCCTGGTGGGGAGATTCTTCACGCAGGATCCCCGCTTCTATCAGAACCCGACCTTTGAATCACCGACGAGAGCGCATCTTCTGGGCACCAACAACCTGGGTGCGGACGTGTTGGCGCAACTGGCAGAGGGTGCGAACGGGTCCCTGTTGGTGGGGCTGACTGCTGGCATCATCGCAGTGGTGCTGTCGCTGTTCTTCGGAATCGTGGCGGGGTACCTCGGCGGGTACGTCGATGAGGTCCTGTCGCTGGTCACCAACATCATGCTGGTGATTCCTGGATTGCCATTGGTCATTGTGATCGCGTCCTACATGGAGACACGTTCAATGGCAGTCATCGCCCTGATCCTCGGCATCACGTCCTGGGCAGGTGCTGCAATCGTCCTGCGACTGCAGGCCAAGTCATTGCGCAACCGGGACTATGTTGCCGCAGCCAGGGTGGCGGGCGAACGAACCCACCGCATCATCCTCGTGGAGATTCTGCCCAACCTGTTGCCCCTTCTGGCTGCGATGTTCCTCTCCGCAGTAGTGCTCGCCATTCTCTCCGAGGCCGGGTTGTCGTATCTGGGTCTTGGCCCCTCCGGCGCCATCACGTGGGGAACCATGCTGAACCAGGCCTCGCAACACAATGCCTTTCAGGTGGGTGCGTGGTGGTGGTTCGTTCCACCGGGCCTGCTGATCGCACTCCTGGGGTGTGGTCTGTCGCTCATCAACTTTTCGATCGACGAGACGATCAACCCCAAGCTTCGCAGTGCACCTGATGCTGTCCGCTCCGTGAGGCGGGCTGAGAAGGAGGCCAGGAGAGCGCAACGTTCATCCGCTTCTTCGCAAAATACTGACCGCACTGACATGAACAAGGAGACACCGTGAGCTCCACTGAGACGATCCAGGCCCCGCTCAGCACCCCGGATCATGAGGAGTACCTGCGCGAGCAGACCCCCGTGCTCTCGGCGCAGCACATGAGCATCGACTACGAAGTTCACCCGCCGGTGCACGCTGTCAGAGACGTGTCCCTGGTGCTCAACCGTGGTGAGATCCTTGGACTTGCCGGCGAATCCGGTTGCGGGAAGACCACCCTCGCCTATGGCATCAATCGGCTCCTGAATCCCCCGGCACGGTTGACATCCGGGCAGGTCACGCTGCATGACAGTGACGGTGAGGACATCGACGTCACCGCGCTGGCAGGCGACGCCCTCCGCGCGTACAGGTGGGACAAGGTCTCCATGGTGTTCCAGGGTGCGATGAATGCCCTGAATCCGGTGATTTCTGTGAAAGCCCAGCTCTTCGATGTCTTCAGCACACATCGGCCGGGGATGAGCCGTCGGGACATGAAGAAGGCCAGTCAGGAATTGCTGGAACAGGTGGGAGTTGACCCAACGCGCTTGAATTCCTTCGCCCATGAGCTCTCCGGTGGAATGCGACAACGGGTCATGATCGCGATGGCGCTCGCGCTGAGGCCCCAGGTCATGATCATGGACGAGCCGACGACTGCCCTGGATGTTGTGGTGCAGCGCGGCATCCTGCGCGAGATCATGCGGTTGCGGGAACAGCTCAATTTTGCCGTCGTCTTCATCACGCATGACCTGCCGATGCTGCTGGAAATCTCTGATCGCATTGCCATCATGAGAGACGGGCAGATCCTGGAGATCAACACGTCTCGCAACATCTTCGAGAATCCACAACACGGATACACGAAGAAGCTCCTGCGTTCGTTCCCGTCGCTGCTGGGAGACCGCGGGGGATTTGTCCGCAGTGGCGACGACGACCACGCATCCAGGCCCGCTCCGTCCCACACAGCGGCGCAAGCTGAAGGAGGCATCCATGGCTCTTGAGATGAAGAGCGTCACCAAGGAATTCAAGGTTCGCAGCGGTACCAGAACAAGAAAACTGGTGGCCGTCAACGACGTCTCGTTCGTTCTGGAGCCCGGTAGGACCGTGGCGTTGGTCGGGGAGTCAGGCTCTGGCAAGTCGACGATTGCCAAAATGCTGCTGCGTCTGGAGAACCCGACGCGGGGCGCCATCAGCGTCGACGGGATTGAAGCAGGTGGTTACGGCTCGTCGTTGAAAAAGTACCGGAACCTCGTCCAGATGGTTTTCCAAGACCCCTTCGCCTCCCTGAACCCGTTCCACACAATCGGGCACCACATTGAAAGACCACTGCGAATCCATCGCAAGGCAACGACGTCCCAGGAGGCCGCCGATCAGGTGGAGGAACTCCTGACGCGCGTGAACCTGGAACCGGCAGCGGAGATGGCGAAGCGTCGTCCCCACGAACTCTCCGGGGGCCAGCGCCAACGCGTCGCGATCGCCCGCGCTCTGGCACCCGGTGCCAAGTACCTGATCGCGGACGAGCCGGTATCGATGCTCGACGTCTCCATCCGGCTCTCCGTGCTGAATCTGTTGGCTCGCCTGCAGCGTGAGGAGAATCTGGGCGTTCTCTACATCACCCACGACCTCGCCACAGCTCGCCACTTCTCTGACGAAATCATGGTGATGTACAAGGGCAACATCGTGGAGCGTGGCCCCTCGGACGAAGTCATCCTCAACCCGCAGCACGACTACACAAAGCTGTTGCTTGATGCGGCACCGGTTCCCTCGAACCATGGGTTGTTGAGACAAGCGGTCAAGGATGAAATGGCGCAGGAGAAACGGTCCTGATCGCCGGGCGGACCGGGGGCACGTGGTGCCTTGGAGCACGCGGCCCCCGGCCCAGCCGAGTACCAACAATGAAGTGAATGGGAAGTGTGCAATGACGCGACCGGATCCAATGACAGTGGTGCCCACTCCCCACAGGGTCACGGATGCAGGCGGGACATTCGTCGTCCCGTCGATCCTGCGCTGGGCGGGTGACGATCAGGGCGTGACGGCTCTGCGCCCGTTTGTTCGGGCGCTGGAGGACAGCGGTGCACTCACCCGTGTGGCGACAGTGGACACGCATGAGGGGGAATGGCTGCGAATCATCGACACGGGCGCTGGGGATGAGGGCTACGAAATATCAATTCGTAGCGACGGCGTCAGTGTGAGCGGGGGTCTGCAGGGCCTTCGTCATGCAGCGCAAACCCTGTTGGGCCTGTTGCCACCGGGATCTCTGATGCCGGGTTCGGGAGAGAAGGCGGTCCTGCCGTGCTGTGACATCACCGACCGGCCCGCGTTGGCGTGGCGTGGCGTCATGATCGACACCGCGCGACATTTCATGCCGATGTCCTGGCTGCGCACAGTGGTGGAGATTGCGGCCTTCCACAAACTCAATGTCCTGCATCTGCATCTCACCGACGACCAGGGGTGGAGGATGCCCATTGATGCGTTCCCCCGACTGACTGAAGTGGGTGGGCAACGTCGGGAAACTCTTCGTGGTCAGGCACCGGGTACGGACTACGACGGGATCGCTCACGGTGGCTCGTATTCCAAGGATGAGCTCAGGGCATTGGTGGCTCATGCGGATTCCCATGGGATCACTGTGGTGCCGGAAATTGACCTGCCGGGACACATGGTGGCCGCCCTTGCCGCCTACCCGGAGTGGGGAAACGCGGATGAGCAGCTTGAGGTCCTGACCACCTGGGGCATTTCGAAGGACATCATCAACACCCGACCACACACCATTGCCGCACTGAAGGTTGTCCTTGATGAGGTGATGGATGTCTTCCCGTCGCACTACATTCACCTCGGCGGCGACGAGGTACCCACCCGGGACTGGGAGAGCTCATCGGAAGTCGCGGCCCTCATGGAGCGCAATGGACTGTCCTCGCCCCGTGCGGTCCAGGGGTGGATCATGGACCAGTTGGTTCGCCACGTCCGCGCCAATGGCCGCACGGTCGTCGCCTGGGATGAGGCCGTCGACGCCGACATCTCATTGGACACCGTCATTCAGGGGTGGCGTTCACCTGAGCACGTCGAGCAGGCGATCTCTGCTGGATATCGCACGATCGCCTCACCGCAGCAGCACTACTACTTCGACTACCAGTACTCACTGCAGCCCGGTGAACCACAGGGCATTGGGCTCAGCCGCGGCGCCCACATCGACCTTGAAAAAGTACTCACCTACGAAGTGCCCGATGCGGCCGTGGGCGTGGAGGCGCCGCTGTGGTCGGAGTACGTGAAGACACCGCAGCGGGCCTCCTATCAATTGTTGCCACGGTTGGCGGGCCTCGCAGAAGTTGCCTGGCGTGGCGGTGCGACCACTCTGGAAGCGTTCGGAACCTCCGCACGCGCCCAGGAGAAGCGGTATCGGGCCCTGGGCTGGGAACACCGACCCCTGACTGGGCCGGGACCGCGCTGGTCGAGTGTCCTGGACCCTTCGGTGGTGTGAACGACACGGAGAACAATCCCGATCAGATGAGCGAATCGACAGTGCCGAGCCTGCACCAGTTCACCGCGGACAAAGCTTGTCGGATGTGTGGTTACGGCTGACATTTTGCTGAAGGAGAAGAAGAGAGACATGGAATCGCAGGAAAGTTCGATGGTGTCGAAGTGGAGCATCGAGAAAGTCGTGGGGCAGTTGTTCTGTGTCTCGGTGGGCCATCATTCTGACGGCGCCTACCAGGTTGCGGATTCCCGGGACGCGACAGTGTCCCTGGTGCGAAACCATCACATCGGTGGCGTCTGCTATTTCCCGGTCGGCCCACACGGTGCAGAGCCGACCACCATCCACAGGATTCTCACCACTCTGCAGGACGCCGCTTCCACCCCCTTGATCATTTCCATTGATCAGGAAGGCGGCCTGGTCACACGCATGCGGGAGCCGGCAACGCGCTGGCCCTCGGCGATGGCGCAAGCCGCTGGAGCAGACTGGGACGCGGTGCAGCGCATCGCATGCCTCTCCGGGGCAGAGCTCCGCTCTGCTGGCGTGAACCACGTCTACGCCCCCGTCGCCGATGTGAACGTTGAACCACTCAACCCGGTGATTGGTATTCGTTCCCCGAGCTCATCCCCGGGCGTGGTGGCCCGGTACTGCCGATCAGTCGTGGACGGCCTTGCGGAGTCGGATGTTGCATCGTGTCTGAAACACTTCCCCGGTCATGGGAACACCCATGTGGATTCCCACGTCGGGCTCCCGCTTCTTGAGACCTCCATCGCGCAGTGGCGCGCCACGGAGGCCATTCCGTTCGTCGAGGGAATTGCTGCGGGGGCGGATTCTGTGATGATCGGCCACCTGCGGGCGCCCGGGTTGGATCCCTCTGGAGCTCCCGCCACGTTCTCCGCACCCATGGTGACGGGGCTGCTGCGCCAGGAGCTCGGCTTCGAAGGGGTGATTGTCACCGACGCCCTGGACATGGACGGGGCGCACTTGGAGGGTGGGCCGGGGGCAAGCTGCATCGCAGCCCTTCAGGCGGGTGTTGACCAGTTGCTGATGCCACGAGATGTCGGGGCGTGTGTTCAGGCCGTGCTGATGGCTGTGGTGGACGGGAGACTGGATGAAGGTGCAATGCGCGCCTCCGCGACGCGAATCCTCACACTCAAGCGAAAGCTCGGGCTTTTCGAGGATGCTGACGGCACAGAACCAGACGTCGATCCAGCTGCCGAAGCGGTTGCAGCGATTGCCCGGTCCCTGACGTGGCGGGACCCCGCCGTCACCTTCGTCCTGGAACCGGGGGAGGCAGTCACCGTGATGTGTGATCCGGAGCCTCCCAGCGTTGGCAGAGGGATCGAGGATGTGCCTGCCGATTTGGTGGATGCGCTGCAACGGCACGGACACCCAACACGTCTGGCACGGCTCGGGGAGTCGGTGGATTCAGATGCGGTGTGTCTCCTTGTTCTGCGTGACGCATGGCGTTTCCCCGACGTTGCTGCAACGGTCCGCGCTCTGTGTGCGGGCCCGAATGCGCCGTCCATGGCTGTCGCGGCACGCTCGCCCTATGACTCCGGAATACTGAAGGCCAGCCTTCCGGTGCTGTTGACCTACGGAGATGTCCCCGGAGTGGCCGGGCAGGTTGCCGCTGTTCTGATGGGACGTGACGCACGTGGTGTTCTCCCCGTGGATCTTCCCAGCGAGGGGCAGGAAGGAATTGGGTGGCCGCGGCGCCTGGGAATCGGGGGAACTGATGCCTGAGGCAGTGGTGCGTGCCTACCGTGCCGACGACCGAGCGGCCATGGGTCGCATCTGCCTGCTGACAGGGGACTCGGGAGGTGACGCGACGGGAAAATTCTCTGACGACGAGTTGCTACCGGCGATCTACGCCTATCCCTACATCGACCATGCACCGGAACTGGTGCGCGTCGTTGAACTGGACGGGGACGTCGTCGGCTACCTCGTTGGTGTGGCCGACGTGGCAGCCTTTTCGGCGTGGTGGGGACAGCACTGGGCCCCCCGGATACAGGCGTGGTTCCCGGAGAACGCTGCATGGTCCGGCGGGGAGCGATCCCTTGTCGAGCGGGCACGCAACCCCCTCCAGGAGGTGCCGGCATGGAGGTCGCAGTACCCGGCCGAGTTCCACATTGATCTGCTGCCGGTGGCGCAGGGGCGAGGGTTGGGACGCCTCCTGATCGAGGACTTCCGTGCCCGACTGCACTCCATGGGTGTTCATGGACTGGCCATTGGTGTGGGAGCTTCGAACACGGCGGCGTTCGGCTTCTACAAAAGATTGGGGTTCAAGGTGTTGCGCGAGCACCTTGACGGTGATGGCAATGCCGTCGCCCACGCCTTGTGGATATCGACGCTGACCGGAGTTGTGCATGAAGAAGAAGCGGATCCCGCACCATGAAAGAGAAACCTGTGAGAGCTGAGCACTCAACGCCGCCTGTCCTTCTGGGCGTGGACCTCCTGCTGCGGGATTTCAGTCTGGTGAAGGGCCACCGCTGGGGGTTGATCACCAACAACACTGGTGTCACTTCCGAACTGCAGCTCTCCTCCGTCGCTCTCTGGAAGGCTGGCGCTCCGCTCGTGGCACTTCTGGCACCCGAGCATGGTGTGCGGGGCACCGCCCAGGCGGGAGACAGCGAGGCAGGTGGTGTGGATCCTGAGACGCATCTACCCGTGCTCGACACATATCTCAAGGATGGCCCGGAACTGGATCAGGCGATTGCTGAACTCGGCCTGGATGCCCTCCTTTTTGACCTGCAGGACATTGGCGCGCGCTTCTACACCTACGCCTCGACCATGATCGATTGCATGCGATCGGCCGCACGCCTCGGCATCCCGTTCCACGTGTTGGACAGGCCAAACCCGCTGGGTGGGGAAAAGGTTGCTGGCCCAGGCATCGTCACGGGTTTCGAGTCCTTCGTGGGACGCATGGACATCCCGATCCGCCACGGTCTCACCGTGGGTGAACTGGCCCGTGTGGGTGCGTCCCTTGATCGGCGAAACGGCGTGGACGTGCCGGACCCGGGCGTCGTCATGATGCAGGGATGGCACCGCTGGATGCTCTGGGATGACACGGGGTTGTCGTGGGTCATGCCATCGCCCAACATCCCGACGCCGGAGTCAGCCATGGCGTTCGTCGGCACTGCGCTCTTTGAAGGGACTTCGATGTCGGAAGGACGGGGGACCACCCGACCCTTCGAGTTGGTGGGAGCACCCTGGCTGGATTCCGGCTATGCAGACCTGTTGACACAGGCACGGCTCCCGGGGGTCCGCTTCCGCACGGCATGGTTCTCGCCCACGTTCAGCAAGCACGCACATCAGGCCATCGGTGGGGTCCAAATCCATATTGCTGACCCAGACATCTACGATCCCCTGCGTAGCGCCGTTGACATGATCATGGTGGCGATGTCGGCCCCCAATGCAGATTTCCAGTGGCGCGAGCCCGCATGGGAGGAAACCGGACCCCGACCTTTGTTCATCGACCTGTTGTGGGGCAGTGATTCTTTGCGCAACAGAATCGACGACGGGGACAAGGCCGCAATTCTGGCCGAGATCGACAGCGCGCAGGATTTGCGCAGTCGGGATGAACATCTCCTGCTGTACGGATCCGACCTGTGAGCCAGCAGATGCTGGAGGCCAATGCCGATGTGCATCACCGCCGTGGAAAACGTCTTCATTCCGCTAGATTGTCCTCCGCAGGTCGTGGGGAAAGCGATGCACATCACCAATGTGGGAGATGTGCTTCCCAAGAACGTGTCCTCGCATCAGGGCCAAGAGGGCTCACGCGGGTGGAGTATTTGGAATCAAGGAGACCACAATGAAGCGAGCGGTTAACGCGGCGATGGCATTCTCGGAGGGTTCGGCTCCACTGACCACACGCATCCGCGGACTCCTGCCTCAGATGCAGCCGGCCATGGCACGGGTGGGCACCTACGTCGTCTCCCGTCCGATGGAGGCCGCGTCAATGACCATCACGGTTCTCGCGGATGCCACTGATGTGTCCGAGACCACCGTGGTGCGTTTCTGCAGGGAGATCGGCGTCGATGGGTATTCGCAGCTGAGAATGGGGCTGGCCGCAGAAATGGGTGCCAGGGGCGAGGCAGAGGACAAGTTTGAAGGCTCCACCGATATTTCGGAAGCCGACACCCTGGCTTCCGCCGTGCAAAAGATTGCCCACGCGGACGCGCGCTCCGTGGCGGATACCGCTCGCGCCCTGCCGATGGAAACACTTGCTGTTGTGGTGGAGCGCATCGTCGCTGCTCGTCGCTGCGACATCTTTGGTGTGGGCGCATCCGGCCTGGTGGCAATGGATCTGCAGCAGAAGCTGCATCGCATTGGCCTGGTTTCCTTTGCCTCCATCGATCCTCACCAAGCGCTCGTCTCGGCGGCATTGTTGGATGAGGAATGTGTCGCCATCGCGATCTCCCATTCCGGGGTGACCACCGACACCATAGAGACATTGCGTGAGGCTCGTGAACGGGGTGCCGTGACGATCGCCATCACGAATTCGCCCCGCTCACGGCTGGCAACACTGGCCGATCATGTCCTGACAACCGCAGCCATGGAAACAACGTTTCGCTCCGCGGCCACTGGCAGCCGTCTCGCTCAGTTGACCGTCGTTGACTGTCTGTTTGTGGGGGTGGCCCAGCAGACATTGGAGAAGAGCGTGCATGCACTGGATGAGACGCGGCGGGCTGTCGTGTCCAAGCGCGTGCCAGCCAAGGTCCTGCGGGGTTGAGCATGGCGCAGGAACCGCTGGAGCCATCAACCATCCCCACATCCGAGCACTCGCTGACCGCGGCGGTTCTGGGCCTTGATGTGGGAGGGACCTCGACGCGCGCAGCCATCCTCAACCGAGCGGGCAGTATTGCCGCGCTCATCTCCGGTCCCGGCGCCAATGTTCACTCCTCTGCCGGACTGGCACGGACAACGCTGGCGGATCTGGTGACCCGTGCGGTGCTGGAAGCGCAAAGCACCCTTGGGCAGTCCATGCATGTCTCGGCCTGCGTCGCCGGCGTTGCCGGAGCGGGGCTGGCAGCTCGCGAGCGTGTCAGCGAGATGCTTGGAGAGGCGCTGTCCGCAGCAGGGCTGTCCCCCTCCGTTGTCGATCTCGTCCCTGACCCTGTCGTCGCATTTGCGGCAGGTTCCCCCTCGCCTGACGGCATTGTTCTTCTGGCCGGGACTGGTGCCGTTGCTTTTCGTATCGAGGGGTTTCGTCAGAGTGCTCGTAGTGACGGTTTGGGATGGATCCTGGGCGACGTGGGAGGCGGGATCTGGCTTGCTCTTGAAGGGTTCCGTGCAGCGGCCAATGATCTGGATGGACGGGGGGCGGCAACAGCGCTGACGGCAGAAGTGCTGGCGGTGACAGTCGGGGCTGACCCAACCACCGGTGATCCGCGGCAGGACATTGTGCGACACATCCATGGGAGTTCCCCGTCTGAACTGGGGGGCTTTGCCCCCACTGTGACCCGTCTGGCCGCAGAGGGAGACGCCGTGGCCCGACAGATCGTCGAGCGCGCCGTCGAGGGACTCCTCCACACTGGTGAGGCCGTGGGAATGTCCACCTCGGCAACGATTGTGCTTGCGGGCTCCATCCTGACCCGGTCCGGCCCCATCCGCGACGGAGTCCTGGCCGGGATATTGACGCAAACCCATGACGCCGTGCAACCAGTGGTGGGAGCCCTACGGCTCGCCGCGCATCACACGGGGTGGCCGCTGCCGCCCATCAGGAGCCTCGCCGACGCCGTGGAAGCGGCGGTTTCACGGGATTCCTGAGAAAAGCCCGTTCCCACCGGCTCTGACGATGGGGCACAGAGGGGAATACGGAACGACCGCATGGAAGAAGAGTGACCGCAATGGAGAAGATTCGCCCCGTCCCAACGGACTTCGATGCCTTCTGGAGCGATCTGGCTCAACGCTCCTTTGACACTCCTCCCCGTCCGCGGTGGCACTTTCCATGGAAGCGACGGGTGCGTCGGGTGAGTTTCACATCGCTCGACGGCGTCCGCATCGGGGGGTGGCTAGTTCATCCGAAGGGTACGCCGGATGCGGCGGTGGTGGTGGGCCACGGGTATGGCGGGAGGGCCGGCCCCGATCTCAGCGGTGTTCCCAAGACGGCAGCGGCATTCTTTCCCGTGGCTCGGGGCCTGCCGACCCTGTCGATGATGGAGTCCATCCCGTCGTCGGCCTCCCACCATGTGCTTCACGGAATCGCATCGCGTGAGACCTATGTGCACGGGCATTGCGCGGCAGACATCCTGTGCGCGGTCAATGCGTTCGAGGAAATCCTGGGAGTACCGCTGGGGCAGAGCAGGAATGGGCTTCGGCTCAGCTACCTGGGCGTGAGCTTTGGAGGGGGCATCGGGGCGATGGCGCTGCCGTGGGACGCACGCTTCGATGCGGCAGCACTCCACCTTCCCAGCTTCGGTGCCCACACCTTGCGGCTCAGGGAACCGAGTACAGGAAGCGCCGGGCCAGTGAGAACCTGGGTGAGGGAGCATCCTGAGGCATGGGATGTGCTGGACTATTTTGATGCCGCCACGTCAGCCACACGCATCGCAGTCCCCACCATCATTGCGCCGGCAGCCACAGATCCCGCGGTGGCGCCTGTGGGGCAGTGGGCGGTTGCCCGAGCGGTGCCGTCGCATCTCTCCACGATCATCCCGATGACAGCAGGCCACATGGGATACCCGCAGCAGGAGAGGGAGGCCGCCCTTTACCGCTCCGCTGCAGCAGCATTGTTCGCAGGACAGACACCGTGACCCGCTGTGGCACCCCGGTGTGCCGTGACGCGACCACAGACCCAGGGAACCACTGATCAATCATGTCCTGGCTGCGGCGCACCGGATCGGGCGATCTGGCACCCCTACATCTGGATATGGACATCCAGTACACGCACCAGATGTGGTGACACCATCTCATCCCACCCGGCACGTCCTCGCCGAGAACAGCATTGATCAGCGCTTCCCTAGCCGCCGACTGATTCCCTTGTCCCCAGGGCTATGCCGACCCCTTCAGGGAGGAGCAGTCGCTTGGCAAGGAGAATCAGCCCGTCGATGCTCAAGGCCAGAATGATCACGACGATGGCACCTCCCAACATCTGGGTGTAGTCGCGTACGGCCTGACCGTCGAAAATGAAGCGGCCAAGCCCTCCGAGCCCCAGGTAGGCACTCAGGGTGGCGGTGGCAATCACCTGCAACATGGCGGAGCGCAGGCCCCCCACGAGCAGTGGCCCGGCGAGCGGCACCTCCACGCGCGCCACGATCTGCCATTCGCTGAACCCTGTGGCTCGTGCACCGTCGACCACCTCGCCGTCAACGGCTTCCACGCCTGAATAGGCGGCCGCCAGCAGAGGTGGGATGGCGAGGATTGCCAGAACAATGGTGGAGGGCACGATGGCCAGGCGGAGCCCCAGTCCCATCGAGACAGCAAGAAGGGTCAGCAGGCCGAGCGACGGGAGGGCGCGGAGGGCGCCGGTGAGCCCGATGGCGATGGAGCGTCCCCGTCCGGTGTGTCCGATGAACAGGCCAGCAGGCACAGCGATGATGGCGGCGAGCACGATGGCCAGCAGGGTGTACCAGAGGTGCTCGAGGATGCGGATGCCGATCGAGCCGGATCCGCTCCAGTTGGCGGGCGTCACGATGAACAGGAGGGCGTCGATGATCTGGTTCATGTTCGCCTCCTGTCGGTGGCGCGCACCCAGGGCATGAGGAGCCGCCCGGTGAGCACGATCACGGCGTCGAAAATCACGGCCAGTACGACGGTGCCGAGCACCCCCGTCAGGATTTCGGTGGGGAAGGCGCGTTGGTAGCCATTGGTGAAGAAGTATCCGAGCGAGGGGACGCCGATCAGGGCGCCGACGGAAACCAGTGACAGCGTCGATGCGCTGACAACGCGGGTGCCTGCCATCAGCGGCGGACCAGCCAGCGGCAGTGCCACGCGCCAGAACACCTGAGCCGGGGAGTGACCAACGGCCAGTGCATCATCCCTGGTGATGCGCCCCACGGAGTCGAACGCATCGACTGCTGTGCGCACCATCAGCGCGATGCCGAACAGTGTCAACGCGATCACGAGGTTGATGGGGTCCAGCACCTGGGTGCCGACAATGACCGGGAGAAGGATGAACAGGGGCAGCGACGGCAGCGCATAGAGGATGCTGCTCAGAGGCACCAGAATGCGGCGCGCGCCCTTTCGGCGGTGCGCCCACCACGCCACGGGGATGGACACCAGGAGGCTGAGAATGATGGGCACCACTGCCACTCGCACATGTGCGATGGCCATCATCACGATTTGGTCTGAGTTCTGGAGGATCCAGTCGAATCTCATCCGTGCACCGATGAGTCGTCCTGCATCACTCCGGTGACGTGGCCTGCCGCGTCGACGACGATGTGGCGGCCGTTGCGCATCTCGGTGCGGAGGCGACGCCGTGGTCCGCCGATGAAGTCACGGACGAAGTCATCGGCCGGGTCAAGAAGGATGTCCGCGGGGGAGCCTGCCTGGGCCACCTCAGCCCCCGTACGCAGCACCAGGACTGTCTGTCCCAGGAGGAAAGCCTCGTCGACGTCGTGGGTGACGAACAAGATGGTTTTGGACAGTTCCTGCTGCAGCCGCAGGAGTTCGGTCTGCAGTTCTGCACGCACCACGGGATCGACGGCGCCGAACGGCTCATCCATCAGCAAAATGTTGGGATCCGATGCGAGTGCCCGCGCCACGCCAATGCGCTGGCGCTGCCCCCCGGAGAGTTGGCTGGGGTAACGCTTGGCCACACTTGAGGGCAGACCCACTGTCTCCAGGAGTTCCGCCGCGCGCCGGTGGGCGGCGCGACGGGTCTGACCAAGCAGGATGGGCACGGTGGCCACGTTGTCCACAACGGTTCGGTGGGGCAGCAGTCCACCCGATTGCATGACGTAGCCGATGCTGCGTCGCAGTTTCACGGGGTCCGCTCCTGCCACGTCCTCGCCGTCGATGGCGACCACTCCGGACGTCGGATCCACCATGCGGTTCACCATTCGCATCAGCGTGGTCTTTCCGCAGCCGGAGGAGCCAAGCAGAATCACCACTGCGTGCGACGGGATCTCGAGTGAGAAATCGTCGACGGCGACGGTACCGTCCGGATACTCCTTGCGCACATTCTCGAATGTGATCATGAGGGCTCGCCGCTTTCGTTGAAGGTGGTGTGAGGACCTCGCCTGGACAAGGCGTGTCCACCGTAACAGCGCCACGGCAGCACTCTGGAAGGATCCTGTGGATCAGCCACCAAGTCACGGGTAGCCTGTTTTCGTGGCAGAGCAACAAGTTCCTCCCGATGTCGGAGGTTGGTTCCGGACAGCGCGGGTTGGTCGGAGCGGCCTGCCGAGCCGAGGCTGGGGTCCACCCGAGGATTCATCCTTCGGCGTCGTGTCGCCACCCACCGACGTGAAGGCCGCGGCAGAAGCGGTCCGCGACCTGCAGACGATGATCCTGACGGGAGCGGGTGCATCAACAGCCTCAGGTCTGGCCGATTACCGGGGCCGCGGTGCCATCCCACGGGCCCCGATGACGTACCAGGAGTTTGTGTCCTCCGACGATTCGAGGCGGCACTACTGGGCACGCAGCACGGTGGGCTGGCCATCGTTTCGTGTGGCTCGGCCCAACCTGGTGCACCATCAAGTGGTCTCACTGGCCACGGTGCTCCCGGTCACTGGTGTGGTGACCCAAAACGTCGACGGGCTGCATCAGGCGGCTGGCTCGGGCCCGGTGCTGGGCCTGCATGGCCAACTCTCGACCGTCACCTGCCTGTCCTGCGGCGCCGTCGCTGATAGGGAGGCCCTGCAACGCAGACTCCTGCAACTGAACCCACACGTTGCAGCACGCCTCGACGATCTTGCCGAGAAGGCAGCATCGCTTCCGGACGGCGACGCGGAAGTGGACCGGACGGATGAGTTCGTCTACGCCGACTGCGTGGTCTGCGCAGGAGTGCTGAAGCCCGATGTCGTCTACTTCGGCGAGAACGCCGACAAGGAGATTGTGACGGCCGCATTCGACCTATTGGACGCATCCGAGGCGCTTCTGGTGCTGGGGAGCAGCCTCACCGTGATGAGCGGCTTGCGCTTCGTCCGCAGGGCCGCCAGGGAGGGCAAACCCGTTGTCATCGTCAACGACGGCGCCACTCGCGGCGATGACCTGGCGACGCATCGAATTCACGGACGCCTCGAGGTGGTACTGGCAGACTTCATCAGTGCCTTGGCCGAGCGCACGGAGATATGAGCGGGACGGCTACGGTGGAGCCATGAGAACACGTGCTGACATCAAGAGCTGGCTGACCGACATGGACGGTGTCCTGGTTCGCGAGAACACTCCCGTACCTGGCGCTCAGGAAGTCATTGACAAGTGGCAGCGGGAAGGCACCGAATTTCTGGTGCTCACCAACAACTCGATCTACACCCCGCGGGACCTGGCCGCCCGGCTGAGGGCATCGGGACTGAACGTCCCGGAGGAGCGTATCTGGACGTCAGCTCTGGCCACCGCGAACTTCCTGAAGGATCAGGAGCCGGGTGGCCGGGTGCACGTGATCGGGGAGGCGGGACTGTTCACAGCCCTGCACGAGGCGGGTCTGACGATGACCGACCACCATCCTGACTACGTGGTGGTGGGCGAGACCCGCACCTATTCCTTTGAAGCGGTGACCACCGCCATCCGACTCATTGCGGGTGGAGCGCGCTTCATCGCCACCAACCCGGATGCAACGGGCCCCACCGAGCACGGCATCGTGCCTGCCACCGGAGCAATTTCGGCACTGATCACCAAGGCCACCGGCCGTGAACCCTACGTGGTGGGCAAGCCAAACCCCATGATGTTCCGCTCCGCCCTGAACAAGATCGGCGCGCACAGCGAGGAAACGGGGATGGTGGGTGACCGGATGGACACCGACGTGGTGGCAGGCATCGAGGCAGGTCTCCACACCGTGCTGGTGCTGACCGGAATCATGGGTGTGGAGGAAATTGAGAACTTCCCCTACCGTCCCACCGAGGTCCTGGGCAGTATTCGCGATCTGCTGGACCCTGTGGAGGAAGATATCGAGGAGTAGAGCCTCAGTCGAAGATTGGTCCCACGTTGCGGCTGCGCTTCAATTCGAAGAAACCGGAGTAGGCCGTGACTTTCTGGAAGCCATCGAACAGTTCGCCCGCTTCTTCACCTTTGGGAGCGGGAGAAATGACCGGGCCGAAAAGGCTCATGCCGTTGATGCGCAGAACCGGGGTTCCCACGTCGTTGCCGACGGGATCCATGCCCTCGTGGTGAGAGCGGCGAAGATCCTCGTCGAGCGCGTCGGTCTGCGCCAGCTCCAGGATGCTGGTCTCGAAACCGCATTCCGCGAGCGCCTCGCCGATGGTTTCCGGTGTCTGCGGCTCTTCGCCCGGGTGGAAGCGGGTACCCACGGCGGAGTAGAACGCGCGCAGACCCTCGGAGCCGTGGCGCTGTTCGACGGCGAGTGCGGTGCGGGCGCCCACCCAGGCGTTTTCCATGGTGTCCCGGTAATCCTCGGAGAGCTCACGCCCATCGTTGAGAACCGCGAGGCTCATCACGTGAAAAGTGGTCTTCACATCGCGGACCTTTTCCACCTCCAGCATCCAGCGGGAGGTCATCCACGCAAAGGGGCAGGCGGGGTCGAACCAGAAATCAACTTCAATCGTCATGGGTCTCATCTCAGCACAGTGCACAAAACTGTTGGAAAAGCTCCCAATGGAGGGGCTCCCATCCGTGCCCAGCAGGTTCGGTATCTCGTGGCCGGTGAACGTCCCCATGACTGAGGCCCGAGTGACGGTCACCTCGTCAGGCGGCGGAGGCCGTCGCGCGGAGAAACTCGCGCCAACCATCGGCGTCGTCCATGGGGGCTGTGATGCCCAATGAGGCCTGGATCGGCCTCAGCGCGTCCCTGGTCTGCGCGTCCCATGTGCCGTTGACCTCGACATCCGCGCCGAACACGCGACGGCAAGCTGACTGCACCATCTGGACCTGCACCCTGGAGCCGGAGCGGAATGTTGTGCGCTCCCACCCGGATGTCGCATTGTCCACATGGATATGGTTCGCGTGGGCCTGGTTGTACAGGTGCGTGAGCGTGTACCCGAAGTGCAAGTGCAGGGAGGCGGCCAGCCGCCAGTAGTCCCTGATCTGTGCGTCGGTTCCGGGGCCCCACACGTCCAGCCGACACGAGACGGAACCCCCTTCGTGCTGCACCTCGGCGATGTCGAAAGCCCGCCCCGATGCATGGAACGAGTCGCACTTGTCGACGTAGGCGCCGTAGCTCCAGATCGTTGTCATGGCCCCAAGTCCGCTCAGGGAGGTCCAGTCCTCGGCCCATGCCTCAAGCAGTTCGATGAAGCGTGGGTCGGCCTTGTAGGTGGTGATGGTGCGGCCAATCTCGTAGCCGAGGGGCGCGCCTCCGAGTGTGGAGAAATCCGCGAGGGAATCAGGGGTGCGGCAGGATCCGGGTATCCGGGGCTCGGGCAGAGATGGAAAACCCGACGAGCAACTTGTCGTCAGCGCGGCCGCACCACCGGCCAGCAGGGCGCGACGGGAAAAGGAACTCACATCCCCAATTCTACGAGCCGCGACACAAGGTCAGTCCCGCCCCTCTTCACCACAAGCTCTCAGTCGCCGAGACCTGTGCCCACATCGCGTGCAGCCTGGATCCACGAATGATCCAGCGGCACCAGAGCCAGGTTGCCGGCCACGTCCTTCAGCGGGACTGGCTCTGTGTCCTCTCCACGGGAGGCCACCATGATGCCGTGTTCCCCATCGGCTATCAGTTCTGCTGCGGCTGACCCAATGCGTGTGCCGAGCAAACGATCCTCGGCGCACGGAGTGCCTCCGCGTTGCACGTAGCCGAGGATGGTGACGCGCGAATCCAATCCGGTCGCGGCTTCGAGTTCCCGGGCGAGGCGGAACGTGTGTTCGCGATGGGTGTCCTGCACGTTGGCCAAGTGCGCGCGGGCCGCGTTCTTGGCCTCCGGGGTGTTGGCTGAGACCTTGAGGGACTCGGCAGCAGCAATCTCGGCGTGTGCCTTGACGTCGTGAGCGCCCTCGGCAACGGCGATCACGCTGAAGTTGGTGCCCCGGTCCCGTCGGGCCTGGATGGTTTCCGCTATGGAGTCCACCGTGTAGGGAATCTCGGGAAGAAGAATGATGTCTGCGCCACCCGCCATGCCGGCGCCGAGCGTGAGCCACCCGGCCTTGTGGCCCATGATTTCCGCAAGGATCACACGGTGGTGGCTGTGGGCCGTGGAATGAAGTCGGTCGATGGCTTCGGTAGCAATCTCCAGAGCCGTGGAGAACCCGAACGTGTTGTCCGTGTGCGCCACGTCCTTGTCGATGGTCTTCGGTAGATGCACCACATTCAGTCCTGCTTTGGACAGGCGCATCGCGTTCTTCGCGGTGCCGCCACCGCCGAGCATGACCAGACAATCGAGCTTGTTCTTCTCGAAGACGTCGGCGATCGTCGGGATCATGTCCTGCGGTTCGCCATCGACCATCATTTTGTGAACCTTGTCACGGCTGGTGCCGAGAATGGTGCCACCGATGGTGAGGATTCCCGAAAGGCTTTCATGGGTCATGTCCATGCAACGGTTTTCCGCCAGTCCGCGCACGCCGTCGCGGAACCCGATGAGTTCCATGCCATGTCGACCGAGTGCGGCCTTGCCCAGGCCACGGATGGCTGCGTTCAACCCGGGACTGTCGCCGCCGGCGGTCAGAACGCCGACGCGTTTGTTCGATGTGCTCATTGTGGCTCCCTCGGTTCAAGCTGGTTCATTCAGAGACTATCGGTGGGCCCCGTCTGAGACGTCCTTTGACCAAGGTCACCCCGCTGGAAAGTACAGAATTGGGCGTGGATAGCTTGGCTGGCATGGCACGGGTATTGATCGGTTGGGCATCGCGGGCGGGTGCGGCCTCGGAGGTTGCGAACATGTTGGCCGAGGAATTGCGCGCGGCAGGGGCGGACGTCGAGGTTGCGGACCTGAAAAGTGCCCCGTGCCCATACGCTTGTGACCTCGTGGTGCTCGGAAGTGGAGTTCAGGCAGGCCAGTGGTATCCCGAGGCGATGGCGTGGATCTCTGCGCAGGCACCGGAACTGTCCGGCGGTCCCGTTGCCGTGTTCAACGTCTGCCTCAATGCGGCGAATCCGTCCAAGCGCGATGAGTCCCTCGGCTACAACAGAGCGGTTGTGGGAAAGCTGTCCCCCGTCGCCCAGGAGTCCTTTGGTGGCCGCTACGTTCCCGAAAAAGTCTCCTGGTTCAAACGGCTGTTTCTTCGCACATTGCAGAAGCCAGCCCAGGACCACGTGGACGAGACAACCGTGCGGGCGTGGGGCCGGGAATTGACGGGACTCCTGTGTGAATGAGGACCCACGCTGAAGACGGTGGATAATGGTGCAAATGAGTAAGCTGCAACCTTTTGAAATCAACTGGGTGGCCTCCGCCGGATCCGCTCTGGGAGCGGTGTCCGCGGCTGTTCTCCTGTCAACACTGGGCGCCGCCGGCACCCTTATTGGCGCTGCGCTGGGAAGCCTCATCATCACCGTGGGTGGCTCCATCTACACACAATCTCTGCAAAAGACGACCGCGCACGTCCAGTCCAGACTCGTGGGCAGGGAGTCAGGGCCCGCGAACACAGACACGGTTCTGAGTCCACGCGTCGTGGAGTCGAGTGACTCGGCTTCCGAGGAACCGCCGAGGATGAGTCTGCGCAATCTTCCATGGAAGCGCCTCATCGCTGTGACGATTGGCCTGTTCGTTGCAGTGATGGCCGTCATCCTGGTCTTCGAACTTGCGACGGGGCGGCCGGTCTCGTCGTTCACCGGAGGCACCAGCAACACGGACAGGAGCACCACAATCTCCGAATTGGGCCGCAGCAGAGGTGTCGCGGAAGATCCCGAGGCCGAGGTGCCGGCTGAGGAACCAACGGATTCCGAGGAGGCGCCCGCTCAGGGGGAGCCTTTTGAGGAGGAGCCTGCTGAGGAAGCCCCCGTCGAGGAGGAGCCTGCTGAGGAAGCCCCCGTCGAGGAG
>JBQCZU010000004.1:29675-134049 GCA_052089385.1 Arachnia sp.
TGCTGAGGAAGCCCCCGTCGAGGAGGAGCCTGCTGAGGAAGCCCCCGTCGAGGAGGAGCCTGCTGAGGAAGCCCCCGTCGAGGAGCAACCTGCTGAGGAAGCCCCCGTCGAGGAGCAACCTGCAGATCCCCCGGCCGCGGTGGAACCCGGCGAATAGCTCCCGGCACTGAGTGGTGTACAGCGGATCTGAGCGCCGCGCGATTCCTGTCTACGGCTGGCGAATCAGCCCGCGACCGCCTTGGCAGTCTGGAACAATTCAGCAGGCATCGGTTCATCAAGACGCCAGGTGATGGCGATGGGCTGGCTGCCCGTGTGGCTGACATGTCGCGCCCGCCCCAGGAACGTGTAGGGCGCCGTGCCGAATTCGTTCTTCACGTCATCCCGGACGAAGAGCAGCACGCGGCTGTTTCCTGCGGTGTAGCGCTGTCCGGTGGGCGACTGCAGGGAGGTCTGTGACTGCGATTCCCAGTGGAACAGATCACGGCTGATCGCGTAGTCCCTGTACATGGTGGTGGGGGAGCGGTCCCTGCCGGTCTTGTTCAATGTCACCAGCAGCGCATCCACATTCGTCTCAGACACATGCAGCACACCCTCCCTGAAGTTCCCCGGAAGGTGTGACGGTGACGCGTGATCCAGCGCCGAGAGGATCTCTTCACGCTGGTACCGGGCATGGACACGAAGCGGCAGCTGTCCGAGCCCTCCACCCAGCGTGACGGGCAGGACACGGTTGCGGTCAAAGGCGAAATCCATGACATGCCCCATCTCAGAGGTCACGGCCGGCTCTCGACGCAGTGCATCCAGGGCCGCGTCGAAGTTCTCGAAGCCCAGCTTTGGCCAGACGGAGAACACGAGCATCCGCGCAAGCCGTTGGGCGCCCGGATCGAGCTCTGAGTACGGCAAGGACCCGGCGAGAACGCTCCTGTACCCGCGTACCCGAACAGCGTCGTCGACGTGGGCGAACGCGCGGATGCGTTTCAGAAGTGGCGTCTCTCCACAGCTGCCGGATGCAGTGGGCAGCCCTGCGTCGCGGCGCAGTTCCGTCCAGGACCGCTGCCCCTTCTTCAGCACATCTGCCAGGTCTCGCTGTGAGGCCGCCAGGAATCCGCGCAGATCGGTGTCGCCGAGGCTGCGAAGCTCGGAGACGAGAGTGGACCAGTTGGTGCGCTGTATCTGTGCGCGCAGGCTGGTGAGGACGGCGGCTTGTGTCTGCCGGTCCAGCATGATCTGGCAACCTGAGGGCAGGAATGGGAAACCTTGGACCACATCCTCGCCCAGCTGCCCTGGGAGGCGGCCGGTGAGGGCCCGCAGCTTCTGATCCCAGCGGAACTCCTTTCGGTGGTGGCCGACAAAGTCCACAACGGTGAGAACAGCCTTCCCGGGGCTTCGTCGCAGACCCCGGCCCAACTGTTGCAGGAAGATGGTGGCACTTTCGGTGGGACGCAGCATCAGCAGGGTGTCGACGTCCGGGAGGTCGATACCCTCGTTGAACAGATCGACGGTGAAGATGCAGGTGACCTCGCCTCGCCGTAGTTGGGCCAGCACCTTGTCGCGCTCAATTCGGCTGCTGGTGCCGCTGAGGGCAGCGGCGGGGAGGCCTGCCCGGGTGAACACCTCTGCCATGTAGCGCGCATGCGCGACGCTGACACAAAAACCCAAGGCCTTCATCGCGCCCGGATCGAGGACCTTGTCCATCAGTTGCTTGATCACGATCCGCGCCCGGGCGTCGTTGCCGGTGTACAGGGTGGAGAGTTCGCCCTCGTCGTAGCGCCCGCGCGTCCATGTCAGCCCCCTCAGGTCCGTGCCGTCCGCGAGGCCGAAGTAATGGAATGGCGACAGCAGTTCGGCCTCCAGGGCATCCCACAGCCGTAGTTCGGCGGCGGTGCGCCCGTCGAAGAAGGACGCCACGTCCACGCCATCGGAGCGCTCGGGAGTCGCGGTGAGCCCCAGTAATTCCTTTGGGAGGAAGTGGTCCAGGATCCGGCGGTATGTCGCCGCCTCGGCGTGGTGGAACTCGTCGATGACGACGATGTCGAACGCCCTCGGGTCGAACGCCGCAACTGTGGCCGAGTGCAGGGACTGCACGGAGGCAAAGACATGCCGCCATTGGCTCGGCTGCTGCCCATCCACCAGCAATTCACCGAAGTTGGCGTCAGCCAGAACCTCTTTGTACGTCCGCAGCGACTGCTGCAGGATCTCCCGACGGTGCGCTACGAACAGGAGCGAGGGCCGTTCACCGTCGACGCCGCGGGCCAGTTCTCGGTAGTCCAGGGCTGCGATGACGGTTTTGCCGGTTCCCGTGGCTGCGACGACAAGGTTGCGGTGACGGTCATGGAGCTCGCGTTCCGTAGCGAGCGCCTCCAGGATGGCCTGCTGGTAGGGGTAGGGCCGTACTTCGAGGCCGGAGAGATCCAGAGTCGTGTCAATCCCGGAAGCACCGAGCCCTGCCCTAGCCAGAGCTGCATCCAACCGTTCCGCGTCCACATCCGGGTCATAGCGTTCGAAGGAGGCTTCGTTCCAGTACGACTCGAAGGTGGCCCGGAACTTTTCCAAAAGAGTCGGGGTGGCCACCGTGGAGAGCCGAACGTTCCACTCAAGGCCATCGAGCATGGCCGCTCTCGACAGGTTCGACGACCCGACATAGGCGGTGTCGAAGCCGGTGTCGCGAGAAAACATCCATGCCTTGGCGTGGAGACGGGTGCGCTGGGCGTCGTACTGGACCCGGACCTCGGCGCCGAAATCGTGGACCAGCCGGTCCAACGCCCGACGCTCTGTCGCGCCCATGTAGGTGGTGGTGATGACGCGAAGCGGGATCCCACGCTCTTTCAACTCTCGGAGTTGCTCCTTCAGTACGCGGACACCGTGCCACTTGACGAAGGCGCACAGAAGATCCACACGATTGGCTGAGGGCATCTCCTTCTGCAGCTCGGAACCAATGGAGGGCTCGGACGGTGCATTGGTTAGAAGCGCCGGATCAGAGAGACGGGTCGCTGGACGAACAAGAGAGAGGGAGGGACGGCCCGGCTGCGCGGGTGGTGACAGGGACAGTAACTCCGCGGCAGGTTCCAGGACCTCGTCGTCGTGGCGAAGATGCTGGAGTAGGGCGTTTGCCCATTCCAGACGCTTCGTCGGATCCTTCTGCTGCAGCAGCGCCTTGTGAATGATGTCTCCGAGGTAGCGGCTGAGTATCGCGGGCTGATCGGCGTCCGCGATCCGTCCTGACACGGCTTCCAGGTGGAGGGCATCGGGAAGGGAGTCGTGCAGTGCGGTGGTGAGCAGGCGCTCATACAGGCCAGCGACGAGCTCATCAGACATGAGGCCCAGGGTGGCATAGCGTGGTCGCCACGTGTGAGGGCGAAGTGAAATGGAGAACGAGATGAGTGGCCGACGGCTGGTGGTGGGTGCGTTGATGACCCGCGGCTCGCACCCTTTTGTACAGGTGCTGGCTGCCCGACGTTCAACGTCGCCAGTCGGAAGGTGGGAGTTCCCCGGAGGCAAGGCTGAGGCGGGGGAATCCTCGCAGAACGCGCTCGTCCGGGAGATCAGGGAAGAACTCAGCGTCATTGTTGAGGTGGGGAAGCGGTTGGACCCGACAGAAGGCGCACGCTGGCCGATCTCGGATTCCCTCGAGATGGAGTTGTGGTGGTGCACAACTGTGGATGAACCTCAGCCGGGAGATGCACATGACGAATTGAGGTGGCTCACGGCCGATGAGTTGTGGAGCGTCGACTGGCTGGACGCTGACCGAGACGCTTTGTCGGTGGTATCGGCAAGCATCGCAGGTCCGCGGTGATCAGATCCGCCGTGCGGTCACCGCGAAAGCAATGACGCCTGTTAGTAGTTCGGCGGCCATCAGAAGCGTCAGGGCCATCGCCACGTCAACTCCCAGACCAATGGCGATGGAGGCCACGCCAGTCAGGGGAAGTGACAACACCCCGATCACAGCCAGCGCACGGGTGAGAACGGCGTCGTCCCGCTCGTCGCCATGAGAGGTCCAGGCTCGCTCGAAGGTAGTGGCATCGACGGGTGCACGAGTGACGCGCCACGCCATGATGAGCGCCGCGAAGATCGCCACGCCGGCGCCACTCAAAAAACCGGTGCCCATGTTCCCGGGGCCAGACTTCTGCAGCAGCATGCCGATGCCCACCATGACAGTGAGGGCGATTGCCATGAGCAAGAAGAGGAGGGCTTTGCGGCGTCTGGTTGTTTCAGCTGTCGACATGGAAAATCTCCTCAACGGTGCGATGGAAATGACGGGCGATGGAAATGGCGAGCGGTAAAGAGGGGTCGTAGCGCCCGGTTTCTATGGAGTTGATGGTTTGCCGTGAGACGTTCAACGTCTCGGCGAGTTCGCGCTGGGACATTTTGCTGTTAGCCCGCAGCTCACGAATATCGTTTTCCACGCCAGCTCCTTTGTGTGTCAAACTCACTTGACATGTAAAACCTATTTGACATAGGAATCGAAGTCAAACGACCTTGTCGTCGCCAACTGTGAGGAGTCTCAGTAAACGTCCACGGCACGTGGATTGCATGTGGATTGAGTGCTGGTCCGCCATCCGCAGATCCCCACTCACCCGGCGCCTGCGGGAGGTTGGCGGCCAAGGGGTCTAGTCTCCGTGGCATGAGTGAAGAATCCCTGGCCTCCGTGCCCGTTGGTCAGCGAGTGACTGTGCGCCGCACCTCCGATGATGGTCGCCCCACTGACACCGTCGGAGTCGTGACCGCGCACGACGAGGATTCGGTCACCCTGGAGACAAGGCAGGGCCCGGTGCAGGTGATGTTGTCCAGCGTCCAGGTGTTCCGCCTCGTTACCCCCGCTCCGTGGCGGATCGCAAAGTTCCTGGCGCGTGGTGAACTGGCGGTGCTGTCGTTGAGTACGTTGCTGGGCCCAGAGGCGCCGACGCAGGACACCGCGGAACTCATCGACGAGTTGCTCACGAACGAGACACCCGTGTTTCTTCTGACCGAGAATCATGGCCAGGCCACCGCAGAGTTGGAGGGCCACAGCCTGGGGTACTTCAGCCCGCTGTTGCTCAGCCCTGACGTTGACCAGCCCGGTAGCGACCTCCTCGCCCTCGCCCATGCCCGCCTTCAGGACCAACTCGGTGGAGTGGTCGCAGCGGGTGACGTGCACTTCACTGCGACTGATCCCCAGGCCGTCGAGGCTGCCCGACAGTTCGGCTGGCAGACACGGATTTTCACGCCGCCGAGCTGAGAGTTTCGTGGGCACTGATCGCCTGAGGTCGCGCCACCTCACCCCAACGTGTGTGCTGGGGACCGACAGTTCTGAGCCCTGCGTGGGTAGCATTTTCTTCAGTGGTTGCAGAGCTGGGACGGCCCACCCATTCGACACCTAACCTTTGGAGCATGATGTCCGACACAAACCGCAGTCAACGTTTTGCAGACGCCCTCGTCGCTCTGGAGAACGGCGATGACCAGGCAATCCTTGAGCAGTTTGCTGAGGGTGCTGAGCTCAAGAGGCCCGAGCGCAAGGACAGCAGGGGTGAGAGCGATGATGCCCCAACGTTCTGGAATGAGTACATGGGGCAGTTCGAAAGCATCGCGACCAAGTTCGGCCGGGTCGTTGAATCCTGCGATGAGGGGATCCTGGAGTGGCACTCCACAGGCACACTCGCCACTGGTCGAAGCATCGAATACTCCGGCGTTTCGCTGTTGACGTTCACCGATGATGGAGTGGTGCGATTCGCCACGTACTACGACACTGCGGCATTCATCGCTCCCGCTGACTGATCCGGTCGCGTGCTCGCGCAGCTGAATCCCGCGAAAGTGAAATCAGTGGAAGGATGGGAGACATGTACCCTACCTACGTCCCTGATCCTGATCGCTACGACGGCCGCATGCCCTACCGACGCTGTGGCCGCTCCGGACTGAAGCTGCCCCTGATGTCTTTGGGGTTGTGGCAGAACTTTGGTGACGACAAGCCCATGGCAAATCAGCGCGCGATTCTGCGTCGCGCCTTCGATGCCGGGATCACCCACTTCGACCTGGCCAACAACTACGGCCCTCCTTTCGGTCAGGCCGAGACCAACTTCGGCACCATCATGAAGCAGGACTTCGCGCCCTTCCGTGATGAGCTCGTGATTTCCTCCAAGGCCGGCTATGACATGTGGCCGGGCCCCTACGGCCAGGGTGGTGGAGGCCGCAAGTATGTGCTCGCGTCCCTGGACCAGTCGCTGGAGCGCATGGGTCTTGACTACGTTGACATCTTCTACTCCCACCGCTTCGACCCCGACACCCCGTTGGAGGAGACGATGACGGCGCTCGACCAGGCCGTGCGATCCGGTCGGGCCCTCTACATCGGGATCTCGTCGTACTCTGCTGCCAAGACCGCCGAGGCCGCTGCCATCGCCCGTGAGCTCGGTACGCCGCTGCTGATTCATCAGCCCAGCTACTCGATGCTCAACCGCTGGATCGAGCCTGACGTGGTCGACACGTGCGGCACCGAAGGCATGGGAATCATCGCGTTCAGCGCCCTGGCGCAGGGGCTGCTCACCACCAAGTACCTCGACGGAATCCCCGAAGGTTCCCGCATGACCCGTGGGGTGTCACTGACCAGCGACCAGCTCTCCGAGGAGACCCTCGAGAGCATCCGGGGCCTGAACGAGATCGCCAAGGAACGCGGCCAGGAGCTGGCCCAGATGGCGGTGGCGTGGGTGCTGCGTGACGAAAGGGTGACCACTGCGCTCATCGGCGCTTCCTCCGTGGCTCAGCTGGAAACAAACCTCGCCGCGGTGGAGAACCTGGAATTCACCGACGACGAACTGGTCAGGATTGACCAGTACGCCAAGGACGCCGGTATCAACCGCTGGGCCAAGTCCTCGGCTGAGTGACGAAAAACTCCCTCCAGATCCGCCAGGCGGCCCGTTGTGGGCGCATTTCGGGACCTGGAGGGAGTTTTTCGTCTGATTCACAGGTGGCCGAAGGAAGCGTTCGCCGTGCTGGCTGTGGATCGCGACGTGTGGCCGTCGAAGCTGTGACATTCTCTGGTCGTGACATTGTTCGAACAGCCAGGGGCCGCAGCATCTCGAGAAGGCCGTGGCGTTCTGCGCTGGGTGGTGGGAATTGCGCTGGTTGGTCTGGTGTTCGACGGCTACGACCTCGTGATCTACGGCGCGGTGATGCCCGAGTTCCGGAAGCCGGGCGGCTTGATCCACTCCGCCCTGTCCGCGGAAAGCCAGGCCGCACTGACGGCATCGGCGGGTCTGGAGCCCGGCGCGCTGACACCAGCCATGCAGGCGGCACTTGGAGAAGCTGCCTCAATCGGCGGACTTCTGGGTAGTGCAGCCCTGTTCGGTGTACTGGCTGGAGCACTGCTCGTGGGGTTGGTGGGGGACCGGGTGGGGCGCCGTCGGCCCATGCTGGTGGCGATTGCTTGGCTTTCGGTGGGGATGGGTCTGACTGCCATGGCCACGTCGGCACCGATGTTTGGGATCCTGCGCTTCGTGACCGGACTGGGTATTGGGGCCCTCGTGGCCACGACGGCGGCCGTAGTGGCGGAGTTCGCCCCGAAGGGCCGGAAGAACCTGCTCAATGCAGTGGTCTACAGCGGGGTCCCGCTGGGCTCCACCTTGTCCGCGTTGGCCGCCATCCTCCTCTTGCAGCCGATTGGCTGGCGTGGGCTGTTCTGGCTCGGTGCGCTGCCGTTGGTGACCCTGCTGCCTCTGGCCTGGTTCCGTCTGCCGGAGTCCCCGGCGTGGTTGGAGTCGCGTCAAACTCGCACGAAGGACGCCGTCGAAACACGCGCAGCGGAGGGACGCATCGGTTTCGCCGGTCTCATGGGACGAAAATTCCTTCTCCCGACGGTTCTGCTGGGGATGCTGAGCGCCACCGGACTCCTGCTGGTCTACTCCCTCAACACCTGGCTTCCCCTGCTCACGGGGCCCCTGCTCGGATCGCGTGCGGCGCTGACGCTCCTTCTTGCGCTGAACATGGGTGCCGTTCTGGGCGGATTGTTTGGATCGACGCTTGCCGATCGGTGGGGAGCCAAGCCCGTGATCGCCGGGTTCTTCGCCGTCGGAGGGGCGGGCATTCTGCTGGCTACCGCCACGGACAGCCCCGAGTTGATCGGATTTCTCCTCGTCGTGATCGGTGTGGTGGGCATGGGAACCTCCGGCACGCAGACGTTGATCTATGGCTTCGTCGCGAACTACTACCCCACGTCCATGCGGGCAGCAGCCGTCGCATGGTGTGCGGGGTTCGGCAGGCTGGGTGGCGTGGCCGGCCCCATCGTCGGCGGACTGCTGGCCGCCGCGTTCCCCGGCGATCCGACGCCGGTTCTCTGGGTGCTGGCCGGCGTCTGCGGCGTCGGCGTCGTCATCTGCCTGGTGACACCGGCCCGCGGTGCGGTTGCCTGACCGGAGAAGTCGCGATGAGTGGGTGCCACGTCGGATGGCGCGACGGTGCGCAGTGGTTGCGGCGTGTCCGGCAGGTTGACCCGGTGGCGAAGCGTTGACAGCGCGACAAATGGCCCCACCACGGATGCGGTGGGGCCATTCCTTTCACAGGTCGTGATTTCAGTTGGGCCGGAACATCACGATGTTGTTGAACACCCACTCATCTGACTGGGTGAAGGTGTAGCCACCACCCGGCCTCGGTGTCGCCTTCACCACCGTCACCTCCGCGTAGGAACGGCAGCCACTTCCACCCGTGCGCGGGGTATCGCATTCGGTCCGCCATTTGCGGCCATCGGTCGCGGTCCAGGCGCCCGTGTACCCGAGCGGGTTCGCTGCCCACTGCGCCCGCTTCATGTAGGGCAGGTAGGTCAGGTTGTTGAACACCCAGCCCTGCTTGACCTCGAAACCCCCGGAACCACGGGCCACCGTGCTGGCCCAGATGTCGGTACTGCAACGGATCGTCTGCGAGTACGGCTCGCAGGTGGTGAACCACGTCCGCCCGTTCAGGTTGTGCAGCCCCGGCAGTGTGTACGGCGCACTGGGAGTGAACGTCGAGGGCGTGCTGGGCGACGGCGACATCGTTGGGGGTGTCGTCACCGTGGGTGTGGGTGTGGGTGTGACCGTCGGTCCCTCGATGACGGGGTAGGACCAGGCGTTGATGGCACCGGAATCCGACTGGAACGACAGCAGGATGAGTCCATCCGCACGAAGCATCTCCAATGCCTCGGAAGACAGTGCCATCGTTACTTCGCCTGCGCCTGTCCCGACTGCCATCGTGGCAGTGGAGAGCAGGTGTCCGCCCATGTCGTCGCCCCACGGCGCGGCCGTGTTGTCATCCGGTGAGCAGAGCGAGAACCCGAGCTCGTCACCTTCACAACTGGTGTTCCACACCGGCACCATGTCGATGAGACCCTGCCATGCGAAGGCCCGGATGGTTCCTGCTTCGGTGCTGGTCACCGTGATGGTGGCAGCATCCTCGCCGATGACAACCGAGTTGACCGTCAACGCTTCGCTTGATGGGAGACCGGAGATTCCGACGCCACGGACGGCTGACTGGTGAACGGTCTGCGGTGATTCCACACCCATGAGAGCCGTGTCCGGAATGATGGGATCGCTCGGAACAGTCGAGCGATCAGCGGGTGCCGTGTAGCCGTCGAGGTAGGCGTGGCCCCAGCGGTACGCCTCGGATTGCTGGCTGCCGAAGGGCGACCACGCGAGCCGGGTTTTGCCGATGAAGGTGTCAACGTCTGAGTCGTATGGCGTCACGTTCAGGCCAAGGTAGTTGGGATCCAGATCGTTGGTGGCTGCGTCACCTGTCGGTGCGTTGCCGGTGAGGACCGCGGCAGGAAGATCTGCCAGGGCAATCTTGGTTTCGATGGTGTAGCTGCCGCCCTCGTAGGTGCCATCGGCATTGAGGGTGCCCGCCACTGCCACTTGCTGACCGGGAGCGTTCGGGGCTTCCTTGATGGTCGATGCCAGCGGACCCGAGGAGAAGCCCTGGTGATTGTCCGCGTCGCGGCTCCAGCATGCTCCGTCCACACCATTGCCGGCCGCATTGGTGGGATCGTCGGTGAACGGAATGATTCCGGACTTGAAGGTGGTGGACGTGTCAGCGGAACCGCCCATCGGATCCAGCAGGACCTCGACGGAATCCACCAGCCAGTGACCAAAACAGCGCTCAGGGGTGGCTGCAGCGCCGGCTCTGTCGTCGATGACCTTGGCGATCACGTAGAGATCATCACCATTCCAGGCCATGCGAACGGTGCTGCCCGCGCCACAGTCGGTGCCGTCGGGATCGCAGTCCTGTCCCTCCCATTTGCGCCCGATGTCCAGTTCCGGGCCGTACTCGTCCTCGGCGACACCGTCGACGGATGGAGTTGTCGATGCCTCGGGGATGACGGTGCTCGGCGCGACCACCAGGTTCAGTGTCTCCACGCTGGTGGAGTTCACCGGGGTCGCGGTGGTGGTGATGGCGACCGCTGCACGCTGTCCACCTGCGACGGCGGGAAGGGTGTGGGTGACGATGAAGTCGATCGTGATGGCGCTGTCGGGGGCCAGATCTGCATAGGTCTTGGTGGCCGCGTCGGCGATGATTCCGTCCGGGAGCGTCAGGGTGACGTCGCCGGATTGGGGGGCGGTGGTGCGGTTGGTGACCACCACGGGGACGGTGATCGTTTCACCTGCCCCGATCTGGCGTTCCGCTGCGGAGCGTCCTCCTGCGCGGGTGAACTCTGTTGCCCATTCCTCGTACTCGGCAAAGTTGCCCCAGCGCTCGAATCTGCCGTCCACTCCGGGGACGACTTCCACGACGGTGTTGTTGTAGGCCGTCGCAGCACTGTTGTCGAAGGTTGCAGAAATGCTGTGGGTGTTCTGGGCTGCATCAGCGGACGGGGTCACGGTGAAGGTGGCGGTCGATTCGGCGGCTGAGGTGACGGGACCGAATGCTTCGGGTGCCGAGACGGTCCACCCATCGGGCACGTCGAGGGATACGGAACCAGCGGCGATGGTCCCTGCGCCGGATTGCGCGGTGACCGTGACGTCGAACGGCGCACCGGGGGCCTGGAAGTAGTCGCTCGCTTCCACCGTGTAGGTGGAGCCGAGTGGCATGCCACCGGGATCTGCAACGACGGCGCCGAACAGAATGGCATCGTCGCGGCTGTTTTCGGGAGAGCCGTTCGCTTGAATGGGGACCAGCGACTGCACCACGTCGTAGCGCTCACACGAACTGGGCCACAGATCGGCAAACTTTGTGCGTGCCTGGGTGGCATGCACCCTGTTGCCCTCGCGCCCCACCTGTGCCCAGGTCATCGGGGTGCCAGCAAGCTGGCCCTGGATGTTTCCCTCCACCCAGGTGTAGGGCGAATCGAATCCTGTCCAGGTTCCCACGACGGTGTAGGGATTGTCCGCGGAGGACACCCAGCCCGTGTTGCATTCCGGAGCGTCCAAGCCACCCGTGCCCTGACGTCCGAAGCGGACATTGGTGATTTTCTTCACCTGCCACGTCTGGAGGGCGTCGGGACCGGTGAGTTGTTCCGGGAACATCAGGGGATCAGCAGCCATGGCGGCGGCTTCGTAGACCACACGTCCCGCGTACTGGTGGTTCCCATGGCCAACGGCCATCGACGGCGACCACCCGTTCAGAATCTCGGGTTGTGTCTGCCTGATGACGCGCACCACCTGACGCTGAACGCGGTCAGAACCCCACACCTCTTCGGTGAGGGGGGCGCTGGTGTTGTAGTAGAAGTCGACGGCGTCGATGTTGTAGATGTCGACGGTGCCGGAGCGGTAGTGGGACGCCCGGTCCTCGTTCTCGCGACGCAGTCCCAGATCGGGGCCCGCTTCGTCTCCGACGGAGTTGGATCCGCCCTCCCCGCGGGTGAGCATGATGATGCCGCAGTTCACGTCGTAGAGGTCATTCCAGACGCCACACGGGGTGATGAACCCCGCATCGTCGTCCGGGTGGGCCCACAGACCCATGACGTCAATCTTGTTCGGGTTGACCTCTGTGGAGATGGACGGTGTGTCAACGATCAGGGGCGGGTCAGCGGGAGCGCCGACGGCGGGAAGCGCCGTCGTCAGTCCAAGTGTGAGGGTGCCAACCATGATGAGCGCACGGCGACCCCATGGGGGTGTGGTCATTCTGCTGCCTCCAACTGCGAACGCCTTCGTCCGCCTCGTGAGTTGAGTGGTGAGGTCAGACTAGGAAGAACATGCGAGTCAGAGCAATGGTTTGCGCGATGATGACGGAAGTTGAAAATCAATCGGTCAGCAAGATTGCAGGGCTTGTCAGGGGTGGGTCAAGAGTGCGTCTATGGATGGGTGAGCACGCCTGTAGCCCTCCAGAAGAGCCTTGCCCAGGCGCGGTGAGTCCACCAGTGGATGCAGCGCGAATCCCTCCCACGCCTTTTGTGTCGATCCTGTGAGAGCCGCTTCGCAGATGGCGGACTCGGAGGCCCGCAGCCGTGCCATCATCCCGAGCTGTCCCAGGCTGAGCGGTGCCACCGGCATGGGTCGGATTCCGTCACCATCGACGACGCATCCCACTTCGATGACCACGTCTGCAGGGAGTTCGGGTACAGCGAGGCCCTGTGCCGAACCGTTGCCGACGTCGAGAATCATGCGTTCGGATGAGCCGGTGGCCAGCGCTGTCATCAGCCGCAGCGCCACCTCCTGGTAGCCGCCACCGGCAATGTCCTCCTGGCGTCGCTCGTCGCCGTCCTCCCGTGCTTCGGCCATGTAGGTGGATTCACGCTCGTGGAGTGCTTCGCGCCACACAGTCAGGGGCGAACTGCAGCATGCAAGGTCTTTCTCGAACTGATCCTGCTCACCCATGAGGAATTCACCCCGGGTCCTCCCGGAGCCGAGAATCTTGGAAATGGCCTCGTCGGTGTGCCAGTAGTAGTAGAGGTACTCATTCGGAAGGGCGCCGATGGTACGGACCCAGTCCTTGCCGATGAGGCGGGCTTCCTCGATGCTGTCGAGGGCGTCGTCGTCGGCCAGAACGCCGGGAAGTTTCTCCATGCCGTCGATGCGGACGGACCGGAGCCATCCCATGTGGTTGAGGCCGATGTAGTCGTAATCGACGCGGTTCTGATCGTTCTCCAAGGAGACCCCGAGCAGACGGGACACTCGACGCACAAGGCCGATGGGTGTGTCGCAGATGCCCACCACCCTGTCGCCCAGCACCTGCCGCATGGCCTGGGTGACGATGCCCGCAGGATTGGTGAAGTTGATGGTCCAGGCATTTGGGGCCACCTCCGCAATGATTCTGGCAACCTCATGCATCACAGGAATGGTCCGCAGGGCGTAGGCGAGTCCGCCGGGGCCAATCGTTTCCTGACCGAGCAGTCCCAGCTCGAGCGCCACTCGCTCGTCGAGCGCACGCCCTGCGGAACCGCCGACGCGGATGGCGGAGAAGATGAAGTCGGCGTCTGCGACTGCCTGGCGGACATCGGTGGTGGCGGTGATCCGGGGCGCCGTTCCGGGCTCGGGGAGCTCTGCCGTGCGTTCGGCCAAGATCTTCTCCATGGTGTGAAGTCGCTCCGGTGACGAGTCCTGCAGGGCGATCTCGGTGATGTCAATACTGGGACGGCCGGAGGCTGCGATGGCATTGGTGACCACGGCGTCGTGAATCAGCGGGACGCGAAAGCCCCCGCCTCCGAGAATGGTGAGTTTCATGGTGCCAGTACCTCCAGGCGAGATTCGGGGGGGAGAACAAGTTGGGTGGGCGCGAGGGCCTCGTCGGAGATCAGCCCTGTGAAGAGGTGCAGTGGAGCGATCTCGATGAAACCCGAACCGGGAAACTTCTGATGATCGGCCAACAGCCAGGATCGCGACGAGATCTCCAACATGGCCCGTTTGATGGGCACTTCGCTCGGCGTGGAGTCCAGAACGGAGCCGTCAGCCCTGATACCGGCGGCGCCGAGGAAAGCCACGTCCACCCGCACCTGTCGGAAGCAAGACTCCGTGAGGATCCCCACCATTGATTCGTAGTTGGAGCGCAGCACACCGCCCATCACCACGAGGTCGATGGACGGCGCATTGCAGAGGATGCGCACCACGGCGAGGGAAGCGGTGACGACGGTGATGCGCCGGGAGCGCAGGTACTCGCACATGGCGAACACCGTGGTGCCGATATCGAGGGCCACCACGTCGCCGTCCTCAATCTGGTCCACTGCCAAACGAGCGATGGCGTGCTTCTCCACCGATGCCTGACCCGCGACGACCGAAAAAGAACTCGCGTCAGCCTCCGGGCGCACAGCCGCCCTTTGGCGGCAGGCTCCACCGCGCACACGTTCAATCAGACCGCGGCGGGCAAGTTCGTCCAGATCCCGGCGCACCGTTGCTTCTGAGACGTCCATGGATTCCACGAGGTCGGTCACAGACATCGAGCCACGAATGTTGACAAGTTCCGCCACCCGCCGCTGTCGAACCTCAGTGATCACGTCGCCAAACTAGCAGCCCTTTGATCAGTTCCAACCAGTTCACGTCATTGACGGCCAAATGCTCTCAGCTTCTGGCATCCTCAATATTGTTCGTCTATGGAGGAGGACCAATGCAGTTTCATCCCATCACGCGCCGCTCCCTACTCGCAGGCTCTGCAGGGCTGGGCGTCGCCGCCGTGCTCACTGCCTGCGCTCCCGGCTCGGATCCCGAGGCGGAGCCGGGAACTGGAGCCGCCGACACACCCGCTGAAGAGATCATCACAGATCCCTCCTCGCTGGGAGAGATAGAGCTGGTGGTCTGGGACCAGGAAGTGCGTGGCAGTCAGAACGACTCACTCGTGGCCCTGAATGCCGCCTTCATGGACCAGTACCCCAACATCACCATCAATCGCACCAGTCAGGCCTTCGACGACCTGAAGAACCAGGTGGCACTGGCGCTGTCAGGCAACGAGGTGCCCGATGTCGTGCAGGTCAACAATGCGCGCGCCGACATGGGCCAATTCGTCAGGGCCGGTCAACTCCTGGACTTGACTCCCTACTCGAAGGCCTACGGCTGGGAGGACCGGTTCTCCCCGTCGGTACTCAGCAAGGTTCGATACTCCAACGACGCCGCCACCTTCGGAGAGGGCAATCTCTACGGCCTCCCACAGACCGGTGAAATCGTCGGCATCTTCTACTCCACCCAGAAACTGGAAACCCTCGGAGCCGTGCCTCCCGCCACGTGGCAGGACTACTTCACGTTGCTCGACGACGCCATGGCCGCCGGTGAGCAGCCGATGGCCCTGGGCAATATTGAGCAGTGGCCGGCGCTGCACGTGTTCGGCCCGATGCAGGCGCACTTCGTTGATTCCGAGGACGTCGTCAAACTTGGCATGGGCAATGCCGGCGCCAGTTGGACCGATGAGGGCAACACGATGGCCATGGAGAAGTTTGGCCAGTGGGGTTCGGAGAACTACTTCGGTCCGTCCCCCAACGGTTTGGACTATGACCCGGCATGGACGGATTTCACGACAGGCACAGGAGTGTTCCTGCCCGCGGGTTCGTGGCTGGGCACCGATATGGAGGCCGTCATGGGCGACGACCTGCACTTCATGGCGCCGCCGCCCGGCAAGGATGGAAAACTCGCGACCACCGGGGGTACCGGCATTCCGTTCTCCATTCCGGCGAATGCCGCCAATGCCGCTGCGGCCGCCGCCTACATTGACTTCATCACCACCGAGGACGCGATGCAGATCATTGCCGACAACGGCGGTATGCCCGTTCTGCGCACACGGGAACTGGCGCCCGCCAGCGGTGTGCAGAAAGAGATCTACGAGGCATTCGACGAGGTCTCCAACAACGGCACGTTGCTGCCCTACCTTGACTACGCCACACCGTCGTTCTCCGACACTGCGGGACAGGGCCTGCAGGAGGTTCTCGGCCAACAGAAGACCCCGGCGGAAGTACTGCAGGCCTTCGAGGACGATTACGTGGAATTCCTAGATGCCTGAACGGGGGAGGAGAAGGGGCGGGGGGCGGCCGTCAGCCGTCGTGCGGCATCCCGGCGCGCCCTACCTCTATCTCCTCCCCGCCTTCCTGGTCTATGCCGGATTCATGCTGTTCCCCCTCATCAGGGCCGCGCAGTTCTCGCTCTTCGACTGGCCGGGCTTCGGACCGGCCACGTTCGTTGGCCTCGGAAACTATGTGGACCTGCTGAGCGACGATCGGTTCAAGGCCTCGATCCTCCACTCCTTGATCCTCATCTTCTTCTACTCGATTCTCCCGCTCGTCATAGGCCTCATCCTGGCCGCAGTGTTGCGCCGGGGCCGAGTCAAGGGCCTCGGATTCTTCAGGGTCGCCATCTTCATGCCCCAGGTCATCGCGCTGGTCGTGGTTGCCGTCGCGTGGCGCGAGATCTACTCGCCCAGCGGCTCCCTGAACGATCTCCTGGAAACCATCGGCCTGGGTGGCCTTGCCCGGGGCTGGTTGGGTGACCCGAACCTGGCACTGGTGGCCGTGGGAATCATTGGCTTCTGGCTGGGGACCGGCCTGGTGATGTTGTTGCTGCTGGCGGGAATGGGCCGCATCTCCGATCAACTCTATGAAGCAGCCAGGCTCGACGGTGCCGGCCCGGTGCGCGAGTTCTTCGCCATCACACTTCCCAGCGTCAAGGGCGAGATCACGACCGCGCTGGTACTGACGATCATCGCGGCGCTGAAGACCTTTGATCTGGTGTATCTGACCACATCGGGTGGGCCGGGAACTGCCACCACCGTCCCCAGCTATGAGGTCTACAACCGTGCCTTCAACCTCAAAGAGGTTGGCTCTGCCTCGGCTGTTGCCATCGTGCTCACCGTCATGGTGTTCTCCATCAACGTGGCGATCTCCCGTATCGGCGAAGAGAAGAGGCTGCCGCGATGAGGGTCTCAGGCCCGGAGCAGGCCCTCAACTACATCATCCTCGGATTGTTCGCGTTGTTTGCCCTCACCCCCATCGCCACCATTGCCCTCACCGCGCTCGGACCACAGATTGGCGCCCAAAGTGGCGGCCTGCAGTTCGGCAACATCGTCGATGCCTGGAACATTGGCCAGTTCGGACCGGCTCTTGGCCGGTCACTTCTCGTGGCAGCGTTGGTGGTGAGCTCTGCCCTGACGCTGTCCCTTCTGGCTGGCTACGCCTTTGGGACAATGCGATTCCGCGGTTCCACGGCGCTGTTCTACGTGTTCCTGCTGGGGCTCATGGTCCCCGCCGAGGCAATCGTGATACCGCTCTTCTTCGACCTACGAACCCTCGGTCTGATTGACACAATCTGGGCGGTGTCGCTGCCGCAGATCGCACAATCGGTGGCGTTCGGCACCTTCTGGATGCGTGCACAGTTCAGGGCTTTGCCACCCAACCTCGTCGAAGCGGCAGCCCTGGATGGCACCACGGGACTGCAAACGCTGTGGCGGATCATGATCCCGCCGTCGCTGCCCTCCATTGCCACTGTGACCGTCCTGATGTTCATGTGGACGTGGAACGAGTTCCTGATTCCGTTGGTGATGTCCCCCGGCGCAACATGGCGCACCGCTCCGCTGGGCCTCGCCGTTTTCAAAGGCCAATACACTGCCGACAGCGCACTCATCGCGGCTGCAGGCGTGATCATTGCGACTCCCATCGTCGTGGTGTTCCTCCTGCTGCAGCGCTACTTCATCAACGGAATGCTCGAAGGGGCGGCCAAGGAATGATCGACCACGACGAGGACCACGTTCGCGACCATGCCGAGGAACACTGCCCACGGTGCTGGAAATGGGATCCATTGGAGGCCTTGCGACGCCCCGAGGATCCGGCACTCGATGTCATGACCACCGGGATGGTCTTCTTCGACATCATCTTCACCGGCTTGCCCCGACTTCCCCGCCCGGGGGAGGAATTGTGGAGCTCGGGCATGGGTTCCTGTCCGGGGGGCATTGCCAACCTGGCGACGGCGTCCGCCCGCCTGGGCATGCGCACGGGACTCATCGCAGGGTTTGGGGACGATGCCTACGGCACATGGATGCGTGCCACTCTTGCCGGGCAGGAGCACATCGATCTATCAGCGTCGCGCGTCTTTCCGGACTTCCACTCCGCCACCACCGTTTCGCTGGCCTTTTCCGGAGACCGGGGCATGGTCAGTCATGGTCATCCACTGCCCGAAGCGGTTGTGGCCGATGTGTCGCTGATTCCGCACTCCAGGGCTGCCGTCGTCGATCTGACGGGGGACACCTCCTGGCTTGACGAGCTGGCCCGTCGAGGAACCATGGTGTTCGCCGACGTCGGCTTTGATGAGACGGAGCGCTGGGACGTCGCGGATCTGGCGGGTCTCGATCGGTGCCATGCGTTCACCCCCAATGCCGTGGAGGCCATGGGATACACGCGCACCTCCACGCCCGTGCGTGCTCTGCACAAATTGGCGGAGCTGGTGCCACTGGCCGTGGTCACTGACGGCGCGGAAGGTAGCCACGCCATCGATCAGAGCACCAACGAGGTGGTCTCGTGTCCGGCACTGCGCGTGGATGCCATTGATCCGACGGGAGCTGGTGATGTCTTTGCGGCCTCCTGCCTGTTGGGAACCCTCGCGGGGTGGCCGCTCGAACAGCGGTTGATGTTGGCGTCCCTGAGCTCGTCGCTGGCTGTGCGGCAGTTCGGCGGTTCGCTGGCAGCACCGGGCTGGGGTGACCTCTCGGACTGGTGGCGCTGCCTGAAATCCCTGGCAGAGGAGGGTCAACCGCAGGCCCAGGCTCTGCGTCATCGCTACGGGTTCATGGACGACATAGTGCCTCGGCACCCGGTGCTGGGTGTTCGTCGAGCGCAGGGCACCTTCGCGATGGCCTCTGACGCCTGAAAGGGCGTGGAACACGAGGCCGGACGGCTGCAGACTCAGCGCACCTGGACGGTGCGCACGTGGTAACCGGTGGGGCCGTCGGGGACGACATCCTGGATGGCGTCGGTCTGCACCTCGCCCGCTTGGTCGGTGGCCCTCGCGGTGATCTGGTGGGTGCCGCTGTCCGCGGTCCAGGGCAGCTGCCACTGGCGCCAGTAGTCGTCGCCGACTTCCTCGCCCAGCGTCGCCTGCTGCCACGGTCCGTCGTCTACGCGGACCTCCACCTTGCTGATGCCGCGATGCGTCGCCCAAGCGACACCCGCAATGACGGAGTCGCCGGGATCCACCTGGTTGCCGGGGACGTCGATGCGGGTGGCGGTCTTCACCGGGCCCGTCTCGCCCCACCCCCGGTTCGTCCAGTAGGCCTGCGCCTCATCGAACGTGGTCAACGTCAGCTTTTCCAGCCATTTGGTGGCGCCGACGTAGCCGTAGAGGCCGGGCGTCAGGAGGCGTGCCGGGAAGCCGTGCACCCGTGTCAGCGGTTCACCATCCATGGCGACGGCGATCATCGCGTCGCGACCATCGAGCATCACCTCCAGCGGTGTGGAGGCGGTGAATCCGTCTGCCCCGGTGCTCAATACCTGCTCCACACGGGCTTCGGGGTCCGCTTTGCGGATGATGTCGGCGACAAGGACGCCCTGCCAGCGGGTGCTGCCCACGTACTGACCTCCGATGGGATTGCTGACGCAGGTGAGGGTGACGTCACGCTCCACCATCGGCATGGCGAGGAGTTCGTCGAAAGTGATCGTGTAGGGATTGCGTGCCATGCCGTCGATGACCAGTTCCCAGTCCTCGGCCTCGCGGCGGGGGACGCTGACGGCGATGTCGATGCGGTAGAAGTCCGCGATGGGGGTCCGCAGGGGGGTGAGTCCGTCGATCTGCGACTCCAAACCGGGCGGCAGGCTGGACGTCGACTGCGGCGCAGGGAGGTCGATGGGCGGCCGGCCAACGGTCGCCGGGCGGATGAAGCCCTCGACGGCTGCAAGCCCCAGACCTCCCGCCGCAACGCCGGCGCCACCGATCATGAAGAGGCGACGGTTGGGCTCGTCGTTCACGGCATGGGAGGACTGATCGATCGTGGCGAGACGTCCGATGCCCCAGCGCAGCACGGAGACTGCAACGAGTGCGGCCACCATGCCAGCGATGATGCTGGTGGGGGAGGAGCTTGGGCGAAGCGAGGCGATGATGCCCGAGCCCACGCCCAGCGCGCCCAGCAGGAGTCCCCCAGCCCACCCCGTGCGACGCTGAGCCACACCTGCCAACCAGCCGAGGGCTGCCACGGCAAGGGCGATCACCACGAGCAGGAAGGCCTTGTCGGCAGTGCCGAACACAGAAATGGCCCATTCCTTCACGGGGGCAGGTGTGATGTCAATGACTGCACCCCCCACGGCATCCATGGGGGAGGAGGAGGGTCCGGTGAAGATGGACGTGATCTGTCCTGCGAGAACCCCGATGAGGGCCGCAGCCAATCCCCAGATCCCGGCTGTGCTCCGCGTCGCGAGTGCCATGCAAGGAACTTTAGGTGCGATAGTCAAACCCCCCTTAACAGCGCGGAGCAACGTCGCTGTCTTTCGCAAGGGCAACCCCACCTTATTTCCACAGGTTAGGCTGTGCTAACTTCTCAACATGACACATGCGGGACACATGGGACAGCGACAGTGTGCAGCGGCTGGTGGCGAGACCAGGACCTGCAGCCTGGCGGAACTCGGCTGCGCATGTCCGGCGAAAATCGTTGGCTTCACGAGCGACGACCAGATCTCCAAGCGACTGTTTGACCTCGGGTTCGCGCCCGGCCAGTTGGCCGCCCTCATCCGCAAGGCCCCCATGCGTGACCCTCTCGTGTTCAATATTGGCGGAGCGCAGATCGTTTTGCGCAAGCGTGAAGCCAGCAGAATCCTGGTGGAGCAGTAGTGAGCCGCCACGCCGAGCCACCCACCAAGGCTGGTGCGGCGACGCAACGGTTCGCGTTGGTGGGAAGTCCCAACGCCGGAAAAACCACCCTGTTCAACTCTTTGACTGGTTTGCGTGCCAAAACGGGGAACTATCCCGGTGTCACCGTCTCCCGCTATGAGGGTGCCCACGCGGTGGAGGATGGCCGCGAGGTCACCATTGAAGACCTCCCCGGCACCTATTCCCTGGACCCCATCAGTCCGGACGAGCAGGTGGTGGCCGGTGTACTCGAAGCGGGCGCCAGCGGCGACGAACCAGTCGATGGTTTGGTCGTTCTTCTTGACGCCACCAATCTTCGGCGCTCCCTGGGGCTCCTCGCGCAGGTGCAGCAACTTCACCACCCCGTCGTCGTCGTTCTCACCTTTACGGATGAGCTGATGCGACGAGGAGGGTCCCTGAACATCGATGCGCTGTCCCGCGCGGTGGGGGTCAAGGTCATCCCGGTTGTCGCAGGTGACAGACGTGGGGTTGCAAGCCTTTCCACTGCCCTGGGCGAGGTCAGGTCCTGGCCACGGCCCATGGTGGCCCCGCCGTCGGATTCCAGCGGGGTGGCCGACTGGGCGACGTCGGTGCTCGACAGCGCATCCTTCCGGGCGCCCGGCTCGGACAAGCGAACCAGTCGCATCGACGGAGTCCTCCTGCACCCGGTGTGGGGGACACTGATTTTTTTCGCCACGATGATGGCGTTCTTTCAGGTGATCTTCACCGTCGCGGCGCCCATGCAGGATGGCATCGAGACCTTCTTCGGGTGGTTGGGCGGCATCGCACGGGCCAATATCCCCATTGCCTGGTTGTCGAGCCTGGTTGCCGACGCGTTGCTCGCGGGCGTGGGTGGGGTGCTGGTATTCCTGCCGCAGATCGCCCTGCTGTTCCTGTTGATCTCCCTGCTGGAGGGCAGCGGTTACCTGGCGCGGGCAGCTTTCCTGATGGACAGGGTGATGGGCTGGGCAGGTCTGGAAGGACGGGCTTTCGTCGCACTCCTGAGTTCCATGGCCTGCGCCATCCCGGGGATCATGGCCACCCGGACGCTGCCCTCGGCCAAGGACCGGATCGCCACCATGATGGGCGCGCCACTGATGACGTGTTCTGCGCGACTGCCCGTCTACGTGCTGCTCATCGGCATGCTCGTCCCCGCCGACCTGCGTCTGGGGCCGATCGGCGCCCAGGGCGCCGTCATGTTTGGTCTCTACCTACTGGGTGCCGTCTCGGCAATGCTGTCAGCGTGGTTCTTCAAGAAAGTGGTGGGACGCTCCGGCATCGGGTTGCCGTTCTACATGGAGATGCCCTCGTACAGGCTGCCCCGCCCGCGCACCGTCGTGGTGTCGGTGTGGGATGCCGCCAAGTCCTTTTTGAAAAAAGTGACGAGCATCATCATGGTCACCACCATCGTCTTGTGGGGGCTCCTGAATTTCCCGCTTCGTTCCGACGCTGATCTGGCGGGGGCTGGCATCGACGTTCGCGACGACGTCGCGGTGCAGTCCTACGTCATCGACAATTCCCTGGCCGCAGACATCGGCCGCGCAGTGTCGCCTGTTTTTGAACCACTGGGCTTCGACTGGCGCATCAACGTCGGCGTGCTGTCCTCCCTGGCGGCGCGCGAAGTGTTCGTCTCCACTCTCGGTCAGGTGGCGGCTGCACAGGATCCCGAGGATCCGGTCGCGGCCCTGACGAGCATGACGCACACCGACGGCCCGGATGTCGGTCAGCCCGTCTTCACACCCTCGACGGTGGCAGCGCTGCTGGTCTTCTTCGTCTACGCACTTCAGTGCATGTCCACCCTGGGCGTCATGCGCAGGGAGACCGGCACCTGGAAGTGGCCGGTCATTGCGTTTGTGTACATGGGCGGCCTGGCCTGGGTGATGGCATGGTTCGCCAAGCTGGCGGTGGGGGCGATCCTATGAGGACTCCGATCCACCCAGAAGCGGTCACCGACGAACCACAGGCCATCCGGTGGGTCACTGAGACGGCGGAACTGGGCGTGGGAGAAGTGCTGCACGCTGCCGGGACGCTGGGCCCAATGATGGAATATGGCGTCATCACTCGCATGTTTGTGGAACGGGGTTCGGTGTGGACGTGGTTGGCACCCGAGCACAGCTGGACCGATCACGGACCGCGCATCCGGGACGCCGTTGTTGCGGCCGTCGACGCTGATGGCTGGGACATCACAGAGGGCTCCGCCCACCTGCTGGGTCTGATTGCTGACGATGTTGTCCGTGGTCAGTTGGCCTCCTACATCTCTTCTCACGGCGGACAAATCAGCGTCGTCTCAGCAGGAGATGATGCGGTCGTCCTGGATTTCGGGGGTGCCTGCACGGATTGCCCGGCGGCGGGAAGCACGCTCCATGACAGGTTGGAAGTGGCTATCCGGGAGCGTTACCCCGCACTGCGGGAGGTCTCCCGTGCAGCATCCGAGAATCCATCCATGTCCGTTCCCCGGTCCCGACTGCTGCGCCTGATTCCGCGTCGGTAAAGCCCCCTCAGGTGGGCAGGGGGTCGAAGGGATCCACCCGGCGAGGCGCGGTCTCCTTCTCCCGGGCGGGTGGCACGGTGAGGGCGGCGATTCCGGTGGTGATGGGAACCGACAGGACCAGTCCAATGGCGCTGGCGAAAGTGCGGACACCCTCGCTGGCAAAGAGCTCCACACCAAAGAGACCGATGATGTCGCGGTTGGTGAAGTACAGCAGCAACAACACAGTCAGGGCGCTGCCGGCATAGGCGAAAACGATGGTGTAAATCGTGGAGGCGATGTGGTCGCGACCAATGCGCATGGCTGAGGCGAAGATCCCTCGTCTGCTCATTTCCGGAGCGGCGGCCCTGAGCTCCCAGACGGCTGAGCTCTGCGTGATGGTGACGTCATTGAGCACACCCAGACCACCGATGATGATGGCGCACATCAGCAATTCCTGAAAATCGAGACCGGGAACCAGCTGGGCCAAGTCGTATTCCTGTTCGTCGGCGAATCCAGAAAGCCTCGCCGCGCCCACTGCCAGTGCTCCCAGCCCGGTGGTCACGGCCAATCCCAGCAGTGTTCCTGCCAGCGCCGTCGATGTCCGGATGGATATTCCATGGGCGACGTAGAGCACCACAAACATGATGGCCGTTGATCCTGCGAGTGCCACGGGGATGCCGGGCTTGCCAGTGATGAGGGCGGGCAACATGAAACCCAGCAGAACGTAGCCGGCTATTCCCAGCCCCAGCAGTGCAAAGAGCCCCTTCCATCGTGCGACGGCCAGAATGCACAGGACGAACAGCGCCGCCATGATGATCAGTGTGGGGAGCCGGTTGGTGCCCGAATAGGTGTAGATGGGCGTGTCCTCGGTGGGAATCCGTGCGATTTCTATGGAGTCGCCCGTCCTCAGACCGGCCTGGGCCTGGGGTCCCTGCAACTCCACCTCAAGGAGCTGACCGCTCTCTTCGCCTTCATCCATCTGGATGATCGCAGTCTGGCATGGGAGGTTGGATTCCAGGCCGCCCTGCGATACACACCCGTCAACCAGTTCGCTGATCTCCACGTCCAGGTAGACCACCCCGGGAGCGTCGTAGGGCTGATCGACGGCGTCCGCCAGGGCCTGGCTGTCCGGCCACAGCCAGATCAGCCCGACGGCGGCCAGCAGACCCAGTACCGCCAGAAGAGACATGAGTGCGTTGCGTGCTCGTGTACCCACCTCAACGGCCGCGTGCGCGGCGTGGGAATGACCATGGCCCATGACGAGCCACCCTACTGGTGCAGCGGTACCCTTGCCCGCATGGCTGAACCCGCTGCGTCTCCCGTCTGCTCCAGACATCCGGAGCGCCCCACCCGCATCTCGTGCCAGCGGTGCGGCCGCCCCATCTGCCCCGAGTGCATGAATCCGTCATCCGTCGGGTTCCAGTGCCCGGAGTGTGTGAACCGGGGCATGCGCGAAACCCGGCAGCGGGAGCTGCCCTACGGGGGTCGGCGAAGCGGGGACAACCGCACGACGACGTTCGTCCTGATCGGCATCAACGTGGCCGTCTGGGCTGCAGTGCTGTTGACGGGGGGAGCCTTCGGGAGGGTATTCAACCTGTTGGCGATCACGCCCATGGGGTACTGCGTGAATGCGGGCAACCGGGTCGTCTCCGTCGTTTCGGCAGAATGCACGGGAGGCGGGGTCTCCTGGACGGACGGCGTCTCCAGCGGCGCCTGGTGGCAGCTCTTGACCAGTGCCTTCACGCACTCCGAAATCGTCCACATCGCATTCAACATGTTCGCGCTCTACGTCCTTGGGCCCCAACTGGAGCGACTCCTTGGTCGCGCCCGGTTCCTCGCCCTGTATCTGGTGTCTGCGCTGAGCGCGTCGGCGTTCGTCATGCTGTTCTCCGGGCCCTTCGTCTCCACTGTGGGCGCATCCGGTGCCATCTTCGGGATGCTGGGCGCCTTTTTGCTCGTGGCCCGCAAACATGGTGGCAACGTGCGCCAGATCCTCATCCTTCTGGGGGTCAACGTGGTGATCACGGTGGCGGGCTCCTCGTTCATTTCGTGGCAGGGCCACCTGGGTGGTCTCATTGGAGGGCTGGCAGTCACCGCCGCCCTCATCCATTTACCCAAGGAACACCGCAAGCGCTGGCAGTGGCCTGTGGTGGGTCTGATCGCGGTCCTTTCCCTCGGGGCAGCTGTGGTCAAGGGCCTTCAGCTGAGCTGAAACCAAGGAATCCCTCAGTGTAATTCGGCAATTTCCTCCCTGTGTCCCTGTCAGTCTGAAGTTTTCTCAGGTTTCGTTAGTTTTCCAAGGCCTTTCGCTCTACCGTCTTTCTTGTTGTCACACGGGAGCGGAGAGATCAAGTGCGAGGTCTGAGAATTCTGGCGGTCGCCATGCTGGCAACCGCGGTGGCGGCACTCGTGGGGGTCGTACCGCAGGCCAGCGCCGCGGCCCTGCCCAGCTTCCCGATGGCTCTGCCCGTCCAGTGGGGCGCCACAGTCAACGCAGGCGGCACGCACACGTTTGCCAGCGGTGTGCGAAGCTCCATCGATCTGGGGGCCTCGGGCAACGTCAGCGTTCCCATCGTTGCAGCTGCTGACGGCGTCGCGCGCGTGGGTGGGGCAAATGGTTACTCCCGCTGCTATGTCACCATCACACACGCCGATGGATGGCAGACGATGTACTACCACCTGAAGGGGATCCCCTCTGACCTGCAAAATGGTGACCGTGTGGTGGCGGGGGAACAGATCGGCATGACCGGCAGCCCCGGATCTGACACATGTGGCCGTGGTACCTTCCGCCATGTCCACTTCACTTTGCTGCGCAACAACGTTGAGCAGCCCATTCATGGCCTGTCGCTGGGCGGCTACACGGTTCGTGACGGCTCCCGCGCCTACTGCGGATACTGGACGAGGGATCGCGATGGCGTCGTCGTTGCCGATGCGCGTCGCGCATGCCTGGCGATTCCCAAACTGGTGAACAACATCGTCAATCCCTCAACGCTGAGTGACCGCAATGATGATGCCCCCAGCCGGGGAGAGACCCGTCCGGTGATCGCCGACAAGGACACCATCTCCGCCGTCGCCCTCTACACGACGCAGGGCCAGCACACGGTCAGCGGGCGGGCATGGAGAACCTCCTGCGAGGCGTACTCCCAGACCAAGCGCTGCCGCACGGAGATCTGGGCCACCGTCGTGACCACTGACGGCTCACGCTTCGACCGGCGGGAGGGGTGGGCTTTCAACAATCTGACCTACGTGGAGTCGCCCCGCGCACTGTGGTCTGGCAACCCACTGGGTGAGACTGGAGAGTGGACAGCCAAGGACGGACGCAGATGGAGGACCGAATGCGACACCGCGGTCACTGGTTACAACGGCTGTCGCAGCTATGCCTGGACCACGACGGCCTCCGCCACAGCCAAGTCCTCCGGCGGCTACCGATTCAGTACCAAGAGTGAATGGGTCCTCAACAACATGGTGCGCTTCAGCTGAACGTCGTGTGCCCGAACCTCAGGAAAACAGCGACAGGATGAGCGGCGCTGCCGACTGTGAGCCGGAGACACCCTCCTCCACGAAGGCAGCCACCGAGACCGTGTCGTTCCAGGCGATCATCCAGCCGTGTGTTTTGTAGGCGCCGACGGTGCCGAATTCAGCGGTGCCAGTCTTGGCGCCGGTCATCACCCCGGCCAATGACCTACCCGAGCCATCGGCGACCACAGCCGTCATCATCTGCTGGAGTTGAGTGGTCTCCTCAGCGGACAGCGGCTGTGCAGTGGAGAGCGCCTGCTCATCCGCCACGAGCCAGGGGATGGTGGTCTTTCCGCTGGCCACACTGGCTGCCACGGCCGCCATTCCCAGGGACGACATGGTGATCTGGCCCTGTCCGATCATGCTGGCGGCACGGTCGATGGGACTGTCGTTGGGCTCGACGGTGCCGAAGTTGGACGTGAATCCGGCGTCATAGTCAGTGCCGACGCCGAGGCTGGCAGCCGCTGCATGGAGCTGCTCCGGCGTGACTGTCCCCGCAGCGCTGGCGAATGCCGTGTTGCAGGAGTTGGCGAGCGCCTCGGTCAAGGTGATGGAGCCCACCGCACTGGATGGGTAATCCGAATAGTTCGTGAATGCTCTGCCAGCCACCTCCAGGCTGGCCGGGCACTGCACCGTCGAGCCCGGGGTCAGGCCACCGCGCAGCATCGCCAGCGATGACACCACTTTGAAAGTGGATCCCGGGGCGAATTTCCCGAACGTGGCCTGGGGAAAGGTGCCCGCTGCCGGTGAGTTGGCGGCTGTGAGAATCGCACCATCGTCGTGTCGGATCACCACCAGAGTGGCCAGCCCGGACTGGTCGGCCAAGACCGCCTCGGCCTTGATCTGCAGATCACGGTCCAGACTCGTTTCCACGGCCTCGGGGACGCTTGAGTCCTGCAGGAACAGGTTCTGCTCCACGAAGGCCTCGCCTGCTGTGGTGTCCTCGTCACTGACACGCCCCACCAGGTCGACGCGAACTTCCGGCACGCCACGCAATCGATTCTCGTAGCGGTACTGCAGGCCGCTCAGACCGACAGTGTCCGCGGCCTGGACGTCAACCTCTGGATTCTCCAGCATCGCCTCTGTGGGGGAACCGACGATGCCCAGCAGGCTGGCAGCGAAAGTGTCGCTGATGGAGACCATCGCGGAGGTGGTCACCACTTGGGCGCCCGTCACCTTGCCCACATCGGGGGAGATCTCTTCCTGACGCAGGGTTTTGCCGATGACAAACTGCCGCTCCCCACCAGCGGCCACTTTCGCCTGGAACGCCACGGGATCAATCTCCAGCAGGACCGCGAGCTGGTCTGCCGCGGCGGCCCACTGTGTATCCGGGATCAAGGTCTTGTCGATCCCCACCTGGTAGAGATCGCGTTCCTCCACCAGGGCAAGACCCGCGTTGTCGTTGATGGCCGCCCGGCGGGGCAGCGTCCGGATATGGCGCATGCGTGAATCGCTGGTCAGCTCCGGATGGAGGATGGTGGGAGTCCAGGAGATCTGCCATTGGTCATCGACGAAATCAAGTGGCGCCGTGGTCTCGTAGCTCCAGCCATTCTCGCCGAGGGGATAGTCCAGCCTCAGTTGTGCCCGGGCCGACTCGTCGGCAGCGGAGTACTCGATCCCTTCGACGCTGACGGTGGGGGTGACGCCATCCATTCCGGCGAAAACCGCCTCCAGTTCGGTCTGAGCACTTGTCGGGTCCTCGATGGGGAGGGCCGATACATCCAGGGCCGTGATGGCGGAGGCTAGACTGGTCACAACCGAGTCGGCCGGGCTCAAGTCTTCTGGAACCGAGGACGGCGCCACTGAGGACGATGGAGATCCATCGCCGTTGCCTGCGCCTGCTGTGCAACCGGTCATCAGGATCCCGGCCGCCAGTGCCGCTGCGAACCAACGTCGTTTCTGCATGGATTTCCTCCCACTGAAGATCACCACCGATGCTACCGGTGGCTGGCGACGGGGTCTCAACGGTTACGATTGACTTGGTGCATCTGTGAACCAGCGGCGCCGATGGTTCGCGGTGCGACCATCCCCTGAATACATCGAGGAGAATTCCACCTTGTCTGTACCCCTTTGGATCTGGGGACTCACCATCCTGGTGATCGTCGGACTGCTTGCCTTTGACTTCTTCTTCCATGTCCGTAAGGCTCACGAGCCCACGATCAAGGAAGCGGCGATCTGGTCGGCCATTTATGTGGGGCTCGCCCTGGTGTTCGGCGTCGTCGTCCTGATCTTCGGCGGATCGCAGATGGGCTCGGAGTACTTTGCCGGCTACATCACGGAGAAGGCGCTGAGCGTCGACAACCTCTTCGTCTTCTTGGTGATCATCGGCAGCTTCGCGGTGCCACGCAAGGACCAGCAAAAAGTGCTGTTGTTCGGCATCGTGTTTGCGCTGATTGCACGAAGCGGCTTCATTTTCGCTGGCAAGGCTCTGATTGAGAACTTCTCCTTCATGTTCTACCTCTTCGGTCTGATCCTGCTCGTGACCGCAGGCAAGCTCCTGGCCCCTGAGAAGGAGGGCGATGATGAGGCCAACAACTTCATCATCCGCCTGGCCAAGAAGTATCTGCGCACCACCGATCACTACGACGGCGACAAGCTCTTCACGTACGAGAACGGCAAGCGCGTCCTGACGCCCATGCTGCTCGTCATGGTGGCCATCGGCGGCACCGACGTGTTGTTCGCGTTGGATTCCATCCCCGCCATCTACGGGCTCACGACCAATGTCTACATCGTCTTCACCGCCACCGCGTTTTCCCTGATGGGGCTCCGTCAGCTGTACTTCCTCATTGAAGGACTGCTGGATCGCCTCATCTACCTGAAGTACGGGCTCTCGCTCGTGCTCGGGTTCATCGGTGTGAAGCTGGTGCTGGAGGCCCTGCACACCAACCAGTTGCCGTTCATCAACAACGGTGAGAACGTCGATGTGTTCACCTTCACCGCCAGTACGTCGCTGCCCATCATCATCGGTCTGCTCACCCTCACCGTGCTCGTCAGCCTCTACAGCAAGCGGGGCAGGATCGCGAGTGCCGTCGGGTCACTGGACCGTCTCGCCCACTCCTACCTCCATACCGAGTACAAGGAATCTGAGGAGGACCGTGAGGAGCAGTTCGCGAAGATTCTCGCCGGGGAGGAAAAACTCAAGACGCTCGATGAGACGCTCGTGATGCAGGAGGCTGAGCGCCAGGGCACCTACTGGGCTCTGGAGAAGGCGCATCGGTTGCACAAAGAGGCGACCGGCTCCTAGGGGCGCCCCGCATGTCGATTGCCCCCGCCCTCACGCGGTTGTGGAGACACGAGCCCTTCCGTCGCCTGCTGACCCTGCGCCTGCTCAGCCAGGCCGGGGACGGCACACTCCAGGTGGGCATGGCTTCCTACATCCTGTTCTCCCCGCAGAGCCAGCCCAACGCATGGGCCATCGCCGGGGTGCTGGCCATCACGCTGCTGCCCTACACCGTGCTCGGCCCCTTCGCTGGCACGCTGTTGGATCGCTGGTCCAGGCGCCAGGTGACGGTCATCTCGGACATCATCCGGGCGGTGCTGGCCCTGCTGGTGGGACTGCTGATCGCGTCAGGATTGACCGAAGGTGTGTGGGAGGTGGTGTTCTACGCGGCACTACTGGTGGCCATGAGCGTCAACCGCTTCATGCTGGCTGGGTTGTCCGCAGGGCTGCAGTACACGGTCGAACCTGATGAGTACCTCAGTTCCTCCTCCATCATCCCGACGGTGGGACCGCTGGGCGTGGTGATCGGTGCCATTCTCGGCTTCGGGGCGCGCGTCGGTCTGGGGCCAGTGATCGGCCCCAACAACGCCGACGCAGTCGTGTTCGGTGTGGCGGCGGTGTTGTTCGCCGGTTCCGTGGTTATTGCGCGGGGTTTCCACCGTGATGCGCTGGGCCCGGAGCCCGGGCAGCCACGCAGCTCCGTCACCGAGGTGTGGCACGGACTCACCCTTGCGCTGCGCCACCTCTCTGCGCGTCCGGCCGCAGGCCTGGCCCTGGTGGGCATGTTCGTCAGCAGGCTGCTGTTCGGGCTTTTCAGCGTCGTCGTCATCCTGGCGGTGCGCAACTTCTTCAACACCGATCCTGATGCGGCGTTGGCTGATCTCACCATCTGGGGCCTCGCCACAGGGGCGGGGTTCATCTCAAGCACGGTCCTGGTGCCATTGTTGGCTCGCCGTCTGGGCCTGCTGCGGACCGCCATAGCGGTGCTGGTGCTGTGTGTGGTGGCGCAGCTTCTGCCGGTGTTCCTGCAATCCATGGGGGCGTTGTTCGTCGCCTCGTTCTTCATCGGGCTCGGCGTGCAGTCGTTCAAGATTGCCGTCGACACGATCGTCCAGGCGCACGTGGAAGAAAGCTACAAGGGCCGGGTGTTCACTTTCTATGACGTCGGATTCAACGGGGCTTTCGTCCTGGCCGCTGTGATTGCGGCGTTGGCTTTTCCGGACACAGGGATCAGCGTCGTTGGTTTCGCTGTGATGACGCTGACCTATGCAGGGTTGCTGGCGGCGTTCATCATCGTGGCCAGACGGATTGGCACCACGGCCTTCGAGAAGGGCACCGAGGACCTCACGAGTCGTTGAGCCGGGCGACTGCAACCTCCTGCAGGCCCCGGCCGCGCCTCCAAGGAGTTCACGGGGCCTCTGAACGCGATTCGAGGAACTGGTAGACCTGTGCGTCGTCGACGCCGGGGAAGGTTCCCGGCGGGAGTGCGGCCAGTAGATGGGCGTGTGTGCGGGCACTGGGCCATGAATACGTTGCCCATCGTTGCTCCAGGGCCGGCGACGCACGACGACAGCACGTCACATCGGGACATGTCGATACCGAGCGCTGCGTGGTGATGCGGCCTCTGAACCACTTGGAATCCCGGTAGTGAACGCCGATGCTGGTGGAGAACGCCCCGCTGGCTCCGGCGCGATCAACCCGCGCCGTGCACCAGTACATTCCTGAGGGGGTCTCGGTGTACTGGTCGAAGGCATTGAACTTGTCCGAGACGTCGAACACCTGCCGTGAGGTCCAGAAGCGGCAGACGGGCTGACCCTCGATCGCGCCCAGATTGTCCATGGGGAAGGAGACGCCGTCGTTCTCATAGGCCTTGTAGATGATGCCCGACTCGTGGACGCGCTGAAAGTGGACCTGGATGTCGAGGTGCTTGGTGGCCAGATTCGTGAACCGGTGTGACGCGGCCTCGTATCCGACGGCGAAGGCGTCGCGCAGGTCCTCGATCGCCAACTCCTTGTGGGCCTTGGACTCCTGCAAAAACCTGACGGCGGGTTCTTCGGGGATCAGAAGCGCGGCGGAGAAGTAGTTGGTCTCAATCCGTTGTCGGAGGAATTCGCCGTAGCTCGTGGGTGGTGTGTGACCAAGGACGTGGTGGCCGAGGGCTTGAAGAAGGACTGACTTGGGGTCGTGATCGCCGGTGCCCGTTGTGGGCATGTAGATCCGCATGTTGCGCAGGTCTGTGACAGACCGGGTGGAGTGGGGCAACTCGCTCGCCTGGTGCAGTGTGAAGCCGAGGTGTTTTGTGATCGCACCGATCAGGTGTTGTGTGAGCGGTCCCGATACATGCCCCACGCGGGCCAGCAACTTGCCTGCCTCCGCCTCGAGTTCACCAAAGTAGTTGTCGCGGGCGCGCATCTCGTTGCGCAGCTGGGCGTTTGCGCGTCGTGCCTCCTCGGGAGTGGCGATCCGCTGCGCCGCGTCGTGGGCCAGTTCTCTGTGCAGAGCCACCAGGGAGCTCAGCACGTCCATGGGCATGCGCGGGGAGATCCGCAGCGACGGTAGCCCTTTGGACCGCGCGAGAGGGGAGCTCATGTAGCGGTCGAGTTCGATTTCCAGTTGGGCGCGACGGCTGGGCACAGGCGCTGTGAGATCTGCGAGCGAGGCACCGTAGACGCGGGCGATCTTCTGGAGAGTGGACACCTTGGCTTCGCGTTTGCCGTTTTCGAGGAGGGAGAGCTGCGAGGCGGCGACCCCGGAGCTCTCGGCAACCTGCGCGAGCGTCAGCTTGAGTTCCTTCCGAAGGTGTCTCAACCGGCGCCCGAGTGAAAACGGGTCGAAAGCTTCAGATTCCTGATCCGGGGTGAGGGATAGATCTGCAGTGAGAACCATGGAATTGACAGTAGCGGAAGAAATGCATTTCTTTCCAAGAAGTTTTATGGATTCATGGTGTCAAGTGCAGGAAAGTGATGTCAACGAGGAGCACAGCATCGGCGCTGGCCCCCGGATTGGAAGGAATCCTGCCATGACCCACACTTCCGCAGAACTCATCCAGCATGACTGGAACACCAACTCCCGTTGGAGCGGTGTCAAGCGTGATTACACCGCTCAGGACATCATCCGCCTGCGGGGAACCATCCAGGAAGAACACACGCTTGCCCGGCGCGGTTCCGAAAAGCTGTGGGAGAAGATCCACTCCGAGGACTACGTGAACTCGCTAGGGGCACTCACGGGGAATCAGGCCGTCCAACAGGTCAAAGCAGGGCTGAAGGCCATCTACCTCTCCGGGTGGCAGGTTGCCGCCGACGCCAACCTGTCCGGCCACACCTATCCCGATCAGTCGCTGTACCCGGCCAACTCCGTGCCGCAGGTGGTGCGTCGCATCAACAACGCGCTGCTGCGTGCCGATCAGATCGAGCATTCCGAGGGCATCCGCTCGGTGGAGGACTGGCTGGTTCCGATTGTGGCTGACGCCGAGGCCGGCTTCGGTGGCCCGCTCAATGCCTACGAGCTGATGAAGTCAATGATCGTTGCGGGTGCCTCCGGCGTCCACTGGGAGGATCAACTTGCCTCGGAGAAGAAGTGTGGCCACATGGGTGGCAAGGTGCTGATTCCGACCAAGCATCACGAGCGCACGCTCAACGCCGCTCGCCTGGCCGCTGACGTGGCTGATGTTCCGACGGTGATCATCGCCCGGACAGACGCGGAATCGGCCACCCTGATCACCTCCGACATCGATGAGCGGGACCATGAATTCATCACGGGTGAGCGCACCAGTGAAGGTTTCCACAAGGTGCGGGGAGGCATCGAGCCCTGCATTGCCCGCGGCAATGCATATGCCGAATACGCTGACCTGTTGTGGATGGAAACCGGTGTGCCGGACCTGGAGGTGGCACGGAAGTTTGCCGAGGGCATCAAGGCGAAGCACCCGGATCAATTGCTGGCCTACAACTGCTCGCCGTCGTTCAACTGGAGGAAGCATCTTGACGATGACACCATCGCGAAGTTCCAGCGCGAGCTGGGTGCGATGGGATTCAAGTTCCAGTTCATCACCCTGGCCGGCTTCCATGCGCTCAACTACTCCATGTTCGATCTTGCCGACCGGTACGCCAAGGAGGGCATGACCGCCTACGTGGACCTGCAGGAGCGCGAATTTGCCGCCGAGTCGCGCGGCTACACCGCCACCCGGCACCAGCGTGAAGTGGGCACCGGATACTTTGACGACATCGCCACGGTGGTCAATCCCGACAGCTCCACCACCGCCCTCAAGGACTCCACAGAGTCCGCTCAGTTCTGATCCTTTCCCAGAAGCGCCCCGAGGAGAACGTCATGACCACGACAACCACCACAACAACAGCCGTCTCGGCCCATCCGGTGCAGATCGAGACGCACGAGTCCGTCGGCAATCTTCTGGTGGACCGACGCCTCGTTGACTTCCTCAATGACGAGGCTCTGCCCCGCACGACTGTTGCAAGGGAGCGCTTCTGGGACGGATTCGTCGCCCTCTTCAACGGGCTCAGTCGCGACAATCGCGCGCTTCTGAAGGAGCGTGACCGGCTCCAGAGCGCCATCGATGTCTACCACCGGGAACATCCGGGTTCCCCGGACCCGTCGGCATACCAACAGTTCCTCCGTGACATCGGCTACCTGCGCGTGGAGCCGAAGCGGCTGTGGGCACGGACCAAGAACGTGGATGAGGAGATTGCCACGATCTCTGGTCCGCAACTCGTGGTTCCCATCACGAATCTCCGGTTCTCGATCAACGCGGCCAACGCCCGCTGGGGCTCACTCTACGACGCGCTCTATGGCACGGATGTGATCAGCGAGGACAACGGAGCTGAACCAGGCGATGGGTACAACCCTGTGCGGGGGAGCCGCGTCATTGCGTGGGCACGCGCGTTCCTGGACCGTGCGGTGCCGCTCTCCTCGGGGTCCCACGCCGAAGTCGTCGAGTACCGCGCGGGCCGGCATTTCAAGGCGAAACTGGAATCGGGAGAGAGTGTTTGTCTGCGTGAGAAGGACGCCTACGCGGGATACACGGGGGCTGCCGACGCCCCCACCGGCATCCTGTTGCGACACAACGGCTTGCACATTCACATCCAGTTCGACGCGGACAGCCAGGTGGGCCGAACCGACAAGGCCAAGGTCTCAGACGTGGTCCTTGAAGCGGCCGTCACGACGATCATGGATTTTGAGGATTCCGTGGCAATGGTCGATGGCCCGGACAAGGTCATTGGCTACCGCAACTGGCTGCTTCTCAACGACGGCACCGCCGCCGAGACGATGAAGAAGGGTGGAAGGACCTTCACGCGCACACTGTCGACAGACCTCAGCTTCACCACTCCTGAGTTCACCACGCTGACGTTGAACGGGCGCTCCCTGATGCTGTGCCGCAACGTCGGCCATCTCATGACGACACCGGCGGTGCTGGATGACCAAGGTGCCGAACTACCCGAGGGCATTCTGGATGCGATCGTCACCAGCCTGTGCGCGATGCCCAGCCTCAGGCGGGACGAGAATGACCCGTCGGCCCGGCACTCCCACTCCATCTACATCGTCAAGCCCAAGCAGCATGGACCCGATGAGGTTGCGTTCACCTCAGCGCTGTTCGCCGAGGTGGAGGACATCCTCGGCATGGAGCGGAACACGATCAAGATGGGGATCATGGACGAGGAGCGCCGGACCACGGTGAACCTGATGGCCTGCATCGGTCAGGCCGTCGACCGGATCATCTTCATCAACACGGGCTTTCTTGACCGCACGGGGGACGAGATCCACACATCGATGGTGGCAGGGCCGATGATCCGCAAGGCGGAGATGAAAACGGCCACCTGGATGAAGAACTACGAGGACTGGAACGTTGACGTGGGTCTGGCGTGTTCCCTGCCCGGCCATGCCCAGATCGGCAAGGGCATGTGGGCCATGACCGAACTCATGTCTGACATGATCGCGACGAAGGGCGCACATCCCGCGGCGGGGGCCAGCACCGCCTGGGTCCCGTCACCCACCGGCGCGACTCTGCACGCCACCCACTACCACGAGGTGGACGTGAGGCAGGCCCAGGCGGAGATCATGAAGCAGGGTCGCCGGGCCACAGTGGAGGGGCTGCTGGAGATTCCGCTGGCCCTCACCACTGACTGGTCCGATGATGAGAAGCGGAACGAAGTGGACAACTCCTGCCAGTCCATCCTCGGCTACGTTGTGCGCTGGATAGAACAGGGCGTCGGCTGCTCCAAGGTGCCAGACATCAACGACATTGCGCTGATGGAGGACCGGGCCACCTGTCGGATCAGCTCGCAGATGCTCGCCAACTGGATCTGCCACGACGTGGTCTCCGCCGATTTCGTGGTGGATTCGCTTCAGCGGATGGCCGAGGTCGTGGATGAGCAGAACGCAGGGGACCCCACCTACATGCCAATGAAGCCGGCCGACGGTGAGGGATCATTCGAGGATTCCATCGCGTGGTGCGCTGCCAGGGACCTGATTCTCCAGGGCACGACGTCGCCGTCCGGCTACACCGAGCCGATCCTCCACGCTCGTCGTCGGGAGTTCAAGAGGCGCCACGGACTCACCTGAATCATGTGGTGCGCGACATCCGGGCACCCCGACGGCCAGAAGGCCGGCGGGGTGCTTCGTGGTTCATCATCGTGGATTGCGACAAGGTATCGATGAGGTGTTCTTGGGGCCCGGTTATGCTTCCTGCGGAGTCCAGGAATCCATCCAGTGACGCCTGAGCCCCAAGGCCCGTGGGCTGGGGGATGAACGCAACAGCATGCGAGAGCGCGGATCACGATGAGCGAAGAAGATCGCAGAAGGCAACTTGGCGAGACCAGTGCGCCCGTGGAGGACGAACTGGCCGAATCCTTTGACCGCATCGTTGAGGAAGGGGCGGAGCGTCTGGCCAGGTCCTGGACGTCAGTACTCGTGACCGGAATTTTTGGCGGTCTGGAGATCGGTCTGGGTGTTGTGGCCTACCTTGCCGTCCTGCATGAAACGGGAAACCATCTACTGGCGGGTTTGGCTTTCAGCATCGGCTTCATCGCCCTGCTGCTGGCCAAGAGCGAGCTCTTCACAGAGGGTTTCCTGGTGCCGATCACTGCGGTCGTCGCGAAGGAGGCAAGCGTCGCCCAGTTGATGAAGCTGTGGGGCGGGACGCTGGTGATGAATCTGGTTGGCGGCTGGCTGTTCATGTGGCTCGTGGTGGCAGCGTTTCCGCAATGGGAACCCGAGCTGGCGGAGGCTGCCCTGCATTTCGTGGAGGCAGGCTTTTCCTGGCAGACGGTTGCCCTGGCCGTGCTTGGTGGCAGCACCATCACACTCATGACGCGCATGCAGCATGGAACGGATTCAGACGTCGCGAAGATCGTCGCCGCCGTCGCCGGTGGGTTCCTGCTCGCTGGCCTGCAGATGTTTCACTCCATCCTGGATTCCCTGCTCATCTTTGGTGCGATGCACGCGGGTGTGGACGTGAGCTATGCCGAATGGATTGGCTGGTTCGGCTACACCGTGGTGTTCAACATGCTCGGAGGGCTGGTCCTGGTCACCGCGCTGCGTCTGCTGCGCAACAAGGATCTGTTGGAGGAGCGCCGTAAAGCGGCACCCGAGGACCCGGATGCCGTCAGGTGATGGAACCACCCCCGGATGAGTAGCAAGCGTGATTGCATTGCTCCATGAGCCACACCAACGATCCTGAGGTCATCCGTCGACTCCTGACCACGCCCGGGCGCTGGGCCGTTGTCGGTCTCTCCGAGAACCCGGAGCGCACGGCCTACGGGATCGGCCGCTATTTACAGGATCTCGGTATGGAGATCGTGCCCGTGCATCCGAAGGCGGAAACAGTGCATGGAGCAAAGGGGTATGCATCACTGGCGGAGGTGCCGGATCCGATTGATGTTGTTGATGTGTTCGTGAGGTCCGACCTCGCCGGGGGTGTTGTGGACGAGGCCATTGCGGTGGGGGCGAAGGCAGTGTGGCTGCAGTTGGGCGTCATCGACGAGGACGCCGCCCAACGGGCCCTCGAGGCGGGGCTCGATGTCGTCATGGACACGTGCCCGGCCATCGAGGCGCCACGGTTGGGAATTCGCTGAAACTTTTGCGCCTCAGGCCTTGATCAGTTGGCTTGGGGTGGGCGTCGTTGTGGACGCTGGCTCGGTCTCCACGTGTGCGATCGGGTCCTTGGTGGTGCTCAGCAGTCGCATCGCGTTGAGGATCACGATCAGCACCGAGGCCTCGTGTACGAGCATCCCGAGGGACATCGTGACCCCACCCAGGAAGACGCCACCCAGCAGCGCCACCACCGTGATCAGCGATATCGCCATGTTCTGTCTCATGACTGCGACGGTGCGCTTGGCCAGGTTGATCGCCTCGGGAAGCTTCAGTAGGTCGTCGCCCATGAGTGCGATGTCGGCGGTCTCGACGGCGACTGCGGACCCGGCCGCACCCATCGCCACGCCGATATTGGCGGTGGCCAGGGCGGGGGCATCATTGACGCCGTCGCCGACCATCGCGACGGTGTGGCCCTCGGCCTGCAGCTTGGCGACGGCGTCCAGTTTGTCCTCGGGCAGAAGGCTGGCGTGGATCTCGTCGATGCCGGTTTCCCTGCCGATGGACTCGGCCACCAGCCGGGTGTCACCGGTCAGCATGACGACCTTCTTGACCCCGGCGGCATGCAGGCGCCGGACCATGTCGGCCGCATCGTCACGGATTTTGTCAGCGACGGCGACGAGTCCGATGACCCGGTCATCGACTGCCACGATCATGGCCGTCTTTCCCTGAGCAGCCAGTTCCTTCGCCTGACGGGCCGCACCGACGTCCTGTGTGATGCCGTACTGCTCCAGGAGTGCCGTGTTGCCGATCAGGACGCGCCGGCCTTCGACATCCGAGACGATGCCCTTGCCGGGAACGGGTGTCACATCGCCGGGGATGCCGTGGGGAGCCACGCCGTTGTCCCGGGCGCTCTGGAGGATGGGCCGGGCCAGGGGATGCTCGGAGCCAGCCTCAGCCGCGGCCGCCCAGCGGAGCACCTCGGTGCGGTTCGACGTCCTGTCCGAGACGATGATGTCGGTCAGAGTGGGCGTGCCCTTGGTGAGGGTGCCGGTCTTGTCCACCGCGACGGCGGAGATCTTCGCCGAGGTCTCAAGGTACTCGCCGCCCTTGATGAGGACTCCATTGCGGGCGGAGCGGCCGATGCCGGCGACGATCGCCACCGGGATTGAGATGACCAGTGCACCGGGGCAACCGATGACCAGGAGTGTCAGGGCGAGCACGACGTCCCCGCTGATGAGTCCTGCCACCAGTGCAAGAAGAAAGACGCCAGGAGTGTAGAACTTCGAGAAACGGTCGATGAAGGCCTGGGTTGTTGCCTTGCTGTCCTGGGCCTCTTCGACGCGGTGGATGATGCGGGCCAGCGTCGTGTCAGCGCCCACGCCGGTGGCGCGCACCTGCAGGAAGCCACCGCGGGAGATGGTGCCGGCGAAGACTGCATCGGAGGTGATCTTCTCCACCGGGATGGATTCGCCGGTGATGGAGGCCTCGTCGATGGCGCCGTTGCCCGAGACGACTTCGCCGTCGACGGGTACCTTGGCGCCGTTCTTGATCAGCACGGTTTCGCCCATGCGCACCTCAACCGCAGGGATCTCCAGCTGCTCCCCGTCGCGCATGACGATGGCGACATCCGGTGCGACGGCGACGAGTTCCGCCAGCGCCGAGCGCGTCTTGTTCAGGGTTGCCGCCTCCAGGGCATGACCGATGGTGAAGAGAAACGTGACTGCGGCTGCTTCCCAGAAGTTGCCGATGAGGATGGCGCCGATGGCGGCGACCGAGACCAACAGGTCAATGCTGAGGTATCTGACCAGCGCGGCACTGACAGCCTTGGCCACGATTGCGTAGCCTGCGACAATTGCCGCCGCCAGCATGAGGCCGTTGGCGAGAGAGAAGAAGGAGGCGCCGGTGGCGTGCTCCCCGGCGTCGATCCACCATTGCTGCGTCAGCGTGGGGTTGTAGGCGCCGCCTGCGATGCGTTCCACCACCCATGAGGCGATGATCAATAGTCCGGAGATGGCGGGAATGGCCCACTTGCCGTGGATCCACGTGTGGACGTTGTTCATCGTCATCAGAATGCCGAGGGGCGCGCGGTGTAGCCGGCCTTGGCGACGGCGGCGACGATGTCGTCCACAGAAGTGACGTTTGCGTCGTGCTCGACCTCGATGCGCGCGGAGGCGAAGTGGACCTTCACACCCTCGACGCCTTTGAGGCGGTTGACCTGCTTCTCGATCTTGGCGACGCAGGAGGGGCAGGAAAAGCCCTCGGCGCGAAGGCTGGTGTGGGTGGTGGTGGTTGCAGTCATGGTCTGTGTCCTTTTCGTTGATGTCTGGTTCGTTCGACATCTTCAAAGTACGACCGAAACTGTTGCGACACCTTGACGGACGTCAAGGACCTGGAAAGTGCGGGATCGGGGGTCAGCCTGTGGCCAACTGCTCCAGTCCGTCGACGTCCAGAAGGACGGTGCTGCGTCGCGATTCACCGGCGATCAGGTCGAGGGATTCCAGGGTGGCCAGGGCGCGACTCAGGGACTCCGGCGTCGTGCCAAGGTAGGAGGCGACTTCACGTTTACTCAGCGGCCAGGTGACAACGGAGCCGCGCGGTCCCCTCTGGCTCGGCAACTCCAGCAGGTAGTCGGCCAATCGGGCCGCTACCCCGACGCCGTGGTGGGAGAGGGAGCGTTCCGCCTCGTCCAGGCGGATGCTCAGTGTGTGCAACAACTGCATGCCGATCGTGGGGTGCGATGCCATGAGATGCGTGAGATCGCGGTGCCAGAAGGTACACACGGAGGTGTTCTCCAGCGCTTCGACGTAGGTGTCCGGGCGCTGGCCAGTGAGGAACGCGTTCTCCCCGACCACGTCGCCGGGTTCCGCCACCCGCAGGAGCCGCTCGAACCCGCCAGCGGTGACACGCACCACCTTGAGGCGTCCGCTGTGTACGACGAACAGTTGGGCCAGGTCGCTGCCAGGGGAGTGCAGCAACTGCCCCTTGGTGAGATGCGTCGGGCGGGCATAGGACCCGACCGTCTGCTGGGCCTCGCTGGTTAGTCGCGAGAACAGGGGAACCCGGGAGACACAGGACTGGTGCGTCGCACTGATCGGCAGTGATGTCATGGCTTCCTCCGGCGTGACTGACCTCCCACCATTGCGGCTTCCCTGACGGGCGTCAACTACCTTCCCGAAGGTTTCAGCGGTCCTGAGGTGCCAGTTCCGAGGCGAGGTCAGCAACCCGGGACCGGATGTCATCGCGCACCAGACGCATCCGCTCCATCCCGACGATGCCACGCTGGGACGGCTCATCAGTGTCCCAGTTGCGGATCTCGACTCCGGGGATCGGCTCGACCACCGCTTCGTTGCCGAGCGTGACGATCAAACCAACATCGGCCAGCATGTCGTCGGTGAGCAGTTTGGGGTGCTCGTCTCCGACGTCGATGCCAAGTTCCGTGAGCGACTCCACCGATTCAGCATTGAGAGCTTTTCCCGGTGTGGTGCCGGCGGTGTGAACGACGATGGCGTCGTCCACCAGGGCTCGCATGAGTGCCCCTGCCATCTGGGACTTGCCGCCGTTCTTCACGCATACAAACAAAACGCCTGATGAAGTGGTCATCTCAGAGTTTCCTTTTCATTGATGGGTTTTCAGGAGGGGAATGCTCATCGTCGCACGGGCTCTCCGCCGCTTCGGCGCATTGATCCCTGATCCTGGAGCGTGGGTGCCGTCAAACTGAGTAAGTGCGCGCGATCCGTCGGTTCGTGCAATTGGGTGGCGATGACGGCCAGTTGTTTGCTGCTCTGGGCGACGGTATCGAGTTGATCGTGTTCTGCAGATGCCCGTTGCGCCAGCAGCGGGGACGTGGGGTGGGCAGCAGCGAGGGAGTTGTTGACCACCCAGGACCAGGGGTGGATTCCTGCCCGTTCAAGATCTGCCTGGAGGCCCTGGGCTTCGAGGATCGGGGTGGTTTCGGGCAGGGTGACGATGATCACCTTCGTGTAGTCAGGGTCCTGCAGCCGCATCAGTGGGGTGATGAATGCTGCTCCGTTGTCCATGTGACGGGCGATGTCGCGGTGGTAGGAGCCGGTTGCGTCCATCAGCAACAAGGTGTGCCCGGTGGGTGCGGTGTCCATGATGACGAAACGACGACGCGCCTGTCGGACCGCGTCGGAGAACTGCTGGAACACCGCGATCTCCTCCGTGCAGGGGCTCATCAGATCTTCCGCGAGTGCCTCCCTGCCGGCCGCGTCAAGGGTCTTGCCCTTGGTGGCCATCACATTGTCTCTGTACTGCTGCGTGGCGATCTGGGGGTTGATGGAGGCGACTTCGAGCGTGTCGATCCCCTCCGCCAGAGCATGCGAGACGTGGGCCGCCGGGTCCGTGGTGGTGAGCAGGACGTCATGGCCGCGCGTCGCGAGGGCCACGGCAATGGCGGAGGCGACGGTGGTCTTGCCGACACCGCCCTTGCCCATGGTCATCACCAGACCTCGTCCGGAGGCCTCGATCTGGCGGATCTGGTCGTCGAGCCCCGGCAGTTCCATGGCGGAGGCGATACCTCCCATGACGTACTCGGACTGGGTGTCTACGGGTGACAGGAGTGATCGCAGCGCGGGAAGTCCCACCATATTCATCGCCTTGAGGGGGATGGAGTCCCGCACAAGTCCGGCGATGGAGTCGGGCATGGTGGTGAGGGCGGCCTGCTCCCGGGCATGGATGGCGTCTGCCAGAGCGCCGTCTTCTGTCTCGGGCAGAACACCGTTGACCACCAAATGAGTGGCATGGATGTCAGTCTCGGCCAGTTCGGCGTGTGTGCGTCCCAGTTCGTCAAGGGTGGTTTCCTGTGCCCGGGCAACGAGGATCAGTCGCGTGCGGGCGGGGTCCTTGAGCGCCTCGAGGGCACCGCGGTAGGTGGAGCGCTGCTTGTCGAGGCCGGACAAGGGGCCGAGGCAGGACGCGTCCCCCTTGCCGGCGTCAAGAAAGTTGGTCCACTCCCCGGGCAACTGAAGAAGGCGGATGGTGTGACCGGTGGGGGCCGTGTCGAAGATCACATGGTCATAGGTCTGCGTCATCGAAGGATCACTGAGGAGGTCTGTGAATTCGTTGAAGCTCGCGATCTCCGTGGTGCAGGACCCGGAGAGCTGCTCGGTGATGGCGGCCAGATCCTTGGCGGGCAGGATGTTGAGCACAGGCGCGAGAATGCGGTCCCGATAGGCCTGGGCGGCCTCTTCTGGATCAATTTCCAATGCGTCCAGCCCGGGGACGGAGGCAATGGGGGTGACGGTGTTGCCGATGCTGGTGTCGAATACCTGACCGACGTTGGAAGCCGGATCGGTGCTGACCAGCAGCACGCGCTTCCCGCGTTCGGCCAGTTCAACGGCGGTCGCGCAGGCCACCGAAGTCTTGCCCACACCTCCCTTGCCGGTGAAGAAGAAGAACGGCGTCGGATCGTCCAGGAACTGGATCATGCCTGGTCCCCGCAACCGCCTGAATTCCCTCCACAGCAGCCGCCGGATGTTTCTGCCACATCAGGCTGGGTGACCTCGAGGGTCAGGCCGGCAAAGCGGACCAACTCTGCGCGGGTGGGGTACCTGCCGGTCATGACGGTGACGTCATCCACCAGCACGAGCGGGAGGCTCTCGGAGCCAGCGGTGTTGAGGAAGGCAACCACCCCGGGGTTCTCGGCGAAGGCCATCGGATCCGATGCCAGGTTGAACCGTGCGATGTCAGCGCCCGTGCTTGACAGGTGATTCAGGTCGGCGGTGAAGGTGACGAGGTTCTGGTCGAGGTCAGGGCCACATACTCCGGTGTTGCAGCACAGTGGTTGCTCGAAGACGCGGATCGAAGGCATGGAAGAACTCCTCATATAGATGACTGTCAATACATGACTGTAGCACCATATCGATCAACATCAATGTGGAGGTAGGATGGCCAGATGATCGTTGATTCAGGGTTCGAGTGTGGAGCAGCTGCGGATACGTTGATGGATCCTGCCGAGGCGAAACAATTGGCCTCCGTGGCAAAGGCGCTCAGTGATCCAGTCCGCTTCCGGGTCTACGCCCATATTGCGTCCTCGGCAGACAGCACTGTGTGTGCGTGTCACCTTCTCGGTCAGTTGGGGATCTCGCAGCCCACCTTGTCCCACCACCTGAAGAAGCTGGTGGAAATTGGTCTGGTGGGACGGGAATACCGAGGCAAGTGGGCGCACTACAGTCCGCGCCCAGAAGCCGTGGGTGCACTGAACCAGTTCCTCCAACAGGTCAGCACCGTGCCGGCTGTGCCCCACTGACGCACCGGGAAAGATCATTGGTGGGGCTCGCCGTTTCCGCACCGGCTGAGGTTTCGTGGAAATCGGTGGATTGAAGGGACGCCGTCTGTTCGGCGATCGCGGATATTGCTGCGAATTGACAACAAACAGGGACAGTTTTCGGGAATACGCGTTCGCTGTGAGAGAAGTCGACGCTTGGAACCCTCATAGGGGTCCACCGTCTGAGACGCCGGGATTCGGCATCGATGGAAAGTGACATAGCGTCCACACCATGGAAATCCACCGCGATGGGCGCCTCGTGAGCCGAGCTCACGTCGACTTCGCGCGTGTTGCGTCTGCCCTGTGTATGGGTATCTGACGCCCGTCCTCCTCACGACCGCCGGGCACCTTGTGGGCCCGGCTCTGTTCTGGTTCCGGTGCCCCAACACGTCCACCGCCAGAAGGAACCATGACCACCACACCCTCTCGTGTCCGTCCATCCGCGTCCGGAAAGTCCAACGGCCAGTGGCTCGTCGACGGCACCGCGCCGCTCAATCCCAACGAGGAAGTCAAGAAGGTCGAAAACCCGCTCAACGTGCGCCAGCGCATCCTTGACATCTACTCCAAGGAGGGATTCGATTCCATCCCCGAAGAGGACGCCTTCGCACGCTTCCGCTGGCTCGGCCTCTACACCCAACGTCGCCAGGGGTTCGACGGCAGCCACACAGGCAAGATGAGCGATCAGGAACTCTCGGACCGCTACTTCATGATGCGCATCCGCATCGACGGGGGAGCGCTCACCACGGAGCAACTGCGTGTTGTGGCCGGACTCTCCACGGAGTTCGCACGCGACACCGCAGACATCTCCGATCGGCAGAACATCCAATTTCACTGGGTGCCAATCGAAGCGGTCCCCGAGATCTGGAGGCGTCTGGAGTCCGTGGGCCTGCAGACCACGATGGCCTGCGGAGACACACCACGAGGCTTTCTGGGTTCGCCGGTGGCGGGGATTGCCGCCAACGAAATCATCGACCCCACACCAGTGATCCGCGAGATCGTGGACCGCTACATCGGTGACGAGACCGTGGCGAACCTGCCCCGCAAGTTCAAGACCGCGATCACTGGACATCCCAGTCTCGACGTGGTGCATGAGATCAATGACATCAGCCTCGTCGGAGTGCTCCATCCCGAACTCGGCCCCGGCTACGACCTCTGGGTCGGGGGGGCACTGTCCACAACCCCCCGCCTCGCCGAGCGGCTGGGAGCGTTCGTCCGGGAGGAGGATGCCGCAGAGGTCTGGTACGCGGTCATCCGAATCTTCCGCGACTACGGCTACCGGCGCATGCGCGCCAAGGCCCGCCTGAAGTTCCTGCTCGCCGAATGGGGGGCTGAGAAGTTCAGGGACGTTCTGGAGAATGAATACCTCGGCCGGGCACTGCCGGACGGCCCGGCGCCGGAGCCCGCCACAACTCCGGGCGACCATGTGGGCGTCCACGAACAGAAGGACGGCCGACGCTACGTCGGGCTCGCCCCCACCGTCGGTCGCGCCTCCGGCACCCGGTTGACGGCGTTGGCTGACCTGGTGGAGGCTGCCGGCTCCGGCCGCATTCGCCTCACCCCACACCAGAAGATCGTTGTGCTCGACGTGAATCCTGACGCGGTGGAAGACCTGCTGAGCGGCGCGGAGGCGCTGGGCTTCACAGGGCGTCCCTCGCCCTTTCGCCGCAACACCATGGCCTGCACCGGCATCGAGTACTGCAAGCTGTCATTCGTCAACACCAAGGACACCGCGCGGGAGACCATCCTCGCGCTGGAAGAACGCCTTGCCGGGGTGGAGATCGACACTCCCATCACACTCAATGTCAACGGCTGCCCCAACTCGTGCGCCCGAATCCAGGTGGCCGACATCGGTCTCAAGGGGCAACTCGCCAAGGGTCCGGACGGGACCAGCGAGTTCGCCTACCAAGTGCACCTTGGCGGCGGCCTGGCCTCGAGCGATCGGGAGGAGCCCGGGCTGGGCCGCACGGTGCGCGGACTCAAGGTGACCGCCACCGACCTGCCCGACTACGTCGAGCGGGTGGTGCGGACGTTCCTGGCCCAGCGCGTCAACGGTGAATCGTTCTCCACCTGGGTGAAGCGCTCCGATGAGGAGGTGCTGAAGTGAGCACCATCGCACCTCCGGCGCATGGCCCGGGTCGTGTGCGATCCGCCCCCGATCTCAAAGCACTGGCCGATGATGCGGCGGTTCGATTCGCCGATGCTGGCGCCGACGAGGTGTTGGCCTGGGCCGCCGAGACGTTCGGCCGCAACGTCGTTGTTGCTTGCTCCATGGCCGCCGACACCGTGGTGCCGCATCTGGCGGCGCGGCACATCCCGGGCGTGGACGTGTTGTTCCTCCAGACCGGCTACCACTTCGCCGAAACCATCGGTACCCGCGACGCTCTGGCCCACGCGGTGGACGTGCGGATCGTGGAGGCACTGCCGCGGCTCACCGTCGCCGAACAGGACGCCGAGTATGGACCGCAACTGCACGATCGCGACCCGCAGGCCTGCTGCGCCATGCGCAAGGTGGAGCCCATCAACAGGGAACTTGGCAGCTATGAGGCGTGGGTCACGGGCGTACGCCGTGAGGACAACTCCCTACGCATGAACACGCCTGTGGTCGAGTGGGACGCGGCGCACCAGATGGTCAAGATCAACCCCGTCGCTGCCTGGAGCAGCGACGAGGTGATGGCCTATGCCAGCCACCACGGCGTGCCGATAAACCTTCTACTCGATGAGGGCTACCCGTCGATCGGCTGCCAGCCGTGCACCCGTCCCGTCGCCCCCGGCGAGGACCCCCGCGCCGGTCGATGGGCCGGACACACCAAGACCGAATGCGGTCTCCACGTAGCCGAAGAACAGGACATGATCCCCGTGACCCCCACTGCCCTGCCCAGCAGGACACTCAGCCATCTGGCTGCGCTGGAATCCGAGGCCATCCACATCTTCCGGGAAATGGTCTCCGAGCTCGAGCGCCCGGTGTTGCTCTTTTCCGGAGGCAAGGACTCCATCGTCATGCTGCATCTGGCGGCCAAAGCGTTCTGGCCCGCGCCGGTCCCGTTCCCCGTGCTGCACGTGGACACGGGCCACAACTTCCCGGAGGTGATCGCCCATCGCGACGCCACCGTTGAGCGGCTTCGGTTGCGGCTCATCGTCGCAGGAGTGCAGGACTACATAGATGACGGACGTCTCCTGGAGCGGGCCGATGGCACCCGCAACCAGCTGCAGACCCAGCCCCTGCTCGACGCCATCACCCACGGCCGCTTCGACGCGGTGTTCGGAGGTGGTCGGCGCGACGAGGAAAAGGCTCGGGCGAAGGAGCGCATCGTCAGTCTGCGCGACGAATTCGGTGCGTGGGACCCCCGCAACCAGCGCCCTGAGTTGTGGAACCTCTACAACCCGCGGCACCGGCCCGGTGAGCACGTCCGCGTCTTCCCCCTGTCGAACTGGACCGAACTCGACGTGTGGCGCTACATCGGAGCCGAACAGATCGACCTTCCGGAGCTCTACTACGCACATGAGCGGGACGTGTTCAACCGTGACGGCATGTGGTTGGCCGTCGGGGACGTCTCCCGCCCCAGGGACCATGAGCCGGTGGAAAAGCGCCTCGTGCGCTACCGCACTGTTGGGGACATGAGCTGCACGGGTGCGGTCGAATCCTCTGCCAGCACCATCGGCGATGTCATCGAAGAAGTGGCAGTGACCCGCATCACGGAGCGCGGCGCCACGCGCGCCGACGACAGGGTCACTGAGGCCGCCATGGAGGACCGCAAGAAGGAAGGCTATTTCTGATGAGCACACTGCTTCGCATCGCCACCGCTGGAAGCGTTGATGACGGCAAGTCCACCCTCGTGGGACGCCTCCTGTTCGACTCCAAATCGGTACTCGCCGATCAACTTGAGGCTGTCGAGCGTGTCAGCCACGCCAAGGGGCTCGGTCAAGTGGACCTCGCATTGCTCACCGACGGGCTCCGCGCCGAACGTGAGCAGGGCATCACCATTGATGTTGCCTACCGGTACTTCGCCACGGCCCGACGCACATTCATCCTCGCCGACTGCCCCGGCCACGTGCAGTACACCCGCAACACGGTCACAGGATCCTCCACGGCGGACGTGCTGGTTCTGCTGGTGGATGCCCGCAAGGGTGCGCTGGAGCAGACCCGCCGTCACCTGGCCGTGGGACAGCTGCTCCGCGTTCCCAACATCGTCGTCGCGGTGAACAAGATCGACCTCGTGGGGTACTCGCAGACACGCTACGACCAGGTCGCCTCACAGCTGGCCGCCATCGCCGAGGAACTGGGCGCCTCTGTTACCGTCCTGCCAGTCTCGGCGCTCGCCGGCGACAACATTGTGGAGCGCTCCACCAGGATGGACTGGTACGACGGTCCGCCGCTGCTGGAGTTGCTCGAGAACCTGCCCCAGCACCCGGTGGCCGATGCTGACTTCCGCTTCCCCGTCCAGCTGACGATCCGGCCACAGGAAGCGGCCATGGACCCGGCGCACGTCGAATACCGCGGCCATGCTGGCCAAGTGGCCTCCGGGGTGGTGCGCGTCGGGGATCCCGTCGTTGTGCTGCCATCCGGACGTCAGACGACGGTGGCGGGCATTGACACCGCTGACGGGGAACTTGACGAGGCGTTTGCGCCGCAGTCCGTGACCCTGCGGCTGGCCGACGAGATCGACGTCACGCGCGGTGAACTCATCGCCGGTGCGGATCGTGCACCCGTCCCGACGCAGGACCTCGACGGCATGGTGGCATGGCTGTCGGAAAAACCGCTGAGGGTGGGTCAGAAAGTCCTCGTCAAGCACACCACCCGCACCACCCAGGCAGTGGTGCGAGACATTGACGGACGTCTCGACCTTGACACGCTGCGCCCGCAGGTGGTGGAGACACTTGAACTCAACGACCTGGGGCGGGTCCGGCTGCGTCTCGCCAGCCCCATCATGTCCGAGCCCTACTCAACATCCCGGCACACCGGCTCCTTCCTGCTCATCGATCCCCAATCCGGGGCAAACCTGGCTGCCGGCATGATCCGGGGGGACCAGGCGTTCTCCGACGCTGCTGCGGTGCCGGTTCCAGACATCCCCGACTGGTCCATCTGAGGTCGCCATGAAAAAACTTATTCTCATCGGCATCGTCGGACTGTTGGCACAGCTCGTGGACGGCGCGCTCGGCATGGGATACGGCGTGACGTCGAGTTCCCTGCTGCTGTTCGTTGGTCTGACCCCGGCGCTTGCCAGCGCATCCGTGCACCTGGCAGAAGTGGGCACCAACATGGTGTCGGGGGTGTCCCACTGGAAGCTCGGCAACGTCGACTGGCGGCTTGTCCTCCGGCTCGGTGTCCCCGGCGCGGTCGGTGCTTTCGGTGGTGCAACGTTCTTGTCCAACCTTTCCACCGCATGGGCCTCTCCTCTCATGGCCACGATCCTCGCCGCGCTGGGGGCCTACATTCTGCTGCGTTTCGCATTCCGCCCGCCCCGCGTTGCCACGGCACGACGCACCCCGCACACCTCTGTTTTTCTGGTGCCGCTCGGGCTGGTGGGAGGGTTCGTTGACGCCACCGGCGGTGGCGGGTGGGGACCGGTGTCCACCACGTCGTTGCTCAGTGCGGGCAGGACTGCTCCCCGTACCGTCATCGGATCCGTGGACACCTCCGAGTTCCTCGTGTCGCTGGCGGCCTCCATTGGCTTCCTCGCCGCACTGGGTACCTCTGGGATCCAGTTCAGCATCGTCGGGGTCCTCCTTCTTGGCGGAGTCATCGCAGCCCCCGTGGCGGCGTGGTTGGTCAGCAGGCTGCCCGCCCGCGTACTGGGCACAGCAGTCGGCGGCCTCATCGTCCTCACCAACCTCCACACCATCCTCGACGTCATCGGCGCCGGCTCCCCACTCCAACAGCTTCTGTTCGTGGGCGTGGCACTGGTGTGGGTGGCGCTCGTGGCCCACGCCGTGAGGGCCAACCGCAGCCAACCGGCCGAGGTCGAGACCTTCCACACAGAGACGGAGCTGGTATGAGCACCCTTGTCATCGCCCTCCATGGCACTCGCCGGCAGAGCGGCGTGGTCTTTGCTGAGCGACTGCGGGCCGCCGTCTCCATCGAGCTTCCGGGTGTGGATGTCCAACTGGGCTTCGTGGACATTCACGACGAGTTGCTGGCCGCCACGGTCCAGCGGTTCGATTCGAGCGTCATCGTCCCCACCTTTCTGGCCGCCGGCTACCACGTGGCTCACGATGTGGCTGAGGCGGTGCGGTTCTCGGACGGCCGCGCCGTGGCGACTGACCATGTGGGACCTGACCTCGTGGATGCCATGCATGATCGGCTTCTTGAGCTCGGCACCCCGGGCGACGCCGTCATCCTCGCGGCGATCGGCTCCAAGCGAAAGGGGGCCACCGCGGAGGTGCACGCCACCGCCTGCCGCCTTTCGACACTCCTTGACCGGCCAGTCCACGCCGGCTTCATCTTTGCGTCAGAGCCCACGCTTCAACAGGCGGTCGACAGCATGCGCGCTCTGGGTCACTCGAGGCTCACCGTCGCAACCCATGCACTGCTGCCCGGCCTGTACCAGCGCCACATCGCGGCCCTGGGTCTGCCTGCCTCTGAACCCATCGGGATTCATCCCCACCTCGTCGCTGCCATCATCACCCGCTACCTGGCCGCCAGCCGGATCCCGGTGGGCGCAACCAGTACTGCATCAGGATCGGAACCGCTATGACCACCTCACACCTGGACCGCGTCGTCATCCGTTTCGCAGGAGATTCCGGCGACGGCATGCAACTGACCGGTGACAGGTTCACCGCGGACGCCGCGGCCCTTGGCAACGATTTCGCAACCCTGCCCAACTTTCCGGCCGAGATCCGCGCCCCGCAGGGCACCATCGCGGGGGTCTCCAGTTTCCAGCTGCACTTCGCAGGCGACGACATCCTCACCCCCGGCGACCGACCTGACGTTCTGGTGGCCATGAACCCGGCCTCGTTGAAGGCCAACATTGATGACCTACGCCGCGACGGGGTGCTGATCGTCGACACGCACGACTTCACGAGGCGCAACCTCGCCAAGGTCGGCTACCCGGCCGACCCCCTGACCGATGGGTCGCTCGAGGATCACGAACTCCATGCGGTGGACCTCACCGGCCTGTCCGTGGCTGCCGTCGCCGAGTTCGGCCTCGGCCGCAAGGATGCAGCCCGTTCGAAGAACATGGTTGCACTCGGGGTGTTGACGTGGCTGTACTCACGTCCCATCGATCCGACCATCGATTTCTTGGAGAAGAAGTTTGCGGCCGAGCCGAGAATCCGTGACGCCAACCGTGCCGCCTTTCTCGCTGGCTACAACTACGGTGAGACCACGGAGGACTTCTCAGTTCGCTACGAGGTCAGGCCTGCACCGTTGGCACCCGGCACCTACCGCCAGATCACCGGCAACAAGGCCATGGCCCTGGGGTTGATGGCCAGCGCTGCCAAGGCGAACCTTCCCCTGTTCCTTGGTGCCTACCCCATCACGCCCGCCTCGGACGTACTCCACGAACTGTCCCGTCACAAGGACCATGGCGTGATGACATTCCAGGCCGAGGACGAGATCTCCGCCATCGGTGCCGCTCTCGGTGCCTCCTACGCCGGTCACCTGGGCGTCACCGTGACGTCGGGCCCGGGCATGGCACTCAAGAGCGAGTTCATTTCATTGGCACTCATGCTGGAGCAGCCGCTGGTAATTGTGGATGTGCAGCGTGCCGGACCCTCCACAGGCATGCCCACCAAGACCGAACAGGCCGATCTTCTGCAGTCCCTCTTCGGCCGCCACGGCGAGGCACCTGTGCCCGTCCTTGCTGCGAGTTCGGCAGGCGACTGCTTCGACATCGCGATGGAGGCCACACGCATTGCCTTGACCTATCGGACGCCGGTGATCGTGCTGAGTGATGGATATCTTGCCAACGGTTCCGAGCCGTGGAGCGTGCCTGATCTCGCGGCGCTTCCCACCATCGATGCGAACTTCGCCACCACACCCAACAGTCCTGAGGGCAAGTTCCTGCCCTATCTGCGGGACGAGAACCTCGCACGGGCGTTGGCCGTGCCCGGTACACCCGGTCTCGAGAACCGCATTGGCGGGATCGAGAAGGCGGATGTCACCGGCAGCGTGTCCTACGACCCGGCCAACCATGAACACATGGTGAAACTTCGCCAGGCGAAAGTGGACGGGATCGTCAGCAGCATTCCCGACCTCGTGGTGGATGATCCCTCCGGTGAGGCTGACGTGCTCGTCGTCGGTTGGGGGTCCACGTGGGGACCCATCGGTGCCACCGCCCGGCGTGTACGTCGTCGCGGCCGAAAGGTGGCGACGCTCCACCTGCGCCATCTCAACCCGTTCCCAGCCAACCTCGGTGAGATCCTGCGCAGCTACGGCCGGGTCATAGCTCCGGAAATGAATCTCGGTCAGTTGTCCATGCTGCTCCGCGCGAAGTATCTCGTCGACGTTGAAAGCTACAGCCGGGTTCGGGGATTGCCGATTTCACCGTCGGAGTTCGAGTTCGACCTCACAGCCATCATCGATGGGAAGGACACACCATGACCGCCACTCATCCCAGTCCAGGGCTGGCGCGTGTACCGCTGTCCCTGACACCCACCAACCGCAAGGAGTTCATCTCCGATCAGGAGGTGCGGTGGTGCCCCGGTTGCGGTGACTACGCCGTGCTGGCCGCCTTCCAGACGCTGATGCCGAAGCTCGGCATCCGCCGCGAAAACACCGTCATCGTCTCCGGGATCGGCTGCAGCTCGCGGTTCCCGTACTACATGGACACATATGGTCTGCACTCGATCCATGGTCGGGCACCGTCCATCGCCACCGGGATCGCCCTGACCCGTCCCGACCTCGCCGTGTGGGTGGTGACCGGTGACGGTGACGCGCTGTCCATTGGCGGCAACCACCTCATCCACGCACTGCGCCGCAACACCAACATCACCATCCTTTTGTTCAACAACAGGATCTATGGCCTGACGAAGGGCCAGCCCTCACCCACGTCGGAGGCAGGGAAGGTGACGAAGTCCTCGCCGGCAGGATCGGTGGACCACCCGTTCAACCCGGTGAAGCTGGCGCTGGGTGCTGAAGCCACGTTCGTGGCACGCTCCGTGGACTCGGACCGTGCCCACCTGACCGAGGTGATGACGCGCGCCGTGCAACACCGTGGTGCCTCGCTCGTGGAGATCTACCAGAACTGCCCCATTTTCAACGACGGGGTCTTTGATGGTTTGAAGGGCGCCGACTCTCCTGCCATCATCCCGCTCAGGCACGGCGAACCCATTCTCTTCGCGGGAGGGACGAGGACCGTCGTCCGCGACGCCATCACGGGCCGACTGTCCGTTGTGGACACAACGGAAGTGGGCGATCGCCACGTCGTCGTCCACGACGAAACATCTGACGACGTGGCGCAAGCCATGGCGGTGGCGTCCCTCACCGACAGCCACGGCCTCACGCAGTCGCCCATCGGAATCTTCCGGGCGGTCGATCGTCTCGTCCACGACGATGAGGCCCGTGCCCAGGTGCGGATGCCGGCGGCTGCCAACCGCATCCCAGATCTGCAGTCGCTGCTCACGGGCCGCGACACCTGGACCAGTTCAGCCACGGCAACCACCTCAGGTGTCGCGCTGAAAATCGACACAGCTGAAAGCACCACACTTCTTGCCCCGGAGGTCGCCCATGATCTCTCTGACTGAGTCACCGCAGGGTTCCCCTGCCTACCTCTCCGGGTTGATGTTGCAGGGCAGGGACGTCCTCGTGGTGGGAGGCGGGGCCGTGGCGCAGCGCCGGATCCCCCAACTCCTGCACGCGGGGGCACGGGTCACCGTCGTCGCACCGCAGATCACCGACGTTGTGAGGGACGCCGCCATCCGTGGACAGCTCCGGTGGCAGGAGCGCTCGTTCACCGACGGGGACCTCGACGGGGTCTGGTACGTCATCGCCGCAACGGATTCCACCGCGGCGAACACAGCCGTCGCACATGGCTGCGAATCCCGCCGCATCTTCTGTGTGCGTGCTGACCAGGCGGACCTGGGGAGTGCATGGACCCCGGCCACCGCGAACGTGGAGGACCTGAGCGTCGCTGTCATCGGCAGGCGTGACCCGCGACGATCCAGAATCGTCCGGGAGGCGGTGGTGAGGGCGCTGGAGTCGAACCCGTCGGAAGGGAGGTTCCCGCGCGGCACAGTTGTGCTGGTTGGTGGCGGACCCGGAGACCCTGGGCTCATGACCTCTGCTGGCCTGGCTGCCATTCGCGGCGCCGACGTCATCGTCCACGACCGCCTGGGCCCGGTGGAGTTGCTTGCGGAAGTTCGCGAGGATGCCGAGATCATCAACGTGGGGAAGGTGCCCCACGGGCCCTTCACCCCACAGGAGGACATCAATCGGATACTGATCGACCGCGCCCGGAAACACCTTCGCGTGGTCCGACTCAAGGGCGGGGACAACTACGTCTTCGGCCGGGGCGGGGAGGAGTGGCTGCAGTGCGCGGAGGCTGGAGTCCCGGTCCGCGTCATCCCCGGTGTGACATCGGCTGTCGCCGTACCGGCACTCGCCGGGATCCCGGTGACCCACCGAACCCTGTCGCAGGGGTTCTGCGTTGTCGGCGGCCACGTCCCCCCGGGCCATGCACAAAGTGACGTCAATTGGGCAGCGCTTGCGCGCTCGGGAATCACCCTCGTCATCCTCATGGGCGTCACACACCTGGCGGAGATCGCTGAGGAACTCATGAAGGGGGGGCTGCCACCGGAGACACCCGCAGCCGTTGTTGTCGAGGGCACCACGAAGCGCCAGCGGTCCGTGCGCTCCACCCTCGCGAAGGTGAGTATGGACGCGGCCAAAGCCGGGGTGTCTCCGCCAGCGGTCGTCGTCGTCGGTGCTGTGGCAGGCCTGGAGTTGCTCGACAACACGGCAGAGGTCTGAGCCTTCGGCGGGGAATCAGGTTGAGAGGGGCCACCGTGAACTGGCTCCGTCGTCGGTGTTAACGTATCAACCATGGTTGAATCAATCAGTGTTGAAGCAATGAGCGTTGAAGTGTTTGAGGAACCGTCCGCAGCAGCGCTGCAACTCCTGGCGGCCATCTCAGAGCCGCTGCGTTGGAGTGTGCTTCGGCTGCTCTCTCGTGGGCCGGCCTGTGCCTGCAATCTTCAGGAACACCTGCCGATCGCGGCGAATCTGCTGAGCTATCACCTGAAGGTGTTGCGGGAGGCTGGACTGGTGACCTCCGCGAAGCGGGGGCGGCTTGTTGACTATTCCATCGCCCCCGATGCTGCGCATCGGCTTCGGGCAGCTCTGCCGCTCGGTGGGGAAAGTCCTCGATGAGTTCCTCTGAAAAGACTGCCGTTCCACGCCGTGAACGCACGGGCTGGCTGGTCGCTTCCCTGGCCGTGGCCGGGGCCATCTGGGGCGCGCTCTATGCCCTCAATGAGTCCCTGTGGGGCGTGGTTCTGGGGAAATGGGTCGGGCTTGATCTGGACGGTCGTCTGGGCTCCTCTCTCGAGTTCCTGCTGTACGACACGGTGAAGATCCTGCTCCTTCTGGTGGGGATGATCTTTGCCATCGGCCTCCTGCGGACGACGCTGAAGCCCGAGAAGGTGCGTTCCTTCCTTGAGGGGAAGAGTCTGATCGTTGCACTGATCCTGGCCGCGACACTGGGGGCTGTCACGCCGTTTTGTTCCTGCAGTTCGATCCCGCTCTTCATTGGATTCGTTGCGGCGGGAGTGCCGTTGGGTGTCACGTTCGCCTTCCTGATCGCCTCACCTCTGGTGAACGAGGTTGCCGTCGTCATGCTTGCTCCCACGTTTGGGTGGCAGGTGACCATCGCCTATGTTGCGGCCGGACTCACGCTGGCCGTCGTTGCTGGCTGGATCTTCACCCGCTTCAATCTCAGCCGTTGGGTTGAAGATTTTGTATTCGCTTCACCCACCACCATGCTGCACGTCGATGGGCACCGCCCGACGCTTCGTGAACGTGTCGACGCAGCCCTGGAAGAGACCCGCGACATCTTCGGCCGTGTCTGGAAGTGGGTCATCGTCGGGGTAGCGCTGGGTGCCGGGATCCACGGTTGGGTCCCCACGGAATTCTTTGCCACCTACGCTGGCCCCGGAAATCCCTTTGCCGTGGTTCTGGGCACTCTTCTCGGTGTCCCGCTGTACTCCAATGCTGCTGGTGTCATTCCCATCGCAGAAGCCTTGTGGTCCAAGGGGATGGCGCTCGGAACCGTGATGTCTTTCATGATGGCGACGGTCGCCCTCTCCCTGCCCGAGTTCATTCTCCTGAAGCGCGTCCTCAAGATGCCGCTGCTTCTGATCTTCTTCGGCACCGTGGCCACGGGCATCATTCTCGTCGGCCTCGCCTTCAATCTGGTCACCTGAATCCACCACATCCCCCGTTGGGGCTCTACAGAAAGGTCAATCATTATGCAGATCAAGATTCTTGGTCCGGGCTGCCGCAACTGCGTCAATCTGGAGAAGGCAACGAGGGCGGCCCTCGATGAACTCGGACTCACTGCCGATGTCATCAAAGTCACCGACTATGCCGACATCGCTGCCCACGGCATCATGTCCACGCCGGGTCTGGTTGTCGACGGCACGGTGCTGGTCTCCGGACGAGTTCCCAAGGCCTCCGAGATCAAGAAATTGCTCGTGACCCGGGCCTAGCCAAAGCGGCGGGTCCAACCAGCCCGGCTGACACCGGGGGACCCGGTCCCGTTGCCGGACAAGACGTCAGGGAATTGAACCCGCCGAGGCGATCCAGTTGTGGAATCGACAGCAGGTGTCGTAAAGTCCCAACGTATCGATGATCATCGATATGATCGTCTGCTGTTCGAAGGACCGTATTTCATGACTGTGGTCGCTGTCCTGATATTCGTCGTCACCCTGGTGTTCGTCATCTGGCAACCCAAGGGGCTGGGGATTGGTTGGTCCGCTCTTGGCGGTGCAGCCCTGGCGCTGGCGACGACGGTGGTCAGTTTCTCTGATATCCCGACGGTGTGGGCATCGTGTGGAATGCGACTTTCGCCTTTGTTGCCATCGTTCTCATCTCGTTGATTCTGGACGAATCGGGGCTCTTCGAATGGGCCGCGCTCCACGTTGCGCGGTGGGGCCGAGGCAACGGGCGCCTGCTCTTCGTGCTCATCGTGTTGCTGGGCGCTGTGATCGCCGCGCTCTTTGCCAATGACGGCGCTGCGCTGATCCTGACACCCATCGTCATTCAGATGCTGGTTGCTCTGAAAATGTCGCCGAAGGCCTCCCTGGCGTTCGTGATTGCGTGCGGCTTCATCGCCGACGCCGGCAGCCTTCCGCTCGTGGTGTCCAATCTTGTCAACATCGTGTCTGCCGATTTCTTCGGACTTGGTTTCGCCCGCTACGCCATAGTCATGCTCCCCGTGGGGGTCGTCACCGTTGCGGCAAGCCTCGGGGTTCTCTTCCTCTATTTCCGCAAGGCGATCCCGCATCGCTACGATCCGTCAGGGCTCCCGGAGCCGCGTACGGCGATCCGTGATGCGCTCACCTTCAAAGCAGGCTTCTTCGTGCTCGGCGTGTTGCTCATCGGCTACTTTGCGGCCGAACCATTGAACCTCCCGCTATCCATCGTGGCCGCGGGCGGCGCACTGGTTCTTGCACTCGTGGCCGCCCGCAAGCCCACCTTTCTCTTTCCCGCCGCCGCTGCACCGGTGGCAGTTGACTTTCGTGAAACTGTCTCTGTGACCGCTGCGCATGGAGGCACCACTTCTGATCCGGTACAGGACGACGGCGAGGTTGGCTCTGCAACTTTGAACACTCAGAACTCGGGGCGGATCTCCATCCGCAAGGTTTTCACGGAAGCCCCGTGGCAAATCGTGCTCTTTTCCATCGGTATGTACCTCGTTGTGTTCGGTCTCCGTAATCAGGGCCTCACTGACCAACTTGCCAAGGTTTTCAACGCAGTCAGCGGCAATGGGATCCTTCTGGCCACCCTTGGTGTCGGCGTGATCGTCGCGGTCCTCGCGTCGATCATGAACAACATGCCCACCGTTCTCATTGCCGCTCTTGCCATTGGGGCAACCGGGGCCACTGGCCTCACCCAGGAAGCAATGATCTACGCCAACGTCATCGGCTCCGATCTGGGCCCGAAGATCACGCCCATCGGCAGTCTGGCGACGCTGCTGTGGCTGCACGTCCTTGACCGCAAGGGCATCCACATCGGATGGGGTCAGTATTTCCGCACAGGGATTGTGCTGACGCTCCCCGTGTTGCTCATCTCACTCACTGCTCTGGCGGGCTGGTTGCTGATCATCGGTTGATGTGAGTGCTCCATGAGTGTCGCTGCGACCCCGATTGCCCGGGTTTCACAGGCCTGAGCCCACGCTGACATGCGCGTTTGCAATGGCCCAGGCCTGGGCCATTGCAGCATCCGCAGTCTCGACGACTGCCCTCATCAACGACGACAACCGGACGGAATGGGTCTCCCAACCGTTTTCGACGACACGGTCGACGATCATGATCTGCTGACCATCACTGTCGAGGTCATCCTTGAGCGTTTGAACGAGCCACCCGCGTGCAATGTCCCTGTCGTTCTCGGCCACTGCTGCCTGACCTGACGCTGATGCACCAGTAGCAGCCACCTGCGTATCGGTGACATCGTGCTCTTTCAGCGCCTGGACACAGCCGTCGAGAGTCGCATGCAGCGGAACAACACTGAGGAAGGCTGTGCCAAAGACTGCCTTCCAGAAGTCAGCGTCATCACTGATGTCCGCCACCGCATATTCTGCTGTGGTTGATCTGGTGACAGCTGCTCGGGCCACCGCAGCCGAGCGTGTGTACAGATCCGTCGGATTCACAAACTGTTGCCTACCCATGCGCCGTCATTCTCCTCGTCGATTTGTCCACCCTTTGCCCACTTCGGCCAGCAACCCCCCAAGGCGCACAATCCGATCAGAACACGTTGAGTTTACGATGCGCACGGACTCACTCATCGGGGTTTTTCCGTTGGTTGCGCCTGCGGCTGCGGAATTACCCCTAGGGGTGTGCGCTCGACTTCAAGGAGACCATGCGCCGAGGGGGGCAGGACATCACACGACCCGATGCATTCCGCGCCTGATGACCGCCAGGCTCGGCCACTCATGCTCACGTGTGACTTTCATGAAATCGATGAAATCAGGCATCGTGTGGCGTGGGGGGTGGCCACTGGGCTCGGTCGCCCGGAGCTGCCGGTGGCGGTTGCGGCCCTGCTGGCTCCGTCATGGCGGAGGTGGCAAGGAGTTCCATCCGTTGGAGCCATTGTGTCGTCGATTCCTGGTGGCGGCGCCGCAGTGCATGGGTGGCAGCGGTCTCGAGAGCCTCGAGCACGGCACCGGGTTCCAGGTGATGGGCGCGGAGAAGGACCCGTCCATCGACCCCGGCCACTTCGAAGCTGGTGAGGCGAAGGGCGCGTTGCAAGGGTCCGCGAGCGACTTTGAGCGATTGAATGCGCTCATGGGGGACGAAACTCGCCCAACGGCTGAGACGACCTCCACGGATGATGATTCCGCGCTCGGTGATGAGCAAGCCGTTGCGCCGCCAGCCGATGGGGTCGAGCCAGCGCGCCGAGGGTGGTGATGCGAGGAAACCGGAATCGGAGCCCACGCCCTCCAGCGCTGCGTCGATGACACCCCGGGCGTCGCCCACTCCGAGTTCAGGCAGCACGAGCCACAGTGCGGTCAACGCTTCCCCGCGCTCGCCGACGGGAAGCAACACGTTTGCACTGACGAGCTCATTGGCGTCACCGCCGCCGTGGCCAGCGACGTTGGCATTCACCCGCCACCAGCCTTTTCGGCGCCACAGCCACGGCTGTTTGAGACCTACTGCATGGACCCGCCCCGGCGGCAGCGTCTGGGTGCGCTGCTCGAGCAGGCCATGACGCAGCCGGATGCCGTCCACGGAGACCGCGGATCGGAAGTTGAAGCCAAGGTTGAATTGTGACCACAGCATCGCGCCCCAGGCCAGGAGGCCGGGTGCGGCAGGGATCAGCGCCGCCACGGATTGGGTCAGCAGCGCTCCAGCTACGAGTGAAGTCATCAGCACAAGAAAGAGGATCAGGGCGCCGGAGCGCACGAGGGAGGCAAAGAGACGGTCGGTCGGCACCGTGTGTACCGGGGTCTCGGTACTGTCGACGTTCGGTGGGACGGTGGTGGCTTGCCGGTCGGTCCCGGTGTCCTTCGAAGGCGTTGGTGACGGTCCCGCGGGGGTTGCCGCGCCTTCCTGTCGACTTTCCTGGATCCTGGCGAGTACCTCGCGACGCAATCTGTGCACTTCGTCGTCGCGAAGGTAGGCAAGATCGACCGCGGAACCACCGGCCGTCTCGACGCGCAACCGGGAGAGGCCGAAGATGCGCCCGAGCAGAGGACGGACGATGTCGACCGTCTGGATGCGGTTGAGCCGGGCGTGGCGCTGTTGACGGAACACGATACCGCTGTGCAGGTAGACGGCGTCACGTCCGATGGCGTAGCGCATGCGGTACCACGCGAGCGCGGAATAGCCGAGGACGAGCAACGCGAGCAGTGCGAGAATGCCGCCGCCGATGAGCGCGACGAGACCCCAGTCGACACTGTCGCGCTCATCCCACACCTCCGTGAGGATCTGGAAGTTCTGGAACAGCCCGAACCCAATGAAGAGCGCCAGCAGCTTCCACACGTTGAGCACGGGGGTGATCTTGTGCACGCGTCGCCACTCCACCGACGACTCGACCGGGGCGGGTCCGCTCTGGTCAACCTCAGGGGATGCCGACGTCGTGGGCGGCTCGTGGTGTGCGAAGGACTCGCTCACAGTCCCTCCAGCTTCGCCTCGCCACGTTCGGTGAGTTGGTCGCGCAGCCGCGATGCCTCTTGACGCGGCAACCCGGGCACGGTGGCGTCAGTGGCAGCGGATGCGGTTTGCAGCTGCACGGTGGCAAGGTGAAGGCGACGCATGATGGGCCCCTCCTGGACATCGACGTACTGCATGCGTCCGTAGGGGACGACCGTCAATTGACGGAAAAGAATGCCTTTGCGGACAAGGAAGTCCTCGTCGCGCTCGGCATACCCCATCGCTCTGACCTGGCGGGGGATGAGCCATCCCAGCCAGGCCGCAATGATCACCAACACACCGGCCAGGAACCACAGCCATGGCGTCACGAAGACGGCGAGGGCAATGGCGCCAAGCAGCGGTGGCGCGATCCATAGCGCGGAGACCACCAGTCGGGCGGTGGCCAGCCCGGCGGAAACGGATTGGAACACCACTGCGCTCGGTGCGAAGGGATCACCGCCAGGTGTTGACGCGATGGATGGCAGCGGCTCGGTCTCGGTCTCTTCTTGATGCATACTCAGCACTCCGGGGTTTTGCGAGGATTCTCTGTCACGGTGCCTGCGCGAGGCTAGTGCACGCGCACCGGCGGGCTCAAGCACACACCGCCACACCCATGTGATCCCGACTACCCGTGCTGAGCGTTGATGGGGGACAAGACTGTGGCGTCAAGCGCATGGTGGGGATGGGAATGGTCGTGGGACAGGACCTGACCGGTTGAGTCCAATGTCTTTCGGTCGCGCAGGACAGTACGCTCGCACACACAGCGCAGCCAACCGTCGATCCAATTCTGAGGAGCACTCGTGCGACATGTCCTGCCCATCGTGGCCATCGGTGCAATGGGTGGAACGATCGCGATGAAGCCGTCTACCCCCCACGGGGCCAGCGCCCCGGGACTCGAGGCGCAGGACCTGGTGGATGCGGTGCCAGGGCTCTCCGACATTGTTGAGCTGCACATTGAGAACATCTGCAACCTGGCGTCGCCGTCGATCAGTGTCACCGACGTTCTGCAGGCGCTCAACTTCGCCCGTCGGGCGGTGGCCGCGGGCGCCGTCGGGGTCGTCATCACCCATGGCACAGACACTCTGGAGGAGACCGCCTACTTGCTGGACCTGCTGTGGGACGAGGCGGCACCCATCGTGATCACGGGTGCGATGCGCTCGGCCACAGCGGCCGGAGCGGAGGGCCCGGCAAACCTGTTGGCAGCGGTGATGACTGCAGTGTCACCGCAGGCCAGGGGACTTGGCGTGCTGACATGCCTCAACGACACCGTCCATCTCGCGTCGCGAGTGCAGAAGACGTCGTCAATGGCCGTGGAATCGTTCGACTCGCCCGGCTTCGGTCCCATCGGGCGGCTGGTGGAGAGCGAGTTCCACCTGCTGTGGGGGCTGGTGTCTCCCAGACCCGACGCCTTGCCCGAGCCCGGTACCGGAGCCATTGACGTGGCCCTTCTGGAATGCGCATTCGGAGATGACGGCCGACTCGTGCAGGGAGTCCGGGCAGCAGGTTTCAGAGGGCTTGCCCTCAGCGGACTCGGAGTGGGACACGTGTCCATCGCTGTTGCCGACGCACTCTCCGAGGCGATCGAGGCCGGCATGATTGTGGTCGTGGGGTCGCGTACGGCCTCGGGTGGCACGGCGACGAACCTGTACGGATATCCGGGCTCTGAAGCAGATCTCATCAGCCGTGGAGTGATCATGACCGGCACCCTCTCGCCGCGCAAGGCCCGACTCCTGCTGCACGTCCTGCTCAGCGCCGGGTATGACCAGGCCGCCATCCGGGCCCGCATGATGCTGCACGCCTCGACGTAAGCCTATTCAGAGGTTCCTGGGTCGGACGTTTCCGGCGGATCCTCCGGTTCAGGGAGAGTTTCACCCTCGATCGCGCGCATCGTCTCGCGATCAATCGTGATGGACATGACCCCGGACAGCACCTTTGCGGCCTTGGCCATCAGTTGATGACGCTCTGCATCGGAGGTGGTGGAACCCGCCTTCCGCACGAGCTTGATGGCGATGTCCGCCTTCGGTCGGTCGGTCACTGACAGATGGTCGATCCCCAACCGTGTGGCGGAACCCAGCGCTGCCCGCCACAACACCTTCAACTCCGCGGCTGCGGCGACTGTTTCGTCAACGGTCCACCCGTCGCGGTGGTCGTCCCACACGGTGAGGCTCGTGAAGAATCTCTTGGACGAGGGAACAGCGACATCCCACAGGGCCGAATTGGTGATGGTCCACACCACATCGGTGCGCAATTCGCCGAGTTCCTGCTTGATGCTGTCCACGAGGTGGATGCCAGCATCGCGGCGACTGCTGTAGGACGCCACGTCATAGGAGGATTCGGGCCGATGCGGCAGCGCACTCCACTCGCCGTCCCGGGATACGGAAAGACGCCTCCCCGTCCAACTGGCGAGCTTGATGACGAGGAACACGGCAATACCGATGACCCCGCCGACGGCCAACCCAATCCACAGCATCGAGGAGCCTATCCTGCGACCACGAAAGAAGCGGCCACACGGATCCGCCTGATTCGCAGAGCGCCCCGGTTCATGACACCAACGTACCTGCGGGGGATGCCGTGCCTCCTTGATGTGTGGGCCACGTCAACGGCCGAGCAGCCCGCACTCGTGCGCGACGAGGACCAGACCCACACGGTCGCGAGCTCCCAGCTTGCTGAGGAGTCGACCGATGTGGGTCTTGACGGTTCCCTCTGCCATGTAGAGGCGCTGACCGATCTCGGTGTTGTTGGCGCCATGAGCCACCTCCAGCAGTACCTCACGCTCGCGGTCCGTCAGGCTTGCGAGTGGATCGACATCACGACCTCGGCCGTCGGGCAATGACTTGGACACGTGGTCCAGGAGGCGGCGCGTCGCCGTTGGTGCGACGACGGCTGCGCCCGAGGCGACGCTGCGGATCGCGCCCAACAGGTCGTCGGGGAGCGCATCTTTCAACATGAATCCGGATGCTCCATGGCGCAGGGCCGCAAAGACGTATTCGTCGAGGTCAAAGGTGGTCAGCACCAGTACCCTGGTGTTGATGCCCAGTTCCTGGATCTGGCGAGTGGCTTCCGTCCCGTCCATGATGGGCATCCGGATGTCCATCAGGACGATGTCCACAGCGCGGGTCTTCACCATGGCGACGGCGTCGGCGCCGTTGGCAGCCTCGCCGACCACCTCCATGTCGTCAGCGGCGTCGACGAGCATGCGCAGTCCGCTGCGCACCAGTGCCTGGTCATCGGCCAACAGGACGCTGATCATGATCGTTCTCTCTCCCGTAGCCAACTGCGGCCCAGTTGTGTGGGCATGGGTAGTTGCGCGGAGACCTGCCAGCCGCCGCCCAGGCGGGGCCCGGCCGTGAACGTTCCACCCATGGCCGTGACCCTTTCCCGCATACCCCGGACACCGGAGCCAGCCTGGTCGATGGCGGTGGTGCCGGCAATGCCGTCGTCTATGGTGCGGATGGCGATGCAACCGGGCTCAAAGCTCAAGCTCACCTCTGCCTCCGCCGTCGGGCCGGCATGCTTGAGGAAGTTCGTCACACTCTCCTGCACCACGCGGTAGGCGGCCAGGCCGAGCGAGTCGGGAACCGGTGGGTACTCCTCGGGAATGCTCAGAGCTATGCGCCCGCCCGCCGCCGCCACCATGTCCGGTATTTGTCGCAGTGACGGCGTGGGATCGAAAGCGGCCTGTTCCTCGCCGCGTAGCAGCGCGACGATGCGTCGCATCTCCACGATCGATGTACGCCCAGTCTGGGCGATCACGTCGAGTGCCTCGACGGCTCGCTCCGGGCGCTTCCCTGCCATGGCTTTGGCCCCCTCGGCCTGCACGACAATCACCGACAGTGAGTGCGCCACCACGTCGTGGAGTTCGCGCGCCACGTCTGTGCGGGCGCGGTCATCCGCCATCTGAGTGGCGTGTGCGCGGTTCATGGTGCTGGCGGTGTAGCGCTCCTCTGCCAGCGTGCGGTCCAGCACGTCGGAGCGTGACAGCTCCTGCAACCGACGCCCACCGAGGTAGGCGACCGCCACGAGTGAGAGGCAGAGTGTGATGAGCAACGCGCCCGATGTGAACTGCTGCCCATCGGCCACGTTTGTCAGCCACGACAGTGGGCCGGCGACAGAGGCGACCGCGCCAATCACGAGGACGAACCAGCCCAAGGGGCCCTCGCACCACCGCGCGACCGAGTAGACGATGACGAGCACCGTTGCGATCGCGGGGGCAGGCCCATCCAGCTGAAGAACCATGCCGATCCCGGCCACAGTACACAGAGCGACAGCGAGCCACGGCACCACGCGTCGTACCGCGAGCGAGCTCACCATCAGCCCCGGCCACAGTAAGTGGGGGAGAAGGTTGACGTCACGCAGCGGCCAGATCATGGGGGCCACGAGCAGCGAGAACGCTCCGAGGGCAACAAGGGCGTCGATGCCCAACCGTCGGCGGTCCTTCGAGAACCCGGAGAACTGCATGGGCGCCAGCCTAGAGCCCATGACCACACCGGCGGGTCAGACTGCAGGCCCCGGACTGACTTTCGCTGCTGGACCACGGTCTGACGTGAGTGTTTTGTCGGTGATATGGCGACAACCGGGAAAACGAGGGTGGTGGTCGGTGACCTGCACGCCGCCAACGAATCCAACCGATTGCGCGTCATGGCTGGACTCAAGATCCGGCTAGAACGCCCTCGGGCAACAGCTTTTCGTCATTCGGGAATGACCGGTATGACGTTTGCGATCATGCCCGTATCGGGAGCCCTGGTGCTCTGGATTCTCAGCTGTGTACATCATGAGGCCCGTGCGCCATGTGATCGAGTTCATTCCTGCTGATGTCTCTGAGGGGTGACCGACGATGGGCGGAGCTGAGGTTGCCATCATCGCCCTTGTGGCGATTCTGCCGCTGGGTGATCTGAATGCTCTCCATGACAGGTCCGGAGGGGATCATCACACCATGCAGAAGGAGGATTGGACCATGATGTGATTCTGGCGCTTTGCTGGTCTGTGGATGGGTAGTGGCTCGGTACTGTGGAACTCATGATACGTAAGGTCTTCTGGTTGTTCACGGTGGTTGCGACCACGTCGTTGGTCCTGAACGTCATGGACCAACGACGGGCCAAGCGACGTCGCGAGCTGTGGGCTGAGGCCACGGACCCGCTCTGATGCTGAAGGTCCTCGTCCTCTCGGACACGCATGCGCCCGGTCGCTGGAAGGGTGTGCCCGAGGCCCTGCTCGATCCGCTGCAGCGCTGTGACCTGATCCTGCACGCCGGGGACGTGTGCGTGCCCAGCGTGCTCGACGAGCTTGCGGCGTTCGCGCCCGTGCACGCTGTACTCGGCAACAACGACGGTGATGATGTGGCGGCGTGGGGCGCACCGCTGCAACAGGAGCTGGAACTCCAGGGCGTGCGCATCGCCATGATCCACATCGCGGGGAACAAGCAGGGTCGCGGCACACGGATGGGCGCCAGGTTTCCTGACGCGGACCTCGTGGTCTTCGGCCATTCGCACATGCCAGTGGACATGGTGGAAAATGGAACGCACCTGTTCAATCCCGGCTCACCGTCGGATCCACGGCGAGAACCCATGGCCAGCTTTGGGTGGCTGGAACTCGACGCGGGGAGCATTGTGTCGCATCGCATTCATCTGATTCCGCGGCCAGTTCCTGTGCGGCGACGCGCACGCACCATTTCCTGAACGGTCGGGTCCCAGAGCACGCCTGCATCGTGCTGCAGATGAGGCTCCCGGAGCCGGGGAGAGATTTCTCCTCATGTAGCTGTAAACTGAGCCACTGATCGAACGGAGAGTGCAATGGATTCCAGCCACACGCCGCTCGACGTCAGCCTCGAAGCCGATGCAGGCTTCGCCACCAGCCTCCGCCGGCAGATCCGGCGACACGGGCCTGTCGTCGCGCAGCCGAGTTGATGACCCTGACGAAGGCCATGTCGGCGATCGTGGAGCAGAGCTCCCGTCGGCGCAGCATCGCCGTGATCTCACATCCCGATGCCGGTAAATCCACGCTGACCGAGGCCCTTGCTCTGCATGCCCACGTGATCAGCGAAGCGGGCGCCGTGCACGGCAAACACGGGCGGGCACGAGTGGTCTCCGACTGGCTGGAGATGGAGCAGAAGCGTGGCATCTCCATCACATCTGCTGCCCTCCAGTTCGCTTTCGAAAACGTTGTCATCAACCTCTTGGACACCCCTGGCCACGCTGATTTCTCCGAGGACACCTACCGGGTGCTGACCGCCGTCGACGCCGTGGTCATGCTGGTTGACGCAGCCAAGGGTCTGGAACCGCAGACGCTGAAACTTTTCGAGGTGTGCAGGCGGCGCGGTGTGCCCGTCATCACGTTCGTCAACAAGTGGGACCGGCCGGGTCGCGAGGCCCTCGAATTGTGTGACGAGCTGGAACAACGCATCAATCTTCGCCCCACACCCGTGACATGGCCCATTGGGGTGGCCGGCGATTTCCATGGCCTGCTGGACGCCCGCACGAAGGACGTCACCCTCTACCAGCGGGCCTCCGGCGGTTCAACACTGGCGGCCGAACAGCACCCCAGTCTTGAGGCTGCCCGGGAGTCACTGGGTGTCGATCTCGACGAGGCGCTTGACTCCCTCGCCCTGCTGGAGCCCCTCGACGTCGAATCCTTTCTGTCCGGTGACACGACACCCCTGCTGTTCGGCACGGCTTTGACCAACATCGGTGTGCGTCAGCTCCTCGACGTCATCTCCGAGCTGGCACCCCCGCCGTCAGCCCGCCCGAATCAGAAGGGGGGCGAACGTCACCTGGGTGCCCCCTTCAGCGGGTTCGTCTTCAAGATGCAGGCAGGCATGGACCCGAACCATCGGGACCACGTCGCTTTCGTCCGGGTCTGCTCCGGGGAGTTCCAGCGCGGCATGGTCGTCACGCACGCAACCACCGGCCGGGCGTTTGCGACCAAATACGCACTCTCGATGTTCGGACAGGCACGAGAGACCGTCGAAACTGCCTACCCCGGTGACATTGTCGGACTGGTCAATGCCGCCAACCTCGGGGTGGGTGACACGCTCTTCGACCCCGCCGGGTCGGCCGTGGAATTTCCCCCGATGCCGGTCTTCAGTCCCGAGCACTTCGTCACGGCCTACGCAACTGATCCCGGGCGTTCCAAGCAGTTCCGGCGAGGGATTGCCCAGCTGGAGAAGGAGGGCGTCGTTCAGGTCCTCGTCTCGGAGTTGCGCGGTGACGCCGTGCCGACACTGGCCGCCGTCGGCCCTCTCCAGTTCGAGGTTGCCTCGTTCCGGATGGAGCATGAGTTCAAGGCACCTATCCACATGGAACCGCTCAATTTCACCGTCGCTCGGCTCGCCACCAGCACGGATGTGCCGCTTCTCGCCGGCCGTCACGGGCTGGAACTGGCCCGTCGGTCTGACGGTTCGGTCCTCGTCCTTCTGCGCGACGCATGGCGGCTGAGCTCGCTGCACCGCGAGGTCACAGGGCTCGAACTTCCAGCCCTGTCCGCTGGATCCCGTTGATCGGCACGCCAGACAGACGCCCTCATCAATCCACCCGGAGCTCCACGAACCACCTCGTCGCTCCCGAATATCACGCAACACCCAACTGATACACACAGCCACGGGCCGAGAGGCCCACTCAACGGAGGTATCCCAGAATCCATGGCAACAACTCATCCCGACAACCTGTCCACCCCACCGCCCCTGAAGCCTGGTGCGCTGCGGATCACCCCCCTCGGAGGTCTGGGGGAGATCGGGCGCAACATGACCGTCTTCGAGCAGGACGGCAAACTCCTCGTGATGGATTGTGGCGTCCTTTTTCCCGAAGAGCACCAGCCAGGCATCGATGTGATCCTGCCCGACTTCACGTCGCTGCTCGATCGCATCGACCAGGTGGAAGCCATCGTCCTGACCCACGGCCATGAGGACCACATTGGTGGCGTCCCCTACCTCCTCAAGGAACGCGCTGACATCCCGGTGATCGGATCCCAGCTGACCCTGGCGTTCATCGAGGCCAAGCTCAAGGAGCACCGGATCCGTCCGGTCAAGGTGGAAGTCGCGGCCGGCGATCTTCACCAGGCCGGGCCCTTCGGCCTGGAGTTCGCCGCGGTCAACCACTCCATCCCTGACGGTCTCGCCGTGGCAGTCCGCACCAAGGCCGGACTGGTTCTCAACACCGGTGACTTCAAGATGGACCAGTTCCCGCTGGACGACCGCATCACCGACCTGCGCGCCTTCGCCCGCTTCGGTGAGGAGGGCGTGGACCTGTTCATGGTGGACTCCACCAACGCTGAGGTCCCGGGCTTCACCACAGCTGAGCGGGAACTGGCCCCGGCCATCGACCAGGTGTTTGCGACGGCTCCCCGCCGGATCATCGTTTCCAGCTTCGCCAGTCATGTGCACCGTATCCAGCAGATCCTGGACGCGGCGCACAAGCACGGTCGCAAGGTGGCATTTGTGGGACGCTCGATGGTGCGCAACATGGGGATTGCCAGCGATCTGGGATACCTGAATGTGCCCCGCGGCCTGCTCGTTGACTTCAAGAAGCTCGGCTCAATGCCCGAGAACAAGGTCACCCTGGTCTGCACAGGGTCCCAGGGTGAGCCGATGGCGGCGCTCTCACGCATGGCCAACAATGACCACCAGATCCGGATCTCTGAGGGCGACACGGTGCTGCTGGCGAGCTCGTTGATTCCGGGCAACGAGAGCGCCATCTACTCCATCATCAACAAGCTCACCGATCTGGGCGCCAAGGTAGTCCACAAGGGCAACGCCAAGGTCCACGTCTCCGGCCACGCGAGCGCGGGCGAGCTTGTGTACTGCTACAACATCATCAAGCCGCGCAACGTGTTGCCGATCCATGGTGAGTCCAAGCATCTCCACGCCAATGCGGAGCTGGCGATTCGCACAGGTGTCGACCCCGACCGCGTGATCGTTGCCAGGGATGGCATGACGATCGACCTCGTCGATGGCCGGGCCAGGATTTCAGGGAGAGTACAGGCGGGGCTGGTCTACGTCGACGGAAAGACCGTGGGCCGTGCAACCGACGACACCCTCCAGGAACGCCAAATGCTGCGTGACGGTGGAATCGTGACCGTCCTCGCGTTGATTGACCCTGCCACCAACACCCTGGCCGAGCCGCTCGAGTTCCTGAGCCGGGGCTTCGTCCATGACGAGCACACCTTCGATGGTGCGGCCGCTGAAGTGAAGAGGGCCCTGCAGAAGGTCTCGGGGCAGAGGATCGAGGGAGACCAGCTGGAGGCGACCATCGGTGGTGCCGTGGGCCGCTACATTCAGCGGACCTACCGTCGCGCTCCCGTCGTCATCGCGATCGTCGTCGACGCCTGAGAACCACCCAACGACAAAGACTCCGGGGAGGTCCGCCGAAAGCGGGCCTCCCCGGAGTCCTGTGGTTGCGGGCACCAATTCTTCGGCTTGAGGACCTCAGTAGCCGAGCATGTCCTTGCGGACCGGGAGCCAAGCGATGGCGTCGCGGACCGCATCGGTCTCAGTGAGTTGTGCTTCCCATCCGAGGACGTCCTTGGCTTTCTTGCTGATGGTGTAGACGCCGGCGACGTCACCCGGGCGGGACTCACCGAACCTCACCTGCAGCGGGTCACCACTGATCTCCTCGAAGGAGGCAGCAAGTTCCTTGACCGTGACACCGTTGCCGGTGCCAATGTTGAACTTCTCGTAGCGCTCGGTGGCCGTGGCCTTGTCGAAGCCCTCGAGGGCCGCGACGTGGGCGCGTGCGAGGTCCCAGACGTGAATGAAGTCGCGAATCCCGGATCCGTCGCGCGTTGGCCAGTTCACGCCGGTCACCGTGAAGATCTCCTTGTTCTCCCAGGCCTGGAGGAGCATGGCCAACACGTGGCTCGGCTTCTTGAGTTGCTGGCCGGAGCGCAGCTTCGGATCTGTGCCGATGGGGTTGAAGTACCGCAGGCTGAGCATGCGCACGTCGCTTGCAGCGGCGAAGTCCTCCATCACCAGTTCCACCATGTACTTGGTGCGGGCGTAGGGGGAACCGGGGGCCAGAGGGGAGGCTTCCGTGACCACGAAGTGTGCGTCCGGGGCGTAAATGGAGGCCGATGAGCTGAACAGGAAACGGTGCACACCATGGCGCTGCATGGCCTGCATCAGGGTCAGCGTTTTGGAGACGTTGTTCTCGTAGTAGGACAGCGGCTCGGCAACGGATTCTGGCACGATGATTTTCGCCGCGCAGTGCACGACAGCATCGACGCCCTGTTCGGTGAACACCCTCTCCAGCAGATCACTGTCGGCCACGTCACCCTCGTAGAGGGGCCGGTCCCCGATGAACTCGCGACGACCGGTGGAGAAGTCGTCGAGAATGACCACGCTGTGGCCCGCATCCTCGCAGGCCGAAGCGACGGTGCTGCCGATGTAGCCGGCTCCGCCAGTGATGAGTACCTTCATGCTGTCCTCTCGTGACACGACTGTGGAGCTTCCATCATAGGACTTGCAGGATTCTTCGACGGCGGGGGTCTTCAAAGAGAGCGGTCGCGTTGCGCGGTCTGGGATGATGATGAATGAGTCACAGTCGACCATTGAGGAGGCCCAGACATGGCCGAATGGAAGCAGTTGCACCCAGCCATCACTGGAGTGGTGCAGAAACTACCGGAGAGCGCCTATCTGGCAATGCGAAACAATGCGTGCCTGATGCAGTTCGCCCGGGTGGAGGTAGCGGAAGACCACGTTCTGCGGGCGGAGGTGTGCAGGGACTCAGTAGAGGATGAGCCGAGGCTGCGCACCAAGGGATGGGAACTCGTTGATTCATGGTCCGGGCTCTGGCGGCGTGACATTCCCGGCGGATCCGACGGCGATGCTGTCAGCGCGCTTGTCCTCGAAGCGATCGCCGCGTTGCGCATGTCCGGCGTCAGGGACCCGGACGGCTTCACATATCTCTCGTGGCAGGAAGCGCCGCCAAAGGCTGGGTGGCAGTTCTGGAAAGCAGGCAAGGACAAGGAACTGACATGGCCGGATCTGGGCCTGAGGCCCGGGAAGGACCAAGGCGACTGACGCCTCTGGCAGAGGCGTCAGTGGCTCACGAAATCCTCAGCTGGTGATCTCGTAGCTGAGCAGCTTGGCCCGGTCAGCCTTGGACGTGGAGCCCTGCAGCGCCAGGAGTTCGGCATAGATGCCTCCGGAGAGTGCCAGTTCGCCGGGCGTTCCGATCTCGTCGATCTGGCCATTGCGCAACGTGACAATGCGGTCCACAGACGAAATGGTGGAGAGCCGGTGCGCGATGATGAGCGTGGTGCGGCCCTGCATCAGTTCCTCCAGGCCAGCCTGCACCAACCGTTCGGATTTGGTGTCAAGCGCTGAGGTTGCCTCATCCAGCACCAGGATGGGGGCATCCTTGAGCAACGCCCGGGCCACGGAGATCCGCTGCTTCTGACCGCCGGAAAGTTTGATGCCGCGCTCCCCGATTTCGGTGTCGAAGCCTGCCGGCAACTTCTGGATGAAGGGCAGGGCATTGGCCCGCCGCGCAGCGGCGGTCAATTCCTCGTCGGTGGCATGGGGCCGTCCGTAGGCCAGGTTTTCCCGAATCGTTCCGGAGAACAGGGAGGCGTCCTGGAAGACCACGCCGATCTCATGGCGCAAAGCCTCGGTGGGGACCTCCGTGACGGACTGTCCGTGAACGTTGATGGTGCCGCGGGTGGGCGCGTAGAGCTTCATCAGAAGGTTCACGAGCGTCGTCTTCCCTCCGCCCGATTCACCGACGAAGGCCACTCGCTCCCCGCGATGGATGGCGAGATCGATGTCTGTCAGGACGAGGACGCCTTCGTCGTAGCCGAAGCTGACGCCGTCGAAGTCGATGACCGGATCGTGCTCCACCCATTGCACCTCGGCCACGGCGTCGGTCTCCAACGGATTGTTGGGCTCGTCCAGTTCAGCCATCACCATGAAGTATTCCTGGCTGCCGGTGATGGCCCGCTGCCAGCTGTCCACGAGGTAGCTCATGGATTCCACTGGCTGCTTGGCCATGTTGACGAGCTGGATCAGCAACACCATCGTGCCGAGGGTGAAGTCACCCTGAGCCGTCGAGACGAAGATGACGGCGTAGAGGCCGAAGAAGACGACGTCGAGCGCCCCGCGCCGGGCAACGTCCATCTGGTGCCAGAACTTGGACTGGGAGCGCGTCAAGGTCACGGTTTCGTCGTACTTGTCGGTGAACGCATCGAGCTCTGAGCGCTCAGTGACGAAGGACTTCACCACGCGCATCTGGCCGATGACCTCGGCGAAACGCCCACCTGCCACGTCGTAGAGAACGTTCTTCTTGCGCTCCCAGACCTGCCATTTTCGTGACGTCAGAGCGGTCAGCCCGATGAAGGTGGGGTAGATGATGATCAGCATCAGCGCGAGCCAGGGAGAGTTGAACCCGGCGATCACCAGGACCGCGACCACCGTGATGAGCGTGGTGAAGAACCCGTTTGAGAACATCTTCAGGAAGTCTGTGATGGACGTCAGGGAACGGTTCAGACGCGAGATCAGGGTGCCGGTGAGCTCGGAATCGTAGTACCTCTGGGGGAGACGCAGCAGTTTGTGGAAGTAGCGCTGGGACAGGATTACCCTGAGTCGGGTGCTCATGAGGTCGCCCATGTAGCCGCCGATGTTGGAGACCACCGAGTTCGTCAACATGATGCCCAGTAGCGCCAGAGCCAGCCAGATCAGGTTGGAGACCTGGCCCTCGCCGCCCCCTGTGATGGACTCCACCTGGGTGACGGCTTCGGCGATGACGAAGGGGGCCAGCAGTGCCGTGACGGATGTGACGACGGCTGCCACGACAATGCCGAAATAGAGGGGCCACAACTCGCGGGCTGTGGCCAGGATGCGAGTGATGCTCTTCATGTACTGCTTTCACGCGTGGACCGGGCAAGGTCTCCCATTCTCCACCCAGGGGTCAAGGATTCCGCATCGTGAACGCCGCGCGCGACGGATCAGTGGTTCCTTAGATGCTGGCCGGGATCCAGGGGCAGCTCGGATCGGATGTGAAGGCGTCGCCGGTCATGGCGTGTGTGCGTGCTCGGGAACCACCACAGATGCTGTTGTACTCACACACGCCGCACTTGCCGGAGAACTCCTCCGTGCGGCGCAACTTCTGCATCGTCGGCGACGTGCGGTAGATCTCGCTGAACGCCATGTCATGCACGGACCCGCAGGGGATGGGTAGGAACCCGCTGGGGAACACCTCACCGATGTGGTCAATGAAGGCGAATCCGCGGCCGGCATCGACACCGATCGGGGGGCGCGGCACGCGTCGGTCGGTGCAGACGCCGAGGCGCTCCAGTGTTTCGGCACTGAGCTGGGCGTGGAGTTCGCCTGTGGCCGGCATGGGGGTGCCGTTGGTCCGGGCAGACTCACGCTGCAGGGCGAGACGACGATAGGCCGGTGCTTCGGTGACCTTGATGGCAACCCGGTCTGACTCGTCGTGCAACCAGTTGAGGACGTCCTCCATGGCGTCGGGTTCCAGTGGCTGCATGCCGGTGCCACGGCCCATGGGGACGAGAAACAGCAGGTACCACATGTGGGCGCCCATCTCGATGGCCTTCTCCAGGAGGGCTGGCATCTCGTGGACATTGCCGGCAGTGATGGTGGTGTTCACGTGAAAACGGAAGCCGTGCTTGCGGACCAGTTTTGCAGCGTCGAGAGTGGCGTCGAAGGTTCCCGAAAACCCACGGAAGGAGTCGTGGGTGGCGGCGGTGGCGCCGTCGAGGGACAAAGAGAAGGCTTTGACGCCGGCCTCGCGTACCTCCGCGAGACGCTCGTCGGTCAACAATGGGGTGGCGGAGGGGGACAGCGACATTGCAAGGCCCCGGGATGTGCCGTGCTCGATCAACTCGTTCAGATCGGGCCGCTCGAAGGCGTCGCCCCCGGAGAGGATGACCATGGGGCGTGGGGTGCCTGAATCGGCGATGTCGTCGAGAAGGGCTTTGCCCTCAGACGTCGTGAGCTGGCGGGGATGGGGGAGCTTCTGAGCGTCGGCGCGACAGTGCTTGCAGGCCAGTTGGCATGCCCGGGTCACTTCCCAGACCACGACGTGTGGCCGGTCGTTGACGTCGTGGTGCAGTTGCCGAACCACCGGGTGGCTACGTGCTGTGGTGCTCAAGGAAGGTCCCTCCGAATGGCGATGCCTGCACGCTACCGAGGCCCCTTCGAGGCCTCGAGGCCGGGGTCGGGAAACTGTGGCCGGTTGTTGGCCGGACACGCCGCATCTACTGTCCACCTCGACGCATACGTGCGCGGTGGACAGCGGATACGGCATGTCGGGTCGGGGCGAAAGAGTACCGACGCCCACACCGCAGTCAGCGGATGCCCGTGCGGGCAAACCCCTGGACGAAGTAGCGCTGGAATACGAGGAACAGCAACACCATCGGTGTCACGTTGATCAGGGCGAAGGCCATCGTCGCGCCGTACTCGGACCCGAATTGGCCCTGCAGATACAACAATCCAATCGGCAGGGTGAACAGTTCGTTCTGTTTCAGCGCGATCAGTGGCCAGGCGAAGTCATTCCATGAGGAGAGCAGGCTCATGAAGAACAACACCGCGATCAGTGGTTTCGACAACGGCAGGACCACGCGGGTGAAGACCTTGATGTGGCCTGCGCCGTCGATGCGTGCGGCCTCGATCAGTTCACGGGGAATGCCCAGCATGAACTGTCGGGCCAGGAAGATCCCGAAGGCCGACGCGGCTGCGGGCAGGATGACTGCCCAGTAGGTGCCGTAGAGGTTCATCGACGTGACAAGACGAAACAGCGCCACCATGATCACCTGCACGGGGACCATCAGTGTTGACAGCGCGAGCAGGAACAGAGGGGTCGCGCCACGGAAGCGCAGGTGAGCGAACGCGTAGCCCGCCAGCAGGTTGAAGACCACGATGATCAGCGCGGTCACCAACGAGATGGCGACGGAGTTGCTGAACCATGTCCCCACCGGGAACGCAGCGAATACGCGCTCAAAATTGCTGAACGTGAGCTCTCGTGGCCACAACCGCAATTGGCCCCCCAGTAGTTCGGAGCGTGTGGACAGGGCCACCACCACCATCCAGTACAGCGGGAACACAAGGATGAGCGACACGATGATGGCCAGCGCTGTGCGCGCTATCAGCCCTGCGCGCGTGCGCTGAACCCGACGGCGCCGTCGGTCCGTGGTGATGGGGAGTGCACCTGGGGGTGCAGCTGGATCTGCGACGTCCGAGGGAACACGTTCCACGTCCACGCTCATCCCGTCAGATCCTTCGTCTTGTTGGTCCGCCACTGGATGGCAGTGAAGATCAGCATGAACAGCAACAGGACCATGCCGATGGCCGCGGCGTAGCCCTGATCACGGGTCACGAAACCCGTCTCGTAGGCGTAGGTGACAAGAACAGATGTGGCGTTCCTGGGACCACCGCCGGTCAGGACGAAGATGATGTCAAAGACCTGGAACGAGTAGATGACGTTCATGATCAGCAGGAAAAACGATGAGGGCCCCACCAACGGGACGGTCATGTAGCGGAATCGCTGCCAACCGCTGGCACCATCAAGTCGAGCCGCCTCGTAGACGTCCTCGCCGATACCCTGCAGCCCTGCGAGGTAGATGAGCATGTTGAAGCCCACCCGCCACCACAGAGTGATCAGAACCACCGACGCGAACGCCGCGGCCCCTCCCGACTGCCACGCCACATCGGGTAGGCCCAGGAAGCGCAGCAGCTTGTCCAAAATGCCGCTGTTCTCGTCGAAGATGAGCGTGGCTATCAGCGCCGTCGCAATCCCGGAGACCGCCATGGGGATGATCAGAATGGAACGGAAAACGCCACGCGCGGGCAGCACCGAATTGAACAGGACAGCCGCGCCCAGACCCAGCGCCATGGACAACGGCGTGACGATGACCGTGAAGAGGGCTGTGTTCAGCGTGGAGCGCCAGAACAGGGAGTCGGTCAGGAGTCTTCTGTAGTTCTCTGTCCCGATGAATTCTCCGGCACCGAAGCCGTTGGTGCTCTGCAGGCTGATCACCAGGGCCCCTGCCATCGGGGTCAGGATGAAGATGCCGAGCAACAAAAACGTCGGTGTCAGAAATCCATAGGCTGCGAGCGATTCGCCCCGGATGGTCCGTGCCGGCGTACGTGCCAGGCTGCTCATCCTCCGGTTGCCTGCGCAATCCCCTCCGAGAGTCCGGTGATGGTGTCCTCCACACTCTGGCCACCGACGAACGCCTGCTCCAGTTGATCCTGCAGGACGGTGATGATGGCTGACATGTTGGGGGATGCCACCTGTCCGGAATCGGATGCTTGCACAACGCTGGCCTGGCCAATGAAGATCTCGGAAAGCTCTGGCCGATCCGTGAAGGAGATGCCCGCCTCCACAAGGTCCTGACGCGTGGGAAGCAGGGACGCCGCTTCGCAGAAGTCGCGCATGCTCTCTTCCTGGGTGACAAACTCCAGGAACGCCGCGGCGAGTTCAGGGACTGCGGTTCCGGCAGTCGCTACGAGTGCGTTGCCGCCAAAGTCGCTGCCGCCCCGGACGTTGCGTGGTGCGTAGGTGGCCCCCCAGTTGAACTCCAACGTCGACGCGGCGTCGGGAATGAGGAATGCACCGGCCCATGTCATGGCAACGGTTTCCGCGTACCACGTGTCGCTGGCGTAGGTGGTGGACTTCACCGAGTTGTTCTGCGGTACGAGGTTGCGCGAGAAGAAGCTGGAGGTGAACTCGACGGCTGCGCGGCCGGCATCAGAATCGATGGCGGGGGCGATCAGGTCTTCCTCCAGGAACCGACCGTCGGTCTGGAACAGCCAGCTGAGCCAGCGGGTCACGCCGTTGCCCTGCCAGTTGTAGGCCATGGGGTACTTCTCAGCCGGCAGTGCTTCGCGGAGCTGTAGCGCCACCTGCTCGAGTTCCTCCCAGGTCCACGCCTCCTCCAGTGTGGTGGGTACCGATGTGATGCCGGCGGCGTCGAACATGTCCTTGTTGTAGAGTATGGCGGACGTGTCGGTGTGGTGGGGGACACCGAACGGAGACCCTTCGCTCTGGACCGCGGCCCACGCCTGGGGTGTGAAGCGATCCCGGAAATCGCCGTCGAGGAGTGGCCCCAGATCCAGGAGCTGATCCGCCCCGGCGTAGCTGCCAAACGTGTAGTACGGGACCCGGAAAATGTCGGGGGCGGTGTTGGACTGCAACTGGGCGTCGATGTTGGTGAACATCTGTTGGTAGGGGACGGCATTGAGAGCGACGGTTGCACCGCTGTTGGCTTCCTCGAAGCGCCCGATCGTTTCGCGCAGCGCGGCGAGTTCATCGTCCGTGCCCCACGTCGTGAACGTGAGGGTCTGGGCGGCTTGTGAGTCGGAGCCGGAGGTGGCCGGCTCGGGATCCTGTTGCTGTGTGAATCCACCGCATCCAGCGAGCCCCACGGGTGCGGCGGCAAGGGCTGCGAGGGAGAGGAAGTTTCGACGTGTGGGAGCCATGTCTGTGAACCTTCGGGTCGCGTGGAGGAGAGGTGGCCACGGAGCGGCAAAAACGTCGCGCGGGGCCAAGGATCTGAAAAGTAACACGACACTTCGGTCACATCGGGGTTAACTCTTCGATAATCGAATAAAAAATTGTATGCAGCGAGCCGGACACGCCGCATCGACTGGCCACCTCGGCGCATACGTGCGCGATGGACAGTGGATGCGGCGTGTCCGGTCAGGGCTTCAGGTCAGGCGCTGTGTTCCCTGCGCAGAACGATGACGTCGGTGCCGCCGATGGTGCTCTCCGTCGGGCCGTGGATGATGCCCTTCAGCTCGCCCACCTCGACGGTGCCCTCCGGATCGCGCGGGATGAGGAAGACGTAGTCAGCGTCCTCGCCGCGACGGATGGTTGTGATGACCCATCCGGGGGAGGGCAACTCGACGTCGGGGCTCACGCCTGCAGCGGAGACGATGTCGCTGGCCAACGCGGCAAGGGGCTCGCGATCAGGGTGGGTTGAGACGTAGACCGCACTTCCCTTGCCGCGAACCGCGCGTGTGATGGCAGGCAGTCCAGCGGTGGGACCGGAGTCGTAGCGGCGCAGCACTTCGGTGCCCTCGGCCACGTCGACTGCCTCGAACCAGAGTGTGGCAGAGCTGTCATCGTCGAGGATGACACCCTGCTCGCTGTTGAGGGGATGGAATTCCTCCACCCGCACGCCCAGTAGCTCGCGCAGTGCGCCGGGGTAGCCGCCCGGAATGACATGGGCGTCCTCGTCGACGATGCCGGAGAAGAAGGACGTGACGAAATGTGTGCCGGCTTCCACGGCATCAGTGATCCGGGCTGCGAGTGCGGCGGGGACCACGTGAAGCAGGGGAGCCACGACCACCGCGTAGGACGCCAGATCAGCCTCGGGGCCGACGACGTCGACGCGCACGCCTGTGTCGAGGAGTGCGGTGTACCAATCGAGCGCCTGGGTGTGGTGATTGATCGACGAGGACGGCAGGAAGGGCTGGCTGGAGGCCCACCAGGACTCGCTGTCCACAATCACGGCCACCTTGGCCGGCAGCAGTTCAGACCCAACGATGGGCGCCAGGTTCTGCAGTGTTTCGCCCAGTGCAGAGACGTCGCGAAATATTCTGGAGTCGGCGCCGGCGTGCGGAACCATGGCCGCATGGAAGCGCTCGGAGCCGGCGATGGATTGGCGCCACTGGAAGTAGCAGACCGCGTCGGCGCCGTGGGCGACGTGGGTCAACGCGTCCCGCGACAGTTCGCCCACACGCTTGGGCGGGTTGATCTCGCGCCAGTTGACTGCGGAGGTGCTGTGCTCCATCAACCACCAAGGATTGCGCTGGGCAAGTGAGCCGCAGCGGGAGGCCGAGAACGCCAATTCCTCGATGGCGTCACGGGTGGGCAGGAGGTAGTGATCATTGGAGATGAAATCGACGTCGCCAGTCCAGCTGGCGTAGTCCATTCCTCGGGTCCCGCCCATGACCATGAAATTGGTGGTCCGGGGAACCTCCGGTGAGAGGCGCTGCAGCACGTCGTTCTCGTCGCGCAGGTAGTCGCGCAGGGCATCGGAGGAGAAGCGGTTGAAGTCGAGCAGCTGGGTGGGGTTGTTCTCCGTGCCGGCAATTCGGGGCGGAATGATCTCGTTGAAATCCGAATACATCTGGGACCAGAAGGCCGTTCCCCAGGCACGGTTGAGGGCGTCGAGATCTGTGTACTTGTCCCGGAGCCACACGCGGAAAGCCTCGGCCGCATCATCGGAGTAGTCATAGACGTTGTGACACCCCAATTCGTTGTTGATGTGCCAGGCGACGAGTGCCGGATGGTTCGCGTAGCGCTCGGCAATCTTCTCCACCAACGCCAGAGCATGCTCGCGGAACACCGGCGACGTGGGGCGCCAGTGCTGACGTCCGCCCTGGGACAGGACCACGCCGTCGCGCGTGACGGGAAGGATCTCGGGATGTGCGGTGGTGAGCCACGGCGGGGGTGATGCTGTCGCCGTCGCCAGATCCACGCGGATGCCGCCGGCGTGGAGTCGGTCCATGATGTCGTCAAGCCATTCGAAGTCCCACACCTCCGCCGTGGGCTGGATGCGCGCCCAGGAGAAGATGGCCAGCGACACGACGTTGACGCCAGCCCGCTGCATGAGCGAGATGTCCTCGTCCCAGACCTCCCGCGGCCACTGCTCCGGGTTGTAGTCGGCACCGAAGTAGAACTGGGGCGCGCCGTCAGCGGTTGTGACGCGGGCGGGGAAATGATGAACGTGGGACATGGGTTCCTTTTGACTTGCCGAATGCGTGAAGCCGATGACTAGCCATGCTGCCCCTCATCTGCACCAGTGGCAACCACCAAAGAACTGGCATGCCGGTGTTGAGAGCCAACGCAGCGAGAAGAGGTGCCTCAGCTGGACATCACTTCGGAGGGTGCGTTTCCCTGCCGGAGGAGGTGCGCCATGCGCTCCACCGTTGGTGTCGCGTGCGTGAAGAACCGCACGTAGCCCTCACAGAGGAAGTTGTGACCCGGCTCGCCGTCGACCGACGTGGCGAACCGATCCTTGGGGCAGCCGCCGTGGCAGGCCCACCGCACGGGGCACCGCTGGCACTGGGCCGTCAGCGCGGTCCTCTTGGACCGGCCGAACTCCCGCTGTTGGGCGCTGTGGAGGACTTCGGAGAGTTGGTCCTGGTGGATGTTGCCCAATTGATACCCCGGCTCCACGTAGTGATCGCAGGAGTAAATGTCCCCGTTGTGCTCCACAGCCAGTGCAGTTCCGCACTCGGGAGCGTGAACGCACAGCGAGTACTGGCCGAAGCGGGCGGCGAGCATCGTGTCGAAATGTTGAACGTAGACCCGCCCCACGTCCCGGGTGCGCCATTCATCGAAGACCGCATTCAGGAAGTCACCCCACTGGACTGCCGTGACGGAGCGTGAGGTGACGGCATTGCCCTTTTGCCGGTACAGCAAGCGCGCCCCGTCCGGGCCAATCCAACCCTGCTCCGCCGTCGCGAGATCCGCCGGGGAAACCCGCTCCACGATGGGAATGAATTGGAGGAAGGTGGCTCCCATCTCGTCGCGGAACCACCGGTAGACCCGTCCGCCTTCCCCGGCATTGGCGGCATTGACCGTACACAGGATGTTGGTCTCGACGCGGTGTTTGCGCAGTAGCTCCCATCCACGCATCACCTGCTTGTGGGTGCCCCGCCCAGCCTTGTTGACGCGGTAGGCATCGTGCAGATCGGCCGGGCCGTCGACGGAGAGTCCCACGAGAAAGTTCTCCTGCGCCAGGAACTCGCACCAGTCATCGTCCAGCAGCGTCCCGTTGGTCTGCAAGGAGTGCTGAACGCTCTGACCGGGCCTCTTCAATTCCTTGCCGAGACGAACGGCCTCCTTGTAGAAGGCCAGCCCCCGCATGGTGGGTTCGCCGCCCTGCCAGACCAGCATGACGTCCCCGTCCGGCTGCGATTCCAGCTGATTGGCGATGTAGGCGCGCAGCGTCGCATCGCTCATTCGTTGGCCAGCGACGTCGTAGAGCAGTTCCTTGGACAGGAAGAAGCAGTACGTGCAGTCCAGGTTGCAGGCGGCTCCCGTGGGTTTGGTGACCACGGAGAAGGGGAGGTCACGGCGCACGGCATTCTCCTCTGCACTGGTCTTACACCCGGTTGTGGTGTCACTGTAACTACGGCATGAGGCTCTCTCCGAGCCGGGGGGCGGAAGAATCGTTGGGCCGGGTGCGAATGTGAAGACTGGGGACACCTATGAGGCCGGCACCATGATGTTCCTCGGTGCACTTCTGAAGCAGGACGGCCAGCCGCGATCAGGTACTGCGCTCAATGTCGGTGTAGTCCTCCTGCGAGATGGACGTCATGGGGACGCCGAAATTGGAGGCGGCCAGCACCCAGTTGGCGAAAGCCTCGTCCCCCGAAGTTTCAGGCCGGGCCACAGCCTCGGAGCCACCGATCAACAGAGATGGGCACACGCAAGCGGGCCGCCAGACCGATGTGAGGTCTGACGGCCCGCTGGCTGCAATGTGTGCCTCAGCGCTGCTCAATCGGCACGTAATCGCGCTCCGTGGCACCAACGTAGATCTGGCGCGGACGGCTGATCTTGCGTGTGGGATCAGCATGCTCCTCGCGCCACTGCGCAATCCACCCCGGAAGGCGGCCCAGAGCGAACAAGGCTGTGAAGTACTTGGCTGGGAAACCCATGGCCTCGTAAATCAGTCCGGTGTAGAAGTCGACGTTGGGGTACAGCTTGCGCTCAATGAAGTACTCATCGTTGAGCGCCGTCTCCTCCAACTCCAGTGCCATGTCCAACAGAGCATTGGACTTGCCGGAAGCCTTCAAGAGCTCGTCGGTGTGGCCCTTGATGATCTTGGCGCGCGGATCGTAGTTTTTGTAGACGCGGTGTCCGAAGCCCATGAGCTTGACACCCGACTTCTTGTCCTTGACCTGGGAGACGTAGGTTTTCATGTCCACGCCCTCTTCCCGGAGCTTGACGAGCATCTCCAACACAGCCTGGTTCGCTCCACCATGGAGCGGTCCGGACAGTGCGCTGACGCCCGCCGACATCGAGGCGTAGATCGACGCATCGGCAGAGCCGACCATGCGAACGGTGGCTGTGGAGCAGTTCTGCTCATGGTCGGCGTGGAGAATGAAGAGCGTCTCGAAGGCCTTGACCACTGCGGGATCAATCTCGTACTCCTCCTGAGGAGTGCCGAAGGAGAGTCTCAGGTAGTTCTCTACGTAGCTCAGTTTCTTCTGCGGGTACTGGAACGGTTCACCCACGGAGCTCTTGTAGGCGTAGGCCGCCAGTGTGGGCATCGAGCCGATGAGGCGAAGGCTGGCGGCCTCCACCTGGGCGGGATCGTGTACGTCGAGGGTGTCGCGGTTGAATGAGCCGAGCGCCATCACGCCAGCGGCGAGCACCTGCATGGGGTGGGCGCCGCGGGGGAAGCAGCGGTAGAGCTCGCGCATGCGTTCATCGAGCATCATCCGGTCGGAGACGTCGTTCTCGAACGTGGTCAGCGTGTCCTGCGACGGCAGTTCGCCGTGAATCAGAAGGTGCGCCACCTCGAGGAACGTGGCCTTCTCGGCGAGCTGTTCGATGGGGTAGCCGCGGTAGCGGAGGATGCCCTCGTTACCGTCGATGAAGGTGATCGTGGACTCGCAGGATGCAGTGTTCACGAAGCCGGGATCCAGCGTCACGTTGCTGGTCTTGGAGAGGAGTTGGCTGATGTCGTACCCATCGTTGCCGTTGCTGGCTTCGACGACGGGGAACTGCAGTTCCGTGTCCTGGTGCTTGAATGTGGCGCTATCGGTCATCGTTAACAGAGTGCCTTCCTGGAGCCGGTGACATCGTGGTCGCCGGTGGGATCCAACGCTGGTTTGCCATGGTAACCATACAGCCAGACAGAGTGCTCATTGTGGGGAAGCAACAGGGAATGCGTTGTATGGGTGGTGAGAGTCGACGTCCTCGAATCAGGCGTCGAAGTGGGGAATGCGACGCAAGCCGTCTCAGAGACCGTCGTGTGACTCGGAGCGGGTGACGGTTTCTCCTGTACCCGGATCTCGTAGCGTGCGTGTTTCGGTGCTGCGGTTGCGCTGGGACACAAGCAGGGACCAGATGAGACCAACAACGCCCGCGGCCATCAGGATGTAGCCGACGAGGTCGATGCTGATGCCACTCACCTCGTACGTGACGGCGAAGGCAAGGACGGCGCCGAGCGCCAGCAGGAAGATGGACGTGCCGATGCGCATGGGTTCTCCTCGATCACAGGATTCTCTGCCCGGTTGGGCTTGGTCACTGTACTGGTAGACGGGTCCCATGGGATGGCCTTCCCGTGTGACCCCGCGTCGTCTACCGTGACGCAGGTGAGCACCATTTCCGGCAACGGCGTCGATCCGCAGCCCACCTTTCACGATGGCGAGGCCCCCGCTTCGTCCCGGGGGACACTGACGTCGGAGAAAACGCCCGGTTGGAAAGTGCTCAGCTGGAGCATGTGGGACTGGGGGACTCAACCCTTTCAGACCGTCATCACCACCTTCGTCTTCTCCGTCTACCTGACATCGCCAGCGTTCGGGGACGAGGAGAGCACGACACTGGCGCTGGCACTGGCCGTCGGTATCGCAGGGCTCTTCATCGCGCTCCTCGCACCGGTGCTGGGTCAGGGTTCGGACCGCTCCGGCAAGCGCATGTCCAATCTGAAGCGACAGACGTGGCTCCTTGCAGGCCTTTCGGCCTCCCTGTGGTTCGTGAAACCCGATCCTGCGTTTCTCGTCCTGGGGTTGGTCCTGCTCGGGATGGGCAACGTGGTGGCTGAAATTGCCAACGTCAACTACTACTCGGCCATCGACCAGGTGTCCACACCGAAATCCGTCGGCAAGGTGTCGGGTCTTGGTTGGGGCATGGGCTACATCGGCGGAATCGCGATCCTCTTGCTGATTGTCGCCCTTCGAGGAGTTGACTTCGACGCCGACGACGTACGCTTCGCCATGCTGTTGTGTGGCGCGTGGACAGCGGTCTTCACCATCCCCATCTTCATCGCACTGAAGGACAATCCCCACCCGCTGAAAGTGAAGCGTCGGAGCCCGCTGCAGGCCTACAAAGCGCTCTTTGCTTCGCTGATGAGGATCTATCGCACTTCCCCGAACACCATCTGGTTCCTTTTTGCCTCGGCTCTCTTCCGTGATGGTCTCTCAGGCGTTTTCACCTTCGGGGCCGTCCTCGCAGGTGGAACATTCGGTTTCAGTTTCGGAGACATCATCATCTTCGGAATCGTTGCCAATGTCTCTGCGGGTGTCGCCACGATGATTTTCGGTCTGCTGGACGACCGGATCGGCCCCAAAAAGGTCATCATGATCTCGCTCGTGGCACTGGTCCTGCTGGGCTCCACCATCTTCGTCCTGCACGACGGTGGCAAACAGGTCTTCTGGGTCTGCGGTCTCGCGATGACGCTTTTTGTGGGGCCCGCCCAGTCCGCCAGCAGATCCTTCCTGGCTCGCATCATTCCCGCTGGGAAGGCGGGCGAGATCTTCGGGCTCTACGCCACCACGGGAAGGGCTGTGTCCTTCCTGGCGCCGCTGGCTTTCGGGGGCGCAATCCTTGTGGGAAGAAGCTTCGTTGATGGAGAGGCACAGTACTTCGGCATTCTCGGAATCGTTGTCGTTCTCCTGATCGGATTGATTGCGATGGTGCGTGTCAAGGAAGAGGGACACGCGTTCGACTGATCGGGGACATCCCCGACATGGCGGACAAAGGCAGTGCCGGGAGTGAACGTGGGCGGACCCGTCCCCGCCACCCAGCGCGTGTGGATAGGGTGAACCCACTATGGACAAGGGATCAGCCGCCGGCGACATCGTCGTGTTCTCCGGATCAGCGCACGCAGATCTGGCCGACGACATTTGCACTCATCTGGGCACCAAGCGCAGCGGCGTGAGCATCTCCCGCTTCAGCAACGACTGTCTTCAGGCTCAACTTCTTGCGAACTGCAGGCAACGCGACGTCTACATCGTGCAGCCCCTGGTGCCTCCCACCCAGGAGCACCTCATGGAGTTGCTCCTGATGGTCAACGCAGCCAGGGGTGCGTCCGCGAAGAACATCACGGCCGTGATCCCGCACTACGCGTACGCGCGTTCGGACAAAAAGGACTCGTCCCGGATCTCCCTCGGTGGCCGGCTGGTGGCGGATCTGCTGGAGACCGCCGGGGTGGATCGCATCATCACGATGAACCTGCATGCCCCGCAGGTACACGGCTTCTTCAGTGTGCCGTTGGACCATCTCACTTCTCTCGGTGTCATCGCAGACCACTATCGCGGGCGCGATCTCACCAACCATGTTGTTGTTTCGCCGGATCTTGGCAATGCGAAGCAGTCGACGTTGCTGGCCCGTTTGCTGGGTCTCCCGGTGGCGGCGGGGAACAAGCAGCGCCTGGGGGATGACAGGGTGATCATTGATTCCATCGTCGGCGATGTCGAGGGCAAGGAAGCCATCGTGCTCGACGACGAGATCGCCACCGGGAGCTCCATTGTGGAGATCGTGAAGCGGCTCATGGACTTCGGCGCCACCGGTGCTTCGGTGGCCACGGCCCACGGATTGTTCACCGGCAAGGCAGTGGAGAAGCTGCGGTCCAATCCTGACATTCACGAAGTGGTCTCCACCGACACTGTCCCGGCCCCCAAGAACTTTCCTGAGCTCCAGGTCATCAGTGTTGCAACCCTGTTTGCCGAGGCCATCCAGCGGATTCACGACGGTAAATCTGTCTCAAAGCTCTTCCACGACGTCGACCCGTCCTATGCCCCGCCCCAGAGAGGGCTTTTCTAGGCGTCCCCGGTCATCGGCGTCGACGGTAGCGTCGGGCAACTTCCTGCCACGTCGGGACGATGACGCCTTCGGTCTCCATCCTGCGACGCAGCCGTCGCCGGGCGATGAGAATTCCGACGAGACCCAGCGCAAAGAGCGGGAACTGCAAGGACATCGCCCAACCCAGTTGTTCGGCGGTGTTCACACCATCGATGCTGACGGCGTCGAGGAAAATCCCGATCGCAAGAATCATGACGGTGCCGCCGGCAAAAGATCCTGTGATGATTGTGCCGGTGCCGGCTCCGAGGTGGTTGGTGGGTAGTTGGGTGCGGGCGTAGTCGAAACCGATCCCTGTGCCTGGCCCACCGCCCGCTATGGCGATGACCAGCAGAAGCAACAGCCAGGTGGGTGCCGGGCCGGGCCACAGCAACACGGCTGCCCAAGTGGCCATCATCGCGAGGATCACGGTCAGGGCCATGGTGCTGCGACGCAGCGGGTGGATGGCAGTCAGCCACCCGATGACCGGCCCGATGAAGGCCGAGAGGATGGCCGTGAGGCTGAAAAGGATGCCGGCCTCCGCGACGGATCGCCCCTCACCGATGATCAGATAGGGGATCCCCCACATCAGGACGAAGGAGTTGACCGGAAACCCGGACGTGAGGTGGATCCAGAACCCCAACTGGGTGGCGGGGTGCTTCACGACCATTGACACCTGATGTGCCATCGCAGCCATGCTGCCGCCCGTGCGGACACGCTCCACACCGGGAGGGACGTCGCGGACGGCGAGCAGGCAGCAGATCGCGAGCACCAGGCACAGCGAGGCAGAGATCAGAAAAGTGGGCTGCCAACCCAGAGACGCGACGAGCGGTAGCAGGACCCCCACCGATGCCACCTGCCCCACCTGCCCCACCATGCCGGTCAGTTGGCTGAGGATGGGCACCCTTTGCGGCTTGAACCAGAAGGGGAGCAGCCGAAGAATACCCGTGAAAATGCAGGCATCCCCTGCCCCGAGGATGATGCGCGCCACGATGGCGACGCCGAGGTCATCGGTCAGCGCCAGCGCGCTCTGCCCCAACGTCATGACAAGCGAGCCGGCGACCAGGACGGCGCGGGACCCGAACCTGTCCAGCAACACACCCACCGGGATCTGCATCAGCGCATACGTGGCGATCTGGACCACCACGAAGGTGGAGACGATGCCGACGGTGGTCCCGAAGTGTTCGGCGGCCTGCACCCCGACGACTCCCAGTGACGTGCGTTGCATCACGGCGGAGATGTAGGTGATCAGGCCGACCCCCCAGACAAACCATGCCTGGGGGGAGGAGGCGATGACGCTCTGCTTCACGTGGAAGTCAGTCGTTGAAGGTGGAGGTGTCGATCACGTAGCGGTAGCGCGCCTTGGAGGAGACGACGTCGTCGTAGGCCTGATCGATGTCTTCACCGCCGATGATCTCCACCCAGGCGCCGAGGCTGTGTTCGGCACAGAAATCCAACATTTCCTGGGTCTCCGGGATACCGCCGATGTTGGAGCCCGCCAGCACCTTGTTGCCACCGATGAGCCCACCGACGTGCAACTCGTTGGGGGTGGAGGGAAGACCGACGTTGACGAGGGCCCCTTCAGCGGAAAGCAGACGCAACAATTCGTTGAGGTTCAAGCCGTCGGAGATGGTGCAGATGATGATGTCGAAGGAGCCGCGGAGTTCCTTGAAGGTGTTCTCATCCTCGGTGGCAAAGTAGGCGGCGGCACCCATCTTCTTGCCGTCGGCCTCTTTGGACAGCGTGCGGCTCAACACGATGGTCTCTGCGCCCATGGCAGCAGAGATCTGGACGGCCATGTGGCCGAGACCACCCATGCCCACGACGCCGACGCGCTTGCCGGGGCCTGCACCCCAACGTTTCAGGGGGCTGTAGGTGGTGATGCCCGCGCACAACAGCGGCGCAGCATTCTCCAAGGGGATCTCATCCGGGATGTGGAGGCCGTAGCCCTGTTCCACGACGAAAGCTGTGGAGTAGCCCCCGATGGTGGGCTTGCCGTCGCGGCCGATGCCATTGTAGGTACCGATCATGCCTCCGCCGGTGCAGAACTGCTGGTTGCCGTCCTTGCACTCGTCGCACTCACGGCAGGAATCCACAAAGCACCCCACCCCAATCCGGTCTCCCACCGCGAACTCCGTCACATCCGAGCCGATGCTGGTGACGATGCCTGCGATCTCATGGCCTGGCACGAGCGGGAACGCTACCTTTCCCCACTCCTCGCGTGCCGTGTGGATGTCGGAGTGACAAATACCCGCGTAGGCGATGTCGAAGGCGACTTCCGTGGGACCCGGATCGCGGCGGGTCACCGTGGTGCGCTGGAAACCGCCGGTGGGGGAATCGATGGCGTAGGCAGTGATCTCGGGCAAGGTGAACCTCCTGTGGTGGATTGTTGACCAATCCTATGACCCTTCAGCAGCACAGGCCCGTGAACTATTCCTGGCTGAGCGCTTCGACCCAACTCTGTGGGGTGGGCGAGGCGGGCAAGGGCATTTCGGCGTCTGCATCCGGGACTGAACACTCAGGCAACTGGCCGGCCTCGGGGCCGAACTCCTTGCCTCCGAAGACGTAGGTTTTGGCGAACTCGTAGTAGGCCGAGTGTTCGCCGGTGTCATAGGGGTTCTCAAAGGCACAACGGCCCACGTAGTACCCGACGACGTCGGCAAAGGTTTCGGTGACGCTGGTTCCAGCGTAATCAGAGAACTTGCCCTGTGAGGCGTACAAACTCTGGAAGGTCTTCCAGTACTCAGGCTCGGTGAAGCGATCTGAGTTCAGAACGTGGGCCATCTCGTGGGTCACGAGGCGTACCAGACGGCCGTCGTCGCCGCTGTCCAAAGCCTTCTGGAACTTGGAGAAATCCATGGTCACGTAGTTCGTCTTGGAGAGGCTCCAGTCGCCCCAGGCGAACCCGGAAATGCTTGCTGCGTTGATGCCGACGTTGCCGTTGACCTTTGCCTGCAATTGCGTCACGTAGCCCGAGCATTCGACGGCGTCCAGGGTCTGCCACAGGATCTTGATCGATCCGCGACTGGCCTCTGTCCACTGTGATCCGATCAGTTCGAAGCCAAAGTTCTCGGAGAGTGCCACTGTGATGGCATCAATGGGGGTGTCGTCGCCCGGCCATTCATGGGTGATTGGGCACGGAGCAGGGATCCCGGCGACGGGGGCGACGGGCTCGGGTGCCAGCGGCAGCGCCGACGCCTCGGAAATACCCAGCGATGCGAATACCACCGTGACAGCGGTGGTGATCTTGACCAGCAGGGAACGCAACCGCCAACTCCTCATCGTGTGTCGTCACGGTATTTTGTCAGGATTCCAGAGCTTTTCAAAAGGCGCAGCAGGTCCTGTCGATTCTGTGTGCTCGACACGCTGGACCACTGGGTGTTGCGGTGCATGCTTCAGCCGACGGAGCCCAGCGCAAATGGTAGAACATCCGCGGCTCCGGAGCGCCTGAGGAGGCGTCCGGCGACAGTCATGCTCCAGCGTGAATCGACGAGGTCGTCGACGAGCAACACAGGCCCGGGCAGGGTGGAGAGCTGCCCGGCCATGCCGTCTGGAATTCGGAAGCGGTCCCAGACATCCCGCACTCGGTAGGCGCTGTTCGTGGAGCTGGTCAGCTCCTCCGCTTGGGGGGACAAATCCAATGGGCCCAGAAGCGTGAGCCTTCCTGCCGTGGCGATCCCCGTGGCCACCGCTTCCACGAGGCGGGGACGCCTCAGGCTGGGAATCCATGCAACAGCGGCTGGTCTCTCTTCCCAGTCCCAGCCCTTGAGCACTCGCAGGCATGCCTTCGCCAGGTCTGGAGGCAAGTCTGCATCCAGTGGGCGACCGTTCGCGTCATGGGCCAGGAGATCGCGCAGTGTTTTGCCCCAGCCGAGGTCGGTGAGCCTTGCAACCACGCGACCCTCCAGCACGCGGTCTGCCTCGGGGATCTTGCCCTTGACGGGTTTGCCATCCACGGTGACACCCAGGCGATCCAGTCCGTTGGGCCAGAGCGCGCGAGGGGACAGGGGGACACCGACGCGGTCAAGCTCCGATTGCGCTGACTTCCCGGTCTCGAGCGTGACGTCGGTGGGATACCAGGGCGCAGTGCACACGTCGCAGCGACCACAGGCCACGGAGTGGGGATCGTCCAGCTCTGAGGTGAGGAAGGCCATCCGGCACGATTCCCCACGCTCATAGGTGAGCATGGCTTCCTGTTCGGCCACGCGGGCCGCTGCGATGCGGTCATAGCGCGGTTTGTCGTAGGTCCAGGGCTCTCCCGTTGACGTCCAGCCGCCCTGCACGTAGCGAGCAGCCCCCTCGACAGCCAGCACCTTCAGGAGGAGTTCAAGCTGTCCACGCTTCAGGTCCACGCGGGACTCGAGAGCCGGTGTGGAGAGCGGGGCGTTGGCCTCAGCGAGTGCTCCGAGGACGGCATCCGCGCGCGCCTGGGTGGGCATGGCATTGGTGGCGAAGAAATGCCAGATGTCGCGATCCTCGGGCCCGGGCAGGAGAAGCACGTCGGCGTTGTCCGTGGCGCGGCCAGCGCGACCCACCTGCTGGTAGTACGCCACCGGGGAGCTTGGTGCTCCGAGGTGCACGACGAAGCCGAGATCGGGCTTGTCAAAACCCATGCCCAGTGCGGAGGTGGCCACCAGTGCCTTGACCTCGTTGGCCTTCAACGCCTCCTCAGCCTCGATCCGCTCAGCTGCATCGGTGCGACCCGTATAGGCGCGGACGCTGTGACCGGCCTTTCGCAGCAGGGCGGCGGTGTCTTCTGCAGCCGAGACGGTGAGGGTGTAGATGATCCCGCTGCCGGGCAGGGTTTCCAGATGTTCGGACAACCAGGCCAACCGACGCCACGTTGTGCCGAGATCGAGCACGCCCAGGCGGAGCGACGTGCGGGCCAACGGACCGCGAAGTGTGAAGACCTCGTGACCCCCTGCACCCATCTGCTCAGCCACGTCCTCCACCACGCGTTCATTGGCTGTTGCAGTGGTGGCGAGGATGGGGACCTCATCGGGGAGTTCGCCGATCAGGGTGCGGATGCGCCGATAGTCGGGACGAAAGTCGTGGCCCCAGTCACTGATGCAATGTGCCTCGTCAATGACGAGCAGGCCCATGGCGGCGACGAGATGGGGAAGTTGTTCCTCACGGAAACGGGGATTGACAAGGCGCTCCGGAGACACGAACAACACATCGACGGCATCTTCCGCCAGAAGCCTTTCGATCTCACGCCATTCGGTGGCGTTGGCAGAGTTGATGGCCGCCGCACGGACTCCCGCCCTCTCAGCGGCCGCCACCTGATCTCGCATGAGTGCGAGCAGCGGCGACACGATGAGGGCTGGCCCCGCGCCAGCACGTCGCTGGAGGAGTGCGGCGATGAAGTACACCGCAGACTTCCCCCAACCCGTTCGTTGCACCACGAGGGCTCGTTTGTGATCGGCGACGAGCGCCTCGATGGCCTCAAATTGTCCCTGGTGGAAGTCAGCATCCGGGCGCACTGTCAGGTCGCGAAGGATGTCCAATGCTTCTGCGCGTAGCCCTTCACTGCCGCGATGAGCGGTGGTGGTGGTGCGAGGAGGTCTTGACCCGTATGACTGAGGGGTGCTGGTTCCGGGCGACGTGGATGCCGCTTGCGTGCTCGGTCCTGTGCGCGCACCCTCATCGAGCGGGTCAGGTGGGAGGTCCCATGGGTCCGGTGGCGGTTCATCTGCCCAGAACGGACGGGAGTCAGTCATGGCCCCACCCTGTCACGGACCACCGACAGGGTTGCGTACAGATGTCGCGCTCCAACACTGTGAGCCCACCTCGTGGCGTGGGTGGGAGTGAATGCCCGGCGTGTTCCCAGCCCGGATGGGAGTATGGAGCGATGGCCGCCAAAACACCCTCGACCGCACCCACTTCCCAGAATCCGCGTGACTACCTGGCGGCGCTGGACGGCACCCGTCGGCGTGAGGAAGGTGCAGTGCTGCTCGACCTCATGCGCGACGCCACCGGTGCGGACGCAGTGATGTGGGGGCCGTCGATGATTGGCTACGGCACCTTGCACTACCGATCTCCCAGCGGTGCAAGTGAGGGCGAATGGCTGCGCGTGGGGTTTTCGCCGCGGAAAGCCAAGATCTCCCTCTACGGTCTCCAGGGTCACCCTGAGAGCGAGACGCTGCTTGCAGCCATCGGTCAGCACACCCTGGGTGTGGGCTGTGTCTACGCTCTTCGGCTCGAACACTTGGATGCCCAGATTCTGGCCGAACTCGTGCGCCATTCTTTTCATGACGTTGTCAGCGCCGAGATCGTCGACGGTTGAGCCAGAAGCAATTTTGCAGTGGTGAGCGGCCATGAACGGGTTTCCCCGCTTCGCATGGCCTGCCTGAGTGATCCTGTTGCATCAGCCGGTACCCGACGACGCTCAGCCTCCCGGACTGCATCGTCGTCACCGGTGGCTCAGACCAGCTCGGGGGCGACTTCGTGGGGGGCCTCGGGAATCACTCCGGCCAGCGCACAGTTCAGTCGACCAACTGAGCGTGCAAACCCTTCAGAGCTTCACTGAACGACGAAGCCGCGTCCGCAGCTGAGGACCCGCGCACGAGCGGGCTGTGTGCGACCCGCAGACTCAGATTGCGCCCCCGGTCCACAAGGACACACTCCGAGCGACCAACTCCCGAGAGGTCGCCGAAATCCTCCATGCCGAGACTGGCGTTGGGAACGGGTTGGGGTTCGAAGGTGCAGGAGACAGTGGAGGAATCCAGCGAAATGAACCGACGCGTTTCGCTCACACGGCCACCGAAATCCATCTGGCCCTCGCGGGGCACGCCGGGGGCAAGCATGCCGTCGACGATCGTCAGGTTGACAAGCCGACCGTAGCCAAACGTCGCACCACGGCCACCATGAGCAAATCTGAAAGCCTCCAATTGTTCCTCGAACTCTTTGTTCAGACGGTCAACGGTGGGTCCGAATCCAGCCCTGCGCAGTGCCAGATCATTTCGGGCGGCGCCCATGAACTCTTCGGGAAAAGTATCGAGAGTGACGGCGATGGGGGACGGGGCCGGCGGAGGCTGCAGCAACCACGCGACGAGCAGTCCGCCAGTCAGCGCGCCCGCGAGCGCAGCGACCAGGACGAGTACCCGGTGCGGTCGATGTGCAGGGGACGGCTTGCCAGCATCTGTGTCCACCACCACGACGGCCTCGAGTGGACTCCTAGGAACGTGATCCGGCGACGCTACGTCCGCCGAGGTCGCGCGCTTCGACGACTCGACCGGTTCCGCGCGGCCGTCCGAATCTGACCGTTCGGAGTAGTGTCCCGCCATCTTCACAGGCTAAACGGGGAATTCCCGTTTGGCCATGGCCTCTGTAGTCCAACTTCAGCGCGCAGATACTTCTGGCAGACGCAACGCGCTGACGACGCCAATCACACCCAGGACGGCGAGGAAACCCAGTGCCCAGTTCACGCCCAGCGTCGCGAGTGCGGCGGTCACGCCACCAGTGGCCAACAGGATGAGGCCCATGGCGGAGTTCGAGACGGCAACGTACTCGGTGCGCTGGTCGCCCGTGGCCATGTCCACCACGTATGTCTTGCGTCCCATTCGCACCCCGGTGTGAACGAGAGTGACAACGAAGTAGGCGCCGACGAAGAGTGCAGTACCGGCCAGATCGCTGTCGTTGAAAACTGGTAGGCCGCCCACGACTATCAGGGTGAGAAGCACCAGCGATGCTGCCGCGGCCCCGACGGCCATCAGGGACCGGCTGGAGCGATCGGCGAAGCGACCGAAAAGGGGGCCGGCGATCAGGGAGGAGATACCGGAGGCGACGATGAACGTGCCCAGGCCGCTCAGGGCTCCAGCGCCGGAGGCCACTGCCTGCGTCACGATGAACGGAGGGCTGAGTGAGGAGACCAGCAAAAGACTGCGGACGATCACGAACCGACGGAAGGGGGCGTCGTCGCGCAGCAACTCGACGCTGCGGCGGAACCACCCGGTGCTCTGGTCGGTTGGATGCGTGTGCGCCGGGGCGGTGGCTTGCGGGTTGGAGGTCGCATCGACCTCACCGTCGGGTTCGATGACGGTGGCGTACACCCAGGCTGCCAAAACCCACAAAACGGTGCCACCCGCGAACAGCCACACAAGTGTTGCCACGGGCAGGTCCGCGCCTCCCAGGATCCGCAATGCCAGACCGAGGGTGATGGCAACGATCCCGGAAACTGTCGTCGAGATGCCGTTGATCTGTCCTCTTTCACCCTTGGGTACCGTGCGCCCCTGGACGTCCTTGGACGAGATGGAGCTCAGGCTGCGCCCGAAGGAGAAGACGCCCAGAGCGATGAGAATGAGAACACCAGCCGTCAAAGCGGTGCTGAAGGCTGCCACCAGCGCCATGCACGCCACTGCGAGTGCCTGGATGAGCGAGCCTGTGACCAGCACCCACTTGCGATGCTTCACACGCCTCACCAACGGGGTCAGTGCGGCCTGCGGGAGCATGGAGCCGGATTCTCGGATGGGTACCAGCAGGCCGGTGAGGGCGGCGGGTACGCCCAGTGCGTTGAACAACCAGGGCAGCACGGTGGAGGCTTTGACCACCTGATCGCCCGACGCCTGGAAAGCTGAAGCTCCAATCAGCCGCAGAGCGTTCGCTGCAACGTTTCGCTGGATCTCCTCGGGCATCTCCTCGAGTGCCCCGGAACGCCGCTTGATCAGAGTCTCATAGATACGCTGGCCGGTTGTCACCGGTCTGACTCTAGTCATTTCTGTGGATCTGACAGCCACCGGCCATCACCATCCTCTCAACGCCGGATTTGCACAGTGGACCGACCTGGCTCCCAGTGATGAGGAGCACCCTTTGGGCCCCGTGGTGCCCGCCTCAGCACGTAGGCTCGATGGCATGATGAATCTTCGTTCCGTCGGTCAGTTCAACGTCGCCCCCATTGGGCTCGGAGCGATGCCGGTGTCCATGGGTGGGGGAGACATACCGGGTGAGGAACAGGCGATAGCCACCATTCACGCCGCTCTCGACGCTGGCATCACCTTGATTGACACGGCTGACATCTACGCCCCCAGTTGGGACCAGATGGGGCACAACGAGCGGCTTGTAGCCAAGGCTCTCAAGTCCTACGGCAAGCATGACGACGTCGTTGTCGCCACCAAGGGTGGAATCACGCGCTCGCAGGATGGATGGGGCAGGGACGGCTCTCCGAAGTATTTGCGCAAGGCAGTGCAGCGCTCGATGGATGACCTGGGAGTGGAGGTCATTGACCTCTACTACTGGCACCGCCCGGACCGCCTCCGCCTCTACTCCGAGGTCGTCGAAACCTTCGCCGACCTGCAGAAGGAGGGTCTGATCAAGGAGATCGGTATCTCGAACGCCAACGTCGAAGAAATCCAGGTGGCCATTGAGGTGCTGGGCCAGGGCGGGCTGGCGGCCGTCCAGAACGAGTTCTCGCCGAAGTTTCATCACACCAGCAAAGAGGAGATGGATTTCTGCGGGCAGTCGGGCATCACTTTCTTCCCCTGGTCGCCGCTTGGTGGCACCAGCGGTGGCGCCAAGGGGGTGGGCACGAGCTATCCCGCCATTGCCGAGGTGGCCAAAACCCACGGTGTCAGTCCGCAACAGGTCACGCTGGCCTGGGAGTTGTCACTGGGGAAGCATGTGATCCCCATTCCGGGCGCGTCCCGTCCGCAATCCATCAGCGACTCGGCCCTGTCGTGGGACCTCCAATTGAGCCCGACGGAACTCGACGGCATCAGCAACGCGATTCTGAAGTAGTTCTGGGCCACAGCCGCCTCGGAGGCTGAAGAGCGACCAACCGATCGCCGCTGTGTGCGGGCCGGTTGGTCGCTTCGTTGTGTGCAGGGAACCTCTGATCAATCATGTCCTTGCTGCGGCGCACCGGATCGGGTGATCTGGGTACCCCTGCATCTGGATATGGACATCCAGTACACGCACCAGATGTAGCGACACCATCTCATCCCACCCGGCACGTCCTCGCCGAGAACAGCAATGATCAGCGCTTCCTCATGGGGCGGGGATGAGAATGTCGCGCACCAGGGCATCGAGGTCGGCGTCGGCCTCGAGGAACTGCCGCAATGTCTTGCGGGTGGGCCCGAAGGATTCGAACTCCTCGACACTCATGCCGTCCACGTCGTAGGCCCGGCGGAACTCGTCCAGACGATTGAGTTCATCAAGGTACTCCTGGCGCACCGGCTCGTCGATGACGGAGACGGCTTTGTAGGAGGAGTTGTTGATGATTTGCTGCCACTTGAACGGGGGAGAGACCACGAGGTCACCACCCACCAGAGCAGCCCACTGGTACACATTGCGGAAGGCAGCGGAGAGGATTCTGGAGCGAAAACCGCGCTCGGTGAAGATGGCGTGAGCCTTCTTCAGGCACGCAACGCCGGCCCATTCGAGTGCTGACATGTCCATGAAGATGCCCTCGCGGGCCACGATCTCCTTGAGCCAGTCATCCAGACGGCCACCCATGATGGTGACGACGGGCCCCATCCGTGAGACGTCATGGCCTTCAGACTCGCGACGGTCCAGGCCCCGCTCGATCGCCTCCGCAGCGCGCACTGCCTGCGGCACGGAGAAGGACACTGTGACATTGATGCTGACGCCCCGCGCCGTCGCTTCCTCGATGGCCTCGATGCCGATGCGGGTGGCGGAGATCTTGACGACGATGTTGTCGGCGAGTTCATGGAATTCAATGGCCTGCGCGACGATGGCGTCGGCGTCGCGATGAAGACGCGGATCGGTCTGGACCGAAAGGCGGCCGTTGCGACCGTTGTGCTCATCGAAGATGGGCCTGAGGAGTTCCGCGGCCTCCACGGACATGTCCTTGACTGCCTGCCAGCCGATCGTTGACTCGCCCCAGCTGGGGTTCGCCTCCGCGATCGCACGCAGACGCGGGACCCAGATGTCGCGACGTTTCTTGATGGTGGTGTAGGCGATGACCGGATTGCATGTGGCCCCCACGGCGCCGAAGGAGATGGATGTTCGTAGCTCATCCAAATCTGACGAGTCGTTCCACAACGACGTGGGCGTATCGCGGGCGGCGTCGAGAAGCGGGCCGGGGGTGGGGGTCATGTCAGTCATCGAGTGCTCCTGAAAGAACGGACGGCAGCTTCGCCGTCAAGTGTGAGACTTCACCAGTCAACTGGAATGTCATGATCTTGTCAAGGCCTTGTTAGTACAAACGAATGGTTCAACTGCTGAAGAGGGAGAATTTGAAGGAGTAGAGGCCGGGCCGGTACACGTGATTGCCGATTTCGACGGAGCGTCCCTCGGCGTCGCGGCCCACACGGTGCATGGTCAGAAGGGGTGCTCCTACTTCCTCGCCGAGAGTTTCTGCCTCTTCCGCGTTGGCCTTGCGGGCGCCGATCTCCTGCTGCGCCGAAGCGATGAGGACGCCTCGGTCCCCCAGACAACGGTAGAGGCCGTGGGACCCCAGCTCCTGCCACGAGGGAGCGATGTCGAGCGGGATGATGTTGGTCAGGATGGCCAGCGGGTGCTCGTCTGCGTAGCGAAGCCGACTGACGGTCAGGACTCCCTCTCCGGCGGCCAGGCCGAGGTTCTTCGCTTCGTCATCGGTCGCTTCCCTGGCGGTGTAGCTCAGTACCTTCGTCGACGGGGCGAACCCGGCTTCAGCCAGATCCTCGTTGAGCGATGACAGCTTCATGGGTCGGTGCACGTGTGTGGGTGTGACGCGCGTTCCCACGCCTCGGCGACGGGACAGCAGTCCTTTGTTGACGAGCTCCTGGAGGGCCCGTCGTGCGGTGGGGCGGGCGACGTCCAGGCGCAGTGCCATGGAGACCTCGTCCTCGATCATCGCGCCTGTCGGGAGTTCTCCCGAAAGAATCGCCGCCTCGATGGGGCGTGCGATCTGTTCATACAAGGGAGTTGCCGATTCACGATCCACAGCGATCATCGGTGCATAGGCCTTGTCCATGTCATCCCCCTTGTTCTGTGCTGCCTGTTCCGGGCGAGCGCGGTGAGTGCGTTCCCCACGGCTCATGTATATCGTAGCGATGCTGTCAGTATCGCCTATGTATACACAATTACTTGACCCCACGTGGTGGCTGGGGCAGACTGGCACAGGACAAAGGAGGTCCGGCACGGTGGTTGGCTCATGGATGCCTGACATCCTGACGATCGGGCGCTGCAGCGTTGACCTGTACCCGCTTGAGGTGGGCGTGAAGCTTGAGGATGTGGCCACGTTCGGCAAGTTCCTGGGTGGCTCAGCCACCAACGTGGGGGTGGCTGCGGCTCGCCACGGCCACGGAGTCACGGTCCTCACCGGCGTGGGGGACGATCCGTTTGGTGCATTCGTGATCAAGGAGCTGCGGCGGTTGGGTGTGGACTCGTCGCATGTGGTCATCAACCCTGCCTTCAACACCCCGGTCACCTTCTGTGAGATCTTTCCCCCCGACCACTTTCCCCTCTACTTCTACCGCCAACCCACCACCCCGGATCTGGAACTCACCCCGCAGGACCTGCCCGCCCGACTGGCGGACTACACGATTTTGTGGCTGACCTCCAGCGGGCTCTCCGCCGAACCGTCACGCTCAGCCCACCACGCTGCCGTGGCCGCCCGAACCGGGGGCCTGACAGTTTTGGACCTGGATTATCGGCCGCGTTTCTGGGCAGATGAGGCAACGGCTTCGGACCGAGTTGGGGAGATGCTGGGGCGCGTGGACGTGGCCATCGGCAACCTCGAGGAGTGTCGCGTCACGGTGGGGGAGAGCGACCCCGAGCGCGCTGCCGATGCGTTGCTGGATCGAGGTGCGGCCATCGCGATCGTCAAGCAGGGTATGGCCGGAACGTTGGCAAAGTCCCGGGACGAGCAAGTTTTCCTTCCCTCCATCAGGGTGAAGGTGCTCAATGGGTTGGGAGCTGGCGACGCGTTCGGCGGCGCCCTCTGCCACGGCCTCATTGAGGGCTGGGATCTCCATCGCACCGTGGCATTCGCCTCCGCGGCTGGCGCGATCGTCGCATCGCGCCTCGAATGCTCAACCGCCATGCCCACCTCCGACGAGGTGGAAGCGCTCATCGCAGAGACTCCATCCCAGTCGTCGGGACGTCATCCCAGATGAGTCTCATCGAGCGTTTGTCCAGCACCCGATTCGCCGACCCGACTGCAATCGCGGCTGCCATGGCGGGGCGCGTTCCAGCCGCACCGCTGGGCTCTGAGCCGCTCATGATCGTCGCTGCAGATCACCCCGCCCGGGGTTCCCTCGCTGCTGGGGGCGACGCCCAGGCCATGGCTTCGCGGGAGGAACTGTTGGAGCGCTGCAGCATCGCTCTGTCCCGCCCGGGCGTCAATGGATTTCTCGGCACCCCGGACATGGTCGAGGATCTGGCGCTGCTGGGCGCGCTCAGTGGCAAGGCGGTCTTTGGGTCCATGAACCGCTCCGGTCTGGGCGGGTCCGTCTTCGAGGTGGACGACCGCATGACTGCCTTCGACACAGCGGGAATCGTCGATGCCGGGCTGGCGGGTGGAAAGCTGCTGCTGCGCATGGACCCTGCCGATCCCTCCACGTCCGTCACATTGGAGCGCGCCGCACACGCGGTGAGCGAACTTGCGGCACAGAAGAGGGTTGCACTGATTGAGCCGTTCTTCTCGAGCAGAAGCCAAGGAGTGATGGTCAATGATCTCTCTCAGGAAGCAGTCATGCGATCCATGGCCGTCGCGTCCGGCCTCGGCCGCACATCTGCCTGGACATGGCTGAAAGTGCCATGCGTGCCTGACATGGAGCGGGTACTGACGGCGACCACTTTGCCCTGTCTGCTGCTGGGTGGCGAGGTGTCGAAAGACCTGGATCAATCGGTGCGCCAGTGGGGTGCCGCCCAGCAGATTCCCAATGTCAAAGGGCTCGTCATCGGACGAGCACTGCTTTTTCCCGCCGGGGGCGACGTCGCCGCCGCCGTGGACCAACTCGTGGAGGTGTTGTGAACGACAACGACAAGTATGTGATCCGGGCCGGCTCCAGCAGCCAGGGCCAGTTCGAGACCGACGTCGATACGCAACGTGCGGGCTGGGACTGGTGTTCCATCCGTGTCCTGGGTTTGCCGGTGGGCGGTCACCAGGAGATCACCACGGGCGACGATGAGCTTCTCGTGCTTCCGCTGGAAGGTGGCTGCACCGTGGAAGTCGCCGGCCAGAGATACGAACTTGCAGGGCGTGGCGCCGTGTGGAATGCCGTTACCGACTACCTCTACCTGCCGCGGGGCGTGACGGCCACCGTGCGGAGCAGTGACGGCGGACGATTTGCCCTGCCCGGCTCGAAGGCGACCGCGGACATGCCAGTGCGTCACTGCCCGGCTTCCGAGGTGATCACGGGACTGCGCGGCACCGGCAACTGCTCCCGACAGGTGAACAACTACGCGCTCGGCAACCCGCTCGAGACCTCCCATCTGCTGGTGTGCGAGGTGTTGACACCCGGCGGCAACTGGTCCTCCTACCCACCCCACAAGCACGACGAGCACAGTGAGAATGAGCGCGTACTGGAGGAGATCTATTATTACGAAGTCCGTCCCGCGGCCAACGGCACCACCGGCATGGCGATGCAGCGTATCTACCCTTCACCCGGCAACGACATCGACGTCTGCACAGAGGTGGGCTCCCGGGACGTTGTGATCATGCCGCACGGCTACCACGGACCCTCAATCGCAGCGCCCGGCTATGACCTGTACTACCTCAATGTCATGGCTGGTCCGGCGGAGGATTCCACCTGGCTCATGACCGATGATCCGCACTACACGTGGGTGCGCGGAATGTGGGACGACGCTGAGGTCGACCCCCGCCTTCCCATGACACCCCTCAACACCCAAGGAGGATGACCATGAGTGCAACAGTGCGCCTCACCGTCGGCCAGGCGGTCATTCGATTTCTCGTGAACCAGTACACCGAGAGCGACGGGACCCAGCAGCGACTCATCGCCGGGGCATTCGGCATCTTCGGTCATGGCAACGTCGCCGGCATTGGCCAGGCGCTACTGCAGAACGAGCTGGACCCGGGACCCGACGGTGGTGAGATGCCCTACATCATGCCGCGCAACGAGCAGGGAATGGTCAACGCCGCGGCAGCCTTCGCGAAGGCAACGCAACGCCGCCAGACGTGGATGTGCACCTCTTCGATTGGGCCGGGCGCGCTGAACATGGTCACCGGTGCCGCCGTCGCCACCACCAACCGGCTTCCGGTGCTGCTCTTCCCCTCGGACCAGTTCGCCACCCGCAGCCCGGACCCGGTGTTGCAGCAGGTGGAGGATCCCGTCTCCCCCCTGACGGCTGCCACCGACTGCTTCCGTCCGGTGTCACGATTCTTCGACCGGATCGAGCGTCCCGAACAGCTGATCTCGTCGTTGATGGCCGCCATGCGTGTTCTCACCGATCCCGTGGACACCGGTGCCGTCACGATTGCCCTGCCCCAGGATGTACAGGCCGAGGCGTATGACTTTCCCGAGGCGTTCTTTGCCCGTCGGGTGTGGCGCATCCGCCGTCCAGTCCCCGAAGCGGTCTCAATTGAGCGGGCCGCCGCGATCATTCGTGGCGCCAAGCGGCCGCTCGTGGTCTCCGGTGGTGGTGTCGTGTACTCGCTGGCCAGCCAGGAGCTGCGTGATTTCGCGACCGCCACTGGCATCCCCGTCTCCGACACACAGGCGGGCAAGGGCGCCATCAACTTTGACCATGAGTGCGCCGTCGGGGGCGTCGGGTCGACGGGAGCGAGTTCAGCCAACAAGCTGGCGGAGGACGCCGACGTCGTCGTTGGCATCGGCACCCGGTACTCGGATTTCACCACCGCCTCCCACACCCAGTTCAAGAACCCGGACGTGAAGTTCATCAACATCAACGTGGCGGCCTTCGACGCCGCCAAGCATGCTGCGGAGATGGTGGTGGCCGATGCGCGCTCAGCGCTGATCGCTCTGTCAGAAGCTCTCGATGGACACCGTGTCGAGACGGCCTACAGCGATGAGATTGCCGGGCTCCGTGCAGAATGGGCCGCGATCACCGACGAGTGCTACCACCGGGGCCACGGCCCGCTGCCCGCGCAAACAGAAGTGTTTGGCGCCCTGAACGAGATGATGGGCGATGAGGACGTCGTCATCAACGCCGCAGGGTCCATGCCGGGAGACCTCCAGCGCCTGTGGCAGGCACGCACTCCCGCGCAATACCACGTGGAGTATGCGTTCTCCACGATGGGCTACGAGATCCCGGCCGCCATGGGCGTCAAGCTCGCCCGACCGGAGTCCGAAGTGGTGGCCATCGTCGGTGACGGCACGTATCAGATGCTTCCCATGGAACTCGCCACGATCGTGCAGGAGGGGCTGAAGGTCATCCTGGTGCTGTTGCAGAATCATGGGTTCGCGTCCATTGGCGCACTGTCGGAATCGCTGGGCTCGCAGCGCTTCGGCACCCGGTACCGCAAGGGTGGGGGAGAGGCGCACACCGTTGACGCCGAACTGCTGCCGGTGGACATTGCCGCCAACGCCGAGTCCTGGGGTCTTACGGTGCTGAGGGTCACGACGATCGCGGAGTTCAAGGATGCCTACGCTGAGGCTGTGGCCATGGACCGGGCCGTCATGATCCACATCGAAACGGATCTTCTCGGGCCCAACCCTCCGGGGTCGAGCTGGTGGGAAGTTCCGGTTTCCGAGGTGTCACGGATAACCAGCACCCAGGACGCGCGCGCCGACTACGAAGCCATGAAAGGGGGCCAGCGCCACTACCTTCGCGCGTAGCGGGCGAGAGTCGTCGACAGCATGGTGATCAAAAATGACAGCCTTACAACCGACAGTATACGAAATCTATAATTTGCTGGCATTGTAGGGGCTGAAGGTCTATCGTGCGAGATATCGCTACTCGCGTCCGGGAGACATCATGAAAAGTGTCACGAGACTGTTTGCTGCCATTGTCTTCTGCGCGCTGGCGGCAACCGCGGGAGGGGCGTCCATGGCGGCTGCCGACGTCGCCCCAGTGAGGCGTGTCTCCTGTCCGAGCGTCGCGGCGATCAACGCGATTCCGACGTCCATTGAAACGCGCTCCCTCGAAACCCTTGCTGCCACGCCTGACACGTGTCGGTATGAGGGGGCCGACGGTTCATGGGTGGATTTCACGTTCCATCCGGGTGCGACGACGGTGTTGCAGGTGGAAAATGCGATCCGAGCCAGCTATCCCCCGGAACTGCGGTACCTGTTCAGGCCTGCGCCGGTTCCGGCGTTGGGTGCAGGCGCGTTCTACTTCGCTGATGCGGGTCCCGTCAGTGCCTACTGGGAACTGTCTCCGGGTGCCATCGCGCAGATGACGTTCGCGCTTTCCTGGCAGGAACCCGAGATCATTGCGGTGGCCAAACTGTTTCGTCCCGCACTGGAGGTCTATACGATCCCGGGTGAAAGAACAGTCAACGGCCGCCAGTGGCGCACGTCGTGCGAAGGGTACTCCCAGACTGCCCGCTGTCGCACCGATATCTACGCGACCGTCATCAAGAAGACCGCCACCGGCTACGTCAAGGTCAATGATTGGGCCTTCAACTCGCTGACGTACCGCTGGTCAGATCGCGGCCTGTGGGCCACGAATCCGCTGGGATACGCCGGGTCCTGGACGAGTGTCGAAGGTCGCAAGTGGCGGACAGACTGCGACAGTCCGGCGACGGGGCGAGGCGCCTGTCGCAGCTATGTC